>JAKAXU010000005.1 GCA_021816455.1 Acidobacteriota bacterium
GCGCATCCCCCCCCCCCCCCCCCCTGCCTCGCAGCGCGTCTGTGCTTTCAGCCTGCGCCATCGACGCGATACCCTGATAGGAATAGAGTTCCTATCCCCTCTGAGGTAGACGCATGTCTTCTTACAAGTACGACACTCTTGCCGTGCACGCCGGTCAGCACCCGGACCCACTCACAGGAGCCGTCAACGTTCCACTGTATCTTTCCTCCACCTTTGAGCTAACCGGTATTGGCACCGACAAGGGCTGGGACTACTCCCGCGCCGGAAATCCCACGCGCGACCGCCTGGAACTGGCGCTTGCGGCACTGGAGAGCAATGGTCGGCCTGGCGTCAAGGGCTTCGCCTTCGCCACTGGAATGGCCGCCATCTCTGCGCTGCTGGCACATCTGCACGCAGGCGATCACCTCATCTGCTCCCACAACGTCTACGGCGGCACGGCGCGCCTGCTCGACCAGATCATCGCCCATTACGGCATCGCGATCCAGTACGTGGACATGGGCAACCTCGACGCGCTGAAGGCTGCCATTCGCCCCAATACAAAACTCATCTACTGCGAGACACCCAGCAATCCCCTGATGCAGCTCACCGACATTCGAGCCGTGGCCGAGATTGCCCACGCGCACGGCATTGAGGTCAGCGTCGATAACACCTTCCTGTCGCCCGTGCTGCAAAGCCCGCTCGAACTCGGCGCCGATATCGTGATGCACTCGACGACGAAGTATCTCAACGGCCATTCGGACGGACTGGGCGGCGCGCTCATCACCACCACGCAGCAGCAGGCCGAGCGCACCCTGCTCGTGCAGAAGGCCGTCGGCGCCACGCTTTCGCCGCTCGAATGCTTCCTCGTTCTGCGCGGCATCAAAACCCTGCCGCTGCGCATGCGCCAGCACGAGGAAAACGGACGCGCCATCGCGTCCTGGCTCGCCGCGCACCCCAAGGTCCATCGCGTCAACTATCCGGGCCTCGCTTCGCATCCGCAGCACGCGCTCGCCGCGCGTCAGCAGAAAGGCTTCGGCTCCATGATGAGCATCGAGATCGGCAGCCGCGAAGCAGCAGGCAAATTCCTCGCTGCCATTCGGATATTCCTCAACGCGGAGTCCCTCGGCGGCGTCGAGTCGCTGGCTTCGCACTCTTCCACGACCACCCACGCGGCGCTCAGTCCGGAGCGTAAGCTCGAGATGGGCATCACCGAAGGATTGGTGCGTCTGTCGATCGGAATTGAGGACAAGGACGACCTCATTGCCGACCTCGATCAGGCGCTCGCAGCGATCTGAACCGAATCCGCCACGCCTGAAGCAGCCGCGCGAAAATCCAGCACAGGCTCTCAGGCGTCGGCTTCCGGCATCGACAGCGTGATCCGCCGACGGTCGGCTCCGAGCGACTCGATCCGGATGACGCCGTCGGCCATCTCCGTCACGCTTGCAAATTTTTCGCCCCACTCCACCAGCACCAGCGCATCATCGACCATCAGCTCCGCCAGGCCCAGCGTGGCCAGCTGCCGTTCGCTTTCCAGCCGGTACACGTCCAGGTGCATCAACCGCACTGGCCGACCATCCTGCAATCCCTCATACGCATGCACCAGCGTAAAGGTCGGACTGGTCACTGCTTCTTCATCGCCCGCATTGAGAGCAGCCACCACACCCTTGACCAGAGTCGTCTTGCCCGCGCCCAGATCGCCGGTCAGAATCAGCAGCAGAGGCGGCCGCAGCAGGCCTGCTATCTCACCACCGATCGCCCGGGTCTGCTCGTCGGATGCACTTTCAAAGACACGCGTCACCGGATAGGCTCCTGGCGGTGCGCAGCGCCCTGCAGCCAAACAAACCCATCCTCGTCGGCAAGCCTCAGCCGGAATGCCTCGCTCAGCGCTGCAATCGTATCCGTCGCCAGCAGCGTATGTTCATCCAGTCTACGCACGGCGATGTCGGCCGCTAGCCCATGCAGGCAAACCGCCGCTTCGACGACCTGCTCCACTTGATCCGGAAACTGCGCCAGCAGCCCGGCGACGATCCCTGTCAGCACGTCCCCGCTGCCACCTTTGGCCATTCCAGGATTTCCCGTCGTATTCACGGCGACCTGTCCATCCGGGTGCGCGACGATCGTCCGCCAACCCTTCAACACCAGTGTCACGCGATTCTCGCAGGCAAACCTGCGCGCCAGCCTCAGCCGGTCTGCCTGCACCTCGGCAACCGTACACCGTGCCAGCCGTGCCATCTCGCCCGGATGCGGCGTCAGGACCAGTCGCCGACCGCGCGCCAGCGCCTTCACACTTCCCGGCTCCGTCGCCAGCAGGTTCAGCGCGTCGGCATCGATCACGGCCGACGCAGTGCCGGTCTGCAAGAGCCTTCGCAGAGCCTTCGCCTCTGCATCGCCCGCACCAAATCCCGGTCCGATCGCCACTACGGTCTTTCGCTCCAGAAGTTCCCTGGCGTCGGCTTCAAGCGGCATAGTCATCATCTCAGGCGCAAAGCCCGCCACCAGCGGAAGTACTTCCGCTGGAGCCGCCACCGTCACCAGCCCCGCGCCGGTGCGCATGGCGGCCATCGCAGCCATCGCCACGGCGCCGACCTTGCCTGCGCTGCCCCCGACCATCAATACATTTCCGAAGCTTCCCTTGTGCGCGTCCACCGCACGCGGCTGCTCCGCGAGGGCTTTAGCGGTTCCCGCCCATAGCAGCCCGCTGGCGGTAGCGACAGCCTCATCCGGCGACCCGATCGGCGCCACTACCACCGGATCCGTCCACCGCCGCGTCAACTGCCCAAAGATATGCGCCGACTTCGGAGCTGTGAAGGTCACCACGGCATCAACCGGAAACGCTTCCACCGATCCCGCCGCATCGGCATCCCAGCCCGAGGGAAGATCGACCGCCAGCACGGGAATCTTCCTCGTTCGCATCCACTCCATCGCTTCCCGCGCCAACCCGCGCAGTGGCGGATGAAAGCCCGTTCCAACCATCGCATCCACGATCAGCCCTGCTTCGTTCACTCGCGGCAAGGCTCGACGCAGTGCGGTTTCATCCGCGCACGGCATGCGCTCGACCTCGCTCCGATCTCCCAGGCCGCGCCACAGCTTCGCCGCCGACGCACGCAGGCCATCCTCGGCCCCCATCAACACGACCGTTACCCGCCTGCCCGCCCGCGCCAGCACGTCGGCCGAGACCATGCCGTCACCGCCATTGTTGCCGCGCCCGCATAGCACGGCCACCCGCTGGCAGGAAGCAAAATGTCGCAAAGCAAAGCGCGCCACGGCCTCGCCGGAAGCCTGCATCAGCGCCTCCGGCGAAACGCAAAACCGCTCGCTCGTCACGCGATCGCAGGCCGCCATCTCCTGTGCCGAAAGAATCTTCATCGAGTTTCATGCTAGCGCAACGCGCAAAATAAAACAGACGGAATTGCGTTCCGCAATCCCGTCTGCCTCGTTTGGCCTGTTGCCTGGCTATCGGATATCCACCGTCGGCTCCACGCTTAACCCTGGTCGCAGCAGGTGATGACTGTCCTCATCCTTGAGGTCGGTGAAGTCGATGCGCACCGGGACGCGCTGCACCACTTTGACGTAGTTTCCGGTCGCGTTCTCCGGAGGGAACAGCGAGAGCACCGAACCGGTCGCGCCGCCAATCTGCGTCACGCGTCCGGAGTAGGTTTTGCCGGTCGCATCCACGTCGATCTCCACCTTCTGTCCGGCGCGGATATGTCGAAGCTGCGTCTCCTTGAAATTTGCCGTCACCCACAGATCGTCCAGCGAGACGAGCGTCATCAGATTCTGCCCCACCGAAACGTTCTGGTTGATCTCCAGACTCTTGCGTGTGATGATTCCATTGACCGGGGCCACGATTTTTGTATAGCTCAGGTTCAGCTTCGCCTGCTCCAGTTGCGCTTCCGCCGCTTTCACCTGCGCCTCGGCCTGGCGCGCTCGGGCGCTTTGCGCCTCTACCTGCTGAGGGCCGGTCTCGGCATAGTGCAGCATCGCCTGCGACTGCGCTTCGCGGTCATGGGCGATCTTCACCGCCGATTGCGCAGCCTGTTCGCTGGCCAGCGCATTGGCCAGCGCCGCCTTTGTGGCGTCCGCGGCGGAGACCGCAGCGTCGAATTGCTGCTTGCTGATCACGTCGCGAGCCACCAGCGGACGATAGCGCTCCAGATCAGACTGCGCCTTGAAGTTGTTTGCCCGCGCCTCAGCCACTCTCGCCTGCGCCGCCAGCAGTTGCTGCTCGGCCTGCTGCACCGTCGCCGCCGCACCGCTCAAATCCGCACCGGCGGAACGTAGATTGCTGCCCGTATTTACGGTCGTAATCGGCACCGTCACGCGCGCTGCCTGTGCCGCTGCCTGCGCGCTGGCCAGCGCGGCTTCTGCGTTCTGCACAGCAACCTCAAAGTCGCGTGGATCCAGCTCAGCGATCACCGTACCCTTCGTCACGTACTGATTCTCGCCCACATTCACATCCAGGACCTGTCCGGCAATGCGTGAGCTGATCTGAATCAGATGGCCGTTGATCTGCGCATCGTCCGTATCCTCGACCAGCGTGGAGCGCCAGTAGAAAAATCCTCCACCCACCACCAGAATCGCAAGCACAATCACCGCGATCATCCGCTTGCGGCCGGTTGCGCCATTCTGCGCATTTTCGCTCTCCCCGGTTGTTGTCGTCGCGTCCGCCACGTTCACTTTCCTCCGAGATATTCTTTGTAGTTCTGCGCCATGCCCATCGAACGCGCCAGATTCAGCTTCGCCACGTTGTGCTGGTAAAGGCTGTCGATATAGCTTCCGTCAGCCTGCGCCACCGATTGCTGCGCCTGAGTGACCGCGAGGTTATCGCTCACTCCGGCGGCGTATCGTTGTTGAGCATCCGACAATTCTTCCTTTGCCAGCTTCACATTCGATTGCGCCACCGCAACCTGCTTCTCCGTCGATGCAATGTCCAACAGCGCATCGCGAATATCAGCCTCAATCTGCGCGTCCAGGTCGCTCTGCTTCGCCTTCTGCTGGTCCAGTTGCGACTGCGCGATCTTTGCTTCGCCACGGAACTGCGCTTCTTTGAAGATAGGAATCGTCAGCATTCCGCTGGCGTCGCCGGTACCGTGCGAGTGATTCAGATTCACGCCGATGTCTCCGTAATCCGCGCTCACCTTCACCGTCGGCAAGCGATCCGCAGCCGCCGCCTTGCGCTGCTCGGTCATCGACGCTGTGGTCTCCGCTGCAGCCTGCCGATCCTTGCGCGCCGCCAGCGCTTTGTCGATCTCGCTCTGCACATCGGGCTGATCGAAGGCTGCATAGGGAACTGTGTCCGCCACGGTGAACTGCTGCGCCATCGGCAATCCAATCGCCCGCGCCAGCGCCAGCTTGTCTTTGGCCAGTTGATTCTCAGCCACGATCAACTGCTGCTGCTGGCTCTGGTAATCCACCTGCGCGCGCAGAACATCCAGCTTCGGCGCCGTACCCGCATCGTGTCGCGCCGTCGCCTGGTCCAGCGAAGTCTTCGATGTCTCGACCTGCGCCTTGACCGCATCCACCTCCGCCCGATCAGCCACTACCACCAGATAGGCGTTGCCCACGGTCAGGATCACCATCTGGCGCGCATCGGCGGCGGTCAGTTGAGCGGCGCGAAAATCATGTCTGGACGCCAGATAATTGTGTAGCGCAGTGAGGTTCAGCGCCGTCCAGTTCAGATTCGCGCGCACATCCGTATAGCCATACGGGCCGATAATCGTGGGAAACCCTGGTACGCGCAATCCCTCGGCGGCAAGATCTGTCTGCATCAGATTTTCGCTCAGGTTCGCGTCCACCTTCGGCAGCAGATCCTGCAACTGCTGCAACTGCTCGCCACGCACCGTTGCGGTCTGAGCGTGACTCAGGAGCAGACCCAGATTCTGCCGCAACCCGCGCGCAATTGCATCCTCCAGAGTCAGCGCTATTGACCCGGCCTGAACCGTCCCCACAGGCACTCCGCCCTGATAATCCTGAGCGGCTGGCTCGCCAATCAGCGGCTGGCTCGGCTGCGCCGTCTGCGCACGCGCAACTCCAGCACAACAGACGCCTCCACAGACTGCAAGCAGGCAGAGCACCGCTGCTTTTTGTAACCTTTTTTGATCCATCAGGAAAAATTCCGCCCCTGCATTTCGCTCCATCAAACCCAGACCCATGATTCCTGCAATGTATGGATGCGCAAATCGGGCGGAAGTTTCGGAAACATCGCGGCCGGAATGGATCCCACCGCGCCCGAAACACCGTGTTCCCGAAGCGCTCGACGATCCGGAACCGATCATTACCGGACGATGGCCGGGCGATGACTCCGAGATCATGACGGCGGGATCGTGATCGCTGGACCATGACTCCGCCCGGGCACTCGATGATCCCTCCCCGGCCCTCAGTGGCTGGCCGATTCCTGCAATAACTGCGCGGCCAGCGCGCAAAGCGCCCGACGAAAGACACCGCGTACGGCATCGGTCATCCATCCCTGGGCTGCTTTGCCGCCGTGCAATGCCAGCAGTCCGGCCACCTCCGGAGTCGTCAGTCCGCAAACGGCGCGCATTACAAAGATCGTTCGCTCGGCCACCGTCAGCCCTTCCAGCCAGGCTCGCATCCGCCCGCGTCCCGGCCCGCTCAACAGCCGTTCCAACTCCTCGGCGGAGACGCCCACCGCGTCCAGGTCGTCCTCGCCGATGCAATTCGGGGGACCAAATTCCCCGACCGGAGCCGCAAGTGCTTCGGCATTGCGCTCGCTCAGCAGTTCAATCGCCGAGGCCGCCATGGCCACGCGCGCGCTGTGAAGCGCCTGGGCGGTATCCTCGCACGAGGGCATCTCCGCGGTCTCGATGGCGCGCTCCACCAGAAGCACGGTCGCCTCGCTCTGGCCCACCAGCATGGACCCGATGCTGTATAACTCGCCCGCCACCTGCTGCAGCAATTCGCTGCCGCTCTGCGTCCCTTCCATCTTCGGCATGACTGGCTCCTTCCTGTATCGTCCATCGCGGCAGGGAAAAGCGTCAACTCACCGAAGCCATTCTTCGCCGGCGAACCGGCTCCGGCGCTCGTTCCACACTGGAGTCCCAAGGCGTCATTTTCCTCCCCTTTTCACAAAGGCAACTCCGGTACTGCAATATGGTTCTGAAGGAACAGATGCAATTGCCCTCATCCACGATGATGACTCTTGGCGCTTTCAGAGGTAGCCAGGAAAGGATCGGCCAGCATGGCTGAAGAACCCGACACTCCGACTTCCGGCGGATTGGCACGTGTCCGACACCGCCGCAAAGCGGGCGCGGCATCCAGTCCACGAGGCTCCGAACTGCTGGCCGACGCTCGACCGAGCGACCGGGCCGCTTCCGATGGGCCGGAGTTCGTCGCCCGCGACCGCTCCTGGATCCACTTCAATCGACGCGTCCTGGAGGAAGCCAACGATCCGGCCAACCCGCTGCTCGAACGGGTCAAGTTTCTCGCCATCACAGCCAGCAATCTCGACGAGTACATCGAGATTCGACTCGCAGGACTGCTGCAGCGCAACGAAGACGGACCCTCCGAGCCGGACTACGACGGTTTGCTTCCCGCGCAATCGCTGCATATTCTGAAAGAAGAGATCCACCGTTTCGTCGCAGACCAGTATGAGTGCTGGAATCGGGTTTTGCTCCCGGAGTTGGAGCAGCAGCGCATTCGCCTGATGCAGTGGAGTCGACTGAGTGCGACCCAGCGCAAGAACGTCCAGGCTTACTTCCAATCGGAAGTCGATCCTCTCCTGACGCCGATCACCATCGATCCGGCGCATCCTTTTCCGCGCGTGCTCAACCGGGCGCTTTGCCTGGCAGTGCTGCTGCGTCCCAAGCGTCGCCGCGGCGGCTCATCGGTGCTCGGCGTACTCACCGTGCCGCGCGCTCTTCCGCGCTTTATCCGTCTCACGGACTGCACCACGGACTGCGCCCTGCTGCTCATGCAGGATTTAATCGCCCGCAACCTCCAGTCCATGTACCGCGGTTACGAAGTGCTGGCCAGCGCAGCTTTCCGCGTCACGCGCAACTCCAACCTTTATTTCGAAGAGGAGGAGACGCGCTCGCTGCTGGAGTCAGTCCGCAGCGAGTTGCATAACCGCCGCAAAGGCGATGCCGTCCGGCTGGAGATCGCCTTCGACGCGCATCCGGAAATTCTGGAACGGCTGCGAGTCAACTTCGAGCTGGAGGCCGATCAGGTTTTTCACTGCGAAGGCCCGGTCAATCTGGCCCGCACCATGTTTCTCCACGACGAGATCGACCGGCCGGATCTCAAATTTCCCTCCTTCACGCCCCGCGCGAATCCTGTCACGCCCACCGCCGGCGATCTATTCACCAGCCTGCGCGAGCGCGACATTTTGCTGCACCATCCCTATGATGCCTACGATCCGGTGGTCGATTTCATCCGCCAGGGGGCCGCCGATCCGCGCGTCGTGGCCATCAAGCAGACGCTCTATCGCACCAGCACCGACTCCCCCATGTTTCACGCACTCACCGAGGCCGCTGCGCACAAGGAGGTCACCGTCGTGGTTGAGCTGATGGCACGCTTCGACGAAGCCTCCAACATCCACTGGGCGCGCAGCATGGAAGATGCCGGAGTTCAAGTCTTCTATGGCGTCGTCGGCCTGAAAACCCACTGCAAACTGGCCATGCTCGTCCGGCGCGACGAGGACGGCGTCACGCGCCGATACTGCCATCTCGGCACCGGCAACTACAACCCGGTTACTGCGCACTTTTACACCGATCTGAGCCTGCTCACTGCCAACCCGGAGATAACCGAGCGCGCGCACCTGGTTTTCAACTACCTTACGGCGCACGCCGATGTTCCGGACTACTCGCCGCTGCTGGTCGCGCCGCACTCGATGGCCGCGCGCTTCCTCGATCTCATCCGCCGTGAGGCCGAGCATGCCGCCGCCAGCCGACCCGCACGCATTCTGGCCAAGATGAATGCACTACTCGACCCGTCGATCATCCGCGCGCTCTATGACGCTTCGCGCGCCGGTGTCGAAATTGATCTGATTGTGCGCGGCGTCTGCACGCTCCGCCCCGGCGTTCCGGGCCTCAGCGAGCGCATCTGCGTCCGTTCCATCGTAGGCCGCTTCCTCGAACACAGCCGCATCTTTTTCTTTCAGAACGGTCACCATCCCGAGGTCTTTGCCGGAAGCGCCGACTGGATGCCGCGCAACCTCTACGAACGCTGCGAAGTGGTCTTTCCGGTGCGCGATCCTGCATTGCGCGAGCGCATTACCACCGAAATTCTCGCCACCTGCCTGGCCGACAATGTCAAGGCCCGATTCATGCACTCCGACGGCAGCTACACCCCGATGCGATCGCCCGCAGAGACTCCATTCGACTGCCAGAACTTCTTCCTGCGCCTGGCGGAAGGTCGTGCAAACGCCGAGGAAATTCCGAAACTTCCGCCCATCGGCGCCAACTACTGACTCGGTTCCGCACCATCAGAATTTGCCGACATCTACTCACGCGGAGCGGTCGGCTTTGGCAGTCGAAATGGCGGACGTGCGGCCGGGTTCGCCCGACCGTTCGATACCGTCGCCTGAGCCTCCGCGCGAGCCGTTGCACTCAGCTTCCCTTCTTCTGTCCGCGCAGCGCGCAGCGCGGGCAGGTCGGCATCGGCCGATTTCCACGTCGACTGCTCCAGAAGCCTGTATTCCGTTGCAGCCTCGGCTTCCCGTCCCTCTGCGGCAAACGCGCGCGCCAGTCCCAGTTGCGCCAGTGCGTGGTCCACGCTGAAGGGATCGACATCGGGATGCGAGAGCAGCCGACGAAGCTCCATCTCAGCCTGCTGCGGCTGCTTTTCCGCCATATATGCTTGCGCCCGAAGTAGAGAGATATCCAGGCTGCGCATCTCGTAACCGCTGGACGGACGCAGCGCATCGATGACAGCTTCCGGTTTGCTTTCGGCCAGCGCAATCGTCGCTTCAATCTCCGGCGCCCATACATGCCGCCATAGCGTTCCCGACGGGTGCGCCGACAGCGCCTGCTGTACTGCACTGGCTGCTTTCTCCAACTCACCGGTCTCCGCCCAGGTCATTGCCAGCGGCGCGCTGTCCACCATCTCCGGCAAATCCTTCGTCGTTGCTGACGCCGTCGCAGTCAGCCCCAGCCTGGCTTCGATCGAAGCAATCTCCGCCAAATGCCGGTCCGCTTCGCCCACCATTCCCATGCCATGCCACAGCGCCGACGACGAAGCGGCATCGGCCTCGGCATCACGCACTTCACCGGCAGCAAACTCGCGCTCGGAGTCCATCATCCGCATCTCAGCCGCCGCCGTCCTGCCTTCAGCCCACTTGCGTTCAGCCTGCATCCCCGCGTCGTCTCCGAGCAGCCCTTCAATGACGAAGTGAACCAGATGCAACCGGTCCTCCTGCAATCCATGCGCTGCCGCTCTGCGGATCGTTGCCTCGGCTTCCTCTACGCGCCCGGCTTCCAGTTGCCCTTCGGCCAGCAGCGCATAAGCGCCTGCGTCCGCGCCGTTCAGCCGAATTGCCTTCTGCGCCGCGACGATCGCCTCTTCCGGTTCACCCAGCTGAAGACTGATCCGTGCCAGAGCCTCCTGCGGCCGAGCATCCAGCCGATAGGCCGTGCCCCACGCCTTCGCGTCGTCCGCGGCGGCTTGCAAATCCCCACTCACCCGCTCTTCGTACTCGGTCTTCACTGCGAAGGCTTCATTCTTCGGCAGGCTGTCGCGGGCCTCGTAAGCGCGGCGCAGGCTGGCTGCAGCCAGTTCGGGCTGTCGTGCTGCTTCATACATCTCACTCAACGCTACCTGCGCAGGAAGAAATCCCTCGTCGCCAGCCTTCTGCATGGCGACGATCGCCGCGGCGATCGAACCCTTGGACACCAGCATTTCCGCCTGGGCGTAGCTTCCCAGCGCGGCCAACAGTGCATCGCGAGTTCCGCCCAGAGGTTTGTCCGTCTGCTTCACCGATGCACTGCTCTCTCCGAGCTGCCTTCGAAGATCGGCGGTCACCGGCGTCAGCACAGCAAGCAGTCCGGCCGCGTTCTCGGCGATTCCTTCGCTGCGCGCCAGCCGCTCGTCTGTCGCGCAGTCACGCGCCTCCAGCGAGATCACTTCGTGGCGTCCCACGTGCCTCAGTTGGCCCGTCACATAGAGGTCCGCTTCTCGTTCGCTGCACGCATGCTGCGGCCCATCCAGGACCGCCAGAAACGGCGACTGTTCCAGTTCCAGCCGGATCGCCGTATCGAGCGCTGTCCCCAACTGCCCGCTTTCATCGCGCACCGGACGCAGGACTACCTTCACTCCGGTCGGGCGCGGGCGACGCGCCCACTGCCATCCGGCCCAGATTCCGGCCAGAGAGAGCGCCGCAATCACCGCGCCCGCCAGAAGTCTCCGAAGCCGCCCATCGGGGCGTTGCGAGTGCTGCTCCTCAACCGGATCGCTCTCCTCCTCGTCGCTCAGATACGGCTCGTATCCAGGCGCAACCGGCTCGACGACCTCTGCACTGTCCGCCCATATCTCCGGCTCGAAGATCACCTCAGCTTCCAGCGCATAGCCGCCACTCTCATCCTGGACCAGTTCGCCACCCGACGCCGCTTCGAGCAGCGTTCGCAGCCGCTCCAGATACCGACCCAGTGCAACCTCTCCACCCTGCTCCAACGGCAGAATGCCCGCCCGCAACTCCGCCTCCGAGATCGCCCGGTGCGGATTCCGCACCAGATACTCCAGCAGATCGAACTCCTGCGGCTCCAGCGCAACCTCGGCTCCCTCGTGCAGACAGAGCCGACGGCGCGGATCGACCTCGATCTTCCCCACGCGATATCTCCCCTGTCGCCGTGCCGCCATTCGCGCGCTCCTCATGCGCCGGATGGGCTTCACCCTGTCCGGCGTTCGTAGTTCAGCATACTGGACGCGTCCGCATGGCTCCTGCGCCACAGCTTTCACTCGGGATTTCCGCCGCGGTTCCCGCCTCAGCTCCCATTGCTATTCCCGCCTCTGAAAAGGCGGCTTTTCCCTCATCCCAGCAGGTAACACGCCGGATTGCTCTCTGATTTCAGCGGGAAGTACAATCAGGGCAACTGCGAGAGGTCCTGAAGGTCAGTGTTCGACCTGTCGCTCCTGGCGATTTATTCGCCCCGGATCTTTGCTCTGTCCGGCCTGTCGTCGGCCTTCCCATCTCGAGCGCTCCGGCTGCCTCCGAGACTCCGACCCCAGACCATGCAGACACATTCAGTTCAGCTCACGTGAGGGAATGATGAAAAACAAGGCACGCTACCCCGGAATCCGCATCACCGCCAACGGCAATCAGCTTATCGCCTACCACACCGAGGCGCGCATTGCCGATGCCGGTGTCTTTTATCCGATCACACCTTCCACCGAGGGCGGCGAGCTGTTCCAGCAATCCTTTGCCGAGGGCAACCTCACAGTCTTTGGCCAAAACACCATCGCCATCGAAACCGAAGGCGAACACGCCGCCCAGGGCGGAGCCATCGCGCACTCCGTCTGCGGCAAGCGCGTCGTCAACTTCACCTCCGGCCAGGGCATCGTCTACGGCGTCGAGCAGTACTACCACGCTCCCGGCAAGTGCTCGACCATGGTCCTTGAGGTCGGCGCGCGCGCTCTCACCAAGCATGCCTTGAACGTCCACTGCGGCCACGATGACATCTACGGCGCGCTCGACACCGGCTGGATCATGCTCTTCGGCAAGGATGCGCAGCAGACCGCCGATCAGGCGCTGATCCTGCGCCGCGTCACCGAGCTGAGCCTCACGCCCGGCATGAATATCCAGGACGGCTTCCTGACCTCGCACTTGGAGCGCACGTTTTACAAACACGAGTCCGAGCTGATCCGCGAATATCTCGGCGCTCCGGACGACATCATCGAGACGCCCACCGAGGCCCAGCGCGCACTCTTCGGGCCGACGCGCCGCCGCGTTCCCTCCATGATCGACCTGACCAATCCGCTGCTGCTCGGCCCGGTGCAGAATCAGGAACACTACATGCAGGGCGTCGTCGCCCGGCGCAACAACTTCATCGAGCCGATTCTGGAGATGCTGGAGGCCGCCTATAAGGACTTCGGCGAACTGACCGGCCGACGCTACGGCCTCATCTCCGAATACCGGACCGAAGACGCCGAGACGGTCTTCATCTCTCTCGGCTCAGCGGCGGAAAACATCGAGGCAGCCGTCGATTATCTGCGCGAAACCCGCGGCGCAAAGGTTGGCTCGATCCACATCAACGTCATTCGTCCCTTCCCGGAAGCGGCCATCGTCAAGGCGCTGAAGGGGCGGAAAAACGTCATTATTCTGGAGCGCACCGACGAGGGCATGGCCGGCGACAATCCGCTCGGCCGCGACATCCGCACCGCGCTCAGCAAGGCGCACGTCGTCGAAGCCGAGATGCCACGCATCGTGAACGGCACCTATGGACTGGGTTCGCGCGACTTCCGCCCCGAACACATTATCGGTGCCTACGAATACGCTCTGGGCGCAATCGCTCGCAAGGACGGCAAAACCATCGCCGACGATGCAAACTTCATCGTCTTAGGCATCGACCACCCGTATAGTGTGATTGCGAAGGAGACGCCGTCGCTGCTGCCAGAGGGCGCGGTTGCCGTCCGCTTCCACTCGATCGGCGGCTGGGGGGCGATCACGACGGGCAAGAATCTGGGTGCCATCATCGGCGACCTCAACGATCTTCTCTACGAGCGCGATCGCGTGGTCGATGAGTTCGGAAGCCCGAAGGAGATCATCCACGTCAGCGCCAACCCCAAGTACGGCTCGGAGAAAAAGGGCGCGCCCACCAGCTACTTCATGGTCGCGGCCAAGGATCGCATCCGCGTCAACTGCGACCTGCGCCACGTCAACGTCGTGCTCTGCTGCGACCCCAAGGCTTTCACCCACTGCAATCCGCTGGACGGCATGGCCGAGGGCGGTTCGCTGGTATGGGAGTCGGAAGAGACCGGCGAACAGGCATGGGAACGGCTGCCCATCTGGGCGCGTCAGCAGATCATCGACAAGAAGATTCGCGTCTTCACGTTGCCCGGCTTCAAGATCGCCCGCGAGGCAACGGATCGCGGAGATCTCCAGCTACGCATGCAGGGCAACGCATTCCTCGGCGCATTCTTCGCCGTTTCGCCGCTGCTGGACGAGTTCCGAATCACTCAGGACAAGTACCGCGAGGTCGTGCACAAGCAGTACGTCAAGAAATTTGGCAAGCTGGGCGATGCAGTCGTCCAGTCGAACATGGAAGTCATGACCAAGGGCTTCGAGCTGGTCACCGAGATCAAGATCGGCGAGATGGCGGCTCCGGATCGTTCCAGCCTGCGCGGCGCGGCGCTTTTACCGGTGCTGGCCGGCGCAGAAGACAGCGGCTCCTGCTCGACGGGTGGCTGCCGCTCGCACGCCCTGCCTGCCGGACAGCCAGAGCGCGCGCCCATCAACACGCTGGCCACCTTCGACAACGAATTTCGCTCGCACTACGGCTACGACCAGCCCGCCACACCGCTCGCGGCGCTGGGCATGATCGCCGCCGCCACCGGTGACACGGCGTCGAAGTACGTCGCTCGCCGCGAGACGCCGTTGTATATTCCCGAGAACTGCACGCAGTGCATGGAGTGCATCGCGGCCTGCCCGGATACGGCTCTGCCCAACACCTCGCAGGAGCTGTCAACGATTCTGCGCACCGCCATCAGCCGCTACGTCACCAGCTTCGACGACCGCGCGAAGATGCTCTCCGTGATTCCACAACTTGATGCCCGGGCGCGCGCGGCGATGAGCGACGCGGTGGCCCGAAAACTCTCCACGCCGTTGTCGGAGATTCTCACCCGCGTGACCGGCGAGGTAGCCGAGGAAGTGGGCGGATTCAGCGACAAAGCGCGCGCGGAGTTTGCTGCGATCATCGCTAAGGTTCCTCTGGCCTACACCAAGGTGAACGCGATCTTCTCATCGCCGGAACGCAAGGCGCCCGGCTCCGGCGGCGTCTTCTCGATCTTTGTCTCCGACCTATGCAAAGGCTGCGCGGCATGCGTGACCGCCTGCGGCGACCATCAGGCGCTGAAGATGGTTGCTGAAACAGAGGAGGTGAACGCCGAGCACGAGACCGGAACAGCCTTCCTGAACCTGCTGCCGGATACTCCGCAGAAGTTCCTGGGCCTGTTCAACGCCGAGCATCCGGCGGACTCGAAGACGGCCACGCTGCGCAACCTGCTGATGGTGCGCAGCAACTACGACGCGCTGGTGGCAGGCGACGGAGCCTGTGCCGGATGCGGCGAAAAATCCGTGCTTCGCGCCATCGCCGCAGTAACAGAGGCGTATATGCGTCCGGTCTTCCATCGCAAGAGCGACCGGCTGATCGCCAAGGCAAGCGAGTTGGAAAAGAACGGACCGGCGCGGCTGGCCGCGCTGGCTGAGCGCAATCCAGCCGAGTACGCGCTGCTGAAGCAGACGGTCGCGCATCTGGTGCTTGCCCTGGGAGGCGAAAACGAGAAGGACACCCGGGCGCGCATTGCCGCGCACGAAGCCGCGCATGGCCCGATCACCGATCTGCAGATCGTCGAAGCGCTGGCCTCAGTGCTGCTCAACGACGCCTTCAATCACAAGAACCTGCAAGCCATCGATGGTCGCTTGGCCAACGGCATGAGCGTGATGGCGATGGCCGCGCACACCGGCTGCAACACGGTCTACGGCTCTACTGCGCCGAACAACCCGCATCCGTATCCGTGGATGAATTCCCTGTTCCAGGACGGCGTGACCGTGGGCTGGCTGATGGGCGAGAGCTTCATTGTCGACCACGCGCGCCGTTCCGTGCTGCCCGAACGCATTACGGACATCATCCTTACCCGCGACGAGGAGGTCATCACCCCGCGTGAGTACTACGAGTTGACCCACTTCACCGACGCCACCATGACTGACCAGGAGATCGTCGAACTGCCCAAGGTGTGGGTGGTCGGCGGCGACGGCGGCATCGGCGACATCGGCTACCAGAACACCTCGAAGGTGATCCTGCAGAATCGTCCGAACGTCAAGATTCTGATGTTGGATACCCAGGTTTACTCCAACACCGGCGGGCAAAACTCGGACTCGACGCCAATGCTCGGCGGCAACGACATGAATGTCTTTGGCGCTGCGACGCAGGGCAAGAATACAGAGAAGAAGACGGTTGCCGAAACCTTCCTCGCCGGGCACGGTTCACCCTTTGTAGCCCAGGTTTCGATGGCCAACGCGCCGAAGCTCTACCGCGCCATTCTGGACGGGCTGGAGTATCGCGGCACGATGTTCCTGCAGGCTTTCACGACCTGCCAGCCGGAGCACGGCGTGGCCGACGACATGGCGCTCACTCAGGCGCAGCGCGTGCGCGATTCGCGTGGCGTGCCTGAGTTCATCTTCAACCCGCGTATGGGAGAAACTTACCAGGAAGCGCTCGACGTGAAGGGCAATCCGGCTCCCGATATGGACTGGTACTCGACCAAAGACAAGGTGAGTGGCGCGGTCCGCCGCTACACAGTCGCGCACTGGTGCTCGACCGAAGCTCGCTTCCGCAATCACCTGAAGAAAGTGAAGAAGGATGCGCTCGGAAAGCTCATTCCTCTGGACAACATGCTGGTGCGCGTCACGCAACAGGATGCGGTGTGGCGCCGGTATCTCGACCCCAACCACCGTTCGTTCATTCCGGACTTCGGTGTCTACATCGAGCTGCAGGGCGAAGCGGGAGCCGAGCCAGAGTACCGCGCGATCAGCCGTCAGCTTGTGCTCTTCTGCGTGGAACGACGCAAGGCGTGGCGCATGCTTCAGTCCAAAGCGGGCATTGTGAACAAGGAGTACCAGGCACAGAAGGCGCTGCTGGCCGAGGTGGACGCGGGCAAGATTCCGATGGCGGAATTCCTGGCGCACGCCGACGAGATGCTGGAGGAACGGCTGGGCAATCTGGCTCCGGCACGCGCCTGACCATGCAAGGATCGAGGCCGCTGACGCATCTGCGTCGGCGGCCTTTTTCTTTGTACCGACGATACGCCGCGCTCGATCTGCGCTACCGATAGCGCGCCGTCATATTTGGCAGAAAAGATCGGGCGCGCCACACACTACCACAAGTCTCGTGGCAAAATACTTTCATGTTCCAATGCATGCGCGCACTCAGCCTGCTCTTCCTCTTTCAGCTCTCTTCTTTCGGCGCAAATAGTGCTGCCTTCTCCAAATACTCCAATTCACAGCCTGTAGACCTCGTTGTTTATGGAGCAACCGCATCAGGAATCATGACTGCTTACTCGGCTGCGCGAGAGGGTCTCCATGTCGTGCTCCTTGAACCTGGTTCTCATTTAGGCGGCATGGTTACAGGTGGTTTATCCGCGACAGATCTTGGCCAGTTCCATGTGATTGGTGGATATGTCCGTGATTTCTACCTTCAGGCTGCTGAACACTATGGCGTTCACGATCTGAATACGCAGGAGGACTGGTACTCCGAACCGCATGTGGATGAAGATATCTTCCGAAAGATGCTGACAGATGCCGGAGTGGATGTTCGCATGCATGAAAGGCTGAAAGAGCATGGGGGAGTGCAGGTTCACGTAGGCCGCATCGAGGCCATCACCACAATGGATGGCATGCTGTGGGCAGCGAAGGTATTTGCAGATTGCAGCTATGATGGCGATCTAATGGCTGAGGCTGGCGTAACGTACGTCTATGGCCGCGAATCGAGTGCGCAATACGGGGAGGATTTGGCCGGTGTGCGCCCGTATAGTCCCGCCCATCAGTTCACCTGGCCCATCTCCGCCTACGACGAACACCACAAACTGCTGCCGGAGATCAGCTCCGGCACGCTTGCTGCTCCGGGAACCGCAGACAAGTTAGTGCAGGCATATACTTTCCGACCGATCCTGACACATAACCCTGAAAATAGACTGCCCTTCCCGCGACCGGAACACTATGACGCATCGCGCTTCGCACTCCTGCGTCGCTACCTGGCAGAATTCGAGAAAAATCGCGGACGCGCCCCAAACCTACATGACGTGGTCATCCTTGTTCCCATCCCCAACGACAAGGCCGACTTCAACAATAACGGACCCTTCTCCACTGATTACATTGACCACAGTTGGAACTATCCCGACGCCTCCTATGCAGAAAAGCAGCGCATCTGGAATGACCACCTGAATTACATCCAGAGTTTTTTTTATTTTCTTTCGCATGACCCGAGCGTGCCTCCAGGCCTGCAGAAAGAAATCAAGGAATGGGGGCTCCCTAAAGACGAATTCATCGATTCAGGTCATTGGCCAAATCAGCTTTATATCCGCGAAAGTCGCCGTATGACGGGAGCTTATGTAATGAGGCAATCCGACATACAAACATCTCGCACCAAAACCGATTCGATCGGGATGGGGTCCTATAACAGCGACTCACACAACGTCCAGCGTGTCGCGCTCCCTGACGGTTCCGTGAGAAATGAGGGGGATATGCAGGTACATGTTCAGCCCTACGAAATACCGTATCGCATCCTGATCCCACAGAAATCCCAGGTGCAGAATCTGCTCGTTACGGTCTGCGTTTCCGCAACGCACGTGGCTTATTCCTCGCTTCGTATGGAGTCGCAGTACATGATCATGGGTCAGGCCGCTGGTGTTGCTGCAAGCCTGTCCATCCGCAAAGCAGTCGCCGTGCAGGATATCCCGATCAAAGAACTACAGACCGAGTTGCGCGCTCACAAAGCTATACTCTCACTGCAGGACGTGGGCGGGAAGTTATAGCATTTTCCGGCAGGACTCCGGTAGCGACGGCTTCGGCAGACTGATTGCGATCTGGTGGTCAGGTGCAGGTTTCACGGTCAGTCCTCGAAACGCCAAGGCCGTCGCAGTCCCTGCTCGCGCATTAAACTAATTCTTCCGGGTCTGTATCTGCAGCCCTTCATTTCCGCAGCGCACACCCGCAGTCGATCCATGCCATGAACCAGCAACTCTCCCAGCTTCAGGACCAGCTCGACACGATCACCGCCAACACCCGCACTCTTGTGCCTGCCGAGCGGCTGGCCATCGGTGAGCGCGCCATCGCAGAACTCTTTGCCACCGGTATTGAAGACCGCATTCTGCCCGTCGGCGCCTCAGCCCCAGATTTCGTTCTGCCGGACGCCAGCGGACGCATCCAACGCAGCCGCGACCTGCTTGCGCTTGGCCCGCTCATCATTACCTTTTTTCGCGGACGCTGGTGCCCCTACTGCATGACCGAGTTGGAGACCTGGCGCAATCTCTACGGACAGATTCGTTCTTCCGGGGCGTTTCTGGTTGCCGTCAGCCCGCAGACACAGCGTCAATCCGACTTCACGTCCCAACAGCACGGACTGCCGTTTCCTCTGCTCCACGATGCCGACTCCTTGCTCGCCGCGCGCTTCGGCCTCGTCTATACTGTGCCCGGCTATCACCAGAGCTATCTGCGATCCATCCTCGTCAACCTTCCCTTCCTCAACGGGGAATCCTCCTGGACGCTGCCCGTTCCCGCCACTTATCTGCTGGACATGCATGGCACGGTCCGTTTTGCCGAGGCCCATGCCGACTTCCGCGTCCGCCCCGAGCCAGCAGATGTCCTCTATGCCCTGTCCACACTCACGCGTCGTTGAATTCACCGCGACTTTTGCGGCGCGCACAACCCTCCATCGCAGTCCTGCGTCTGAGCGATAATCAAGGTGGCGCAACCGACTGCGCTACTCTGTCAGGAGCCGATTCGAATCATGAAAAAGCTGGCCGTACTCCTCGCTGTGTTCTTTGCCTTCACCACCGCATCCTTCGCCGATGTCGTCGTCCTCCACGATGGCCGCAGTTACTCCGGAACCTTCACCGGCGCGCCCACCGGGAAGCTCGTCTTCACGGATATGCAGGGCATCCAGTACACCTTCCCCATGGCCCAGGTGCAGTCCATCGTCTTCTCCAACCTCGCTGACCACATCACGCTGCGCAGCGGCCACGCCTACAAAGGCCAGCTCGTCGGCCTGACCACCCTCTCCTTCAACGGCGAAAACGGCATCTCCTACGTCTTCCCCATCGCCGACGTTACTACGCTCATCTTCGCGGAACAGGCTTCGCCCTCTTCCCCGATGACCACCGCTAATATGGGGCCGGCCGCTCCTGGAATGGCCAGCGCAAACTCCAGGATGGGCGCAGCCACCACGCGCAACTCCATCATCATTCCCGCAGGAACACAGATTGACGTACGCACCGACGTTCCCATCGACACCACCAAGGACACCGCCGGCATGCAATACGCCGCCACCATCCAGAACAATGTCCGCGACAGTATGGGAGCCGTCGCCATCCCTGCCGGAACCCACGCCAAGCTTCAGGTCGTCGATGCCTCGCAGGGTGGCATTCACGGCCAGGCCTACGCGCTTGACCTCTACTCCATCAACGTCAACGGCGCCATTTATCTCGTCGATTCCAGCTCTGTCGGTGGCCAGGAAGGCGTCGGACTCAACAAGCGCACCGCGCTCTTCGGCGGCGGCGGACTTGCCCTCGGTTCGCTGCTCGGCGCGGCCTTCGGCGGCGGCAAGGGCGCGGCCATCGGAGCGATTGCCGGCGGCCTTGGCGGTCTCGGCACTCAGATCTTTACGCACGGAAAAACAGTGAAAGTTCCTGCCGAATCCGTCCTCAACTTCCAGTTGCAGCGTACTCTTGTGCTGCACCAGTAACCGCACTCAACGGCGCGGGAGGGTTCAACCCGTCTCGCGCCGCTTTCACGCTTTGCCCATGACGCTCGATCCCGCTTCCGCCGATCCCGACCGGCAGCCCACACAGCCGCTGCTCACCATCCGCGACCTTCGCATTCGCTTCGGCACGGTCGAGGCTGTCCGCGGCGTCTCGCTCAATCTCGCTCCCGGCGAAGTCCTCGGTCTGGTCGGCGAATCCGGCTCTGGCAAGAGCGCCCTCTCGCTGGCCGTCATGGGCCTGCATGGACCTGCCGTTGAAATCTCCGGCTCCATCCGCTTTCAGGGTCGCGAACTGGCAGGCCTGGGCCACACGGAACTCCGCTCTCTCCGCGGAAGTCAGATCGCCATGATCTTCCAGGAGCCAATGACCGCCCTCAACCCCGTCATGAACATTGGCGAGCAGCTCACCGAGGCCATCCGCGCCCACACGCCGCACCTACGCCGCAGCGATCTCCGCCAACGCGTGCTCTCCGCGCTCAATGCCGTAGCCATCCCTCATCCAGCCTCACGCCTGCGAGACTACCCGCACCAGTTCTCCGGCGGCCAGCGTCAGCGCATTCTCATCGCCATGGCGCTCGTTCACAAGCCGCAACTGCTGCTCGCCGACGAGCCAACCACCGCGCTCGACGTCACCGTTCAGGCACAGATCCTTTCGCTTCTCGCCGGTCTTCAGCGCGAGCGCCGCCTCGCCATTCTCTTCACCAGCCACGATCTCGCCGTCGTCCGCCAGGTAGCCACGCGAGTCGCCGTCATGCGCCAAGGCCAGATCCTCGAAACAGGCCCCGTAGCCGAGGTCTTTGCCCGCCCGCAACACCCGTACACACAACAACTGCTCCGCTCCGTACCAACCATGGCCACCAACCGATCCCAGCCCCTGGCCAGCCTGTAAACCGGCGGTGTAGTTTCCACAGCTTGCTGCCCCTTCGATCTTCCATGCGAGCACCGGAAGAATGCACCCATGATCTCCGGCGGTTACAGAGTTCCGGCATTCGGAGGCACGCGCAACGGCGTCGCTGCATCGAACAGCGCAAGATGACCGTGCAGCTTCGCAACCAGCCCCGTATCTCCCTCTTTGGAGGCTATCGCCAGCGCCTGATGTTCCGTCAGCGTGGCATCCACAAATCGCTGATCCTCTGCATACGCAGCAGCCAGAGTATCGAGCACAGATACATCCTTGCCACCCGTCAGATTGCGCGCCCGCTCGGCCAGATTCACCGCCTCCGGTCCATCGCGTAGCGCCTCATCCGGACAGGTGGCCATCAGGCTTGCTGCAAGCGTCAGGACGGAGACCCGGTCCGGCTCGCCATCCAGCGCCAGCCGAAGGTGCCGCAGAGACTCGGCATAATCCTCCTTCACGTAATACGCGAAACCCAGCCCTTCGTGGCCCATGTAATAGTTTGGACGAATCCTGACTGTGGTCTGCCATGCGTTGATCGCCTCATCCAACTGGTGCATCTCCATTTGCACCTCTCCCAGGTTGTAGTAAGCATCCACAAATCGGCCATTCAACTCTGTTGCACGGCGAAAATATCGCGCAGAATCCTCCAGACGTCCCGCCGCTTTCAACGTCAGCGCCATTCCGTTGTTGGCTCGCGCATCCTCTCCGTCGATCCCCAACGCCTGCTGCCAGAGTTTCAGCGCAGTGGCTGTCTCCCCTCGTTCCTGTGCGTCGGTTGCCTCGTCCATCAACCGGTAGAAGTCTGCCGCCGGTGTCTCGATCTTCTGGATATTGCTACCCGAAGTGTTCACAAACTCCGGAATATTCACCGCTCGATTAGCCGCCGTCGAGTTCTCCACAAGAATCGGAGGGCTATCCTGACCCTGCTCGTCGATATGCGTCAGATACATCTGGGTGTACGGCGAACGCGCCTTCGACGAAAACACCATCCACCGCCCATTCGGCGAAAAGCTGTGCCACGAATTCATCAGGCTGGTATTGCAGCGCATCTTTCGCGCAACCCCGCCCGTCGCTGGCACAATCCAAAGCTCGCTGTCCGGGCGCATCAGTTGACCGTTCCGGCACTTTACAAACACAATCCACTTGCCATCCGGCGAAACCTTGGGGAAGTTGTTGCTCATCCCATTCTCGCTGGCACCGGCAATTGGCTCCGCTACCCCTCCCTTGCCGTCGTTGAACGGCACACGATAGAGGCTGTACTGGATATGCGTCTCCTCCGGATCGTTGGCCCGCTTCGGTATCCTCATTCCGGCCGGGTGCGGATCTACCGATCGAGCACGCGCAAATACGATATATTTCTGGTCCGGACTCCAGACTCCATCGGTCTGCACATACTGCGGGTCGCTCGCCCCAGGCAGTGGCTTCCGCAGCCCGGTTGCCCGGCTGTACCACGTCAGTATTCCCCGTGTCGGATAAAAGACCTGCAAAAACCGGTAATCCTTGAAATTCGTCACAAAATATGAGTTGCCAATCTCCTGGTCCGGTCCGGCAAACGTCGTCAGCACGTACCGCCCATCCGGCGACACCTGCGACATGAAACCCACCCGCGACGTGCCCACCTGCAAATCCGTATTCCAGTGCACGATGTCCTTCTGCCCTATGGACATCGTCTTTGCCACCGGAACCACCGCATACATGCCCTTGTCGTTGCCCGGCCCATCCACATCCATGCCCATCGTCTTTCCGTCCGCGGAGAAGGAGTGGCAGTTGGCACAGGTATGCTGGTCGGTCATCACAATCCGGCTCTCCGGCTGCGACAACTCGCGCACCCGCCAGTTGATCAGCGTCATCAGCGACGGCGCCAGCGGCTGCACCACATGGTTTGCCCCTTCGGAAGGCATCAGCGGCACGTCGCGATAGAAGATCGGCGCGCCCACCGGATCCTTCGAGGTGATCATCGTCACTTGCCCCTGGCTTACCGCGTGCCCCTCTGCATCCAGCCCGGTGAAGACAACCTTCGCCTCCCGGTCAGAAGAACGGTCCTTGATCTCGGCCCACGCTGCCGCATCCGGCTGCCAGGTATGGTCGGCCGCCTGTTCTGCCGTTAGCGTCGGAAGCTTGTTGGCCGTCGAAACGCAGCGCCGATCAATCTCCCCCACGCGCAACAGTTCTCCGGCCACCGTCAGCCGCAGCGGCTTCCCGTGGTCATGGAACTGGACCTCGACCTGCCAGCTCTTCGCTCCTGCCGCCGCGTCACGCCACAGAAACGTCGGAGCTACCATATCCGGCGGAAAGATCGAACCATCTGCGGGATAGTCCACCGTGATTGCTGACCGAGCCGCGTCGGTCAACTGCAATCGATCACTTGCACCAGCGCGACTCGCCGCTGCACTCACCCCGGGCAATCCCGCCCGCACAGCAAGCCCGGCCAGCAACCCACCCACCAAACAGGCTGCAGAAACCCACCGACCAATCCCCCAGCTATTTTTCGCACGAAATGTCAGTCGTCCTGGCATTGCCCTGAAGACTAGCGGCCACACCGAACGATGGGCTGTGACCAAAGTCACAGCCCATCGTTTTTCCCGATTCATTGCGGAGTCAAAAGTTGCAGCAGCCAGCGCTCCGCATCCTCATAGCCATGGCGCTCGTTCACAAGCCGCAACTGCTGCTCACCGACAAGCCAACCACCGAGGTCCCACAACCTCGACGACTACTGGATTATCCCCTCAACCCCGGCGCATATGGGGGACGCATTCTGAGGGCAAGGTCATTGTACGGATCGATGAACTCTTGTAACTTATGCTCGATGAACTCTTGTAACTCCTGTCATGGAATGATGCCGTCCATGGCCTCCAAAAAATGTTCTCGCCGGCTCTCCCGGCCATACTTCTCAAAGTTCGCTTGATTGGCAAATGTTATCTGGCGCATCCTGCTCTCCATCCACTTCCAACTTTATCCAGGCTGACTGTGGATTTGAGACTTGTGCAGAAGTTCCCAAAGGGCGAGGCTTGAAATATCCTTTGCATAGATGAGCTATACGCATTCTTTGAAGAGGATAGGACATCCGCTGGCCCTGGAGCTTGTCGTTGTTACTTTCATGGGATCGATCGCTCTGGCCGCTCATCTTTCCGGCATGGCGGTTGTACTGTTTCCTGAGCTTGCTGCGCTGTCACACGATGTCCTGGTTCGCCCCAGGGGGGAATGGGCTCGTCAACCTTTGCAGCTTATTCTTGCTCCAACACTCACTGCTGCTTTCGGATTGTTGTGCACGCGTCATCTGCACTACGCCGTGTGGAACGTCGTGCTTATCGTGATCGCAAGCCTGGTGATCATCCGGCTGTTGCGGTGCAGCATGTCGCCAGCCATCTCAGCAGGCGTCTTGCCTATGGTGCTGAGCGAGCATAGCTGGTTCTATCCGCTTGCCATCTTTCTTGACCTGAGCCTGTTGGTGTTGATCTTGATGATTCGGAAGCGGTACCTTTCCTCCACGAGCGGGCAATCGGTCAGCAAGGACGGGCACTCTCAAATTATTGATGCGCTTGAAGCAGTACCTCGAAGCCGCTTCTGGTGGGTTGCACTTATGGGCTTCGTCACGATAGTGGGCGCTGCAGCTCAGCTCACAGACCTGCGATTCCTCCTCTTCCCGCCGCTCATCGTCATGAGTTACGAACTTTTCGGACATGCAGAAGTTCCAGGCTGGATGAAGCAACCCACTTTACTGCCGCTCGTCTGCCTCATCACCGCAGGCACAGGCCTCATCGCAGAGCACCTGCTTCATCCAGTTTTTGTGGCAGTCATCGTCACGATGCTTTGCTCCGTCGGCGTCCTGCGTCTCTTCGAGCTGCACATGCCGCCCGCACTCGCTATCGGCATCCTGCCGTTCGTCATCGAGCGGCCTGACTACAGGTATGCACTCTCCGTCTTCCTCGGTACGGTTGTGCTCACGCTATCTTACCTGGGATATAAGCGTCTTTCCGCTCAACGTTTGGGTTGACCAGATCCTGTCAAGACGACCACGGGGGATGGCACCTTCAGTTGCCGATTGCGCCGCGGAGTAGAATTGCTGAATTGTTGATGTCGCTGGCCGAGGGAAACAGCGAAGGAGTGTCTTGATTCAGTAAGATTTCTTAGTACTACAGTTGCAGATAAGTAATAATCCGGATTTGCTCTGGTTTGTGGTCAAAGCCACGCCGAGAGCGTCTCCACTGTAAGCAGTGTGAGCGAAAACGCTCTAAACCTTCTGGGCGCGCTGCACTTCGCGCACACCCGGCAGGCGGCGAAGGCCGGTTACCATGCGGGTGAGGTGGCGTACGTCTTCGGCTTCCACCACGAACTCGACGATGGCCTCGCCGTTGGCTCCGTCGCGAGTTTCTACGGCGCGGATATTGGTATCGTCGCTGGAGATGATGGCCGTCATCTCCTTGAGCATGCCGGAGCGGTCGTCGCAGTGCACCGTAATGCGGACGGGATAGCGCTGAGCGCGACCGGCAATCTCCGAGGCTGTGGGCGCCCATTCCACCTCGATGCGGCGATCGCTTTCGTAGAGCAGGTTCTGCACATTCGGGCAACTTCGCGCATGCACGGCCACGCCCTTGCCGCGCGTCACATAGCCCACAATCTCCTCGCCGCGAATCGGGTTGCAGCAGCGTGCGCGGTAGACCAGCAGATCGTTCTGGCCCTCCACCTGCAGCGAATCCGACCCGGTCAGGTGAAGCTTGCGGACCGCCTCCGACATGGCAGCCGCGCCAGTCGTCGGAGCCTCTTCCGGCTCTTCGGTATGCAGCAGCTCGGGAGCCAGACGATTCAGCACCTGCCGTGCGGAATGCTTTCCGAAGCCAATTCCGGCCAGCAGGTCGGTCGCCGTGGCCAACCCGTAATCGCCTGCCAGCCGCCCCAGATCGCCGTCTTCGATCCGGTTCATGGGCACCTTGAATTTGCGCGCCTCGCGCTCCAGCAGCTTGCGCCCCACGTCGATCGCGCGCAGCCGCTGATTTTCGTTCAGCCAATGCTTGATTTTGTTGCGCGCGCGGGGGCTTTTGGTAAAGGTCAGCCAGTCCCGGCTGGGCGTGTGTCCTGTCTGCGTGACAATTTCAACGATGTCGCCGTTGCGCAGCTTGGTGCGCAGCGGCACCATCCGCCCATTCACCTTGGCGCCGACGCAGGTGTGTCCGACTTCGGTGTGCACTGTGTATGCAAAATCCACCGGCGTGCCGTCGGCGGGAACGATGACCACTTTGCCGCGCGGTGTGAAGGTGTAGACCTCCTCGGGATAGAGGTCCATCTTCAGGCTGGACAGAAACTCATTGGGGTCTGTCATCTCCCGCTGCCATTCGACAAGCTGCCGGACCCAGGCCAGCCGCTGCTCGTCGCGCGCGGAGATGACGCTCTCGCCGGCCTTATACTTCCAGTGCGCCGCGATGCCTTCTTCGGCGATCCGGTGCATCTCTTCGGTGCGAATCTGCACCTCGAACTGATGCCCGTTCTCGCCCATGACCGTGGTGTGCAGGGACTGATAAAGGTTGGCGCGGGGGATTGCGATGAAGTCCTTCACGCGCCCCGGCACCGGTCGCCACAGCGTGTGAATCAGGCCGAGCGCCGCGTAACAATCCGCCTTCTGCTGCGTGATGATGCGAATCGCCAGCAGATCGAAGACCTGATCGACGCTAATCTGGGATTTCTGCAGTTTTTGCCAGATGGAGTAGAGGCGCTTGATGCGCCACTCCACGCGCGCCTCAATTTCGTTCTCGCGCAACTGCTCGGCGATCATCTCTTCCACATGCGCCATGAACTGCTCGCCATCCGCACGGCGCGCCTCCACGGCCTCGGCCACCTGCTGATAGCTGACCGGATCCGTGTAGCGAAAGGCCAGATCCTCTAGTTCGCCGCGCACCTTGCCCATGCCCAGCCGATGCGCCAGAGGGGCATAAATATCCAGCGTCTCGCGTGCAATCGCCTCCTGCCGCTCCGGCTTGAGGTGCTCCAGGGTTCGCATGTTGTGCAGCCGGTCGGCGAGCTTGATGAGCACCACGCGAACATCGGAGACCATTGCCAGCAGCATCTTGCGCACGTTCTCCGCCTGGCGGTCCTCGCGATTGGCAAACTGAATCTTGTCGATCTTCGTCACGCCTTCGACGATGTGCGCGACCTGCTCGCCAAACTCGGCGGCAATCTCATCGGAGGTCACCGGCGTGTCTTCCACGGCATCATGCAGCAGTCCGGCAGCAATCGCCGTGGCGTCCAGCTTCATCTCCGCCAGCACCTCGGCCACTTCCAGTGGATGGATGATGTACGGCTCACCCGAGGCGCGCATCTGCCCCTCGTGAAATCGGACACAGAAATCCCACGCCTTGCGGATGGGGGCTGGATTTTCGCTGGGTCGGTGCTCGCGCACCCGGTCAATCAGACGCTCAAAACGCTCCGCAATGGCTTCGCCATTCGGAGATGCCTGCCGCTCGTTTCGGCTTGCCGCAGCGATTTCTTTCGCAGCAGACGACACTTCCATTCGCGCAGCCGATTTCGGTTGCTGAGTCGCCATACTTTATTATAGGGCCGAATGATGACAAGCGCATCAAGCGCGAACAAGAGCTTCGTCTTCGCGGTCTAAAGCGTTTTCGCTCATGGTCTATACAGACGGGCAAGGGTGAGTGTGCCTTTTCATTGAGGAAAAGCCACGCCGAGAGCGTCTTCACTGTAAGCAGTGTGAGCGAAAACGCTCTAACCACCCCATCCATCTCACCACGCGAAGCTGGCGAGATGGCTTCATCTGGCCCGACCGCTAGTTCTCGCGCGCTTTCGCGTCGCCGTCCGAGCGACGCAACGCCATCCAGCAAGATTTTGCTTGTCTCGCGTCGTATGTCCGTATACTCTGCGGAGGCGAGCCGGACTGGTCGCGCGGGAACGGGGAGGAACGATGAGCCAGCGATGGAGGGGTGTGGGCCGTGCGACGGCCTTGGCGACGGGAATTGTCCTGGGAATGACCGGGGCGGTCACGGCAAGCGCTCAACGGGCATCGGAAACAGCCGCCGGCAATCCGCCACTTCTTCTGCGCAATCCCTCGGTCAACCAGACATCTATTGCTTTTCTCTACGCCGACGACATCTGGACCGTGCCCCGCGCAGGCGGCCAGGCGACGCGTCTGACGGCCACAGGTGCAGTGGAAGCCGGTCCGTTTTACTCCCCGGACGGAACCCGTATCGCCTTCACCGAGCACCGCGCTGGCGGCAACGACATCTACCTTGTCGCCGCGACCGGCGGCATTCCACACCGGCTTACCTGGCATCCGGACGGCAGCCGCGTCGTCGGCTGGACGCCGGATGGCGCAAGCGTGCTCATCTCGACCAACATTACCAGCCCGCGTCACTTCAACCGACTCTATACGGTCAAGGCCGACGGAAGCGGAATGCCCGAGCAGTTGCCGCTCCCACAAGGCTTTGAAGGTTCGTTCTCACCCGATGGCCAGTCCATCGCCTATGAGCCGATCAGCCGCTGGGAAGACGCCTGGAAGGTGTACTACGGCGGACAGAATTATCCCCTCTGGGTGGTCAACCTCAAGACCCTCGATCTGGAGAAGATTCCCTCGGAAAACTCGACCGATACCCATCCCGTCTGGGCTGGACATTCCATTTATTTTCTCTCCAATCGCGTGCAGGGCGGAACGGAGTTCGGCAAACGCGGGCCTGTGAGTCTCTACCGCTACGACACACAGACGAAGCAGGTAAGTCTGGTCGAGCCGAATCACGGACTGGACCTGAAGACCGTCCAGGTGGGTGCCGAGGCGCTGGTCTATGAGCAGTTCGGCTCGATTCACCGGATGGACCTGAGCGACCCGGACAAGCCCGGCGCCGATCATGTAGTTCCCATCCGCATCGATGGTGACCTTGACGGGCTGGAGCCGCATCCGGCCATCGTGCGCGCACAGGAGATTGATAGCTACGGAATCTCGCCGACCGGTGTGCGCGCGGTCTTTGGCGCGCATGGAGAGATTTTCACCGTGCCGGGCGAAAAAGGCGACACGCGCAACCTGACCGAGACGCCGGGCGTGGAGGAGCGCAGTCCGGCATGGTCGCCGGACGGAAGCCGGATCGCGTACTTCAGCGACGCGACAGGCGAGTATGCGCTGTATCTGAAAGCTCAGAATGGTCTGGGCGAGGCGATGAAGATCGATCTCGGCCCTGATCCGAGCTTCTTCTATGGGCCGCTCTGGTCCCCGGACGGAAAGCACATTCTCTATCGCGACAAGCACGAACGGCTTTGGTACGTGGATGTACCCGAGAAGGACGCCAGCGGCAAGGGGACTGCGACGGGCGCGCCGGTGCTGGTGGACCAGAGCAGGCGCGACACCTTCGGCGGCAATGCAACAAGCCCGCACTGGTCGCCGGACTCGAAGTGGATCGTCTACACACGCGAGGCGGCCAACGACCTGCAGGCGGTATTCCTGTATTCGCTCGAGCAGAAGAAGTTTTTTCAGATCACGGACGCGATGAGCGACGCGGCTAGTCCGGTCTTCGATCCCTCAGGCAAGTACCTGTATTTCCTTGCCTCGACCGATGATGGCCCGTCGCGCGCCGGAATCGATCTCTCGTCGCTCGATCGCGCGCAGCAGTACGGTGTGTACTCGATCGTGCTGGCCAAGGACGGTGCCTCGCCGGTGCCGCCAGAGAGCGACGACGAAAAGTCGAAGGACGCGGCAAAGCCCGACTCCGGCGACAAAACCAGCGCTGAAAAAAGCACCGACACAACCAAGCCGGATGCCAGTGCAGCCCAGAAGGCCGACGCAAAAAAAACCGTCGCAGTGACGAAGATCGACCTCGACGGCATCCAGAACCGGATTCTGGCCCTGCCCATCGAGCCGCGCAACTACGCCGAACTCTTCTCGCCTAAGGAGGGTGTGCTGCTGCTAACGGAGAATACGGAGGTGGGGCGATCGTCGTCAGAAGCAGACGGGCGTCTGCTTGGGCTGTGGCGCTTCACCACCAAGGAGCGAAAGACGGAGCAGGTGAGCGGACCACTCGGCGAGGTCTCGATGAGCGCCGATGGCAGCCGCGTCCTGCTCGGCGGTCACGGGCATTGGTCGATTGCGAAAGTGGACGATCTGAAACCGGGCACGGGGATGCCAGGCAAAGCGCTCAACCTGGGCCAGATGCGTATGACCATCGATCCCCGAGCGGAGTGGCGCCAGATGTTCTATGAGACCTGGCGCATCGAGCGCGACTTTCTCTATGACCCTCATACGCACGGACTTTCGATTGCCAAAGCCGAGGCGATGTACAGCCCGTATCTGGCCGGACTGGCCAGCCGCAGCGAGTTTACGTATCTCTGCACGGAGATGCTTGGCCAGATCAACATCGGCCACATGTTCATCCGCGGACCGCGCCTGCCGGACGCGACGCCGAAGACCGGCCTGCTGGGGGCCGATTATACCGTGGCCAACGGACGCTACCGGATCGCCCGCATCCTGGGCGGAGAAAACTGGACCCCGGGACTGGCGTCGCCGCTTACCATACCCGGCGTCAGCGTGCAGCAGGGAGATTATCTGTTGGCGGTCAACGGACGCGAGCTGCATGCGGGCGACAACCTCTATCGCGCCTTTGCGGAGACGGCCGGCCAGCAGACCGTGCTGCGCGTGGGACCGAATGCCGACGGCAACGCTTCGCGCGAGGTCACCGTCGTTCCGGTGGGCAGCGAAGACGGCCTGCGTGAGCTGGACTGGATACAGTCCAACCTGAAAAAGGTGGACGCGCTCTCCGGCGGACGGGTCGCCTACGTTTATATGCCGAATACCGGTGGCGCGGGCTACACGAACTTCAACCGCTACTTCTACTCGCAGTTGAACAAGCAGGCGCTGGTGCTGGACGAGCGCAACAACGAAGGCGGCTTCATTGCCGACTACATCGTGGATACCCTGCGGAGGACACCGCTTTCAATGGCCATCGAGCGCGACGGCAAACCGGAGCACGACCCGGTGGGCGCGATCTTCGGCCCGAAAGCCATGATCATCAATCAGAACTCCGGCTCCGGCGGCGACGCCATGCCGTGGTACTTCCGCAAAGCCGGCCTGGGCAAGCTCATTGGCACGCGCACCTGGGGCGGACTGGTCGGCATCGGCGGCTATCCCCGCCTGATGGATGGCGGCTCGGTCACCGCGCCCCGCTACGCGATCTACGGCCTGAACGGACAGTGGGAGGTCGAAAACCACGGCATTGCGCCTGACATCGACGTGGACATCACGCCAAAGGACTTTGCCGCCGGACGCGATCCGCAACTGGAGACCGCCGTGCAGACCGTGCTCGACGAGCTGAAGGCTCATCCGCTGCCCACCTATCCCCTGCCAAAGTATCCGAACTACCATCAGGGCGACGGCCTGGGAAAGTGAGATGTTCGGATGTCGGCTGGCCCGCAGCGCCTACAATAGGGGAGCAGGAGCGGGGTGCGCGTGGCAAAGCGATTCATCTGCATTCATGGACATTTCTACCAGCCTCCGCGTGAAAATCCATGGCTGGAAACGGTCGAAACTCAGGAATCCGCTACACCCTATCACGACTGGAACGAACGCATCACAGCGGAGTGCTACGCCACCAACGGCGCATCGCGCATTGTCGATAAGCAGAATCGCATCATCCGCATCGTCAACAACTATGCCCGCATCAGCTTCAACTTCGGGCCGACCCTGCTCGGTTGGCTGGCCGAGAAGGCCCCGCGAGCCTATCGCGCGGTGCTGGACGGCGAACGGCGCAGCCGGGGATGGTTCCGAGGGCACAGCTCGGCGATGGCCCAGGTCTACAATCACATCATCCTTCCGCTGGCCAATGAGCGTGATCGACGCACGCAGATCCGCTGGGGAATTGCCGATTACAAGACGCGATTCGGCCACATGCCTGAAGGTATGTGGTTGGCAGAAACCGCAGCGGACACGCGCACGCTCGAGATGCTGGCCGAGGAAGGCATCCGATTCACCGTACTTGCCCCGCACCAGTGCCGCCGCGTGCGGGCCCTCCAGTTTGACCGCCGTCCCTCGGGACAAACTGGTGCCGATCGCCCATCCACTCGTCGTGTTGACCCGCTGACGCTTCCGCCCGAGGCAATCACCGCGGTCGGCGAATGGCATGAGACTCCGGGCGGCTCTGCAGAGGCGACCGTCGATACGACGCGGCCCTACCTGGTGCGCTTTCCCTCCGGTCGTTCCCTGGCCGTCTTCTTTTACAACGGGCCAATCTCACGCGCCGTCGCATTCGAGGGACTGCTCAACTCCGGCGAGCAATTTGCTGCGCGCCTCAAAGCGGGCTTTCGAGACGGCTCGCAGGCCCAGCTTGTCCACATTGCCACCGATGGCGAAAGCTACGGACACCACCACAAGCACGGCGAAATGGCTCTGAGCTACGCCCTCAAGCTGCTGGAGGAGGACGAGACCGTAGGGCTGGCCAACTACGGGAGCTTCCTGGCTGAGTTTCCACCGACGATGGAAGCCGAGATCGTCGACAACACCTCCTGGAGCTGTTCCCACGGAATCGAGCGCTGGCGCTCCAATTGCGGTTGCAACGGTGGCCGCGCGGGATGGAACCAGAAGTGGCGCACTCCACTGCGTGAGGCCTTCGATCTGGTGCGCGACGGAGTTGCACCCCTGACCGAGGAGATGGGCGTGCAACTCTTTCGCGATGTCTGGGCCGCCCGCGACGCCTACATCGCAGTCATCCTCGATCGATCCGGGGACAACGTTGATGCCTTTCTGCGCGACCACGCCGCCCACGAGCTGACTCATACCGAGCGCGTACAGGCTCTCGGCCTCATGGAGATGCAGCGCCACGCGCAGCTCATGTACACAAGCTGCGGATGGTTTTTTGACGATATCTCCGGCATCGAAACCGTCCAGGTAATCGCCTACGCGGCGCGCGTCCTGCAACTGGCGCGCGCGCTCAGCGGAGAGATGACGCTGGATCTGGAGACGCAATTCCTCGATCGGCTCGCAGAGGCCCGGTCCAACGTTCCCGCCGAGCAAGACGGCGAGAATATCTACCGTGAGCGGGTGCTGCCGATGGAGACGACGCTGGAACAGGTGGCCGCCCATTACGCCATCAGCGCCGTCTATTCGTCCTTTGCCGATGAGACGGAGATGTTCTGCTATCGCATCCGGCGTCTCAGCGAGGAGACGCTCGCCTCCGGAAACGGACGGCTCGCTCTGGGGCACGTGCGCCTGGAATCGATCATCACCAGGCACGCAGAGGAGTTCACCTACATCGTCATGCACTTCGGCGACCAGAACATCACGGCTGGTGTCAAGGCGATCAGCAGCGGCGACACCGAGGCGGTGCACAGCCTTACCGAGCAGTTGCGCGAGGTGGTCGCGCGGGCCGATTTCGCCGAGGTAATCCGGATGCTCGATCGAAACTACGAGCTGAAATACTCGCTGCGCTCGCTCTTCCGCGACGAGCAGCAACGCATCGTCCACTTGATCCTTCGCTCCGCGCTGCGCGATATCGAAGCTTCGATGACCGGCATCTATGAGAACCACGCGACGCTGCTTCATTACCTCTCACGCGCCGGCCTGCCCAAGCCCCAGGGGCTGACTCTGGCCGCCGGATTCGCCATCAATGTCGGGCTGAAGCGTGCCCTCGAAGAGGATGCCGTCGATGGCGCCCGCGTTCACGAGTTGCTGCGCATGGCCGCCGAGGACGGCATCGCCCTCGATGCCGCCGAGCTTGGCTATAAGGCAGACGATAAGATGAAGCGGACCATGATCGAGCTGCAGATGACCTCCGGCGGGATCGAGGCCCTCGATCGCGCGTTGACGCTGGCCCGCGTTCTGCGCGAGATGCCCTTCGATCTGAACCTGTGGCAGGCTCAGAACCTCTGGTACGAGATCTTTCGCGGCGCCGAACATTCTCTCACCGGACACGAGCCGGAACAGCGCACGGAATGGAAACGCAAGTTCGACGAACTGGGCGAGTGCCTCGGCATCGCCTGCGACGAGATTGAGACCGATGAATCCATCGCCGCCGTTCCAGGAGACTGAAGGCATCGGCGGCAGAAGGCACCGTCCTGCACCGTCCCGGCACCAGCCTCTGACAAGCTTGGCGGCGTCGGCAAGAATGCGTAGAATTCCCGGCAGGATTGCAAGCAGGAATTCCAGGGGGGTCTGCGGTGAAGGCAAAATGGATCGGGAGAGTTGCAGCGAGCGTCATTGTGCTCGCGATGATCGTCACGCTGGGCAGTTGCACGGCGCAGGCACAGGCATGGGCAAAGGCGAAACTCGACAAAAGTCCGCGCCATCGGGAGTGGGTCACTATCTCCTACGACCATCGCAAAGTGCAGGCCTTCATCGTCTATCCCGAGGTCAGTCACAAAGCCCCTGTCGTGCTGGTGGTGCATGAGATCTTCGGTCTCTCCGACTGGGCGCGCAGCATGGCCGACGATCTTGCCGCGCAGGGCTACATTGCCATCGTGCCCGACCTGCTTTCCGGAGCCGGTCCGCACGGCGGCGGCAGCAGCGATTTTCCTGACGTGGATTCGACCATCAAAGCCGTCTTCCAACTTGATCCGCGCCAGATCATGGCCGATTTGAACGCTACCGCCGACTACGCCCTCAGGCAGCCCTCGGCCAACGGCAAGCTGGCCGTGGCGGGTTTCTGCTGGGGCGGCGGCAAGGCGTTTGAATTTGCCACGCTGCGTCGGCACCTCAACGCCGCCTTTGTCTTCTACGGAGAGCCTCCGGTGAAGGAAGCGATGCCTGCCATCACGGCGCCGGTTTACGGCTTCTATGCACAGGATGACGCTCGCATCAGCTCCACCGTCCCGGCCACCACCGCGGCCATGAAGGCCGCCGGCAAGCTCTACCGCCCGGTCATCTACCCGGGAGCAGGACACGGCTTCATGCGCGCCGGCGAAGCTCCGGACGCAAGCCCGGCCAACAAAAAAGCGCGCGATGCGGGCTGGGCGCGGCTGCTTCGCCTGCTCCACACGATGTAGCCGATGCCATGGGGGAGATTCTGCAAAATGGTATACTGGAGGCGCAAGCCTGTGGCAGTATTCCTATGGAAAAGCAGGCGCAATCTGGAGGAGCACCATCGCATTCGATAAGCGTTCAGCAAAGCAGATGATCCGGATCAACGAGCGCATCCGGGCGCGTGAGATTCGCGTGATCGACGAGAACGGAGAGCAACTCGGCATTCTCCCGCCGTTCGAGGCCCTGAAGATGGCCCGGGATCGTGGCCTTGATCTTGTCGAAGTCTCTCCCAACGCCGTCCCGCCGGTCTGCCGCATTCAGGATTACGGGCGCTTCCTCTATGAAAAAGACAAGAGCGAGAGCGCGGCACGCAAGAAGCAGAAGGTCATCGTCGTCAAGGAGGTCAAGTTCTCCGTGACCGTCGATGAGCACGACTACCAGACCAAGAAAAATCAGTGTGTGCGCTTCCTCAGCGAAGGCGACAAGGTCAAGGCAAGTCTGCGTTTTCGTGGGCGCCAGATGTCCCATCGCGAGCTTGGCTACAACATCATCAACCGCCTGATTACGGATATCGGCGAAGCCGGAGTGGTGGAGTTCATGCCGCGCATGGAGGGCACCACGCTGCACGCCATCCTCGCCCCGGCCAAGAAGAGCGAACAGCCGAAGCCGAAGCCCGCCACGCAGTCGCCCGTTGACGCCGTCGCGCCCCAGACGACCAACGCATAATCCCCGCTTCAACCGCACGTTCACCCATGATCCGGACGATTTTTCCCGCTGTTACAGCGGAAAGACTCGTCCGGATTTTTCCTGTGCGCGTGTATGCTGGCCACATGAGAAAATCGGCAGTTTGCCTGTGCTGGATGGCTGCGTTGGTGGCCGGAGCGCAGACGCATCCGGCGCAGACCAGCGTTGCGAAGTTTCCGACCTCGGAAGAACTGCGCCTTCTGCGCACCATGAACGCGGCGGAGCTGAGTCCGCGTGGAGATCTCGCACTCTTTTCCGTCGTCGATTCCACTGAGGACGGCGGACGCGCCCATGTGTGGCTGACGCCCACCGACGGCACAGCCGCCGCGCGGCAGCTCACCTTCACTCCCGGCAAGGAAAAGTCCGGCGAAAGCGCGGCAAGCTGGTTCCCGAACGGCAAAGCGATTCTATTCCTCGCGCATCGCGGCGCACAGACGCAGCTTTTCCGGCTTTCGCTCTCTGGCGGCGAGGCGATCCCGTACGCGCTGACCGCGTTGCCTTTGGTGGATGATGCGAAGCTGCCCGACGCGATTCCGGCGGCCAGGAAAGCCGCTGCCGCAGCGCCCAAACCACTTCCACTCAGCCTCACCGGATATGCGGTCTCCCCGGATGGCGCATGGCTGGCCGTCTGGGCGAGCGACCCGGAGACACCGGGCGAAAAAGCCGCAAAAGACGCCAAAGCAGACGCCGTCCGGGTCGATCACCAGACCCACCGGACGCGGCTCTATCTGGCGCATCTGGGGGCCGATGGAAGACGGACTACCGATGCGCCGCTTGCGCCCGTGAATCTTGAGGGCAATGTTTCCGGAGCCTGGTGGTCGCCGAAGAGCGATCGGCTGGTTGCGCTGGTCGAGCCGCCCAACGGAGCCAACGATCTCAAGCCTTCGGGCGAGGCCTGGCTTGTCTCCACTTCCGCCGCTTCCACTCCGGTGCGACTGGTTGGCGCTCCGCCCACGCTGCGCGGGCCAATGGCCTGGAGCGCCGACAGCGGCCATCTGTACTTTGCTGCGCAGACCCCGGAGGATGCTCCCCCGGGCGTCGAAGAACTCTACGCGCTCTCTGCTGCAGCCGATGCACAGCCGCAGCGGCTGATGCCTGACTTCGACGGCGGCCTGGCGAACGGACGCCCCGTTGCGTTGACCGACGGACGCGTGGTGGCGCCGGTTGCCGAGGGCTTTCGACTGGGTGCGGTCACGGTGGCCGCCGACGGCGCAGGCAAGCCGCAACCGGTGCCGCAGACCCTCCCTATCCTCACCGGCCTCGCCACCAACTTCGCGCAGACCGGCTGGCTCTGGTTTGCCGAAGCCAGCGATCGAGCACCGGAGCTTTGTTTCGCTGCGCGGCTGGGCGGCGATTGTCGCCTGCTGCAAACTCCCTCCCTGCACCCGGTTCGCGCCATGGCCACCGAACGCGTCCACTGGCAGAACGCCGGACTCAGTATCGAAGGTCTGCTCAGCGTTCCCCCCGAAGCGACAGACCGCAATCCGGTCCCGCTCATCGTCGAGGTTCACGGCGGACCACTTGGTGCCTGGGAAGATCGGTACGATCCCTGGGTAAGCTTTCTGCTCGGTCAGGGATGGGCCGTGCTGCGGCCCAATCCGCGTGGGTCCAGCGGTTATGGATGGCAGTTTGCCGCCGCCAACAAGAACGACCTTGGCGGAGAGGATTTTGCCGACATCCTGGCCGGCGTCGATGCCGTGCTGAAGACCCATCCTGAACTGAATGGCGAGCGTCTGGCGCTTATCGGCTACAGCTACGGCGGCGAGATGGCCGGCTTCGCTGAGGGCAAGACCAATCGCTTCCGCGCCATCGTCTCCGGCGCACCGGTCATCGACCAGTTCAGCGAATACGGCACCGAGCGCGGTTCCTGGTACGACCGCTGGTACTACGGCCTTCCCTGGGAGCACTTCACCGATGCCTGGCGCCAGAGTCCGCTCTCTCGCGTCCCGGCCGCTCGCACGCCGTTCCTGTTGCTGCAGGGGCAGGCGGACGTCACCGACCCGCAGGGTCAGAGCGAGGAGATGTATCGCGCGCTGCGCCAGTTGAATGTCCCGGTTGAGATGATGCTCTTCCCGCGCGAGGATCACGGCCCGCTGGCCCGGGGCATCTTCGGCTATCCGTCGCCAGAGCCGTGGCACGGATGGGAAGCCCGCCAACGGATCGTCGCCTTTCTTCAGGCCAACCTCGCCGGGAAGTAACTCTCCGCGCGGCTTTCTGCCGTCGTCGTTGCTTGGGAAGCTGTTCCCAGGGTTCTGTCCGCGTCGGACGGCCGGAGGCTGCGCCCGGCAACAGGCTCTCCGGGAACCCCGCGCTGCGTTTCTGCGTAATCCGATCCAGTCAATACCGACCCTGCCTTCCCGCAGACGACGCCTGCTATCGTCCTGACCGTGGCGTACCATGAAGGCAGATTCCTCGGGGTGGAATCCTCATGGCCTTTCGCGAAGCACTGATGCTGGCCCTGCAATCGCTGTGGGCCAACAAAATGCGCTCCATCCTCACGCTGATCGGCGTGGTCATGGGCGTGGCTTCGGTCATCATGGTCATCACCCTCACCAACACGGCCAACGCCTACTTCGGCACCAAGCTCTCCGGTTACGGAGCAGATGTCTTCACCGTCGCGCGCTCTTCCAGCGTCATTTTCAACGCCGACGAGTACTTCAAATTCCAGAAGCGCAAGATCATTCGCTACCAGGACTACCTTGCCGTCCGGCAGGCCTGCACGCTCTGCAGGGAAGTGGGTACCCAGGACGACCGCAACACCAACGTTGTGCATGATGGAAAATCCAGCACCAACACCAATGTCCGGGGCTACACGCCGACGATGTTCTCGCTGAACAACCTGAACATCGCCGAAGGGCGCGCGCTCACGGACGCCGATCAGGACCACGCCACCCACAACGCCGTTGTTGGCGCGGACATCGTGGACAACATCCTCGGCGACGGCGACCCCATCGGCAAGGAGCTGCGCGTCGATGGCGTTCCTTACACGATTGTCGGCGTCGGCGAGCGCCAGGGCAAGACGCTCGGCCAGTCGCAGGATAACTGGGTTGCCATCCCGCTCCGCACCTATCAGCAGACCTATGGCTCCAGCACCTCGCTCGTCATCTACTGCCGCGTCGCCGGCGGAGCCGACGCCATGCTGCGCGCCGAGGATCAGGTGCGCGTGCTGATGCGCACCCGGAGGCACGATCTGCCCGGCGCCGAGGACAGCTTCGAGGTGGAGACCAACGACACCTTTCTGCAAATCTGGAAACAGATCAGCCAGCTCTTTGCCTTCATCATTCTTGGACTGGCCTCCATCGCTCTGGTCGTCGGCGGCGTCGTCATCATGAACATCATGCTCGTCTCGGTCACCGAACGGACGCGCGAGATCGGTGTGCGCAAGGCTCTCGGCGCCCGACAGCGCGACGTGCTCCTTCAGTTCCTCATCGAGTCCGCGCTGATGGCGACCCTGGGCGGCGTCATCGGCATCCTGCTCGGCGTGGGGGCCGCCGAAGCCATCACGCTGATCTTCGGCGTCTCCGTCTCGCTCTCCGTCTGGTCGATTCTGCTGGGGCTGTTCATGGCCACCGGCACCGGCATCTTCTTTGGCGTTTACCCGGCCAGCAAAGCCGCGAAACTGGACCCCATCGTCGCCCTGCGCGCCGACGTCTGAAACTCGGGAGAATACGCTCATGGCTCAGGGACAAACCCGCGAATCGATCCGCATGGCGCTGGAGACGCTGCGCGTGAACAAGCTGCGCTCCGGGCTGACCATCCTCGGCATCGTTATCGGCGTCACCTCGGTGATCGCCATCTCGTCGATCATCAACGGGCTCAACAACCGCGTCTCGGACTTCGTGAACTCGCTCGGCACCGACGTCTTCTGGGTCTTTCATATGCCGGTGATCGGCGTGCGGCCCACGGTCGAGATGCTGGCCCGCAAAAAACTCACCGTCGAGGACGCCTATGCCCTGCGCACCATGCCGCACGTCATCGCCGTCGATGCTTCCAAGCAGTACACCAAATCCCAGTTTCGCGTGGGCGATGTCTCCGTCAAGTACAAAGGGGAAAAGGTCGCCGGCACCATCCTCCAGGGCAGTACCGCTCAACTGGCCATCACCGACGACATCGACCTCGTCGAGGGTCGATGGTTCAATGACGACGAGGACAAGCGGCACGCCAAGGTCTGCCTGCTCGGCTACGACACCTGGCAGGATCTCTTCCACGGCGAGAGCGCCGTAGGCAAGGAGGTCAACGTCGAGACCGGCCTCTACACCGTCATCGGCGTTGCCACCAAACGGAAGCAGCCCTTCGGCGGAGGTCGCAATCCCCAGGACAACATCGTCTACTTTCCGCTCGGCACTTTCAACAGCATTCATCCCGAGCAGAAGGATGTCTGGATCAGCGCCAAATTCGACGATCCCAAATACAAGGAACTCGTCCATGAGGAGATTCGCGAGATGCTTCGCATCCGTCGCCGGGTCAAGGTGGATGCCGACGACGACTTCGAGATCTTCGGCCCGGATTCGCTGGCTCGGCTGTGGGGTCAGCTTTCCAGTGGACTGTTTCTCTTCATGCTTGCCGTCTCCAGCGTCGGCCTGATGGTCGGCGGAGTCGGCGTCATGAACATCATGCTCGTCTCGGTCACCGAGCGCACGCGCGAGATCGGCATCCGCAAAGCCCTCGGCGCCACCCGAGGAACCATCCTGGTCCAGTTCACCACGGAGGCGATCACGCTCTGCGCTGTTGGCGGCATCCTTGGCGTCCTGGTCGGCACCGCGATCACCTACATCGTTTACTTCCTGCCCATCGGTCTTCCCGCCACCGTCTCGCCGGTCTGGATTCTGATCGGTCTCTCCGTCGCCTGCGCCATTGGACTGGTCTTCGGCATCTACCCGGCGTGGAAAGCAGCCAATCTCGATCCCATCGAAGCTCTTCGCTACGAGTAGTTCTCCGGAGCACCCCATCGCGCGCTGCGTGGTGTATCGTGTTTCCATCGGAGACTGATTTCTCATGGATCGCAGCTCGACCCGCTTCGCCGTCGCTTTCCTGTTTTGTGCACTCTCGCTTGCCGGACTCTCTTCCGCCGCAGACGCGCAGCAGCCGCCCTCATCGGCCACTGACGCGGCCCGGCCGATCCACGGAGGAGATGGCATCACGCTCCCCGCGCCGCCGGCAACCCCGCGTCACCCTGTCACTGACATCTATTTCGGCACACCGATCGTGGACAACTATCGCTGGCTGGAAGACGTCCACAGTGCAGCCACGCAGCAGTATCTGCAGCAGCAGACTGCCTACACCAACGAATATCTGCGCCAGGCGCGCATCCGTCCGCGTATCGCCCAGGATCTCGACGGGCTGGTACATATGACGCAATGGACCATTCCATACCAGCGTGGGGATAACTACTTTCTGATGCGCCGGGCAGCGCGCGAGCAGCAGGCCTCCATCTACGTCCAGCACGGCTGGCCTCCGTTGAACATGCTGCCCAAACTGGAGCTGCTGATCAGCCCATCCAGGATCAGCTCCGACCCCAATACTTCTGTCAGCCTTCTGAACGTCTCCCGCGACGGCCGCCTGCTGATCTATGGCGTCCGGCAGGGCGGCGCCGATGAAGAAGAGATTCACTTCTTTGACGTCCGCGCCAAGCGCGATCTGCCCGACCATCTGCCGCCTGCGCGCTACTTCTCCGTCGGCTTCAACGCAAACCACACGCGCGTCATCTACTCCCGCTACGCGCCGACCGGAACGCTCGTCTTCCAGCATCGGCTTGTCGCTCGCGCGCAGTCCTCGGATGCTTCCGCTTCGTCGGCCCAGGACACGCTGCTCTTCGGGCAGAAGTACCACGAAGAAACCCTCGGACAGCTTGATCTGATCAACGCACGCATCACCAGCGACGGCCACTACCTGACTATCACCATCGAACGAGGTGTTCCCGCGCGCCGCGTGGACATCCTCTACCGCGATCTGCGCAAGGACAACTCCCCGTTCGTCCAGCTTGTCTGGGGCATCGACTCACGCTTCCGGGTTCTCTACGACCGCGACCACTGGTATGTGCAAACCGATTACAAAGCACCCAAGGGACGCATCCTGGAAGCGCATGCCGGCTCTGCACCCGACACCTGGAATACGATCGTTCCCGAAGGAGCGGATGTGATCGACGACGCATCCATCGTCGGTCATCGACTTTTTGTCCACTCCCTCCACGATGTCAACCCGCACACCGCGGTCTACTCGCTCACCGGCCAGCCGCTCGGCGAGTTGAAGTACAACGGCATCGGAACTGCCTCGGGTCTCTTCGGCGACGCCGACGCGCGTTACGGCTTCTTCAGCTTCCAGTCGATGATCCAGCCGCCCACCATCTACCGCTTCGATACCCGAAGTGGCAAACAGGATATCTTCTTCCAGCCCGATACTCCCTTTGACTCCTCGAAGTACACCGTCCGCAAGGTCTTCTACACCTCCAAAGACGGGACCCGCGTGCCTATGTTCATCGCCGGGCGCAAAGACCTGCCCATTGACGGCTCGCGCCGCCTGCTCATGACCGCTTACGGAGGCTTCAATATCAGCGAAACTCCCAAGTGGAACGCGCAGTGGGCTGAGTGGATGCAGCTCGGCGGCTGGTTTGCCGTTCCCAGCCTTCGCGGCGGCGGCGAATACGGCGAATCCTGGCACGAGCAGGGCATGTTCCAGCGCAAACAGAATGTCTTTGACGACTTCTACGCCGCGGCGGAGTATCTCATTGCCCACAAGTACACCTCGTCGGAGCACTTCGCCATCTCCGGCCGCTCCAACGGCGGATTGCTGATGGGCGCGGCGATGACCCAACGCCCCGACCTCTTTGCCGCCATCTGGTGCGGTTATCCGCTGCTGGATATGCTGCGCTATCAGAATTTCCTGATCGGCCGCTTCTGGACCACGGAATACGGGTCCTCCGAGCACAAAGCCGACTTTGGCTGGCTACTGAAGTACTCGCCCTACCAGAACGTCCATCCGGGCACGCATTATCCGTCGATCCTGTTTTTCACCGGCGCCAGCGATACCCGCGTCGATCCGCTGCACGCCCGCAAGATGGCCGCGCTGATGCAGGCTTCGTCGGGCAGCGACCGTCCCATCCTGCTCCACTATGGTCTCAAGGGAGGCCACAGCGATGGCGTCTCCACCAGCCAGCTGGTGCAGGACTACGCCGACTCGCTGGCCTTCCTTTGGACGGAAACCGGGCCGCGCCAGCGCGAAGGCGCTGTGCCTCCGGCCTCGCCAACGCCCGGTACGAACCACTTGTCCGCACCGGAGTTCGCACCGGCCATCCACTGATGCAGGCCGTGCTTCCGCTCCTGGTTACCGATCTCTCGCCTGGGTCGCGCGTGTGCTGCCCATGCTGCCCGTTCGAGTGCTGAGTTTTGAGGCGGGATAATCAGGTGTACCCCTGGTTGTGTAGGCTGGAAGCATGCAGGATTTTGCGCTTTGGTTCGCGCAGGGATCGCTTTGGCTGGCGCGGATGATGACCATGCTGACCGCGGCCAGCATGGTGTATGGGCTGCTGGCGCTGGTGGCTGTCTGGAGCTATCGCTTATCGCGGCGAAGCGCTTTGGCCTCTCCGACTGGGTTTGCGCCGCCGGTGAGCGTGCTGAAGCCGCTGAAGGGGCACGACCTAAGTTTGCTGGAAGCGCTGCGCAGCCATTGCATGCAGCAATATCCAGGAGAGTACGAGTTGCTTTGCGGTGTCAGCTCGCTGGACGATCCGGCGGTTTCTGCAGTGCGTGAGATGCAGACGGAGTTTCCTGAGCGGAATATCCGGCTGATCCTTTGCCCGGAGCGCCTGGGAGCCAGCGGCAAGGTCTCGAATCTGATCCAGATGGAGCGCGAGGCAAAACACGATTTCCTGCTGATCAACGATGGGGACATCCTCGTCTCTCCGCGCTATCTGGAGCGCGTGATGGGGGAGTTTGTGCGCGTGCAGCGGAATGGACGCGCGGTGGGAATGGTGACGGCGCTCTATCGCGGACGCGCGGAACGGGGCCTGTGGTCGCGGATCGAGGCGCTGACCATTGCGACAGATTTTCAGCCCGGCGTGCTGGCGTCTCGGCTGGTCGAGCGAGGGATTCACTTTGCTCTGGGATCGACGCTTGCGGTCCGTCGCGATGCGCTGGCCGCCGCTGGTGGTCTGGAAGTGCTGGTGGATGAACTAGCCGATGACTACGAGATGGGCGCGCGCATCGATCGCGCCGGCTATGCCATTCTGCTTGCGCCGGAGATCGTCGAAACGGGTGTGCCAGCCTACCATTGGAGCGGATTCGTCCGCCACCAGCTCCGCTGGGCGCGTACGGTGCGCGACAGCCGAAGGTGGGGTTACCTGGGTCTGTTGTTTACGCACATGCTGCCGCTGGCTCTGGCAGGCGTGATCACGAGCGGAGCCAGCCTGTGGAGCCAGTGGCTGCTGGCTATGGCGCTATGCCTGCGCCTGGGGCTGGCCATGCAGGTCGGCGTTGGAGTGCTCGGTGACCGGCAGGTCTTCCGCGACCTGTGGCTTCTGCCGCTGCGTGACCTGCTCGCATTCGCGCTCTGGATCGCCAGCTTCGCGAGCGACGAAATTGAGTGGCGCGGGGAGCGGTTTGTGTTGAAAAATGGAACTCTTACCCCTATCGAGTGACCCGGCGCGCTGCCTGTCCCTCAGGAGAATGCCATGAATCCGCTCATTCAGATCGTCTCTGCAACCCCTGCCGCCGGCCCATCCACCACGCTGCTTTACGACGACTGGTATCCGGCTATCCGCGCCGCGCGTCTCACCTCGCGCTTCGGCCGCCGCAAGCTGCGGACCGCTACGCTGCTGGAGATTCCGCTCGTCCTTGGTCGCCGCGACGACGGCTCCGTCTTCGCCCTGCGCGACAGTTGTCCGCACCGCGGTATTCCCCTCAGTGTCGGCTGGTTTGACGGCCACAGCCTCACCTGCCGTTACCACGGCTGGCGTTTCGAGCCTTGCTCCGGCCGCTGCGAACACATCCCCTCGCTCACGGTCGCCGACCCGCTCGATCCCACGCGAATTTATGCCCAAACTTTCCCCGCCATCGAGCAGGACGGCTACGTCTGGGTCTTCATCCCGCGCACAGGCTCCGGCCGCCGCCTCGATCCCTCCGCGCTGCCGCCGGTTCCTGTGCTGAGGACTTTTTCGCCGCGCTTCCGCACGGCTCATCTCTCCGCCGAACTGCCCTGCAACGTCGATCACGGCATCATCGGCCTCATGGACCCGGCTCACGGTCCGTTTGTCCACCAGGCGTGGTGGTGGCGCTCGCGTGCTTCCATCCGCGAAAAAACCAAGCGTTTCGAGCCGATTCCGGAGGGCTTCCGGATGTCTGCGCACGCGCCCAGCGCAAATTCCGCGCCCTATAAGCTGCTTGGCGTCTACGGGCAGCCCGTCGAAACCACCATCGACTTCACCCTGCCCAACCGACGCACGGAGATCATCCGCTGCGGCGACAAGTGGTTCAGCAGCCTCACCACGGTCACCCCCGTCACCGCCAACACCTGCCGCATCGATGTTGTCGCCGCGTGGAACGTCTTCTACCGCGTTCCTTTCGTCACGCCCATTGCGAAGTTCTTCGGTGCACGTTTTGTCCGCCAGGACCAGATCACCATGATCCAGCAGGCCGAGGGTCTCCGCTACAATCCCACACTCATGCTCATCGACGACGCCGACCGTCCGGCCAAGTGGTATTTTGCCCTGAAACAGGCGCGGCTCGAGGGCGTTGACCAGCATCCGCTCCCCGAGCCGGTGGAACTGCACTGGCGCAGTTGACCGCCTGCGCGCGCGTCCTACCAACGCTAAAATAACTTCATGTCATCCTCTGAGTTCGCTGCTCCGTATGCCACCATCGCCGAGATTGCCCGCTTCGACGGCCAATCCGTCACCTTCCGCGGCTGGCTTTACAACCTGCGCGAGAGCGGCAAGCTGCTGTTTCCCATCTTTCGCGACGGCACCGGGCTGATTCAGGGCGTCGCTCACAAATCCAGCGTATCGGCTGAGGTCTTTGAAGCCCTGAAAAGTCTCACCCAGGAGTCCAGTCTCATCGTGAGCGGCCGCGTTCGCGCCGACCAGCGCGCCACCGGTGGATTCGAACTGGACGTTGAGCAGCTCACCGTCCTCCAGCGCATCCCCGAGTCCGATCCCTACCCCATCACGCCCAAGGAGCACGGAGTCGAGTTTCTCATGGAGCACCGTCACCTCTGGGTGCGCTCCACGCGCCAGGCCGCCATCCTCCGCATTCGCGCCGAGATCATGCGAGCCGCTCAGGAGTACTTCGACTCCAACGGCTTCATCCGCACCGACCCGCCCATCCTGACCCCCGCCGCATGCGAAGGCACCTCGACCCTGTTCCCGGTGGATTACTTCGGCGAAGAGGCATTTCTCACCCAGAGCGGCCAGCTTTACATCGAATCCACCGCGCTTGCCCTCGGCAAGGTTTACAGCTTCGGTCCCACTTTCCGCGCCGAGAAATCCAAAACCCGCCGTCATCTCACCGAATTCTGGATGATCGAGCCGGAGGTTGCCTTCTGCGACCTGGACGGGCTGATGGAGCTGGCAGAAAACTTCCTCGCTCACATCGTCCAGTCGGTGCTCGCGCGCCGCTCCGCGGATCTGGCTGTCATCGGACGCGACCCGGAAAAGCTTCGCGCCATCCAGGCTCCGTTCCCGCGCCTCAGCTACGACCGCGCCGTCGAGATGCTCAATCAGGCCCATCGGGACGGCCATCTGGAAAACCCGTTCGAGTACGGCAACGACTTCGGCTCTCCGGACGAAACCTGGCTCAGCAGCCAGTTCGATCGTCCCGTCATGATTCACCGCTACCCGGCCGCCGTCAAGGCCTTTTACATGCAGCCCGATCCCGCCAACTCCAGCTACGCGCTCTGCGTCGATGTTCTGGCTCCGGAGGGATACGGCGAGATCATCGGCGGCTCGCAGCGCGTGGACAGCTACGACCTGCTGAAGAGCCGCATCGAAGCGCATCAGCTTCCACTCGAAGCCTTTCAGTGGTATCTCGATCTCCGCCGCTATGGTTCCGTACCCCACTCCGGCTTCGGCATGGGCATCGAGCGCGTCGTGGCTTGGCTCTGCGGTCTCGATCACGTCCGCGAGACCATCCCCTTCGCGCGCACTCTCAACCGCATCTTTCCGTAAGAACCGGCAGGGACTTTCCCTTGGCGCTCAAGGCCATCACAGGCTCTCATCGCAGGCATCCGACCGATGTTATTGTCTAGATACGGAAGTAATCTTCCGTGAATCCCGTTTCCCTGCTTAGGCTAGACTTAAAGGAATCTTTCCGCGTACAGACACGGATCGAAACAGCGCCCCTGCCGCATGGTTGCAGCTTCGATTGATTCTCAAACCGGCAGTGTCAGGAATCCTACGGTGTTCTCAATGCGTCAGAAATCGCTACGCGCTACGGGCATTCTCCTGCTCGGTCTCACGCTGGGATCGGCTGTCGGATTTTTAACTGCTCTCTACGCCTCACAACAGGCGGCGCGGTTTGTGCTCCGCGACTACTCGTTTCAGTTGATCCGCCAGGCCGACGATGCTGCCACCGAGTTTGAAACCATTCTCCACGCCTTTGACCGTGTCGGACCGGATTTCTGCTCGGATGCCGAGATTGCCTCCATGCGCAGCTTCATGTTCCGCTCCAGCGCGGTCAAGGACATCGGACGCCTGCGCGGCCTCGACCTTGTCTGCTCTGCCGGAGCCGGCCGCCTACCCAAACCCGTGACCATGCCTGCCCCGCTCATGGTCTCCACGCATGGAACCTCTGTCTATGGCTTCCTGCCGCTCTACTTCGCGCCAGGCCAGCGTGGCATCGTCCTCAGCATACGCTCCGTAGACATCGTGCTGGCGCCGTTCCTTTTCAGCAGCCTTCGCCGCGATGGCCTTGACTACATGGTCGTCATGGTCAACGCATCCAAACATCAGATGGTTCGCATCGCGGGAACTGACATTCCCGCCAATCCTGACTGGGTTCTGACCCAGAGCAGCCGACGCACCCACGATGAGCTGCTTTTGTCCCGATGCTCGGCCATCAACAGCGTCTGCGTCGTCACCCGCGAATCCGACTTCCTCATCCGCAATCACAGCCGGGTTCTGGTCACTTCCCTCACGCTCTTCGGCGCGCTCGTCGGGCTGGGTATCGCTCTCGCTGTGGTCTTCGCGGTCACGCTTCGCCGCAGTCTCCCGCAGCAGCTGCACCGGGCCATCCGCAAAGACCAGCTCTCGCTCGTCTACCAGCCGATCGTCGATCTCGAATCTGAGCGCTGTGTCGGCTTCGAGGCACTTGCCCGCTGGCGCGATCGCGACGGCATGCCTGTTGCCCCATCCATCTTTGTCGCCATCGCCCAGGAGCGCGGCTTCATCCACGAACTTACGCAATGGGTTATTCGCCGGGCATTCGCCGAGTTGGGTGATCTCCTTCACCATCATCCCCACCTGCAGCTCAGCATTAACGTCGCGCCCAACGATCTGACCGGCTCCTGGCTCGCGGACACTCTCGATCTCCGCGCCGCCCTCGAAGACATCCGCCCCGATCAGATCGCGATTGAAATCACCGAAAGCACCACCGCGGATCTTGCCACCGCGAGCCATGCCATTCAGGAGCTGCACGACCGCGGCTACAAGGTGCACATCGACGACTTCGGTACCGGCTTTTCCAGTCTTTCCTACCTTCACGAACTCACCGTCGATGCCATCAAGATCGATCGCAGCTTCACCCGCACCGTTGGCACCGACTCGGTCACCGCAACCATCCTTCCCCAGATTCTGTTCCTCGCCCACTCGCTCGCTCTGGACGTTATCGTCGAAGGAGTCGAAACAGCGACCCAGGTGGAGTTCCTGCGCGCCCGCAACCACGCCATGCGCGTCCAGGGCTGGCACTTCGGACGCCCCCTGCCTGCCCATCTGGCCGTGCGCTATCTTCACGAGCAGGACGGGCATTTCTTCGGAGCGCCACGGCCGCAACTCGTCCGCTGAACGCTTCCCACCCGCAGCCGTCCCATCCGCCAAAAACGGTAAAAAAGACGGCTGCGACTGTCGCAGCCGTCCCATCGTCTTTTCCCCTGTCTGTCCTGCTCCAGTGTCCGTCCCGCTTCAGCAAAGCAGGCCCAGATGTCTGGCGCTCAGCAATGCGGCCTCACACCTGCATGATCTCCGCTTCCTTTTTCTTCGCCAGCTCTTCCATGCGCCGGATCTCTTCGTTCAGCATCGCCTGCACCTCATCCTGCGCGCGTTTTTCTTCGTCCTCACCCAGCTTCTTGTCCCTGGCCAGCTTTTTCAGCGTCTCGTTGCCGTCGCGCCGCACGTTGCGCAGCGCCGTCCTGTGGTCTTCCAGCTCCTTGTTGAGCTGCTTGACCACATCGCGCCTCCGCTCCTCGGTCATCGGCGGAATCGGAACCCGCACCTGTTTCCCATCGCTCTGCGGATTGAAGCCATGCTCTGGCGCACGAAGCGCCTTTTCAATCTCCTTCACCAGGCTCGCGTCCCACGGGGCCACCACGATCATATTCGGCTCTGGCGCGCTCACCTGCGCCACCTGGGTCAGCGGCGTCGGCGTTCCATAGTAGTCCACGCGCACATTCTCCAGCAGCGCCGCCGTCGCCCGTCCCGTGCGCAGCGAGGCCAGATGATGCTGGAAGTCCGCCACTGCCTTGTCCATCCGGCGCTTCAGGTCCGCATGCACATCCTTCAGTACTGCATTTGAAGCCATATAGGAAGCTGCCATGTTGAATTCCTCTCGAAGTATCCTTCGACATTCTACTAAAAGCGCTGCGGCGTCTCCCATCGGCCGTTGCGGGCGGAGGCAAAGACGGCATCGATCACCGCCATATTGCGCACGCCATCGAAAACCGGCACAGGCACGGGAGCATCGTCCAGAATGGCACGCGAGAACACATCGCCCTGCAACGTGTATTGATCGCAGGCCGGAAATGTTTCGGTCGTCACTTCGCTCCCAAACAAATCGCCGTCGGTATCGAGGAAGATACGGGTGACGCGGTCGGGAGGCATATTGAAGGGTATCTCGATTTCGATGCGACCGGCTTCGCCAAAAAACTGAATGCGCTGGCAGGGAATCATCTGCGTGGAGCAGGTGAAGATCGCCTGGCCAGCGGCAAATTCCAGCATTGCCGAGGTCAGTCGGTCGACGCCGCTCTGCGGGTCGCGATCGATCATTCCCACCACGCGCAGCGGCTCATCGGCGAAGGCGTGGCGGGCGGCGTGGATCATGTAACAGCCGATGTCAAGCAGCGCTCCGCCGCCGGAGTCCAGCCGGTTGCGGATGTTCTCCGGGTCCGTGTTGTGATAGCTGAAGACGCCGACGATCGAAAGCAGCCGACCGATGGCGCCTGTGCGCAGCAACTGCTCGACGCGAACCCACTGAGGAGCCGTGCGCACCATGAAAGCTTCGCCGATCTTGACGCCCGTTCTCCGCTCCACTTCCAGCAATCGAGCAGCATCCGCAGCATCCATGCCCAGCGGCTTTTCACAAAGCACATGCTTGCCCGCCTCGGCAGCGCGAATCGTCCAGGGAACGTGAAGTTGATTGGGCAGCGGGTTGTAAATGGCGTCGATCTCCGGGTCTTCGAGCAGCTCTTCATAGCTGCCATAGGCCCGTGCGATGCCGAGAGCTTCGGCCGCCGCAAGCGAGCGGGCGAGGCTGCGGGAAGCGATGGCATCGACCGTGGAGAAAGCGCCAGCCTGCATGGCCGGGATGACCTTGTTGAGTCCAATGGCCGCTGTACTGAGCACGCCCCAACGAATCGTATTCATGATGAAGATGATGATACGTCGATAGACCCGTAAGCAAATCCGAAGTCGGTGCAGAATCGTTTACTCAAGAGGCTTCCTCCGTCCGGGAGAAGAGGAGTGTCCGAATGGGTTGGCGGGCGAGTTGCCACGCCGACTTCCTTGTTGTTTTCAGGTAAAGGCTGGCTTTCCTCGGGAACCGCGCCAGGGTCGGTCGTCGTGAGGAAGAGAAATTCCCAGGATGTACTGAGTTGACCGGTCTGTTCGGCGGCGGCGCGCAACGTCACGGATTCCTGTTGGTCCGGAAACTCGGCGGGCGTGTAGCGAAGGGTGGTCACGGCGATTGGGACGGTAAAGCGTTGGCTGGAATGCCTTACGCCAGATGGCGCAGCATTTGTTGCGCTGGCGAGCTTGTTTCCGGTAGTGAGGTCATTGAAGTACCTTGGGTTGTCCGACGCCGATGCACCCAGGAGCCAGGGGCCGTAAAAATACGCAACTCGTTCCTGACGAGTCGCTTCGGTTCGAAGCGACATGGCGTAGTGGACAGCAAGGACGTCGCCGGCTTTCCAACGGCGGCGTATGTGGATATATCCCTTGTCAACTGGAGATGGGTTGACGATGTTGTTCAGCCGAATGGTCAGGGATTTTGCCCACTCCGGCTTGCGGATGCGAAGCGATGCGGGCGCTTCGCCGCCGGATGTAATCGTAATCCGGATGGTGCCATCTTCGGCAAGCGAGGACGTTGCAGATGCCGAGAGGCTGGCGGTTTCGATGTGGCTGTCAATCGGCAAGTCGTACCACAAGGCTTCATCTGCGCTATGAAAGGCATGGGTCCAGATCTCTGGAAAGTAACGCAGTCCATGCAGGGTGCAGCACCACCAGGCGCGTACCGCTCCGTCACCGTGAAAGCCGGTGTCGGATAAAACGCGATGTCCGAAGTCGCCCGTATCGAACTGATTGAACGCGAGTTCATTGAATGTTGTGCGCTCCGCCATTGTCAGATACTTTGGATCGCCCGTGGCTCTCCAAAGAGAGAGATTGAGGCGAAGCCAATCGGCTTCCGCGCATCCCTCGGTGCGATGCTTGTTCGGAGTCCAGCCCTCGGGAACACCTCCCGTAATCAACAAATCCGGCGACTGGACGATGTCCAGCCATGCGGCTTCGCATTGCCGCAGGAACCGTGGATCGGAGGTTATCTGATAGAGATCCATAACTCCGCGCAGACTGGTGAGATAGCCGTGGACATGATCGCCGGGACGCCTCGCAATGACAGCGGCAATCTGTTCTGCAAGAGTTTTATAGCGGCTATCGTGGGTGACCAGGTAGAGGTTTGCGAGGCCTTCTGTCTGCTGCGTCCAGCAGATATAACTGGAGGCGAAGTGCGCCGCGCCAAACTCGTCGCGGATTTCTTTGGAGAGCATGAGCGGACTGATGCGCACCAGGAAATTTCCGAGGCGCGTGCATGCGGCGAGCACAGATTCGGAGGGCTTGTAGCGGTAATACTCAAGCAATCCCACGAGCAGTCGGCCATTGCCCCAAAGCAGAGCCATATCCTGGTCTGTCGGTTTCTCGTAATGAAAGTCACTGCCGAAGTATCCGTCTGGTTTTTGCAGCGCGAGGATTCTTTCGACGAGGCTATCCAGGCCGGGAAAGCTGGTGTGACAGACGCGGGCAGCAGTCGCCAGCGCCCCAACGTATCGGCCTGAAAGATCGCCACTGTATTCGGTAAACCGACGTCCCGGAGCAGGGCGAACATCCGCCAATAAAAATTCCTCCGTATAGGCAGGACAAGCTCCACTGAGAACACGTTGCAGCGTGATTTCATAACGCTCGCGCAGGGGTGCATCGGTTGCAGGAGACTCAGTCCCGGATTCAACCGGGGCGTGCGATGCAAAGGAAAGCGGAGCTGCGCCTGCAAGCAGCGGAACAGAAGCTGCGGTTCTGAGAAATTTTCGCCGGTTCATGGTGGACCTTCGTGCAACGTTACGGCTGGGTTGAATTTTACCCTTATTTTCACTTCCCCCTGTTCCAAAAGTGCCGAAGATTTCAGTGCGCCGTCTCGCCTTATCTGGAGAGAGCTACAGACAGATGGCTTGCACCAAACTCTTCTTCGACTCCGATCGCAGCGGGGATTTGCGCTCCTTCGCCGTCGTTCTCACCGCGGGTTTTTTGCCTTTACCCTTGTACTCTGCATCCATTTTCTGTTTCACTCACAGTCGTTAACGTATTCCATTCGGAGTTCCGATGCACTGGCGAACCCTTGCTCTTTCTTTGCTTGGTCTTTCTAGTTTCATAGCAACGTCTGCGGCTCCGCTGCCAACTTCCAACGGGGTCATCACCATTGATGGCGACCATTTTGTGCGCGATGGCAAGCCCTATCAAATACTTTCAGGGGCGATCCACTATGCGCGGGTGCCTCGCGCGGACTGGCGCGATCGACTGGAAAAGGCGCGCGCCATGGGGCTGAACACGATCGAAACTTATGTCTTCTGGAACCTGCATGAGCCAGCGCCGGGGGTCTTCGATTTCTCCGGGCAGCTCGATGTGGCGGCGTTCGTTCGACTGGCGCAGGAAGAAGGACTGAACGTGATTCTGCGGCCCGGGCCGTATGTCTGCGCCGAATGGGAAGCGGGCGGGCTGCCGGCATGGCTCTTTTCCGATCCTACGCTGAAGGTGCGCACAACCGACCCTCGTTTTCTCGCTGCTGCAGGGCGCTATCTTGATCGCGTGGGACAGGAACTGTCCCCATTGCAGGCCAGCCACGGAGGTCCGATTGTTGCGGTACAGATTGAGAACGAGTACGGCTCCTACGGTCACGACCGCGCGTACATGCGGGCGATTCAACAGGCGCTGGTCCATGCCGGATTTGGCAGTTCCCTGTTCTATACTTCGGACGGCGCAGAGATGCTGGCCAACGACGCCTTGCCTGGCGTGCTGGCCGCAATCAACTTCGGGCCAGGGAACGCGCGCGGCGAGTTCGCCAAGCTGAACAAATTTCGCCCAACCGGCCCGCGCATGGTGGGCGAGTACTGGGACGGATGGTTCGACGCCTGGGGCAACAAGGAGCACGTGCATACCGACGCCGCGCAGCAGGCGAAGGAACTGGACTGGATGCTGGCCCAGGGCTACTCGGTAAATCTCTACATGTTTGAGGGTGGAACGAGCTTCGGCTTTATGAATGGAGCAAATTTCCAGACCGGGTCAAACGATCACTATAGCCCGCAGACGACCAGCTACGACTACGACGCGCCGCTCGACGAAGCGGGTCGCCCGACGAAAAAGTTTTTCCTCTTTCGCGACGTGCTGAAAAAATATTCCCCCGGCCCGTTGCCGCCGTTGCCTGTGCCGCAGCGCTTTGCTGCAATTCCAGCGTTTACGCTCGACGAGTCGGCATCGCTGTGGAGCAATCTCCCGCTGGCGATTCACTCGGATCATCCGCTGCCGATGGAAGAGTTGAGCAAAGCGAAAAACGGAAAAGATCAGGCCTACGGCTACATCCTCTACCGCACGCACTTCACAGAGAAACGCGCAGTCAGAAGCGAGCTGAAGCTGACCAAGTTGCACGACTACGCTGCTGTTTATGTGAACCAAAAACGGGTCGGCATGATCGATCATCGGCTCGGCGAAGATTCGCTTTCGCTGCCGCTCGACGCGGGCCGCAATACGCTTGATCTGCTGGTGGAAAACACCGGGCGCGTCAACTATGGACCACACCTGCAGGATGGTCAGTCAGGCATCACAAAATCGGTGCAACTGGGTGGAGAAGAGATCACCGGATGGGAGATTTTCTCGCTTCCCATGATTAGCCCGAAGAGCGTAGGTGGATTTTCTCGCAAGCCGGTCGATGGTCCGGCATTTCATCGCGGACACTTTACTCTGGCGACCACCGTGAATTCGTTCCTTGATACCAGCAAGCTGGGCAAAGGCTTTGTTTGGGTGAATGGTCACAATCTCGGACGGACGTGGTCGATTGGCCCCGAGCATTCGCTGTATCTGCCGGCCGCATGGCTTCATGCAGGAGAAAACGAAGTGGTGATCTTCGACTACACCACGCTTTCGCCACAGACAACGCTACGCGGGGTAACCGAGCCTGTCTGGTCTGGAAAAGCAGCGCATTGAAATCAATCCGCCACCATACTCCCCAACCGATGTGAACTCCTCCAGTCGGGGATTGGGATGGAAGAGGCAAAAACTATTGGCGAGCCTGGAAAGCAGCAATCAAACTGTTGCCGATGGTGTGCATCGGCAACAGTTTTCATGGGGGGAGCCTGTTATGCGGCTGCTGTTTCTTTTTTCATGAGGTTGTTATCTGCATGATTTTTGGCCGCTTCCTCGGTGTGATAGACCGCGTGGTGGCCGTGTCCAGCAGCAATTTCAGAATGAAATGCGGCCTTTTCGTGATTGCCGGTTTCGTGATGTTTCGCTGCTTCGTGATGATGCTTTGCAGCGAGTTCGTGGTGCTCGGCTGCCTTCTTGTGGTGCTCCGCACCCTTATGAGTTGTCATGTTTTGTACTCCTCTCAAATATCACCGCAAGTCTTTCCAACGGCTGCAAGTAGTATCGGACGGTGAAAAACCCGGGGACTGAGCAGATTCGCTCAGGAGCGATCCGACGGGGTGGCTCGGCCGTACTTTTCCTGCTTTCTTTTCGGGACAGATGAGGACGCCCCAGCGGTGTCTGGGATGGATAAAGAGCAGAACTATGGGCCATCGACGGTCTACGTGTTGACTTCAGGCCCTTCGCTCAACTGCACCTGAACGGTGCGTTTGCGGCGACCGCGGTAGAAGGTGACGGAGACGGTATCGCCCGGCTGGTGCCGCTCCAGGATGGAGCTGATGTCGGCCGTATCGGTGACCGGCTGTCCGTCGATGGCGACGATGAGGTCACCGCCGAGGATGATGGGGACGTTGCCCAGATAGGCCTGCTCATTACCTCCGCGAATGCCGGCGCGATCGGCCGCTCCGCCCGGAACCACGCGCTGGACGAGCACGCCGGCTTCGACGGGCAGCCCCATCTGATCGGCGAGGTCGGGACCGATGCCGAGCGAGACGATGCCGAGCGTCGGACGGCGAACACGCCCGTAGCGCATGAGGTCGCCCAGGACGGCCTTGGCGGTGTTGATGGGAATGGCGAAGCCGATGCCGGAGCTTTGCTCTGCGCCGCCGGTGGCGATGAGCGAGTTGATGCCGATCACATCGCCGCGCGAGTTGAGCAGCGGGCCACCGGAGTTGCCTGGATTGATGGCCGCGTCGGTCTGGATGGCGTCTTCGATAGGCGCGCCCTGCGGGCCGCGAATGGAGCGGATGGAGCTGATGATGCCCTGGGTCATGGTTCCGCTGAGGCCGAAGGGATTGCCGATGGCGTAGACTTTCTGGCCAACGACGAGGCCGCTGGAGTCGGCCAGAGTGACGGGCTGGAGGTTGGGCGCGTCGATCTGGAGCAGCGCCAGGTCGTGGACGCGGTCATAGCCGACGATACGGGCCTTGAAGTGGCGCTTGTCGCTGAGCATGACCTCGATGCGGTTGGCGTCTGCGATGACGTGGAAGTTGGTGAGCACATGACCGGCTTTATCGAGGATGAAGCCGGAACCCTGGCCCTGCTGCGGTACCTGCCCATAAAAGAAGTCGAACTTCATGGCCGTGGAGGTGATGTTGACGACCGACGGCAACACGCGCTTGTAGACGTTGATGTTGTTCAGCTCTTCGGAATCATAGGCAGGCGCCGCGTGGGCCTGGGTGAGTTCGAGCGCAGAACGGCTGCCGCTGACCGGCAGAAACCCCGCAAGCTGACGCGGCGGATGGGTTGTGAAATACCAGAATCCACTGACCAGCAACACCACCAGCAACAGTTGCCGCAATCGCATCGCGTTTCCTCGTCTTTCGCTTGTTTTCCGCCCCGCAGGACGGAGCCGCGCGGGGGGAGATTTTTTACTGCCTGTTCTCTATGATCGCAGTTTTTGGCTGCAAAATCTCTTTTCCGATGCACAAGAGGCGCTTCGTGTCGCGGGCCTGATGGTCAGTCCGGAGCCTGCGCCGCGTTCTCGGCCCGCAATGCCTGCCAGAGGTTTTCCGTTCGCTCCAGAAGCTGGTCCACGGTGCCGTCATTGACGAGGACAAAATCGGCTCTTGCAGCCTTTTCTTCCTCGGGCATCTGGCGCTGCATGCGCGAGCGCGCGTCGGCGACGAGTTGCTCGTCGGATGGGAACGCTGCGGATAGGCGCGCGGCGGCGCCCCGGGCCACGTAGCGGGCGATGCGCAGCGGTTCGGGAGCGGTGACCAGGACAACGCGGTCAAACCGGCGGCGCCAGTCTGCGAGCACTCCGACGCTTTCGCCGCGCAGGCGGGCGTCGCGCTCCACCTCGAAAATGAGCGCCGACTCAACGACCGCGATGGCGGCAGGATCGCTGGCGAAGAGCGCGTCCATCCACTGGCGCTGCGCTTCAATGACGGCTGGATGGACGATGGCGTTCAGCTCGGCGAGACGTCCGCCGTTAAAGGCAAGCTTTGCCAGAGCGGCGCGGTCGAGACGGCCATCGGGAGCGACGACGGTGGGGCCGAAGTGCTCCGCAATTGCGTTGTAGACGGGCTGGCCCGGTTCCATGAGTGCGCGACCCAGTTCGTCTGCCTCAATGACGTCTGCGCCAAGCTGGCGCAGGCGGGCGGCTACGGTGCTTTTGCCGCTGCCGAGTCCGCCGGTGAGTCCGACGCGGAGCACAGGGTCAGAGTCCTCGCCGCAGCCGAGCGGCTTTGACGGTATTGGCCATGAGCATGGCAATCGTGAGCGGACCGACGCCGCCGGGCACCGGCGTGTAGGCACCGGCCAAAGCGAAGGCGTGGGGATCGACATCGCCGACGAGGACGGCGCCGCGGCGCGCGAAGGTCTCTTCTCGCCTGGCGTCACCGGCGAAGAATCGCTCGAACTCGGCGCGGTCGGTGATGCGATTGATGCCGACGTCGATGATGGTTGCTCCGGGTCGGACCATCTCGGCGGTGAGAAATCCGGCACGTCCGATGGCGGCGACAAGGATGTCGGCCTCGCGCGTGATGCTGGCAAGATCGCGCGTCTTCGAGTGGCAGAGGGTGACGGTGGCATTTTCATGGAGCAGCAGCATGGCGACGGGCTTGCCGACGATGTCACTGCGTCCGACGACGACCGCGCGCGCGCCGGCGATCGGGATGCCGCTGCGTTTGAGAATCTCAATGACGCCGGCCGGAGTGCAGGGGGCGAGCGCAGGCCGCCCGGCCTGAAGGCGACCGGCGTTGACGGGATGGAAGCCATCGACATCTTTTTCGGGCAGGATGGCGTCGAGCAGCCGTTTGGAGTCTACCTGAGGCGGCAAGGGCAACTGGAGCAGAATGCCGTCGATCTCTTCGCGGCGGTTGAGATCTGCGACGAGAGCGAGCATCTCATCGGTGGTGACGGACTCCGGCGGGGTCAGCATTTCGCTGTAAATGCCAAGTTCTTCGCAGGTTTTCACCTTGTTGCGAACGTAAATCTCCGAAGCCGCGACGTGGCCAACGAGCACCGCGGCCAGACCGGGCCGAATGCCGCGCGCGGCCAGCGCGGCGACCTCGGCGGCGACCTCCTGACGAATCTGCGCGGCGATGGCCGCTCCATCGAGAATCCTTGGCATCCTCAATCCTCACTCTCACTTGCATCGTACCAAGTCGGCCAGATGGCGCTGCAGAATTCGTCCCGTTTTTGCAGGACGAAAAGCGCCAGTCGTCGCGCTCAGAACTACGACATCTGACCAGATGTTGAGGGAAATACTGTTCGATTCTGCGATTGTGAGGGCAGCGAGCCTTCGCTGCACACTGCGTACGGTCAGGAATCCGGATTGGACAGGCAAGCGGGAAGCGAGTCTAGATCGGGGTTTTCCGGGACGCCCCGTGTTTTGCGTGCGCGTGATGCTCCTTTTTCTGCAAGCGCCGGATGGTGAGCGCCTGAAGGATGGAGACGCGAGTCCGCTCTCGACAGAGCCAACAGCGAGCCGGGAAGCGGAGTGTGAGCAGGAAAAACAGGTCAGAGACTTTCCAGTGAGACAGACGCAGGTGACTCGATCCGCAGGACGGGCAGCGCATAACGACAACTCCTCCAAGGTTCAAGGCAGCGCAAGGGGGAACGAACGGAAATGAATAAACGAACGGAAATGAATAGTTGATATATCCCGCGACGTGCTGGTAACTGGACTATAGCACGAGCATGAGGTTGGCCAAATACGCGGCCCTCCCGTGGCGATGCGGAGACTGGCCCTCCGACGGAGGAGAGAAGTCGTTCAAAGGTCCGCAAAGAGCGAGGGTTCCGTTGCGCTGTGCAAGGCCGGGCGAGAACGGCGACGATGCGCAGGAGCGGGATCGCGCGCGAGCAGGTCGCGCAGCTCGGCCAGGCCGACGCGAAGCTCTTCCAGTCGATCTGGCGCGATGGAAGACGCAGGATCGGGGGTCTGGGCGATGGCCTGGCGCGCGCCTGCAAGCGTGAAACCACGCAGATGCACTAGTTCATGAATACGAAGCGCGAGTTCCAACTCGCGTCGGCGATAGAGCCGCTGTCCTGTGCCACCCTTGGAGGGCTTGAGCTGCGGGAACTGGGTCTCCCAGAAACGCAGCACAGAGGTGGCTACGCCACAGATGCGGGCGACTTCACCGATGCGGTAGTAGAGCCGATCCGGAATGGCCGGAGTAACCGAGGGAAGGGCTTCGGATCTTCGGCTGGAGCCGAGGCGATGGCGCGGCATTTCATCCTCCTTAATCGGTGCGCGGCGAAAGGCAACTGGAAGAGCCATAACGGTTGCGGACTGGCTCGATCGGGTATGGCCGGTTAGCGAACGTGCCGACCTCGATCCGAAAATTGCCCTCAGTATACCGCCGGATTCGACTCATGGACGCAATTTTGCGGCGTGACGCATGCGGCGATTCGGCAGGCATAACCCTCAGCCGAGTAGTTTTTCGATATGCGGGGCGAGATCGGCAGGGTCTGTGCGCGGCGCGAAGCGATCCACGACCTGACCGCTGCGATTGACGAGGAACTTGGTGAAGTTCCACTTGATCGCCTCGGTGCCGAGCAGACCGGCTTTCTCACTCCGCAGGTATTGATAGAGCGGATGAGCATGCGGGCCATTCACATCGATCTTCGCAAAGATCGGAAAACTGACGCCGTAGTTTTTCTGGCAGAATTCGCCAATCTGAGCCTCGCTCCCAGGCTCCTGCGCGCCAAACTGGTTACAGGGGAAACCGAGTACGACGAAGCCACGATCTTTGAATTGCCGGAAAAGCACTTCGAGACCGGCATATTGTGGCGTGAAGCCGCACTGTGAAGCGGTGTTGACGATGAGCATAACCTTGCCTTCAAAGCGGGCCAATGGGCAGTCGCTGCCATCCAGCAGCGGCGCGGAGAAGGAGTAGACCGGGGAAGCAACGACAGACATGGGAAAAATCCTCACGAGTTGGAATCCATTGCGTCTATGTATAAGTTAATCCGAATATCTCGGCGACGGCAGTTGTCATGAGGATAAGAGAGTTTTCCGCCCCACGGAGTTGAGCGCAGCGGAGCAGACCGAGCGGAAGAACTGGGGGGATGAGAATGCAGGATATAGTGAGAAGCGAAGCCGGTTTCAGGTGCGCCGGCTGCGGGGAATGGAACGAGACGGTTGTCGATCCTTCGGCGGGTCTGCGGCAGCTTTATGTCGAGGATTGCCAGGTTTGCTGCAAGCCCAACGTGCTTCGAATTGGATGGATGGAGAGGGCGGAACGGTGGCAAATCGAGTCCGAAGTGGAAAGTTGACCCAATCTGCGGGCACTGGATTTGGGCTGGGGTGGTGCGGTCCAATATAATCAAGTTTTCGTCAACCATCATGGATTCCGGGGGGTTCTCCGGAGGCATGCGGTCCGGATTCAGGAGTGGTTTTATCCGGCCACTACGATTTTCGAGCAGTGAGGGTGCGCTTATCTTTCCCGTTCAGTCGATCTATACACGGTGTTCTACCAGTGGTTCCCGCGAAGAGGTGACTTCATTGAGCGCCGGGCGCCCTCGATCATGGAATCCTCGATGGCGCCGCATCGGCGCGTGTCTGCGAGGCTGGCGGTTGCTGGCCCTGCTGCTGGCGTTGCTCTGCGCCGCCAGCGGATTTTCCACTCGCCTGGCCGCGCAGGAAGGTCCAAATACGATCTATCAGATTCGCGTGATCGGTAACCGTCGCATTCCGAAGGAGACAATCCTGGCGCGGCTGTTTACGCATGTAGGCGACACGTACGATCCGGCGTCGATTGAGCGCGACTTCAATTCGCTGTGGAATACCGGCTACTTCGAGGATCTGCGCATCGAACGCGAGGACTCCGACAAGGGCATCATTCTGGATATCTTTGTGCTGGAGCGGCCGACGATCCGCGAGATCAACTACAAAGGTCTGAACTCGGTCTCGCAGTCCGATGTGCTGGATCGATTTAAGAAGGAAAAAGTCGGCCTGTCGGTCGAAAGCCAGTACGACCCGACGAAAATCAAGCATGCCGAGACGGTGCTGAAGCAGTTGCTGGCAGAGCACGGCCATCAGTTTGCCACCATCCGCACGGATGTGAAGCGGATTCCGCCGGCATCGGTTCAGGTCAACTTCAACATCAAGGAAGGTCCGACGGTCAAAGTCGGCAACATCAAGTTCGTCGGCAATCAGCACATCAGCAGCCTCATCCTGCGTCGTTCGATGCGCAATTTGCGCCCGATCGGCATTCCGTACTCGATTTTCTTTGAGGATCTTTTCCCGAAGACTTACGACAGCTCGAAGCTGGAGGAAGACTCGGAGCGGGTGCGCCAGGCGTACCGCGACCGTGGCTACTACAACGCGGCGGTGGAAGATCCGAAGACGCAGATTCGGGATCAGGGCGGGCTGAATTTCTTCACCTTCCAGCCGAACAAGGGCAAGCGCATCGACATCCTGATGCCGATCGAGGAAGGCCAGCGTTATCGGCTGGGTCACATCACGTTCACTGGCAACAAGGCGGTGAACAATACGCGCGCGCTGCGCAATACCTTCCCGATCAAGGACGGAGCGGTCTTCAATGCGACGGCGATCGGCAAGGGTCTGGAGAACCTGAAGAAGGCTTACGGTCAGTTGGGCTACATCAACTTTGGCGCCATTCCAAGCGCGACGGTGGATGACAAAAACCATACTGTGTCTCTGAACGTGGACATCGACGAAGGGAAGCAGTTCTACGTCTCGCGCATCGAAATTCAAGGCAATACGCTGACGCGCGACCGGGTGATCCGGCGCGAGCTGCTGCTGCAGGAGGGCCAGGTCTACAACTCGCAGCTCTGGGAGTACAGCCTTCTGCGCCTGAACCAGCTCGACTACTTCGATCCACTGAAGGTCGATCAGGACACCGAGGCGCACCAGAACACTGAGGCAGGCACGGTCGATCTGCTGCTGAAGGTGAAGGAAAAGGGCAAGAACTCGATTGGTCTGAATGGCGGCGTATCCGGTCTGGAGGGCGCGTTCCTGGGAGTGAACTACCAGACGAACAACTTCCTGGGCCTGGGCGAGACGCTGAGCCTGCAGGCGAACCTGGGCAACGTGCAGCGGCAGTTCCTGTTCGGCTTCACACAGCCATACTTCCACAATCGCCCCCTGAATATCGGCTTCCAGGTATTCAATACGAAGTCCGACTACAACCCAGCCAGGAATTACTCGGCGACGGCGGGGATCGGCTACAACCAGTTACAGGCCAACAACACCCTGGTGCAGGACTACAACAGCGCGAAGACGGGCATGAACTTCTCGATGAGCTACCCGCTGCCGCACCACAACTTCCAGCGCGTGGGCTTCACATACTCGCTGACGCGGTCCACCATCACGGCGTTCAGTTCGGCCTCGCAGGAGCTCTTCCAAACGCTGAACTTCCGCTCCGGAATCCAGGGGCAGAACGCGCTGGCTGGCATCGTGAGCAGCTCGCTCTCGCTGAGCTACAGTCTGAGCACGATCAGCGACCCGATGCGTCCACGCACCGGCAGGGAGTTCTCGGCTCTGGTGCAGACCTCTGGTCTGTTTGGCGATGTCCGCTACGTGATGCCTGCACTGGCCTACAAGCAGTTCACTCCGGTAAAGGGCCTGTGGCCGTCGCCGCAGGGAAGGAACGTGCTGGGCTGGCGCGCAGAACTGAAGTACATTCAGGGCTGGGGCGGCGATGTGGCTCCGCCAAATGATCGATTCTACGCCGGCGGCGAAGCCGACCTGCGCGGATTCGATGTCCGCTCGGCGACGCCATACGCCTATATTCCGAACCGCATCAGCTTCCAACTGGAAAACCCCGATGGAAGCTGCATTCCGCGCGATCCTTATAACCCGCAGCTCAACCAGTGCATTCAGATTCCACTGCCGGTGTACAGCGTCGTTTCAATCGGCGGTGACACGGATTTCACCAACAACCTGGAGTACCGCATTCCGATCGTGGGACCGATTACCTTAGCCATCTTTGACGACTTCGGGATCGCCACTTCGGTGGACAACAACCAGCTCCAGGAAAGCCCGGAAGGCTATGCCAGCCTGAACTCTCCGCTCTACGGCTGCCCAGTCTACAACAACGGAACCTGCGAAGGCGGAGTACAGATTCACTTCAGCGACTACATTCGCCCGCTGTCCGGAACAAACTTCAGGCCACGCATGTCCACCGGCGGCGAATTGCAGGTAATCATGCCGATCATCAACGCGCCAGTGCGCCTCTACTACGCATGGAACCCGATGCGTATCGACCGGCAGAATCCCGGCGAAACGCTCATCACACGCTCCATGTTCCCGCCGGGCGGAGCAGGCGATTACTCCTATCAGCGGGCAATTCAGTTGTATGGCCCGCAGTACCTGATGCGCGAGCCGCATGCAACCTTCCGCCTGACGGTCTCGACGACCTTCTGAGGAAGCAGTAGCCACAACAGAGAACGAAGGCCCTTCGAAGCTGCTGCTCGAAGGGCCTTTCTACGTGACGATGTCGGGAGCAGAAAGATGCCATTTGGAGGCATCACCGGTAATCCCGATTGACCAAGGCAGGGGCCACTCCTATAATCCAGATAGTTCCTGCTGACGTCTCTGTCCGCGTCCTACTTTGGTTTTCGCGCCTGTTGCAATCGGTTGGGCAGAATTCACGTAGAGCTGAGAGATACCCATCAGGGAGCAGCGTTTTGCTTCCTGGAAGGAATGCGGGCAAAACCAATCGGGAAAACGAAGGAGTTTTTGAAGTCCATGAATCGTACCCTCGCCATTGCAGTCCTTGCAGCTTCGAGCCTGAGCTTCGGAGCCATCGCACAAACGTCTGCCACCAAGGCTGCGTCCACCGCCCCTGCAGGGCCAACGAAGATCGCCGTGATTGCCTTCCAGGCGGCTGTGGCGCAGACCAATGAAGGTCAGCGCGACTTCGCCGATCTGCAGAAGAAGTTCGAACCGAAGCGCGCACAGCTCAAGGCGCTGAACGATCAGATCGAGTCGATGAAGAAACAGCTCCAGGGACAGGCCTCGACGCTGACCCCGGCGCAGACCGCGGCCACGACGAAGAACATCGATGAGAAGACCAAGCAGCTCCAGCGCGATGCGCAGGATGCTCAGTCGGATTTCCAGCAAGCAGTCCAGGATATGTACAACTCGCTGGCGTCCAAGGTCTATGACGTGCTGAACACCTATGCCAAGCAGCATGCGTACACGATGGTGGTGGACGTAAGCCAGCAGCAAAGCCCGGTGCTCTGGGCCGCCGACTCGACCAACATCACCAAGCAGATTGTGGATCTGTACAACGTGAAATCCGGCGTTCCGGCCCCGGCCGCGACCCCGACCGCGGCGCAGTCCGGTGGACTGCCCTCGGCTCCGGCTCCGAAACCGGCAGCGCACTGAGATCTCGGACCGCCTGAGACAGCAGCAGCGCCGTCGGCGCGCAATCTGCGCAAAGCGGCCTCGACTGAAGTCGAGGCCGCTTTGCGCCTTTCTGCGAGGAAATCCAAGGCAAGTCCGGGTGGGGCGAAGGAATGCGCAGCACCCCTTGCACCGCAGGGATGGCAAAGCCGACCAGCCTGTGGAAAAAATTGTGGAAGAAATCTGCGAAAGCACGAAAGTTTCCCTACACAAGAGGTCCAGTCGCCGGGATGCCCGTTTCAAGAAATACATAATTCTTTTTATATGAATCACTTACATTTTTATTTTGTCTCGATGGCGAGGGTTGACAGGCGAACGTCCCGTTTTGTAACAGGAAGCCAGCTTTCCACAGATGACTGTTACATCTTCGTGAATCGGGTGTGCTTTCCGTGGTCAACCTAAAGGCTGAAAACAACTTATTTATCGTCCGGCTTTCGGGTGCGGTCAGTTCTGGGAGTCTTCGCCGACACGCAGAACGGCCAGGAATGCCTCCTGCGGGATATCCACCTTGCCGATACGCTTCATGCGCTTCTTGCCTTCCTTCTGTTTTTCCAGCAACTTGCGTTTGCGGCTGATGTCTCCGCCATAGCACTTGGCGATGACGTTCTTGCGCAGCGCGGCGACGGTTTCACGCGCGATAACCTTGGAGCCGATGGCGGCCTGGATCGCAACCTCGAATTGCTGGCGCGGAATAAGCTCGCGCATTTTGGAGACCAGCGCGCGTCCTCGCTCATAGGCGTGATCGCGATGGACGATGATGGAGAGCGCATCGACCGGGTCGCCGGAGACAAGGATATCCATTCGGACCATCGGCGAGACCCAGCTTCCGGCAGGCTGATAATCCAGCGAAGCGTAGCCGCGCGAGACTGACTTCAGGCGGTCGTAGAAGTCGAGGACAATCTCGTTGAGGGGAAGTTCGTAGGTGAGCATCACGCGGGTCGGAGTGACGTATTCAAAGTTGATCTGCTTGCCACGTTTATCTTCGACCAGCTTGAGGATGCCGCCGACGTACTCTTCGTTGGTGAGGATCATGGCGCGGATGATCGGCTCTTCGATCCTGTCGATGTTGGTCGTCTCCGGCCAGCGCGAGGGGTTGTCCACTTCGACGACTTCGCCGCTGGTGAGCGTGATGCGATAGCGCACGCCGGGCGCGGTTGTAATGAGGTCCAGGTTGTACTCACGCTCGATGCGCTCCTGGATGATCTCCATGTGAAGCAGCCCCAGGAAGCCGCAGCGAAAGCCGAAGCCGAGCGCGACCGAAGACTCCGGCTCGAAGAAGAAGCTGGAGTCGTTGAGGCGAAGTTTTTCCAGAGCGTCGCGCAGGAGCGTGTGCTCATGCGAATCGATGGTGTAGAGTCCGGCAAAGACCATGGGCATGATCTCCATGAAGCCGGGCAGTGCTGAGGCGGCAGGCCGTTCGTCATCGGTGACGGTGTCGCCGATCTTGGTGTCAGCCACGTTCTTGATGGTCGCGGTGAAGAAGCCAACTTCCCCCGCGGTGAGTTCCTGGATCTCGACGGGCTTGGGCGTGAGCACACCCATCGCGTCGATGGTGTGTACCCGTTCGTTGGCCATGAAGCGGATGCGCTGACCTTTGCGCATGCGCCCATGGACGATGCGCGCCAGCACGACGACGCCGCGATAGGGATCGAACCAGGAATCGAAGATGAGCGCCTGAAGCGGCGCATCGATATCTCCGGTGGGCGGAGGAAGACGATGGACGATGGCTTCGAGAATGTCGTCGATGCCGACGCCGGTCTTGGCGCTGACCGGAATGGCATCGGTTGCGTCGAGGCCGACGGCCTGTTCGATAGCTTCCTGGGTTCGCGTGATGTCGGCCGAGGGCAGGTCGATTTTATTGATGACGGGAATGATTTCCAGGCCGCCGTTGATGGCCAGAAAAGCGTTGGCGAGCGTCTGCGCCTCGACGCCCTGACTGGCATCGACCACCAGCAGCGCGCCTTCGCAGGAAGCAAGCGAGCGCGAAACTTCGTAGCTGAAGTCGACGTGTCCGGGCGTGTCGATGAGATTGAGTTGATAGGTGACGCCATCGCGCGCCTGGTACATCATGCGCACGGCATGAGCCTTGATGGTGATGCCGCGCTCGCGCTCGAGGTCCATGGCGTCGAGCACCTGCGCCTGCATCTCGCGCGCCGTCAGCGAGCCGGTGCGCTCCAGGAGTCGATCCGAAAGAGTGGATTTTCCGTGGTCGATGTGGGCGATGATGGCGAAATTTCTGAGCAGGCGGGCTTCCATAGGCGGGTGAGCGAGGCGCTCAGCGGCAGCTTCGCCGCGGTCTGTCCTCACCTTGATAGCTTATCATCGGGAGAGTCGGAGAGCATCGCGGCGCAGCCCGCGAACCAAGACTGTGTGCAGGGCTTGTGGATTCGTTTTGCGCACGAGACTCGTGGACAAAGTCGGCGAACGAGGCTCGCAGACAAGTCGCGCGAGCATGAGAATTGAGTTTGGCGAAGTTCGAAGCGAAAGAGACGCTTCGAGGCATCGCCATCAGGACGGTGAATGAAACGGAAGAGTTGGATGCGGCGCGGGCCGTGGAGACGTGGAACGCGCACTGCCGGGCTGACGATGATGCTCGTCGCACTCAGCGGTTGCGCAGGATCACGGAAAGCGAGTGGACCGGCGACGACGGCTCCGGCGATCAACGCGTCGGCCTCTTCGCAAACTGCGCCGACAGCAGGCTCGACTGCTGCACCCACCGATTCGACGAAGCAGCAGCCATCACAGGGCGAGCAGGCAACAACGGCATTGATCGCCAGGGTGGAAGCCGATCTGGCGCAGGGACAGGCGAGCTATCGCGGAGGCAATCTGACCGCAGCCAAGAAGCGGTTCGATGCGGCGGTCGACGCGATGCTGACCAGTGGCATTGACATTCGCTCCAACCCTCGCCTGCTGGATGAGTACAACCATGCGCTGGACGTGGTGAACGGACTGGAGATGGAGGCGCTGAAGCAGGGCAACGGTTTTGCCCCACAGCAGGAGCCGACGCCCGCGGACGTGGCCAACGATGTGACCTTTGCCGTCGATCCGAATCTGGTGGCCAAGGCGCGCGCCAACCTGGCGACGACGCGCAGCGACCTTCCGCTGGTCATCAACGACTACGTTGCGGCATTCATCAACTTTTTCTCGAATACGAAGATCGGACACAACACCCTGAAGCATTCGCTGGAACGCAGCGGAAAGTATCGCGCAATGATTCAGCGAGTGATGGCCGAAGAAGGGGTGCCGCAGGATCTGATCTATCTGGCGGTGGCCGAGTCCGGCTTCCAGCCGCAGGTGGTCAATCGCGGTTCCGGTGCCGGCGGGATGTGGCAGTTCATGCCGCACGGCGAGTATGGGCTGGAGCGAAACAGCTATGTGGACGAACGCTTCGATCCAGAGAAATCGACGCGCGCTTACGCTCGGTATATGAAGTTTCTCTACGACCAGTTGGGCGACTGGTATCTTGCGATGGCGGCCTATGACTGGGGCGCTGGCAACGTGCAGCGCGCGGTGGAAAAGACCGGCTACGCAGATTACTGGGAGCTGTACAAGAGAAACAATCTTCCCGGCGAAACAAAAAATTATGTGCCGGAGATTCTGGCAGCGATCATCATTGCGAACAACCTGAAGCAGTATGGTTTTGACGATCTGCAGCCGGATGCGCCGGTGGTGACGGATACGGTGACGGTGGATTACGCCGTCGATCTCCGGCTGGTGGCCGACATTGTGAATGCCGATCCGCGAGAGTTGATGGCGCTGAATCCATCGCTGCTGCGGATGACGACTCCACCTGCGTCAATGCTGAGCCAGCCGTTCGCGTTGCATCTGCCACCGGGCACGGCCAGCACATTTGAGGAAAAGATTGCGAGCATTCCGGTGGAGCATCGTACGGCTTGGCGCTATCACACGGTGACGGGCGACGACACGCTGGCGAGCGTGGCGCGAAGCTACCACGTCAGCGTGGAAGAGTTGGCGAGCGTCAATCATCTGCATGCCGACGACACGCTGGAGAACGTTAGCGCGCTGGTGATTCCGGCGGCACCGGTGGCGCAGACACGCAGGAGAACGACGATCTATCGCGCGCACCGCGGCGATACGCTGGTGACAATCGCGGATCGTTTCGGCGTTTCACTCTCCGATTTGCGGCGCTGGAACCATCGGAGTGGAACACGCGTGACGGCGGGCGAGCGCATTCGCGTGACGGCGCCGGTGGCGGTCTCGAAGGCAACTTCGCGTCGCACACACAGCGGCTTTCGCGCATTGAGCCGCAAGGCAACAGCACCTCCGCAGGCGCATAAAAACAGGGTTTCCAGCTCTGCGCATGCAGTGCCTGCGCATGTCAACGGGAAGAGCGTGAGCAGTGCGCAAAAGCGTCGCAAAGCGCAAAAATCAAAACGGTCCGACACAACCGCTTCCAGTACAAAATAGAAAAAAAGTGAGAAGTAGTCGATTACATACTTGTCAGCGCTCGCTTTTCGTAGCAAGCTATTGCTAAAATGTGCGCCGAAGACGCATGCGCAAAATTCGTGCATCGCAGTTCGAAAAGCAGAGAAATTCGGCGACAGGAAGTGGAGGAAATTCGGATGGAACGAGCAATCCGCATCTACGCTCACAGCGACTCCGACGATGGAATGAAGCCGAGTGAAGGCGCGCGCGCACAGGATGTCGAACTGGAAGACGATCCAGTTCCGAGCGGCACGGCGAGCGAGCGGACCGTGGGGCGCGAAGGAGTGATTGCGATCCCGGCGCCAGAGTCTGCTGCAACAGCGCCTTCGAAGAGTTCAGCTCCGAAACCGATCGCGAAAAAGGCGCCTGCAAAATCCGCGCCTGCGAAAAAGATTGCGGCGAAGCCTGCCGCGAAAAAGTCTGCCGCAAAAAAGCAGAGTAGTTCTGGTGTGAAGAGCGGCGGCAAGGCTGTGGCGAAAGCTACAGCCGGCAAGAACACCAGCAAATCCACTAAGAGAGGTAAAACTGTGGCAGCTCCCAAAGCAGCTAAGAAAACCGAAGTGAAGAAAATGGCGGCCAAGAAACCGGCAGCCAAGAAGGCGGCACCGAAGCCGGCAGCGAAGAAAGCTGCGGCCAAGGCTCCCGCGAAGAAAGCGGCAGCAAAGAAGGTTGTCGCCAAGAAGCCGGTAGCCAAGAAGGCGGCTCCCGCGAAAAAGGCCGTGGAGAAGAAGGCTGCCCCGGCAAAGAAAGCGGTCGCAAAGAAGACTGTTGCCAAGAAGCCCGTAGCGAAGTAACTGCGCGGCTCTTCTCAACAGAAACCCACAAGGCAAGCAAAAAGGCCCGAATGCAGGCAATCTGCACTCGGGCCTTTTTGCGTCTCCACCATCCGGCTTTTCCGGATGAGAACTTTACATTCGGTTTCCTGTTTTCGGTCCGCCTATTTTCCGTCTGCCTGAATGGCGGCCAGTACCTGCGCGCTGTGGTCCTTGATGTCCTGATCGACATCTGGCCAGACCTTGACAATCTTTCCCTGCGGATTGATGAGGAAGGTCTGACGCGCGGCGATGTTGACGATGCCGAAGTGACGGATGGGAACGCCGTACTCATCGACGACTTTGTGCTTTGGATCGGCGAGGAGCTTGAAGGTGAGGCTTTCTTTGGAGCAGAACGTCGCGTGACTCTGCGGCGTATCCAGACTAACGCCGAGAACGACGGCGTTGGCAGCGGTAAATTTCGACAGGTCGCGCTGGAAGTTATGCGCTTCGAGCGTGCAGCCAGGGGTCATGTCCTTGGGGTAAAAGTAGAGAACGACCCATTTGCCGCGATATTGCGAAAGGCTGATGGGTGTGTTGCTCTGGGATGGCAGCGTGAAGCCGGGAGCCATCGTACCGGGTTGCAGATCGCCGGCGAGGGCCGGAATCGCCGCTATGCCGATCCATGCAGCGGCAAAAATCGCAAGTCTCTTCATGGGGAACGCTCCTGTAAGTTGGGGAAATGCGCAGCGGGAGAATCGCCGAAACAGCGAGGGAAGCCGAAATCGGTCGCTTGTCCGATACGCTGCGATTATCTGCGCGGGATGGCCACAATGGCAATCTCCGCAGCGTTTGCTGCGGAAAGAAGTGTGTCCTGATCAAAAAGCAGCGTCCGGTCCGCCTCGACGGCCAGGCACGAGGCGCGAGCGCGAATCATGGATTCGATGGTGTGGAGGCCGATGACGGGCACGTCGAAACGCATATCCTGCTTTGGCTTGGCCTGTTTGACGACGGTGAGCGCGCGCTGGAGCGTGGAGGCATCCTGGTCGAGCGATGCCATCAGCAGGCCGGCACGATCGATGGTTGCGTCCGTGCCCTCCATGGCTTCCACGGCGACGCATGCCTGCGCGGCGATGACGACGGTCTGGCCGATATCCCAGGCGGCAAGCGACTGCGCGACGCCGAGGCCGTAGTCGATGTTGCGCTGTTCGTCGTGGCTGGGCGCGCGGCGCGTGAGTACGCCCTGGCGGGCCAGCAGTGGCTCCAGGAAGGCCGTCGAGGAGATCAGCTCGATCCCTTCGTCGGCGAGCACCTTGGCGATCGCGCCGAGCAGCATATCGGTGGAGCGTGTGCGCAGGTTGAGCAGTAGCTTGGCGAGGCGCCAGTCCGGACGGATGGAGGAAAAAATCTGCTTGTGCTTCACCTGTCCGGCCATGACTGCGCGTCTCACGCGCTCCGCGTGGAAGGTGTCGATGAGGCGGGAAAGCTCGCCGAGCGAGAGCCAGTGAACGGTGATGCCGTCATCGGTGGCGGCGCGGCGATCGATCTCCGGATCGGTCTCTTCGCGAATTGCAGCGACGACCACCGGGTGGCCTTCGGCGCGCGCCGCATCGAGCAGCAGGAACGGGAAACGTCCGTTGCCTGCGATCAGCCCGATCCGTTCAGAGGAAGCATCGTTCACTTGATGACTCCGCGTCTGCTGGCCGCGATGAAGGCAAGCAGTGCTTCGAGATCGGCGCGCGCCTCGGCGGAAAGCGCGGGGTCAGCGGTCATGGCCTGAATGCGCTCGACAGCTTCGGTGGTGTTGAGCTTTGCCGTGAGCAAGAGGCGAAAGGCGGATTGCAGCTTTTTCAATCGCTCTTCGCTGAATCCGCGGCGCGCAAGGCCGACCTTGTTGATGCCGAATGCTTTGTTTTCTCGACGCGCGCTGGTGAGCGAATAAGGCAGCACGTCCTGGGTGACGATGGTTCCGCCGCCAATGTAAGCGTGGCGACCGACGGAGCAGAACTGATGGACCGGACTGAAGGCGCCGACAGTCGCATAGTCGCCGATCGTAACATGGCCGGCGAGCGTGGCGGCGTTGGCCAGGATGCAGTGGTCGCCGATCATGCTGTCATGCCCGATGTGCACGTAGGCCATGAGCAGGCAGCCGGAGCCGACGCGCGTGAGGCCGCCGCCCTTTTCCGTTCCGCGTGAGATGGTGACCGATTCGCGGATGGTGTTGTGGCTTCCGATCTCGGTGCGGGTCGGTTCGCCGTGGTATTTGAGATCCTGGGGCGCGACGCCGATCGAGGCAAACGGATAAATGACATTCTCCTCGCCCAGCCGGGTGCAGCCGTCGAGCACGACATGAGAGATGAGACGGTTGCCCTCGCCGAGGACAACGTCGGGGCCGATGGTGCAGAAAGGGCCGATCTGGCAGGAGTCCGGAACGACGGCTCCAGGCGCGATGACGGAGCTGGGATGCACGCTCACGCCGTGGCACCTCCATCGGCGGAGTCTGTGCGCTGTCTGCGCGGAACCACAGCGCAGGTCAGCGTGGCTTCACAAGCCAGTTTGTCGCCGATGAAGGCTTTTCCGGCCATGCGTCCGAGGCGAGGCCGGAAGCTGAGAACCTCGACTTCGATGCGAAGCTGATCGCCAGGGGTGACGGGACGGCGAAACTTTGCATCTTCGATGCCGGTGAAGACGACAAGCTTGTTGTCGCGGTCGGCAATCTCCTGCAGGAGCAGGATGCACCCCGCCTGGGCCATCGCTTCGACTACGAGCACGCCGGGCATGATGGGATGACCGGGAAAGTGACCGTTGAAAAACTCCTCGTTGATGGTCACGTTCTTGAGAGCCGTGATGCGCTGCCCACGCTCGAATCCAAGCACACGATCGATGAGCAGGAAGGGATAACGGTGGGGGAGAAATTCCATCACCTGACTGATGTCCATCATCTGCGGCGCGTCGTTCATGCGGAACCCCGAAGTGCGAAAATATGCGTCATCCGGCGCAAAAACTGATTATAACCGTGGGCCGGAATGAAACCGACAGGCGCAGCCGCAGGGCGCGGCTGGCGGCGAGACGCTTCGGGCAGAGGCTTCACTTCACGATGCGGCGCGCCGTCGCCTGCGGGTCGAACTCATCGGGCGGCAAGGAGCGGTCGTATTCTGCGCCGAGCAGAAAACGCTCCTGAATCATCTCTCCGTTGTGATAGCGGGTGATGCTGTACGGAGTCTGGATTCCATCGACGAGACGGTAATTGTCGTATTCTTCGATCTCCTCGTTGTAGTCCTTGTAGAGCGGATCGCGCCAGCGGAAGATGCGCCGCAGCGGCAGGTGGGTTTCGACATCCAGTTGCAGGGTGACGGAGTCGTTTGTGGCCGAGAGGAGCGTGACCTGGTCGGCAAGATGGCGCTCGGCAAGCTGCTGTCCGTCATAGGTGAGGATGGTCTTCGGATCGGGCAGCCAGGTGTGCGCGACCGTCTCAATGGAGTGGGCGCGCCAACGCATGTACTCCTCCACCTGATCCTTCGGCAGGGGATTCATTCCGCGATAGAGAATCTCCCAGCCCTGGTGCGCGTTGAAAATCTGCACATCGTCGCGATGCTTCGTAAACTCCCAGCGATCGAGATCCGGAGCCTGATGGAAGAACCAGAAGTGGGTTGTGATTCCGTTCGGTTTGCCCTGATAGAACTGTGCCACTGTGCCCCACCATTCATAGTTGGGCATATCCATCCAGAGGCCGCCGCCAAGCGACTTGACCATCGCCTGCAGTAGGGCGCGCGCGTGGGCCGAGTTCTGATCGGTCGCAGCATCCTGAGCGAGCGCCGCGGAAATTGACAGCAGCGCAGTGAACAGCACGCAAACCAGCATCCGAACTGGGAACGGCTTCCGCATCAGCCCACCAGAACCGCACCGCCGTTGACGTTGAGCACCTCGCCGGAGATGAAACCAGCGTGTGGCGTGCAGAGAAAGACGATCGGCGCGGCAATCTCCTCGGCGGTCGCGGCGCGGCCCACCGGAATGACCGAGGCGATCTGCGGGCCGCGCACGGGATCGTGGAGCGCGGCGGCGGACATCTCCGTCTGGACCCATCCCGGGGCGACGCAGTTGACGAGGATTCCGCGCGGAGCAAGCTCCGAGGAAAGGCTTTTGGTCAGGCTGATGAGTGCGCCTTTGGTGACGGCGTAATCGGCGTGGAAGGCCTCGCCGCGTTGACCGGCCGTGGAGCTGATCAGAACGATGTGTCCGCGCTGGGCGCCGGCGGGTTGCTGCGCGTCGAACTGGGCCACCGCTGCGCTGACCAGTCCGAAGACGGACTCCAGATTCACTGCCAGGGTTTCGCTCCACTGCGCTTCGGTCATCTTCGCAATCGGGGCATCCTGCGGCGGCCAGATTCCGTGATTTACGATCAGGCAGTCCAGCCGACCAAAAGGACGCGTGGCGGCCTCGACGAGCGTGCGGCCATCGCCTGGAGTGCGCAGTTCCTGTTGCAAAGCGAGGCAAAGGCTGTCACCTCCACACTCCCGAGCCAGCGCGTGGGCCTGCGAAGCGGCTGCGCGATAGCTGAAGACGACACGTGCTCCGGCGGCGCGGAGCAGTCGAACGGTGGCCGCGCCGATGCCGCGGGAACCGCCGGTAACCAGCGCTACGCGGCCGGATAAATCCAAAGAAAAACCACTCATGGGCAAACGCTATCGCACGCGATGGACGCACTGCAAATCGCCCATCGGAAGGTGCAGTTCTCCCAGGCGCCAAAAGTCATGAAAAATTTATTTATCGACGAAAAACTTTTGTCGATAAGAAAGGTCTAAGCTGACAATACGTCAGGATAACTGTTGGTAAATTGTTCCGTCCCGACGGAAACGGTCGCACGCGGTTCTCTGCGTGCACCGATCAAGATAGGAGAATCCGAACGATGCAAGCTCAACTCCCCCAAACCAAAATCCTCGTTGCATCCGTAGCAGCGGCTCTCATGCTGCTGTCTGGCTGCGGCTCCTCCACAAATGCAGCACTGTCTGCAGCCGGCTCTTCGGCGGCTGCGCCGATGGTGGTCACTGTCAGCGACGCTCCGCTGGGCAACATTCTTTCGGCGCGCGTCACGCTCTCCGCCGTTTCGCTGGGCTCCAGCGCAAGCGGGTCAACTTCGGTCTCCGTGCTCGCCAACCCCGTCACGGTGGAGCTTTCCGGACTGGGCGCGGTGCAGGAGCCAATTGAAATTTCCAGCGTTCCCAACGGCACTTACAACTCTGTCACGTTGACTGTGAGTGCGGCGACCGTGGTGTACTCGAACTCCAGCGGACAGGTGACTACGGCAACGGCGACACTGGCAAGCCCAACGGTTACCGTGCCCCTTTCTCCGAGCCTGGTCGTCAACTCCACGGCCGAACTGCAGCTTCAGCTTGCGTTTAACCTTGCGCAGTCGTTCAGCATCACCGGCAGCACGGTGAGCTTCACGCCAGCGATCAACACCTCAGGAGCCCAGGTCGCATCGGAGAACCCTGGAGACCGACAGGTGGAAGTCACCGGGAATGTGGTGACGGTCAGCTCCAGCTCGATTGTGGTGCAGTCGGGCGACTCCGGCAAGCAGTTCACGTTTACGATAAACAGCTCGACACAGCTTCCGTCCGGCGTTGCGCTCAGCTCCATCGTGCAGGGAGATATCGTGCAGGTGCAGGGCCAGACACAGACGGATGGGTCGCTGCTGGCCACTTCGATCACCCTGGAATCGAGCCAGTCTTCGGGCGGGCAGGAGCAGAACGGTGCCAAGGGCATTATAGTGGCGGTCAAGAGCAGCGGAGGATCGGTTACGAGCTTCACCCTGCTGCCGAGAGAGGATTTTGGCTCCGGACTGGGCAGCAGCATGGCGACAATCACAGTGAATCTAGCCTCCTCGACCAGCTTTGTGCTGCCGGAAGATGCGGTGAATGCAGGATTGTCCGCTTCGTCGTTCGGGATGACCGACCTCTTCCCGGGCGAATCCATTACGGTGAGCGGAAGCTTGTCCGGCACCACGGGCGCGCCCATCATCGATGCGACGCAGATCATGCTCTCGGCGGAGAGTATTCCTGCAACGCTGGCGACGGCAGTCAGCGGGACAGCGCCGAATTTCAGCTTCTCGCTGAATATCAGCACACCGTCGTATCTGACGACCTACACCAGCATGGTGACGCTGAACGTGGTCACCAATTCGACGACCGAGTATGGGAATGGATTGACGCAGACCAGCTTTGCGGCGCTTGCCACCGGAGCCAGCATCGAGGTTCACGGATATCTGCTTCAGACCAGCCCGGGAACCTTCCAGCTCTACGCGACGAAAATCGCGCAGATTGAAGCGCCGGAGACGCCAGAGGGCGGAAGCGGTGGAAGCAGCGGTGACAATTAACCAACTCTGAGCGAAGCAATTCGCGAGAGCAACAGAAAAAAGCAGTCCGGAGTGCCAGCGCACTCCAGGCTGCTTTTTCTCTTTGCCTTGCGGAGGGCCTGCTTCCACTTCGGCGCACTCGCTTTCGCGCGGGGTTCTGGAATAGCGTTCACCGATCACCGATAGCTGCCGATAACAAAATTGAGTCACTTGCTGTCATAATTAGGTCAGGGAAAGGATCTATGTCCACGACACAGAACAAGGACTATTACGGCATCCTTGGGATCAAAAAGGGCGCGTCGTCGGAGGAGATTCGCAAAGCCTTCCGGAAGCTGGCGCGCAAGTACCACCCGGATGTGAACCCTAACGACAAACGAGCCGAGGAGAAATTCAAGGAAATCTCGGAAGCGAATGACATTCTGAGCGACGAGAAGAAGCGCAAGATCTACGATCAGCTTGGGTTCTACAGCGATCAGATCGATCCCGCGACGGCAGCGGCATATGCCCACCAAGGTGCGGGGCGGGGCGTTCCTGTGGACTTCGGCGGCTTCGATTTCTCGGGTTTCCAGCCCGGCAACGCGCCAAACCAGAGCGGCAACGCCTCTTGGGGCAGCTTTCGCGATATCTTCAGCGGAATCTTCGGAGGAAACGGGCCGGGGCATGCGCAGGGCGGTCCGATGGTCGGCAGCGACCTCGAATACCAGGCACCGGTGGATTTCTGGACGGCAATTCGGGGTGGGAATGCACGGCTGACCGTGCAGCGCCAGGAGAGCTGCCCGACCTGCCATGGTCGCGCATCCTCCGGCGCGCCAACCCAGTGTCCGGAGTGCCACGGCAGCGGCCAGGTAACGCAGATGGGCGGCCGCATGAAGTTTAATATTCCCTGCCCGCGTTGCGGCGGCTCCGGACGTGTGTCGAGCGCCTGCGGTACCTGCCATGGCGAAGGCTTGCTCGCGCGCTCGGAGCAGGTGGAGTTTCGCATCAAGCCGGGCACGCGCGACGGACAGCGCATCCGGCTGCAGGGCAAGGGCAATGCGGGCGTGAATGGCGGCGCAACGGGCGATCTTTACGTGATTATCCGTACCGGCACGCATCCCCTCTTTCGCCGCGTCGGCGACGACATTCACCTGAACGTCCCGATCACCGTGGCCGAGGCTACGCTGGGAGCCAAGGTGGACGTGCCTACGATCGACGGACGCGCGCAACTCCGCATTCCGCCCGGCACGCAAAGCGGGCAGAAGCTGCGGATGCGTGAGCGAGGCGTGGAGAACGCACAACTGTCCGCCGGGCAGCGTGGCGACCAGATCGTCACGGTGGAGATCGTGATTCCGCAGCTGACCGACGAACGCAGCCGGGAGATTATGCGGGAGTTTGCCAAGCTGAACAATCAGGATCCGCGTGTATCACTCTTCGACAAGGCGGGCTGACGACGTTTTTTCGATTGCATTGCGCAGGAAGTTGGCGCGACAATCAGAGGGTCAAATCCGGAATCGAACATCCGGGATCCAGAATCCGGGATTGAGAATCCGGGATCGTGCAGCGGGCCTGTCGGCAATCACAGCAAGCGGAAATAGGTAAGAACGATGGCTGCGAAACGAAAGTCCAAAGGCGCATATATGATCTCGGCTGTGGCCGAGATGTACGGCATTCATCCGCAGACGCTTCGCCTGTATGAACGCGAAGGGCTGCTGAAGCCAAGCCGGACGGACGGCAACACGCGCCTCTATACCGAGGAAGACATCGAACGGCTGGAATTCATCCTGAATCTGGCGCGCGACCTGGGCGTGAACATCGCCGGCATTGCCATCATCCTGCAGATGCGCGAACGCATGGAAGAGATGAACCGCCAGATGCAGAGCTTCGTCGAGTATGTACGGACAGAGATGCTTTCGCACATCCAGCAGGCGGCCGGGCAGAACGTCTCCGCTGCGATGGTGCCCACACGTCGTCCGATGATTGTGCCGCGCGAAGAGGCTCCCGCGGGCAAGCCGCGGCGGACAACGAAGAAAGCCTGAGCGATTTGCAGCGTTGATCACTCTCTCCATCCTGTTTGCACTGGGCTGCTTCGGCCTGCTTACCTCGACGGTCTTCGCCGGAATGGTGGTAGCAGGAGCGCGTTTCCATCGGAGCGCGCGCGTTGATGCGCCGAAGAGCTTTACGCCTGCGCTAACACTGCTGAAGCCGCTGCACGGAGCCGAGCCTGGACTGGAAGAGAATCTCGTCACATTCTTCGAGCAGGATTATCCCGACTACGAGATTCTCTTTTGCGCACGCGCGGAAGACGACGCCGGACTGGCCATCGCGCGTCGCGTCGCGGAGCGATTTCCGCAGGTTTCCGCGCGCTTCTTTTCTGCCGGAGAACCACGGGCGATCAATGCCAAGGCGCAGTCGATGGAAGTGATGGCGGCGGCGGCGCGTCACTCTATTCTCGTCATCAGCGACAGCGACGTACGCGTGCGGCCGGAGTATCTGCGCGCGGTGGCGGCTCCGTTTGCCGACCCGACCGTGGGGGCCATGACCTGCCTCTATCGCGGCGTAGCAGTCGAAGGCGGTTTGTGGGCGCGACTGGAAGCGGTCGGCATGTCGGTCGAGATGACGGCCGGGGTGCTCGTAGCCAACATGCTGGAAGGCATGCGCTTCGTGCTTGGACCGACGATGGCCTTTCGCACGGAGACGCTGCGCCAGATGGGCGGTTTCGCGGTGACCTACGACTATTGCGCCGACGATTTCGTGCTTGGCAATGAGGCATTCCAACGCGGATGGAAGGTTGCGCTGAGCCACCACTCGATCGACCACATGGTGCTGCATTCCGAGTTCCTCGCATCGCTGAAGCATCAGGTACGCTGGATGAAATCGACTCGGTTTTCGCGGCCCAAAGGTCACTTCGGAACGTCGCTCACCTTCAGCATGCCATTCGCGCTGCTGGCCTGCGGGGCGGCCCTGGCGCTGCATTGGCCGGTGGCTGCGCTGGTCGCGCTTGGATGGGGCGTGCTGACGCGCGCGGCGATTGCCTGGGCTGCGGGGAGGATGGTGGCAGGCGAAACGAGCCTGGTCGCGCTCTTCGTTCTCTATCCGATCCGCGACCTGATGGGCTTTGGCTTCTGGGCCGCCAGTTATCTGTCGAGCAAAGTCCTGTGGCGCGGCCGCGTCTATCGATTGTTGCCTGGCGGACGCATGGAAGCGATCTCCTGAAGGCGCACCTCAGTTTCCGCGATGCGGATGGAGCCTTGCTGCCAGGCTGTCGAACAGGGTGCCTTTTGCTGCGGATGGGACGGAGTGCGCTGCGGCAGTTCCCGCCGCGGGTTTCTTCGCCGCCGCCGCACCGGGCGCAGGCGAATTTTCTGTCGACGGAGTCTTCGTCGCGGGCACCGTCGCGGAGGTCCGGGTTCCTGCCAGTTGGATTGCAGGCACAGCGTCGGCACCTGACCATTGCACAATGAGCGAAATGCGACGATTCGACGGATCGTAAGGATCGTTCTTGACGTGCAGCATCTGATCGGCATAGCCGCGCACCTGCGAAACCTGGTCCTGCCTGACGCCATCCTGCTGCAGGAGTCGGCGCGCGGAGTTTGCACGATCGGCTGATAACTCCCAGTTGGTGTAGGTGCTGTCCCTCGAGTAGGCCTGGGCATCGGTGTGGCCCTCGATGAGCAGATGATTGGGGAGCGACTTCAACTGTCCGGCGAGCATCGCCAGCAGCTCACGCCCGTTCGTGCTGAGCGTCGCGCTGCCGCTCTGGAAGAAAGTTCCGTTCTTGCCCTCGATCAGCTCGATGCGCAGTCCCTCCGGAGTGATCGTGATCTCGATCTGCTTGGCCAGCTTTTCCAGGTCTTTTTGGTTATGAATCGCCTTTTCAATCTGTTCTTTCAGGTTCTCGACGTTCTTGCGGTCGATGGGAATGTTCTGGTCGTCGCCGTTCTTCTCGATTCCGGTTTCTTTCATCGAGCTTTTCGGATCCTGAAAGTAGCCGGCGACCGCTTTCTTCACCTGCGGCGTTGAGTTCAGCAGCCAGAGCACGATGAACAGCGCCATCATGGCAGTTACAAAATCGGCGTAGGCCACCTTCCACGCGCCACCGTGATGGCCTCCGTGACCACCTTTCTTTTTGATGACGATGATGGGCCGTTTCTCAGCCATTGCGCAAGACTCCTCCGTCATTCGGCATTACTGCGTCAGGCCGCGACGGCGGCTGGTTCGCTGGAGCCGCCGCCCCTGCAGGCTTTTTCCATCTCGTTGAAGCTGGGACGTACGTGGGCTGGAATGGCGCGGCGCGCCATCTCCAGCGCGATCATCGGAGCGTTGCCTTTCAGGAAGGCGAGCAGCAGCACGCGAAGCACATGCAGATATTCCTTGTGTGCGTCGGCATTCTTGGCCATGTTTGAGGCCAGCGGTCCGACGACTCCGTAGCACAGGAGAATGCCAAGAAAGGTTCCCACCAGAGCAGCGGCAACCTTGTGCCCCACCTCCGCCGGAGGTCCGCCGATCGCGCCCATTGTGATGACCACACCGAGCACGGCGGCGACGATGCCGAGACCAGGGAGCGCGTCGGCCACCGTGGAGAGCGCGGCGATAGGCGCGGCGGCATCGTGGTGATGGACCTCCATGTCCAGCTCCATCATCTGGTCCATGTCAAAGGGCTCGACGCCTCCGGTGATAGCCATGCGCAGCGTGTCGCAGACAAAATCCATCACGTGATGATCCTTGACGAAGTCCGGATACTTCTTGAAGAGCGCGCTCTCCTTCGGCTTCTCCACGTCCATTTCCACGGAAAGCAGACCCTCCTTGCGCACCTTGTTCAGGAACTCATACATCATCTTCAGCGTGTCCAGATAGCGCTTCTTGCTGAAGGGCGATCCTTTCAGGACTCCGGTTGCCTGGCCCAGGATCGCCTTGAGGATGTGCAGCGGATTGGCGACGAGCAGAGTTCCAAGCGCGGCGCCGCCGATGATGATCAACTCCGCCGGCTGCACCAGCACCAGCAGATTTCCGTGCTCCATCAGGTAGCCGGAAAGGATGGCACCCAGCACGATAACGATTCCGATGATGGCGAACATAACCCTCCCCTCCCGACCTGAACTTCAGCTTTTTGATCCGGCGCCGCTGTCGGCGTGCGCGCGGCTGACCTGATTTCCACCGGCAAAGACGCTTGCCTGCATCGCGCTCTGCGCCCGTGCCAGCAACTCCGCCAGGGCGCATCCGGTATGCCACTCCGCAACGCCCACGCTGAGCGTGAGTCCAATGCGATCTCCCCACCAACGAAAATCCACCGTGCGCACCTGGCCTGCCAGACGATGCGCGTGATCGGCGAGCAGCTCCGGACTGCGCTCATGCGAGACGATCAGAAACTCGCTCTCTCCCCAGCGCCCGAGCATCTCGGAGGGCCGCAGCGCGTGGCGCAGTGCATGTTCAACCGCCTGCATCATCTCCTCGCAGGCATCGCGGCCGTGCGTGCGACGCAGGGAGTGTCCCTGATCGACGGTCATCCACAGCACTCCGAAGGGAGCCGAGGTCGTCTCGGCGGCGCGAAAAGCCTCTTCCAGCCACTCTTCCATCTCCGCCTGGGCCTGACTGACACGTGCTCCGTCGCTGCCTTCTCCGTGCGGGAGGCGATCGAAGTCCTCCGCTGAATAAAATCTGAAGCAGACACCGATGCGCCCGCCAAGCTCATCGCGCAGCACGGCACGACGAAGCATGACGGGAAGCGCGTGACCCATCGCATGGGTCATCTCGACGAGCACGGCATGGTCCGGCGACTTTCCGTTCAGACGCGCCGGATCGTCCTGCCAGGAGTGGTCGGCCAGAGGCAGTGCGCCGGTGTAAAAGTGCCCTTTGCCGCTGCCCACGCCGGAAAATCCGGATTCGCCGGAGGCAGTGCGCCGATGCGCCTGTCGCAGCCAATGCTCCGGAAGCGGCAGCCCGAGACGCTCCGCGCGACGCTGCCCGGTTATGGCTTCGGCAGAGCGGTTCCACACCACGACGCGCTCGGTGCCATCGAGCACCACCATCGCTTCCTCGACGGTGTCCAGCGCTGCATCAAGCAGAGTCCGCAGCTCTTCGTGACGATCCTCGGCTTGCAGTGGTTTGGAGTTTGCCACAGATTCCTCCGCCTTCGAGGCCGCGTACAACGCTGGCTCTCAACGAAAGTTATCGGCGGAGGCCGCGTGAACTTCACCCGCGATCGGAGGCGAGAAGATGAGCGGTGTGAGAAATCAGGAAGTCGAGCGAGGCAGGCGCACCTGGAACTCCGTGCGTCCGGGCTTCGAATCGAAGGAAAGTGTTCCTTTGAAGTTCTGCGTCACGATACGATGAGCGATTTCCAATCCGAGACCGGTTCCTTTTCCCACCGGCTTGGTGGTGAAAAACGGTTCGAAGATGTGCGGGCGGACTTCCTCGGGGATACCCGTTCCGTGATCGACAATTCCCACGCAAAACGCATCCGGGTCGTTCCAGGTGCGGACTTCGATGATGCCACCATCGGCGGAGGCGTCGATTGCGTTGTCGAGTAGATTGGTCCACACCTGGCTGAGCGCGACGCCTCCGGTCTGGATGCCGGAATCGGTAGCGTCGAAGTGACGGACGACCTCGATGCCGCGCTGGCGCAACTTGTGTCCCAGGATCGTGAGCGTGCTTTGAATGTTGTCGTGCATATCGACGCGACGAAGCGAGCAGCGATCATCATAGGCGAATTTCTTCACCGCCATCACCAGTTCGGACATTCGCGCGACACTCTGCTCGACGACATCGACGAGGGCGATGCTGGAGACCAGCGACTCCAGCCAGTTGAGCGCATCGGAGAGCCGGTCTTGGCTGAAGGCCTGGCGCGTGCACTCCAGCTCTTCGGTTTTCAGCCCCATGGAAACCAGTCGCGGAGCAATGCGGGAGGCATTCTGGACACCAGCCCGCTCAAGCCAATCGGTCATCATGTCTTCGGCATCCATCTGCTCCATCGAACTCATCGCGGAGCAGCGAGCATGCACGATGGCTTCCTGCTGGAGGTCGCGCATACAGGCAAGCTGGCGTTCGTTGACCGGCTGATCGCAGAAGTGCAGGCTCAGCTCCTGGAGGCGCAAGATGTTTTCGCGCAACTGTGAGGAAGCCCGGCGCGCCGCTGAGCCGGGATTGTGCAGCTCGTGCATGAGGCCAGCGGCGAGGGTTCCGAGCGAGATGAGTTTCTCCCGATGCAGCGCCTCGGCCTGGTAGGAGTACTGGCGCTTGGCGGAGTCGGCCAGCACCTCGCGGCGCACGGTCGGACAACAGGCCATCATCTGCCAGAACTGCTCCTCGCCGATGCGCAGCAGGCGGCAGGGAGTGAGCGCGTAGACGCGTACGGACTTGGGCTTTCCCGAGAGCAGAATGACTTCGCCGAAGCAATCCCCGGCCTGTCCCACTCCAATACGAGTCACCGAACCATCGTGCTCTTCGCGATCGGCGACGACCTCACCTTCGAGCAGGATGCAGTAGCCGCGAATCGGCCTTTCAGGCGTAAAAATGGTCCCGTCAGCCGGAACCTCCATCTGATCGCATTCCCCCAGGGAAGACAGCTCGGCGTCCGTGAGCGAGGCGAAGACGCGCAGCCGGCGCAGGTTGAAGGACGGATCGCTCAGCGATGCCCGTCCCGTGATGTAAGGATGTTGGCCTTCTACTTCTTGCATGACAGAGTCCGGAGGCGATGGGCCGCACCGGAGGACGGCGTGGTGTCGCTGGGAAATGGATGAATTTTATGCTGCAAGGATTCGATTTTCCTCATTCCCGGCTCGCATTTTTTCGACGCCAGGAAAATTGCACAAAGACAGACGCCTAGAAACCGGCCAGATACTGGTGGGCAAACTGCACGGCAATCGAGCCTTCGCCAACTGCCGAGGCCGCCCGCTTCACCGAACCGTGCCGCACATCGCCAGCCACCAGCACGCCAGGAACGCTCGACTCCAGCAGGTACGGCTCACGCTTCGCGGTCCAGCACTGGCTGAAGCCCGCCACGCCGCGCAGATCCGCGCCGGCCAGAATGAAGCCGTGTTCATCGCGCAGAATCTCAGGCGGCAGCCAGTCGGTTCGAGGCTCCGCACCGATGAATACAAAGAGCGAAGAGGCGAGGCGCTCGCGTTCGCCGTTCGGTCCGCGCGTACGGATACGCTCCAGCCGGTCGGCACCTTCGACGGCGACAACCTCGGTGCGTGGTTCGACGACGATGTTGGGAATCCGCTCAATCTCGTCGATCAGATACTTCGACATGCTGATGGCCAGGCTTTCGGCCCGCACCAGCATAGTCACCTGGCGCGCGTAGCGGGCGAAGTACAGCGCGGCCTGTCCGGCGGAGTTTGCGCCTCCTACCAGGAAGACTTCCTCATCGCGGCAGGCGGCAGCCTCCACCAGAGCGGCGCCGTAGTAAATGCCGCGGCCGGTCAACGCATTAGAGCCAGGAATCTCCAGCCGCCGATATTGCACTCCCATCGCCAGCAGCACCACATGCGCGGAGACCTCGCGTCCATCGGCCAGTTGCACAAACCGGTACTGCCCTTCGGCGCGCAATCCGGTGGCGCGCTGGGTGAGGAACTCCGCGCCGAAACGCACGCCCTGCATGTGCGCACGCCGACCGAGATCGCTTCCGGTAATTCCGGCGGGAAATCCCAGATAATTTTCGATCTTCGAGGAGGATCCGGCCTGACCGCCCGGCGCTTCCGGCTCGATGACGAGACTGCGCAGCCCTTCGGAAGCCCCATAGACGGCGGCCGCCAGACCGGCCGGTCCGGCGCCGACGATGACCAGATCGTAAAAATCGCTGGCCGACTGAGTGCGCAGACCGACGCGCGCGGCTACTGCGTCCAGTTCCGGAGAGACCAGAGCGCTGCCATCCTCGCAAAGCACCACCGGCAGCGCGACTCCATCCAGCCCGCGCTCGGCCAGCAGCCGCTGAGCTTCCTCGTTGGCGGCGGCATCCAGCCAGCGATAAGGAACGTGATTGCGCGAGAGAAAATTGCGCAGCTCGTGGTCCCGTTGCGACCAGCGGTGGCCAATGACGCGCAGCCCTTCAAAACGCGGCGTGTGGCCAGCCTTCCAGTCGCTGAGCAGATCATCCAGAACCGGATAGAGGCGTTCCTCCGGCGGATCCCAGGGTTTGGTCAGGTAGTAGTGAATCCGCGCTGAGTTGATGGCGCGGATGGCCGCCTCGGTGTCGGCGTAGGCGGTGAGCAGCACGCGCTTGGCATCCGGATACTGCTGGCGGGCAAGCTCCAGAAATTCGACGCCGGTCATCCCTGGCATCCGCTGGTCGCTCACGATCAGAGCAAGAGACTCCTGACGTTCGCGCAACTGCCGCATGGTGTCGAGCGCCGCCTGACCGCTGGCCGCACGCGCCACCCGGTATTCTTCGCCGTAGCGGCTGCGCAGATCCTGCACCACCGCCTCCAGCACACTAACGTCGTCGTCCACAGCAAGCAGAATTGGCCTTTTCATAATTCCTGCCGTTAGTGTATCGCCCGGCTGAAATCTCCGGGGAGGGTAGCGCGCCGGATCGCAGATGAGGAAATCGAACTCCGGAACGGTTCGGTGCGAATCATCGCAGGTTCCCGTAGAGTTGGCGCGGCCGTACAAGTGTGGGGGGTGCGGTCCGTGTGCAGAAAGAGAATTCATATGCCACAATCATGTGTAGAGCGATGCTCTCAACAAAACAACTCATACTGTCTCGAATCATGTTCTGAATTGAGACAGTAGCAAGGTCTTTACAGCTCGGTCGATAGAGTAGGAACAGGGTGTTCCGGCGGCCACTATCGATGAAGCGCTTGCGGTATCCGCGCTTCCTGCTCCGACCGTAGGTGAATGCGAAGAGGCAGTATCCGAATGACGAAGCTGATCGTTGCCGATATCCAGCCAATCTACCGCGCGGGAATTGTGCGGCTGCTGGCGCCCGAAGCCGACTTCCGGATCGTAGCTCAATGCTCCGACATCGAACGGACGCTGCATGCCATTACAACTTTCCCGGGATCGGTGGTGCTGATCGCCTCTGGGCTACACCCGGAATGGCCTCGCGTGAAGATGCTCCTGGAGGCGACGGGCAGCCGCGGCATTGTGATTGCCGAGAACTCCGAAGTCTTGGATGCCTTTGCAGAGATGGGCATGCGCGGCGTACTTTATCGTGGCTCAACGAGCACACTGCTGCTGGAATGCCTGCGCACGGTTGCGGTCGGAGGCATCTGGAAGCCAAGGTTGCCGGAGAATATCCAGCTTGCCGCCGAGGACGGTGTCGGGATGCGCGTCCGCGAACGGCTGACCCCGAAGGAGATGCGCATTATGGCGCTCATCGTGCAGGGCTGCAAGAACCGCGAGATCGCCTTCCGCCTGAAGACCACCGAGCAGGTGGTGAAGAATTATCTGCGCTCGATCTACGACAAGACTGGGGTCAGTGACCGGCTTGAGCTTGCTCTGTTCACGCTGCACCACCGGGTGCTGGCGGAGGCGACGGCCGAGATCGGAGTGCTGATGGAGCAGGAAGAGATGGCCCGCCTGCATGCCGCGGCCAGCAAATCGACGGAGCCGGACAACCCTGCCCACTCCATGCGGGAAACGGGTACCTAGTCAGAGCGTTTTCGCTCATGGTCTATACAGGCTGGCAAGGGTGAGTGTGGCTTTGCATTGGGGAAAAGCCACGCCGAGAGCGTCTTCACTGTAAGCAGTGTGAGCGAAAACGCGGCTAACCAACCGAGTGCGCGGCCACTCGCCGTCGCAGCGCGTTGGTTCCCGCAAACTTACTTCAAGATCTGCGGCGTCACACCCTCGGGGAAATTCACCCGGAATTGTCCATCGGTCAGCGGCGGATTGGTCGTCATCCGTTCCACTGTCACCAACAACTCATAATCCTCTTCGGGGCGCTTCAGAAAGAGCGTCGCCGGATACATCGTGCCGTCGAAGTTCTGATAAGGGCCATAGATCACCTGTGTCTCCAGGTTTCCACGGTCGTCATAGAGATCCTGCTCGTTCGGCAGCAGCGTAGCGCGATCGAAGCGGACAACGCGCACGGGAATCAATCCGTGCTGACCGGAGCCGCGACGCATGATGTTGAGCACATACTCCGGACGCGCCAGGAGGTGGCGCTTGGCTGCGTCCTCCTCGGTGAGCGTCTCGGCAATGACCGTGTAGTATTCGTCCGGCGCGACTCCTCGGACGACGAAGGCTCGGAAGAGGAAACCGGGCCGCAGATTCTCATACCAGTTCTTCGACGTGCCCTTTTCGCGGCTGTTGCCAACGTAGGCTTTTCCTTTGGGAGGAACGGAGAGCCGGAATTCACGGCCATCGCTGCCAAGATCGAACATCAGCGTCTGCACCAGCGGAGCCTTGCCCAGAATGCGCAGCATCTCTGGTTTGCGCATGAGCAAATTGGCGCGGAAGCTGGGATAGTCGGTTGCCTCGCCCTGTGTTTCCTTGAGGTGACGAGCCACGATATCGACACTGGCCGTCATGCTCTGGAACTCCGACCAGCGGCGGTTCAGGCGCTCCACCAGCTCATCGGCGGTCACGGTCTGCACCACAGAAGGTGCCACCGGAACGGGCAGTTTCCGCTTGGAAGTGAACAGGCTCACGCAGCCAGTCAGCATGGGCAGAAGCACCCAGACAGCCGACGAGGCGACCACCGGAACGAGCTTCTGCATCCGCCGCGCGATGGGTCTTTGGCTCATCGTTTACCTGTCTGTTTCATAGCTTTGCGATAGATGGCCACGTTTTTCTGATGTTCATCGAGAGTCTCCGCAAAACGAGAGTGCCCCTGCGGATCGTCTCCAGCCGCCACAAAATAAAGATAATCGGTTTTGGCCGGATGCATCGCCGCGCTGAGCGACGCCGCGCCAGGATTGGAGATGGGGCCTGGCGGAAGTCCGGCGTGACGATAGGTGTTGTAGGCGGTGTCGTGGTCCGGCTCGCTCAGGTCGGAGGCATAGATTGCCCCACGCCACTGCCCGGAGGCACGGAGACCGTAAATCACTGCCGGATCGGTCATCAGCGGCATTCCCTTCGCCAGCCGATTCACCAGAACGCTGGCCACCAGCGGTCGTTCCTCCGGAACCGCAGTCTCTTTTTCGACGAGCGAGGCCAGCGTGACAATCTCGTGGATATGGGTGGTCAGGCCCAGCCGCACCGCCTCGGCGCGAAACCGCCGCACCATCGCCTCCGCCATCTGGACATCGGTCGCGTGACGGCCAAAGCGGTAGGTGTCCGGAAAGAGATAACCCTCCAGATTCATCGCCTGGGAGTCGAGATCGCGGATGCGGCTTACCTCACTCTGTGTGGCTTCCAGAAAACCCTGCGCCGTGCCCAGCCCGGCGCTCGCCAGCCGCTCGCCGATCTCCCACCGGTCCATCCCCTCGGGGATCGTCACGGCGATCGTGAAGACATCGCCGCGTGCGATGCGGACGTAAACCTCATCGAGCGTCGCGTTCTGCTCGAAACGATATTCGCCCGCCTTCAGCCGACCACGGCGCAGCAGGTGCAGGCCAACAAAGGCCCAGCGGCTGCGGATAACTCCGGCCTGCTGCAACTCCGTAGCGATGCTCGTGGTGGAGCTGCCTGGCGCGATCTCCACGAAGACCGCCTGCGCGGGGCGCACCGGCATGCGCCAGTACCAGAGAGCGGCAGCAGCCAGCAGTAAACCCAGCAGAGCGACGACCGCACTACCCGACCCCGACTTGCGTTTCCTGCGCCTGCTCGCCATCCACTGCACTTCCTCTGAGTGCGGGCCTGCGTGAACCCACGCGGACGCACGATCCCTGCCACTGATTTCCGTTGAATCCGTTCGAGTCTATTGTACCGTTGGCGCAACAGGGTGCAGCGAAGTCACGCGCCGCTTATACTCGACAGTAGGGTGGAAGAGGCAAGGAACCATCAGCCGGAATCGCGTGAACCCTCCGCCGCACCGCGTCGCAGCGCAGCTCGCTATCTGGCGCTGGATGTGGGCGCGAAGCGTATCGGGGTCGCTATCTCCGATCCGCTGGGCCTGACCGCGCAACCGCTGCTGACCATTACGCGCAAGACCAATCCGCGCGAAGACCTGCGCTCGCTGGGTCGGCTCGCGCGCCAACATGGCTGCACGGAGTTTCTCGTCGGGTTGCCGCTTCTGCTCTCCGGCGATGCCAGCGCGCAGACCGAGCGTGTGCGCCGATTCGCCAGCCAGCTGGCCGAGTACTCGGACCTCCCGGTCCGTCTGTGGGATGAGCGCCTGACCACGCAGGAAGCCCACGCGATTCTCTACGCCTCCGGCCGCAGGCGCCAGGAGCATGCCCGTCTGGTGGATCAGGTAGCCGCAGTGCTGATCCTGCAATCCTTTCTCGACCATCCCTCCCCTGTCACCGCGACGCCTGCAGACCTCGAAGCGAAGTAGCCAGTCGCAGCTGACTCATCTCATGCTCCCTGCCCGGAACCAACCCGTCGGCCGTCGTATAATCATGGTTTCAGGGCTTGCCCCCATTTTTTGCGGGTCCGGCCTTCGTCCCGAGCGGATGACAGACCTCCGCCGCCGCTTGCGGCAGACGCAGACCGATCTCACCCGCGCCGACGGACCATCATGACCGATCACATCAAGAGACAACTTCTCGAAGAGATTCAGAAACTCGAGCACGAACTGGCGCACGAGCTTCCCGCCGAGATCAAGAAGGCCGTCGCGCTCGGCGACCTTTCCGAAAATGCCGAATATCACATGGCCAAGCAGCGTCAGGAGTACGTTAACGCGCGTCTGGGCCAGATGAAAAAACGCATGGCCGAGCTTTCGCTGGTCAATCTGGCCAACATCCCGCACGACCGCGCCGCCTTCGGTTCCACGGTGACCGTCTACGACACTTCAAAGGACGAAGAGATCGTCTACAAACTCGTCACCAGCGAAGAGTCCGACGTGGCCAATGGGATGATCTCGACCACCTCACCCATCGGCCGCGGGCTGATCGGCAAGCAGGTGGGCGACGTAGCAACCGTCATCACTCCGAACGGCAAGCGCGAACTGGAAGTCCTCAAGCTAGTCACCATGCACGACGAAGCAGCCGCCAGCAACGGCGCGGAGCAGTAGCCATGGCCACCACCTGGACCAGTGCATTCGGTCGCGCCTGCGGATGGCTGCTGGATCGCATCGTGCACGGCCTGTCGCTTACGCGCATCTCGCCGAATGTGCTCACTTTCATCGGACTCGTCATCAACATCGTCGCCGCCTTCTTCTTTGGCCGCGCCAACGCCTACAACTCGGTGCGCATGTTCCTCTATGCCGGACTGGTGATTATCGGCGCGGGCATCTTCGACATGGTGGATGGGCGCGTCGCACGCAAGACCAATCAGGTGACGGTCTTTGGCGCGTTCTTTGATTCGGTCATCGACCGCTACTCCGACGTAGTTCTCTACTTCGGACTCATCATCTACTACGCACGCATCAACCATCTGCGGTATGTCTTTCTGGTTGCCTTCGTCATGGTCACCTCGCTGATGGTCAGCTATACGCGCGCCCGCGCCGAGGCGCTGATCGGCGCCTGCAAGGTAGGTTTCATGGAACGGCCCGAGCGCATCGTGCTCATCATCCTCGGCGCGCTCTTCCATCGCTGGGGCGTGATGGCGCCGGTGCTGTGGGTGCTTGCCGTGCTCTCCACCATCACCGTCATCAACCGCATCACCTATACCCACTCCCAGACGCGCCTGATGCCGCCGGTAGGCTGAGCGCACGGCTGCTCCGTTTCAGAGCGTATGCTGGGAGCAGGTCTGATCCCACGCCGAAATTCTGCTCATCGGTTATCTCCGGATCTCAGCCGGAAACTCACTTCAGGAACTCTCATGTCCGACCTCGAACTCCATACCGCTCCCTCTCAACTACCCCAGGTGCGCGTCGCCGTGCTCGGCACCGGCAAGATGGGTGGCATTCTGCTTCAGGCATTTCTCAAGGAAAATCTCTTTGCGCCCGAGCAGATTCATGCAACTGTCGCTCATGAGGAGCGAGCCACCGCGCTCGCCTCACAGTGGGGCGTCGATGTCTCCACCGACAATCTTGCAGCCGCGCGCCAGTCGGACCTCATCCTGCTCGGCGTCAAGCCATTTCAGGTGCCCGATCTGGTCGCGCAGATCCGTCCCGCGCTCACGCCCGAGAAGACCATTGTCTCTTTCGCCGCATCGGTAAAGACCGCGGCAATCGAGGAAGCCGCAGGCATGGAGATTCCGGTGATCCGCGCCATGCCCAACACGCCGTCCGCCCTCGGCGCCGGAGTCGCCGGTCTTTGCCGTGGACGCTTCGTGACCGACGAGCAGATGGAGCTGGCGCGGCGCATCTTTGAGACCGTCGGACGCACCGTCACGGTGGACGAAAAACACATGGATGCAGTCACCGGCTTGTCCGCCTCCGGACCGGCCTTCATCTACATCATCCTCGAATCGCTGGCCGAGGCTGGCGTCAAGGTCGGCCTGCCACGCGACACAGCCACGCTGCTGGCCGCGCAAACCACCTTTGGCGCGGCCAAGATGGTGCTCGACACCGGCTATCACCCGGCTCTGCTCAAGGATGCTGTGACCACCCCGGCCGGCTGCACCATCGACGGCATCCTCGAACTCGAAGAAGGCGGCCTGCGCGTAACGCTTATCAAGGCCGTCATGCGTGCCACCCAACGGGCCAAAGAGTTGGCCGCAGGGTAACAGCGGCAGAGCTTGGCAACTCACATAATGAATTTACTCTCGCATGTGATATAGTACGCATATAGAGGTTTTTGTAGCATCCGATAAGCCGTAGGGCAGCCTTACACAAAACACATCGTTTCGAGAACTCACAGAAGCTTTAGGTTGACAGAACAACCCCCACCCAAACGGTGGGGGTTATTATTTGGTATGGATTTGCAGCGATATTCTTCTCTGTTCACAAGAAGCAAAGAACAAGACAGGCAAACTGCGTTTGCTCATTTTCATCCATCTATAGATCAGCTAACGCAGGTTCAGGACTATGATTCGCCCTTCTTGGCAATAGCCGAAAAGACGCTGGAAGGCAGAGATGCCTGGTATTTCACACAGCCTAAATTCGAAAATCGCTACCGAAATAAGCCTCCGAAGCTGCGTAATTATCTCCAGTACACATTTTCCAGACTGAGGGATTTGGAGACAAGGGAACCAGGTAGCTACTTCGTCGTAAGTGACGATCAGTCGTGGGCCTGTTTCAATTCAGGACTTCAGGATAAACGCTCAGCCGATCTCTTTTGTATTTTTGAGCGCTACCGAAATTCCGGAGTCTCCACAACTCCGGTTTCCGATTGGGTCTACAAAGGGACAGAAACTGCTCGATCTCCGGTCTTTCGCCAACATTTTGGGACTCGCCTCCCGAAACTTGCCTGGTACTCAAATGACAGCAGGGATTACGTGTTCGACACTAGCTATTCCTTGGACACAAGTATTTTTGACCACATGTTTGATCGCGCGAAGGAGCGTTCCGGTTTTCCCATGGATGCATCCGATGAGTCCGTAAGAAATTATCTTCGCGGCGCACTTGAAAACCTGATTCCCAAAATCCGCCGAAATTACAAAACCGCGATCCCCGTTTATTACATCGAGGAAAAGCGGATGCAGTTGCTTCTTCCGTTCCACTCTTCCAATAGCAGCGATATCTCCTGTTTTCTAGTTGAGCGCGATGATCCAAACCGCAGCTACCAGATAAAAACCATCCTCGATATGGATCAGGCCTATTTCAGTGCTCGATTGATCACGCGCCCCGACAAGGAATGGTTGAATCCATAAGGACGAGCATGCTGGATGATTCAGAGAAGCTTGCTCCGGGAATTCAGCTTCCGCTCCGTCGCCCTGCCTGGCTGCCCGCCTACATCCCGGAGTTGCAGGGACTGCGCGGCCTTGCTGTGCTGGCCGTCGTCCTCTACCACTGTCATCCTCTGCTGGTCGGCACACCTCTTTACGGCGTCTCGCTGTGGGGATGGTCCGGAGTCAATCTTTTCTTCGTTCTCTCCGGATTTCTCATCACTTCGATCCTGCTGGAGGCGCGCGGACGGCCGCATTACTTCCGCAACTTTTATGCGCGGCGCGCGCTGCGCATCTGGCCGGTATACCTGTTGCTTCTGATCGTCTGCTACAGCGTGCCGCTATGGTTTCTGGGCGACTCGCTCGCTCACCAGACACACTGGCGAACGCTGGCTGCCTACGCGCTCTTCCTGCAGAATCTGCGCCACACGCCGCTGCCCGGCACACTCGGACCAACCTGGTCGCTTGCCATTGAGGAACAGTATTACCTGCTCTGGGCGCCACTGGTCTGGCTGCTTGGCGCGCGGCGCGTTCTGCTTGCCTCCGCGCTCGGGGTGCTGCTCGTTCTCTCGCCGCTGCTGCGCATCCTGCACCCGCACTGGCTCACCCCCACGCATACACTCATCCACCTGGACGGCATCGCGCTGGGCAGCCTGCTCGCTGTCGCGCTCTTCTCGCTTCATCTCGAGCGACGGATCTGGCTTGCAATGGGCATCGGCGGAGCTTGTCTGGGATGGCTGGCGACGGCGACAATCGCCGGCGGGACGGCGTTCCTGGACTCCGCACTGGCGCTGCTCTTTGCCGGAGTCGTTCTCATCGCCATCGCGGGCGGCGGCGCGCGCCTGCTGGCTCCGTTGCGACGCAGCCCGCTGGTTTTCTACGGCACCATCAGCTACGGCCTCTACATGATTCACATTCTGGTCTTCGTCTACTTCGGCTCCTTCAGCGCGCGCCTTCCGCAGATGGGCGTCACAGGCAATCTGCTGATCGCACTGCTGCGTCTGCTTGCCTCCACGCTCGCCGCCACCGCGCTCTGGTATGGCTTTGAGTCGCAGATTCTGAAACTCAAGGCTCGTTTCTAGCCCGTATTCCGCGGAGTTTTCCTCATCCGCTCATCGCCGCTGTACTACCATCACGATATGCGACCCACGGTCATCGTGCTCACCTTTAACTCAGAAGATACGCTCGGAGCAACGCTGGCGCAGGCCCGCAAACTCTCCGACGAAATCTTTGTCGTCGATTCCTTCAGCACGGATTCGACCGACTCGGTCGCTGCCTCCCTCGGCGCACAGGTGGTTCAGCATGCCTTTGAGCACTACGGCGCGCAGCGCAACTGGGCTATCGACAACCTGCCGGTCTCGCGCCCCTGGCAGCTTCACCTGGACGCCGACGAAGTGATGGACGACACGCTGGTGCAGTCGATCCTCGACCTCTCCGATAACCCGCCGCACACCGGCTACTTTGTTCCGCGCTACGTGCGCTTTCTGGGTCGTGTGATGCGCCACGGAGCCATGAGTCCCACCTGGCATCTGCGCCTCTTTCGCAATGGAGCGGGCCGCTGCGAAGACCGCAAATACGACCAGCATTTCCTGCTGCTCTCCGGTTCCAGCGGCCAGTTGCGTGGGGTGATGATCGACGATATCGCCATGAGCCTTTCGGAGTGGACCGCGCGCCACAACCGCTGGGCCGACAGCGAGGTCGCCGAGCTTTTCGCAGCACAGTCGGCAAATCGGCTCCAACCCGACCTCTTCGGGACGCCATCGCAGCGCAAGCGCTTTCTGCGCGAGCGGTACAACCGCATGCCGCTGTTCGTTCGTCCGTATCTCTTCTTCTTCTATCGCTACTTCCTGCGCCTCGGCATCCTCGACGGCAGGGAAGGCTTCATTTACTGGACCCTTCAGACCTTCTGGTTCCGTTTTCTGATCGACGCCAAAATCTGGGAGCGCCGCAACCGTGAGCGCATCCGTCAACCAATCGATTCCACGCTCATCTCCGGAGAAAAAACAACGCCGTGACTGCGCTGCCTATCCTGGTTCTCAACGCTGGCTCATCCTCGATCAAATTCGCCTGCTTCTCCGCGACATCCGCCGATCAGTCACTGATTGCATCGGGCGCCGTGGAAGGTATCGGCTCCGCTGGACAGGGCCGCTGCTGGCTGCGCGACTCCGCAGGATCCACACTGCACGATGAAGCCGTGGATATCTCCGACTCCGCCGACGGATTTGCGCGTATTCCGCGCCTGCTCGACGCGCACCCCGAACTGCCACGCCCGAAGGCGATCGGGCATCGCATGGTTTGCAGCAGCCCGGAGGTGACCGAGAATCAGCGTGTAACGCCCGCGCTGATCGCCACGATCGAGCGTTACGTGCACTTCGCTCCGCTGCATACGCCGCCCGCGCTGGAGATCCTGCGCCACACGCTCGCCGCGTATCCGGCGGTACCCAACTTCATCGTGCTCGATAGCTGGTTTCATCGCGATCTGCCGCCGGTCGCGCGCTCGCTGCCCATTCCTGCGCGCTACGCCGCGCTCGGCGTCCATCGCTACGGCGCGCATGGCATCTCCTACGAATCAATCCTGAATCAGCTTGCGCCTGCTATTCCGGAGCGGCTCATCGTCGCACATCTCGGCAACGGCTCAAGCATCACGGCCATCCGGAATGGCCGATCGATCGACACCTCGATGGGCCTGACGCCGACCGGCGGCCTCATCTCCGCCACGCGAACCGGCGAGATCGATCCCGGAGTGCTGCTCTTCCTGCTGCGTGAGGTGGCCAGGACCACCCCGAGCGCCGCCGATGCGGCCGATACCGTCGAGCGCATTGTCAATCGCGAATCCGGCCTGCTTGGCGTCAGTGGAATCTCCAACGACATGCGTACGCTGCGCCGGGCCATCGCCGAAGGCGACGCCAGGGCGCGTCTTGCCGTCGATCTCTTCACCACCGCCATCCGCAAGTTCATCGGCGCGTACATTGCCGAACTCGGCGGCCTCGATTTGCTCGTCTTCACCGGCGGCATCGGCCAGCACGACAGCGCCACGCGCGCCGAGGTCTGCCGCAACCTGGACGTATTCGGCATCCTGCTCGATTCGGCGCGCAATACGGCTCACGATGCTGAACGCATCTCGGCAGATGGCTCCGCCGTTCCTGTGCGCACCCTTCCGTGCGCCGAGGAGCAGGTCATCGTCCGCCACGTTCTGCGACTGCTTGCAGCCGGATGAAGCAGGCGGTTCATCCGGAGGATGGAATTCTTCCGCCGCGCGCGTGCACTAAACTGAAGTCTCCGGAGACGCCATGCCCGCACTCAACCGTCCAGCCTCCAGCCAAACCCCCTCTGTCGCGCTGCGCCGTTTTGCCTGGGTAGTGCTGGTCTACTTCATCGCCACCATTCTTTGGGGCACAGTGGTCCGCGCGACAGGCTCCGGCGCTGGTTGCGGAGACCACTGGCCGCTCTGCAACGGCACCGTCATGCAGCAGACGCCCAGCATGGAGACCATGGTCGAGTTTGCTCATCGCATCACTGCCGGGCTGGATGTGCTGCTGGTGCTGGCGCTCCTGCTGTGGAGCTGGCGCAGCACCGTCCCGCACCACCTTGCTCGTCGGGCCGCTGCCGCCGCCGTCTTCTTCACCTTCACCGAGGCGCTGCTGGGCGCGCTGCTGGTCAAACTCGGACTGACCGCCGACAGCCATTCTCCGCTGCGTCCGCCGTTTCTTGCTCTTCACCTGAGCAACACGCTGCTGCTGGTCGCCGCCCTGGCCATGACGGCGCATCTGCTGGGCCGTGCGGAGGGCTTCCGCTGGCGCGATCTGCGCATCACTCATCCAGTCGGCACCACGATCGGGATGATCGCGGTGATGATCGTCGGCGTTACCGGATCACTGGCGGCGCTCGGCGACACGCTTTTCCCAGCCACTTCGCTACGCTCTTCGCTGGCCGAGGATTTCTCCGAGCACAGCACATGGCTGCTGCGTTGGCGCTGGACGCACCCGTCCTTCGCCATCCTTGCCAGCATCTTTCTCATCTGGGTGCTCATCCGCGCCAATCGCCGCGGCAGCCCGTGGGACAATCGCGGCCTTTCGATGCTCGTGGTCGGCCTGCTGGCGCTGCAATATCTGCTGGGCGCGGTGGATGTCTGGCTGCTTGCCCCGGTCTGGATGCAGGTGATTCACCTGCTGGGCGCCGACGTTCTCTGGTCGGCGCTGGTCGTGCTGACGGCGCGGCTGACCCTGGTGCCGCGCGAGCCATCACAGGCTCTATCGTGAAGAGCCGCAGAGCGTTTTCGCTCACACTGCTTACCGGGAAGGCGCTCTCGGCGTGGCTTTTCCTTAATGAAAAGCCACACTCACCATTGCCCGTCTGTATAGACAATGAGCGAAAACGCTCTAAAGCATCAGCACGCCCGCGGCTGTGTACTCCACACCGTCGCAGGCGGCGCGCAGCTCCGGCAGATCGGGGGTCGCCGTCAGCGTCTCGATCTTTCCGTCGCGCAGCAGCGCCGTATCCTCCGCTTTGCCGCCAGCCGCGCTGGGATTCCAGGCAAACGCCTGGCAGTTGGTGACGCGCTCGGTGCCCTGCGGCGTGGCTACCCACTCCCGCTCCCAGTAGCCGGTCGCCCCACCCTGATGATGCCTGCGCTCCTCGCCCGGAAAACCGGCGTCCGCATAGGATTGCTCCGCCACGCGATACAGCTCCGCAGCTGTCGCTCCGGCACGGGTGTGATGGAGCAATGCCGCATTTACTTTGACCGCAGCTTCGAATCCCCGCCGCAGCTCATCCGGCAGCGCGCCGAAATGCGCGAAACGAGTGATGGAAACCGTCAGCCCCCACTTGCGCGCGCACAGATTCAGCATGGCGTATCTTTCAAGTTTCCTGCCGCGCGCCACCGCGTGCTTGTATTTCACGATGCGCTCATCGGCAGCCATCAGATAGACCGACGGCTGAATGCCGCGCACGAGCAGCGCTGAGGCAACCCGCGCCTCCATTTCGAACTCGCTGATGCCCGGGCGCAGCGTCCGCAACACCCCGGCCGTAGCAGATGCGGTCGCCGCTCCAAGCCAGCGGAAACGCCGGATCTCCGTCTCGCCGAGGCTGGCGCGCAGCGGGTAAAGATGCGCCGCTGCCATTCCTGGCGTCGGCACATCGCAGGCCACCTGCGGCCCGGCAATCTCCAGTGCTCGCTCCGCGGTTGCGTCCTCGTACCAGGGAAAGATCACCGGCTCAAAACCGAGCGGGCCGAATTCTTCGTCGCCGAGCCGCGGTGCTTCGTTCTCCGTCGTCAGGTAGAAACATCGTCCGTCGGAGGCAACCAGCACGGAGCCGACACCGGTCTCCGACGGCGTCAGGACGCGCAGTTCCACTGCTCCTCCGGTCAGCCAGGCGATGTTTTCGCTGCGCCGCAGCAGCACGCCGTGCAGCTCGCGCTCACGCATCCACTCCAATAGCAGCGCTCGCTTGGCGTCGATCTCTTCGCTCCAGTCCGCCGCGCTCAGCAACAACTCCCCGTTCACCATCAGATCTTTCTGAATCCCCATCGACCATCCCGCTTTCGGTAAAAACCTGCTCGGACAAAACGGGCGCTGTGCCTGAGCCAGCGCCCACGAAAAGCGAAGCGGAAAAACTTAATCTCCCAACTCCGGGTGGTAGTGGCTTTCAAAGCCAAGATAGCGCACGGCCGCCTCATGCACGGCGCGCGAAACGTCACTGAAGCTGGCTGCCACGTGATGTTCGAATCCTTCGCGGCAGATGTATTTCAGCAGCTTCTGCAGCCTGGGAATCTCGGCCACGCCCGCGCCGCCAAAGGTGGTCAGCGGATCGTCCGTGAACTGGCCCGGGCCGACGTAGCCGCGAATCACGCCGCGACGGTCGTCGGTCGAGTAACGCGCGTAGCTCATTGCTCCGCTCTTCACGCGACCGACGCAGGTGCCAAAGGTGTTTTCCTTGCCCACTGTGCCCGCGATGATCTCCTGAAAGTCCATCTTCACTTCGTTGAAGAAGTGCTTGGGCAGATTCGAGCAGTGGAAGCAGACGCACTTGTTCGGATCGCTGCCGTAGTTGTTGTTCCAGTCCAGCAGCGCCGACGGAGTGCCCGAGGCCAACGCCAGCATGTGCATGCTCAGCGTGCCCGGCACATCCACCTCACAGGCCGACGGGATCAGGTCGTTCGACATCATGCTCATGATCGTGCATGGCACCACGCCGAAGTATTCTTCGAGCGAGGTCCAGCACTGCACTGCGCTCACCGTGACCGCCGTCTGCTTCATCCATGCGTCAATCACCGCGCCGAGCTTGGCCATCTTCAGCAGAGCGGCCTCGGGAATTCCAGAGGTGCTCACATAGCTTTTGATCGACGCCAGTTTGCCCTGCGCCGCCTCATCCGCGTCCTTCATGCGTTCGATGCGCCCCAGAATCTCCGACAGATCGATCGGTTCGACCGAGATGCCGTGTGTTTCCAGAATGCGTTCGGAATAACGCACCGTGTTGAAGGCCGAGGGGCGCGCGCCAATCGCGCCGATCCGCAGATTCTTCAGCCCGCGCACGATGCGGCAGACCTGTCCAAACCATGCCAGATCCGCCTTGAACTCGGCCGACTGCGGAGCCTCGGTGTGCAGCGTCGTCAGTGAGTACGGAATGCCGTACTGCATCAGGTTGTTGCACACGCTCATCTTTCCACAGAAGCTGTCGCGCCGCGTGGCGATCGTCATTGCGTCGCTCTTGTCCGGCGTCGCCTGCACCAGCACCGGCACATGCAGACCGGCCAGCCGAATCGCATCGGCCACGCCACGCTCATCGCCGAAGTTTGGCAGCGTGACGAGGATTCCGTCGATCTCGGCGGCATGTTTTTTGAACAACTCAGCGCATCGCTGCGCCTCTGCAAAGGTTTCTACCGCGCCAAATTTCGATTCCTCCGCGGAGAGCACAATCGCCTTCGCGCCTGTGGCTGCAACCGCCTGAATCATCTCTTCGCGGCCCGATCGTGCAAGCTGATCCGGGAAAAATCCGCGATTACCCACCACTACGCCAAAAGTCAACTGTTTCTGCGCTGCCATCTTCTCCACTCCATTTTTCTGGTTGCGTTGGTTACAGGTTTGCTTCGGGGTGGCGCATCCGATGCCTCATCGGCCGGGACGGAAGCGCACCAGATAAAACAGGCCGAGCAGCAGCATCAGCGCGCCCCACCACACCGGCGCATGCAGTCGGGCCAGCACCACGTGTGCCAGGTGTCCGGTCACGATCTCCCACAGCCCGTAACCGAGAATCATCACTCCGTACACGCTCAGCAGCACGCCGATAAAAAACCAGATCGGAATCTCCCGCGATCCTTCCATCTCTTCACCCCTACCAGAACATCACATTCAACCCGACAAAGACCACCACTGCCACCGCAGCCCAGAACAGCTCATTCTTATAAAACGCAACCGATTCTTCCTTCGGCAGCACTGTCGCGCCATAGACCAGTCCGTTCAGCTCGCTCTCCGGTCTGGGACTGGTGTACAGACTGACGACGAAGGTCACCAGCAGCGTGATGCTCAGGCTCCAAAGCGCCCGATACATATTCTCGGCCATGTCTTTCGCGTCCGGGGAAAGCGCCACCAGCCTCAGTGCCGAGGGGTCGAAATGCACCCATGCCCACAGGCTCACCGAGGTCACCGTGCCGGTCAGCAGTCCCCAGAATCCTCCAGCACGAGTCGCGCGCTTCCAGAACATGCCCATCAGGATTGCTCCAAGCAGCGGCGCGATGAAGAAGCTGAAAAGCGCCTGCACGTAGTCCATGATTCCCTGCGCGTGCATCACGAGATAGGCTGCGCCGATCGAGACAACCACGCCCAGCACCGTCGCCCAGCGCCCCACGGCCACGTAGTGCTCATCGCGCTCATTCTTCCGCAGCATCGGCTGATAGATGTCGTAGGTCCAGACCGCGGCGAAGGCACTCACATTGCCCGCCATGCCGCTCATGAAACCCGCAATCAGCGCCGTGATGCCCAGACCCAGCAACCCTGGCCCGCAGTAGCGTACCAGCATCAGCGGCAGCACCTCGTTGTAGCTGTGCAGGCCCATGCCCGGATGCGCGCTGACCACGTCCTCGCCCACCAGATGCATCAGGCTTCCGTTCGGGTTATGCAGGACAACCAGCGCCAGCAGTCCGGGCAGGATCACGATGAATGGAACAGCCATCTTGAAGAAAGAGCCGATCACCGGAGCCATGCGCGCCGAGCGCAGGCTGTTGGCCGCAAGCACCCGCTGCACTACCAGAAAGTCCGTTGTCCAGTAGCCAAAGCTGATGGCGAAGCCCAGCCCAAAGATAATCCCCGTCCAGTGGACGCCCATCGGATTGTCGTGGAAATGTCCCAGCCCACGCCACAGATGCAGGTAATCCTGCCCGGGAAAATCGTGCAGGATGCGCGTCTTCAGCCCCGTCCATCCGCCGGCGTCGATCATGCCCAGAATCGGCACCAGCAGCGCGCCGCCCCAGATGAGCACGAACTGCAGAACCTCGTTGAAGATCGCCGAGCGCAGCCCGCCCAGCGCCACATAGGCGGCTACGGCCAGCGAGGAGACAACGATGCTGAAGGTGATATTCCACCCCAGCACCACCTTCATCACCAGCGCCATCGAAAACATGTTCACGCCGCTCATCAGGATCGTCATGAAGGCGAAGGAGACGGCAGCCACCGTGCTTGACCCCTGCCCAAAGCGCAGCTTCAGATAGCCGGGCACCGAATGCGTCTTCGAGACGTAGTAGAACGGCATCATCACGATGCCCAGAAAGAGCATCGCGGGAATGGCGCCAATCCAGTACCAGTGCGCGGCCAGAATGCCGTACTGATATGCCGACCCAGCCCAGCCCATCAGCTCCAGCGAACCAAGATTTGCCGAGACGAAACTCAGGCCCGCAATCCACGCCGTCATCTCGCGCCCCGCCATGAAAAACTCTTCGCTCGTGTTGGCGCGGCTCTTCAGGTAGTAGCCAATCCACATGACCATCATGAAATAGATCACGATCACAGCCACATCCAGGCCGGTCAGGTGGGCGATGGAAGGCGCAGAGAGCGCCAGCGCCGTGGCGGAAGGCAGGGATATACCCAGGGACAAAACAGGTACGGTCAGCATGGAAAGCATCTTACCTCTGTCATGCCCGTCGGCTCCATGCAGCGGGCACAATCCTTTGCGTCCTATCAGTAAATTGGTTTAGTTCAAGGATTGTCAAGCGCTCTCAGCAATTTTTCTGCGGCCTTCGCGCGATTTCCGCCGCCACAGGTTCCGGCTTCACCGTGTCCTGCGCATTCTATCGCGCCTGCAACGCTCACTTTTTTCTTGAAATCCAAACATTTCAACGCTACGGTGGGACATGGAACCCAGCTTTCTGTCTTCGCTTGAGCGTCTTCGCTCACACTGCTTCCAGTGGAGACACTCTCGGCGTGGCTTTTCTTCAAGGAAAAGCCACACTCACCATTGCCAGTCTGTATGGACCATGAGCGAAAACGCTCTATCCATCCTTCTGTCGCGTTCCGTTCTCCTTTGTTCCCATTCCAATCTTTCCTTTTACAAGGAGTTCTCTTCATGACGTTGCCCGCCGCTTCATCCTTCCCTTCTCGCGGATTTTCCCGCCGCAACTTCCTTCGCGCCGCCGCCGCATCCTCTGCGCTGGCGAGCCTTCCCTTCGTCACGGAAGCTCATCTGGCGCACGCCGCCATTCCAAAGTTCGCGCCTTCGGACCAGGGCATCCACATCGACGCCAATGAGAATCCGATGGGGCCATCGGAAGGCGCTCGCAAGGCGATTGCAGCCATGATTCCCGACGGTGGACGCTATCTCTTTGACAAGGAGATTGTGATCTCCGAGATCTTCGCCAGACAGCAGGGGCTGGACCCGGAGATGGTCGTTCGCCTACGCCGGCTCCAGCGAGCCGCTGCACCTGACCGTGAGGGCGTTCGCCTCGCCCACCCGGCCGCTGGTCATCGCCGACCCCAGCTTCGAAGCGCCCATGTGGGCGGCCCAGACCGTCAATGCACCTATCCTGAAGATTCCGCTTGCAGACCCCCACGGCGCGGCGGCGCATGATATGAAGGCCATGCTTGCGGCCTCGCCCACACCCGGAGTCATCTACATCTGCAACCCCAACAATCCCACCGGAACCATCACGCCGCATGAGGAGATCGAGAAGGCGATCGACAACCTGCCGGAAGGTTCTGTCGCGCTCGTGGATGAAGCTTACATCCACTTCACCGACACGCCCTCCTGCATTCCGCTCGTCAAGCAGGGCAAGAACGTACTTGTGCTGCGCACCTTTTCCAAGCTCTACGGCATGGCCGGCATCCGTATGGGTTTCATCGTCGGCCGCCCGGAGCTGCTGGCGAAAATTACCCCTATCGGTGGACAGAACCCGCTGCCCATCACAGCCGTCGCTGCGGCCAAAGCCAGCCTGCTTGATCCGGAACTGGTGCCAACGCGCAAGAAGATCATGGCCGAACTGCGCGAGGAGAATATCGCCTTCCTGCGCAGCCACGGTTACGCCGTCACGCCCTCGGTCAGCAACTGCTTCATGTTGAACGTGAAAAAGCCGGGCAAGGAAGTGCAGGCCGCGCTTGCCGCCAAGGAGATATACATCGGGCGCGTCTGGCCGGCATGGCTGGATTCGGTGCGCGTGACCGTGGGAACCCAGACCGAGATGGCCGCTTTCCAGAAGGCGTTTGTCGAGGTGATGAAGACGGACACCGCCGGGCTTGAGCCGCCAGTGCTGCATCCGCGCCTGCGTGCGACGCCGTTCAGCCATCTCTCCTGATGGCTCGCCAGTTCTTCACGGGCACCAAACCAAACGGCCATCGGATCGCTCCGATGGCCGTTTGATTTGCCCACTCTCTCGACTCAGAAGATGATCTTCACCGCACGTGCCTCAGGCCGAGAGTGACCGTGGTGCGGTCCTCTTTCAGGCTGTCAGCCTGTCCAGTGCCGACTCGTCCAGAATGGTTACTCTCGATCCATGCACGCGAATCCACGCCTCACGGCGGAACTTGTTCAACAGCCGCGTCACGGTCTCACGCGAGGTCCCCGCCATATTCGCAATCTCTTCGTGGGTCAGCGCAAGCGTGAACTTCAGTTCTGCGCCGCCGCAGCTTGCCGCGCGTGCCCACTCCAGCAGAAGCTGCGCCAGCCTGCCTCCGGCCGTAGTGGAAAGCGCCAGCCGCCGGGCGTCGCGAAAGACCGTCCAGTACTCTGTGGAAAGCGACTGCGCCGCGTTCATGCTCGCCACTCCATGCCGATGCAGCAGCTCTACAAACTGGTCCTGACGCACTGTCTTGATCGTGCATGGCTCAATCGTTTCGGCCGTCACCTCATGCGGAGCATCGGCCAGCGCAGCATTCAAGCCGAGCAGATCGCCGGGCACGGCGATCTTCACGATCATCGTCTTGCCATCCCGAGAATTGGTCGAGAGCTTGACCTGTCCGGTACAGACCACCAACACGTTACGCGCCACGTCCCCTTCGCTGAAAAGCTTCGCACCCCGCCCGTGGCGCACCAGTACGCCGATGTGGTCAAACTCCTCCAGCGCCTCGGGCGGAAGGTTACAGAACAAGCGCTGAAAGCGATGCTCACAGTGAAGACAGTCTTCCGGTTGCGGAGGAATCTGTTGAAACTGAGACATGCGGCGCACAGACCTCTGGTTAGGGCTAGGGAAGTTTCCTGACAGAGCAGGCAGCGCCAGTATACCCCCCGCGCCGGTCACTGTACTACGGACATTCGAAGCATATTTTCTCGATTCCGGCAACAAAGCGGTTGGGGACCGCTTTACAACCACAGTCCATCGTCATGCGCGCGCCCAGATTGCGCCTTTTTAACAATCGATTGTTTTTCGCTTGCCAACCCCATCCACCGCCGTGTACTCTTCCCCACGCTATGAGATTCTCCACCTCCCGCTCGATTTTCTCCGTCCCGTTTCGCCGGAACGCGCTGCTGGCTGCGCTGCTCGTTGCATTCGTCGGCTCCCCAACCCTGCATGCACAGCAGTCGGCTCCCTCCGGCGCAACGCATGATTCCCTCGCGCCCTATGGTCCGGCGCCCGATTCGCCCGCCATTGAGCAGCAGGCGCACCAGATGGTGGCAAAGCTCTCGCTCGAAGAGAAGATACACCTGCTGGGCGGCGTGGATGGCATGTTCACCCACGCCATGCCGTCAATCCAGCTGCCACGCCTGAAGATGTCCGACGGCCCGCTCGGCGTGCGAAGCTGGGGACCGACGACGGCCTATGCAGGCGGCGCAGCGCTGGCTGCCACCTGGGACCCGTCGGTGGCGCGCAAAGTCGGCGAAGGCCTGGGCCGCGACGCGCGTGCGCGCGGCGTAGACTTTCTGCTGGCACCCGGGGTCAACATCTCCCGCTCGCCGGTCAACGGCCGCAACTTCGAATATCTCTCTGAAGACCCGTATCTGAACGCGCAGATGGCCGTGCAGTACATCGAGGGCGTGCAGTCGGAGGGTGTGAGCGCGACGGTCAAGCACTTCGCCGGAAACAATCAGGAGTACGATCGCCACAACGTCAGCTCCGATATCGACGAACGCACCTTCCGCGAACTGTATCTGCCTCCGTTTGAGGCCGCAGTCAAGACGGCGCATGTGACGGCCGTGATGGACTCCTATAACCTGCTCCACGGAGTCCACTCCACACAGAACCACGACCTCAACGTGAAGCTGCTCAAGCAGGAGTGGGGCTTCCAAGGGCTGCTCATGTCGGACTGGGACGCGACCTACGACGGAGTCGCGGCGGCCAACAACGGACTTGACCTCGAGATGCCGTCAGCAAAGTTCATGAACGAAAAAACGCTGCTGCCCGCTGTCCGCTCCGGTCAGGTGAGCGAAGCGACCATCGATGACAAGCTCATGCGCCTGTTTCGTGTTGCTCTGCGCTACGGCTGGATCGGCCCGAACTCTCGTCCGCAGCAGATCGATTCCCTGCCGCTTTACTCCGTTGAGGATCGCGCCGTCGCTCTGCAAGGCGCGCGTGAGAGCCTGACTCTGCTCAAGAACGACCAGCAGTTCCTGCCACTCACCGCGGCCAGGGTGAAGACCCTTGCCGTCATTGGGCCAGACGCTTATCCTGCTGTCCCCGGCGGCGGTGGTTCCTCGCGGGCTACGGCCTTTGATCCGGTCAGCATCCTGACCGGCCTGGCGAATATGGCCGCTTCCGAAGGCATCCATACGCTCTACGCGCGCGGACTGCCGACGGCGGAACATGTCTTCGGGACCACGCGCTTCGACGGCCCGGTGCGCGTGGAACACTTTGACAATCGCGAGTTCTCCGGCTCCCCGGCATCCACCACTGAGCAGCGCCAGATCAACGACCTGAAACCTGCAATGTGGGATGTCGCCGATCCTCATCCGCGCGGCTTGCGTTACACCGCCACGTATACGCCAGCCAAAAGCGGCGATTATCTGCTGCTCACCGCCGCTTCCGGCGAAGACGCCTACACCGTGCGCGTCGATGGCCAACAGCTCATCGAACAGCCGCACCACGAAGGACAGTTTCCGCTTTCGGCCACGCTGCACCTGACGGCCGGAACTCCCATTCATATCGTCGCCGACTACATTCCGCGCGCGCCGGGCATCCGTCTCGCGCTCGGCCTTGAAGCAGAATCCGACCTGATTTCTGCCGATGCGTTGCGCCTGGCGGCAAAGGCGGATGCAGTGGTGCTTTCGGTCGGCTTCGATCCGGAGACCGAAAGCGAAGGCTACGACAGAACCTTCGCGCTTCCCTGGGGCCAGGACGCGCTGATCCGCGCCGTTGTGGCCGCTAACCCGAAGACGGTTGTCGTGCTGACGGCAGGCGGAGCCGTGGACACAACTTCGTGGCTCAGCAAGGTTCCGGCGTTTCTGCAAACCTACTATCCCGGCCAGGAGGGTGGCACCGCAGTGGCCGAGGCTCTGCTGGGCAAGCTCAACCCCGAGGGCAAACTACCCGTCACCTTTGACCGTACCTTCCAGGAAGACCCGACCTACCACAACTACTACGCGGTGAAAGAGTCCGACGGCATCCTGCATGTCCACTACGCGGAGAAGCTCATGGTTGGTTACCGCTACTGGACTACCACCGGCAAACACGCGCTGTATCCCTTCGGCTACGGCCTCAGCTACACGACCTTTGCCTTCTCGCATCTTCAGGTGCAGCCGACGATCAAGGTGGGGGAAGATGTCGCCGTCAGCTTTGATGTCACCAACACCGGTCACCGGGCCGGCGCCGAGGTTGCGCAGCTCTATCTCTCCGAACCGAACGCACCCGTCAGCCGTCCCGAGCGCGAACTGAAAGGATTCTCCAAGGTCCGCCTCGATGCGGGAGCGACGAAGCATGTGACGCTGATGCTCAACCCGCGCTCGTTCTCCTACTGGGACGTGACGACGCACCACTGGAAGATGGACGCGGGCAAATTCATCGTCCGCGTCGGCGACTCGTCGGAATCGACGCCGCTGGAGGCGACTTTGACAGCCACGCACTGAGGCTCCACTGAGCCTCCGGCCATTTGCGGAGCATCGGCCCGTTGGGTCTCTCGCACCCGACGCTCCAGAAACGCCCGCCGACTCGCAGATGTTGTGCGTCGGCGGGCGTTTCTGCCTGGCGCCACCCCACTGCGCGGTGTTCTTCGTCTGCTACATCTCCGCCTGGTGCAGCAGCGCGGCGACCGCGCACGAGGTGAGCCGTGTCGCCGCCGAGTCCGCCCGACTGGTCAGGATGACCGGAACGCGCGCGCCGAGCACAATCCCCGCCAGTTGCGCGCCGCCCAGATACTCCAGTTGCTTCGCCAGCATATTGCCCGATTCGAGATCCGGCACCACCAGAATGTCCGCCTTGCCGGTCACCGGCGACACCAGCCCCTTGATCTGCGCCGCCTTCTCGCTGACCGCCGTATCGAAGGCAAGCGGGCCATCCAGAATTCCGCCGGTAATCTGCTTGCGATCCGCCATCTTGCACAACGCCGCTGCGTCCAGCGTGGAGGCAATCTTCGGATTCACCGTCTCGACGGCCGACAGCAGCGCCACCTTCGGCTCCGGAATACCCAGCGCATGCGCCAGGTGAATGGCGTTCTGAACGATATGCACCTTGTCTTCCAGATCCGGCTCGATGTTGATCGCAGCATCGGTAATCAGCAGCGTTCGATCATAGGCCGGTGTATCCATCACAAAGACGTGGCTGATCCGCCGATTGGTCCGCAGTCCCGTATCCCGCGCCATGGCCACGCGCATCAGCTCATCGGTGTGCAGGCTGCCCTTCATCATCGCCTGCACCTTGCCGCTGCGGCACAGGTCCACGCTGACTTGCGCGGCAGCCGCCTCGGTCGCCGCTTCCACCATCGGCAGTCCCTCCACACGCACACCCATCCGCGACGCCAGCTCGCGGATCGCTTCCCCATCGCCCACCAGCACCGGCTCGATCAACCCCGCTTCGGCCGCTTCCAGCGCGCCGCCGAGCGCCACCTCCGAGAGCGGCCAGCAGACCGCCGTCGTCAATGCGGGCAGCTCCCGGCAACGCTCCAGAAACTTGTGAAAGACGTGGTAGTCCTGCGGATGTCCAACCAGCGGATCGATGGTCACCGACTCCGCCAGCGTTGCCAGATCGCTCATGCCTCTCCCTCCAACCTGTCTTTGGGGATGGCCGCCGCGCTCCTGCCATCTCCGGTGCTTCTTCCATCTTCCACCAATTGCCCTCCACTTTGCCTGTGTCCGCAGTCACCTCGCTGACGGGTCCGAAGCAATCCAGGGATTTTCTTCAAAATACGGGCTGAAGTTTCAGCGGATGAAGACTTTTTCCGAGTTTTCGGGTTCAATCGACTGCAGGATACGTCCTACTGAATGGACGATCGGTTCATGCGCTCTCCGGGAATCCCGTCCGAATCGATGCTCCCGGACACGAACCACAGAAAGGAAGCAAGAACCATGAAAGCACGACTGCTCATTTTTCCCGCGGTTGCCGCGGCTATGCTCGTCTCCGGCGTCGTCCTGCGCGCGCAGGACATTGATGCCACCCAGGGCCGCGCTATTATCACCGTTCTGCCCAAACACGACAAAGCACCGGCTCCATCCGTCTCGCCGGACGACATCAAGTTGACCGTGGACGGTAAGCCCGCAAAAATTACCAGCCTGCTTGCCTCGCAAGGACCAAAGGCGAACATCGAGTTCGTCATCCTCATCGACGACACGGCCCGCTCCAGCATTGGCATACAGCTCTCCGACATCGTGCACTTCATACAGGCTCTCCCGCTCAATGCCCGAGTCTCGCTTGGATATATGGAATACGGCTCGGTACAGATGGTCACCCCGCTCACCCATGACCGCACCGCTGTCATCAAAGGCCTGCGTCTGCCTGGCGGGGTCTCGTACTCCAATGGCAGCCCGTATTTCTGCCTCTCGGAACTGGCCAAACACTGGCCCTCCTCGGATAGGACAGCGCTGCGCGAAGTGCTCATGATCACCGACGGTATCGACGATTACGAGCGCCGCTTCGATCCCGAAGACCCCTACGTGCAGTCCGCCATTCAGGACGCGACACAGGCCCGTCTGGTCGTCTATACACTCTACTGGCATGGTCGCGGCGACCCGGGCAGCAGCTCCTACGTGGGCAACGGCGGACAAAACCTGCTCGTGGAAGTGTCCAGCGCCACGGGTGGCTTCTCCTACTGGGAAGGCTTCGGCAACCCGGTCACTTTCGAGCCGTTCCTGGCCGATCTCAACCACCGCCTGCGCAACCAGTATGAGATGACCTTCACCTCGCCCTACAGCGGCAAGGAAACCACAGCCTCGGTACGCTTCAAGCTGGACAAGAGCGACGCCAGGGCGACCGCTCCGCAGCAGGTCTTCCTCTATCACCCGAACAGCGCCCCGGTCGACTGACACTTCGCGGATTCCGACCGGACAGACTCTAAATTCCGCAGACAGCGCCAAGCGCGCTGTCTGCCTTCCGCTCTCCCCCACCAAGCAGCCCGTTCATCCGCTGCATGACAATGCTTTCCTTGGTTGTCATTCCCGCAGGGAATCTGCTTCTGCCTTTGCCTTTGCTTTCCTCGTTGTCATTCCCGCAGGGAATCTGCTTTTGCCTTTGCCTTTGCTTTCCTCGTTGTCATTCCCGCAGGGAATCTGCTTCTGCCTTTGCCTTTGCTTTCCTCGTTGTCATTCCCGCAGGGAATCTGCTTTTGCCTTTGCCTTTGC
>JAKAXU010000038.1 GCA_021816455.1 Acidobacteriota bacterium
TCCCTCGCCTTGATCATAGGCGAAAAGAAGTTTACGACGCAGATCATCCCCAAGGGGTTTTCCCATGTCTTTGTTCGCCGCAAAGAGTCGCCAAAACCAGTCTACACTATTTAGGAAAATGCTCTAGCTCCACCCACTGTAGTGGCTGTGGTCCCCCAATCCAACGGCGTGGCCACCAACCGCGAGATCGCGGTGGTCTTCAGCAAAGACATGGATCCGAACAGCATCAACACGAGCACTTTTTTGGTTCCTGGCGTGGTGGGAACAGTCACCTACGATGCAACTAACAGGATCGCCGCGTTCAAATCTTCCACAAACTACGCCGCCAATACCGCCTACTTCGCAAGCATTACTGTTGGAGCCAAGGACACAAGTGGAGCTCCGCTTGCCGCGCCTTTTAATTTTTCCTTTGTCACGCGTGCGACCGCAGACAATTCAGCGCCTTACGTTGCCGCAGTGAATCTTGCCGTTGGCGCAACCTGCGTACCACTATCCCAGAAGATCGATGTCACGTTTGACGAACAAATGAACTCACTCACCATCAATCCCAGCACGTTTCATATCAATGGCGTAACCGGGGCCGTGACCTATGACGTGCTCACCCAGACTGCTACCTTTACTCCCTCAACCAGCTTGGCGGCGAATACCACGTACACGATTACGGTGACCACCGGAGCGCAGGATATGGGCGGGATGCCGCTGACTCCTCAATTCGTTCAGACCTTTACAACCGGCCCGTGCGAGGGCGCTGGAACGCTGCCAGTTGCTCTTTGTCCTGACATCGGTAACTTCTCTGTGCTGGCTGGTTCTACCGTCACCAACACAGGCACGACCACGATTACCGGCGATGTTGGAGTCAGCCAAGGCTCATCCATCACCGGATTTCCGCCGGGACAACTGGTTGGCGGCGGCACCTTCCATCGTGCGGATGGTGCTGCCGCACAGGCCCAGACCGCTCTGGCCAGTGCGTATGTCGATGCAGCCGGACGATCCGGCGGTACTGCTGAGGCGGGAGATCTGGTCGGCAAGACTCTCACCGCTGGCGTCTATACATCATCGTCGTCGCTTGCCCTCTCTGGCGATGTGACCCTTGATGCCCAGGGCAATCCAAATGCGGTGTTCATCATCCAAATCGCATCTACTCTCACGACGGCCAGCGGAAGCCATGTCATCCTCGCAAATGGGGCCAAGGCATGCAACGTCTTCTGGCAGGTTGGCAGCTCCGCCACGCTGGGGACTAACTCCGTGTTCAAAGGAAACATCCTCGCCCTGGCATCCATCACAATCACCACCGGCGTAAATCTGGAAGGTCGAGCGCTGGCGCGTACTGGGGCCGTCACCCTCGACACGGATGTCATTAGTGGCTGTACCTGTCCGTAGTAGCTTTCTGGAAGCGCTGATTTGGTTCTACTGTCTTTTCTCAGGCGCTAAAACGCGATTGATTCCGCAATGCTGCAGAGGGTGCAGGCTTCGGCCCGTATCCTCTGCAGGAAATGCGGCTTCTTCAGCGGTTTCTCATTGAATAGTAGTGCTCGTGCCGCCGTGGCTATTGTTATTTTGAACTCTATTCCAGCTTCTTGGGTGATGGTGGAAGAACTGTTCCCGATGGTGTTGGTAAATTGCTGGCTGCTGGTAACGGTGATAGGTTCGGCGGCCGGAGTAGCGGCGATTCCGCTCTCGACACTATTCGCAGTGACGCAAAAAAAGCCGTGCTACTGAATCTGTTGGAGGCAGTGGAGTGCTCCGCGATCAATGGCATGTTCGTTGCTTTCGCAAGACTGATCTGGCCGCTGACGATCGTCGGAGAGCTATCAGTTTTCTTGGAAGAAATACCAGCAGCATCCAGTATTGCAGGGAAGCGTGTCGGAAACGCCAAACGGTCCGCTGACCAGAGCGTGGATGAAAAAGCTTCCTGCTGGCAACGTCACACTTGCCAGACAGGTTGCCGTGCTTGATGCTTTGGCTGCCGTGCACCGTAATGACCGATATAGAAGCGAATAGCAAGCATTTCCTGGCGGCTCGGAGACTTTCGATGGGCATGTGGCGACAATTACACTGAACGGGACGGTTGCAGCGGAACCATCGAGCACAGCGGGGAGTCGAGAGAGCGATGACGGGGAACGAAATTCGGGAACGATTTTTGCGGTTTTTTGAAAGCAAGGGACATCGACGGGTGCATTCCTCCTCGCTGGTTCCGGCCAACGACCCGACGCTGCTGTTTACCAATGCGGGAATGAACCAGTTCAAGGATGTGTTTCTGGGCGCAGAGCGGCGCGAATACGCGCGGGCGACCACCTCGCAGAAGTGCGTGCGGGCGGGCGGAAAGCACAACGATCTGGAAAATGTGGGATTTACGCGGCGTCATCATACTTTTTTCGAAATGCTGGGGAACTTCAGCTTTGGCGACTACTTCAAGCGAGAGGCCATCGAGTATGCGTGGGAGTTGGTGACCGGTGCGGAGTGGTTCGGAATTGCGAAGGATCGGTTGTATGTGACGATCTTCGAGGGCGACCCGGCGAATGGTGTTCCGCGCGACGACGAAGCGGAGCGGTTCTGGATCGAAGTCGGCGTGCCGAAGGAGCGGATCAAGGCGTTCGGCCTCAAGGATAACTTCTGGCAGATGGGCGAGACCGGACCGTGCGGGCCGTGTTCGGAGATTTTCTACGACATGGGGCTGGAGGCTTCCGAGACGGGCCAAGACCTGCCGTTTGGCGAGGACGATGCGCGGTATGTGGAGATATGGAACCTGGTCTTCATGCAGTTCGAACGCGCGGCGTTGGTGGCCGACGGGAAGACGAGTTATACGTTGACGCCGCTGCCCAAGCCCTCGATCGATACTGGGATGGGCCTGGAGCGCGTGGCTGCGGTGTTACAGGGAAAGTTATCGAACTTCGAGACAGATTTGTTTACGCCATTGATTGCGCGTGCGGGTGAGTTATGCGGAGTTACTCAGTTGGCGGAAAATGCTTCGCTGCGGATTATTGCCGACCATGCGCGGGCGGCTACCTTCCTCATCCATGACGGGGTTTTGCCTTCGAACGAAGGGCGCGGCTATGTGCTGCGAAAGATCCTTCGCCGGGGGATTCGCCATGGGCGGCTGCTGGGACAGGAGCAGCCGTTCCTGAACCAGATGGTGTTTGCGGTGCGCGACCGGATGGCTGGCGCTTATCCGGAGTTGGCGGAGTCTGCCGAGCGCGTGGCGCGGGTGATCGAGGCCGAGGAGCGGCAGTTTGACCGCGTGCTGAAGCTGGGAATGACGCGTCTCGATGAAGAACTGCGCGGAGAATTTACGGGCGAGAAGGCGTTTCATCTGTACGAGACCTTTGGCCTGCCGCTGGACTTCATGGTGGATGCGGCGCGGGATGCCGGCGTGACCTTTGACGAGGCTGGCTTTGAGGCGGCGCGCGAGGCAGAGCAGGCGCGGGCGCGGGCTTCGTGGAAGGGTGGTAGCCAGAAGACGGCTGCGCCGGTCTATCGTGAGCTGCCGAAGACCGTCTTTGAGGGGTATGAGCGGCTGGGTTCGCTGGACTGCGAGGTGCTCGCTCTGGTGAAGGATGGCATGGGCGTGGTGGCGGCGCAGGCGGGCGAGACGGTGGATGTGGTGCTGGATCACACGAGTTTCTATGCAGACTCGGGCGGCCAGGTGGGCGATACCGGACGGATGACGAGCGTGGACGGCAATGTGATAGTGGCGGAAGTGACAGGCTGTGTAGCCCCGGTGCAGGGAGTACGCGCGCATCGGGCTGTGCTGCGGCAGGCGCTGGCGGTGGGCGACCGGGTGAACACGGTGGTGGATGGCGCGCGACGCGACGCGATCCGCCGCAACCATACCGGGACGCATCTACTGCATGCCGCGCTCCGGCAGGTGTTGGGGACGCATGTGAAGCAGGCGGGATCGTCGGTCGAGCCGGGGCGGCTGCGCTTCGACTTCTCACACTTTGCCCAGGTGGCCGACGAGGAGTTGTCCGAGATCGAGTCGATTGTGAACCGCGAGGTGCTGGCGAATACGCGCGTGGAGACGCTGGTGGACGTGCCGATCGACGTGGCCGTGAACGAATACAAGGCGATGGCACTGTTTGGCGAAAAGTATGGCGACCGGGTGCGTGTGGTGCGTCTCGAAGACGGGTTTTCGACCGAGCTTTGCGGGGGCACGCATACCGCGGCGACGGGCGAAATCGGCCTGATTAAGATTGTCGGCGAAGGGTCGGTTTCCTCGGGCGTGCGTCGGCTGGAGGCGATCAGCGGGACGGGATCGCTCGATGCGTTTCGGCGGGATTTCCGGGTGGCGCAGGTGGCGGCGCAGGCGGCTCCGGCCGGACCGGACGAAGACGCTGCGGGCGCGCTGCGCGGGCGGCTGGCCGAGCACGAGGACGAGCTGAAGCGACTCCGGCGCGAGCTGGACGAGATGCGCATGCTGCAGGCTACAGGAAAGCTGGAGGCAGCCCTCGCCGCAGCGACGACGGTGGAAGGCGTGCGCGTGGCCACGCTGCGCGCCGATCACCTCGAACGCGGCCAGTTGCGGACGCTGGTGGATAACCTGAAACAGCGGCTGGGCGAAGGCGTGGTGGTGGTTGGCTCGGCGCAGGCGGAGGGCAAGGTGGCGATCATTGCCGGGGTAACACCGGGGCTGGTCAAGCGAGTGCAGGCAGGCAAGCTGGTGGGCGTGGTGGCCAGACTGGTGGGCGGCTCCGGCGGCGGCAAGCCGGAGATCGCCGAAGCAGGCGGCAAAGACGCAGCGCTGCTGGACAACGCGCTGGCCGACGTCACCAGGCTGGTGAAGGAGATGCTGAGCTGAAGATGGCTGGCGGGGGCAGTTCCGGCGAATTTTGCGTTACCCGCCAGCCACAGAAATCCGCCGACCGGGATGTTCTCCTTGCAGTATCTCTGATTGAGCCTACAATGTATGTGGGCTCCCCAAACGTTTACCCTGGAGCAATTACTCTGCAACTCCGCGTCGCTGAGATGCCCATCCGCACCGCCTCAGCAGGAAGTGGGCTTTCCAAATGATCGAACCCAAGAAGCTCTTGTTTGACACCGAGGCTTTTCTGGCGACTGCCGGACTCGGACGAACAATCGTGCAGTTGAAGGCGAAGCAGACCTTTTTCTCCCAGGGTGATCGCGCGGACTCCGTTTTTTATCTCCGGAAAGGCCAGGCAAAGCTCACCGTAGTTTCCATGAGCGGCAAAGAAGCAACGATAACGCTTCTCTCCACCGGCGACTTCGTGGGAGAGGAGTCGCTCGCAGCCGTGCCTGGACTGCGGCTGGCAACAGCCTCCGCCGTCACTCCGTGCGTGGCACTCCGGATCGAGAAGGAAGAGATAATTCGCAGGATGCATGAGGAACATACCTTTTCCGATCGGTTTCTGTCGTTCCTGCTGGCTCGCTGCATGCGTATTCAGTCCGACCTGGTCGATCAGCTCTTTAACTCCAGCGAGAAACGCCTCGCACGCATTCTGCTATTGATGGCGCAGCTCGGCGAGACGGGTCACCCGGAATCGCTGATTCCGAAGATTTCACAGGAAACTCTCGCGGAAATGATTGGCACCACCCGGTCCCGTGTCAGCTTTTTCATGAATCGTTTTCGCAAGCTCGGGTTTATTGAATACAACGGCGGCATTCACGTTCACAGGTCCCTGCTGAATGTGGTTCTGCTCGATCGCTCTTACCAAGGCACTGCGGAGAAAGCTTCGCTTGAAATATAGCTCCTGAAGGAGCCGGGCTCAAACGTCACCAGAGCGCCGCCCGCGCGCTGGAGCAGTTGCACCGAACAAGGAAATGACATGCGCTGAACTGCTGAATTGTTCTGTCGGTGCCTGCAGCCCTGTCCGCGAAGATATGCGTGGTGCCCCTTCATGCTCCCACGGCCAGGAAGCGCTCAACGACCGGTCATCTTCAGCGCTGCTTCAGGAAGGCGGGCTCCTTCGAGCTTCAGTCTGGAAGCTGCTTCGTCGATTTCTTTCAGGTCATTCCTGGTCAACTCGACGCTCACTGCGCGGAGGTTTTCCTCGAGTCGATGCAGCTTGGTAGTTCCCGGGATCGGCGCAATCCATGGCTTCTGCGCCAGCAGCCAGGCGAGCGCGACTTGTGCCGGCGTCGCGTTTTTGCGTTCCGCTACGGCTTTGACTAATTCGACCAGCGCTATATTGGCCTTGCGCGCCTCAGGCGAGAAGCGAGGCACGATGTTCCGGAAGTCAGTTGGATCGAACTTCGTGTATTCATCGATCTTGCCCGTGAGGAACCCGGCACCGAGTGGACTGAACGGCACAAACCCAATGCCAAGCTCCTCCAGGGTAGGAAGAAGCTCGGCCTCAGGTCCGCGCCAGAACAGCGAGTACTCGCTCTGCACCGCAGTGATCGGTTGAACAGCGTGCGCCCGGCGGATCGTCTGAACCCCAGCCTCCGACAAGCCGAAGTGCCTGACCTTGCCTTCGGCAATCAATTCCTTGACTACTCCCGCCACGTCTTCGATTGGCACGTCAGGATCGACGCGATGCTGATAGAAGAGATCAATGAACTCAGTCTTGAGTCGTTTGAGAGATGCTTCCGCAACCTGCCTGATGTGTTCCGGTTTGCTATTTGTCCCAAGACCGCGCTTGCCAGTCACGGGATCGATTTCAAAGCCGAACTTCGTGGCAATGATCACCTTGTCGCGGATCGGCTGGAGCGCTTCGCCTACCAGCTCTTCGTTCGCGAACGGCCCATAGGCCTCCGCCGTGTCGAAGTGGGTTACTCCAAGGTCATAGGCGCGACGAAGCAACCCGATCATCTCGTGTGTGTCGGCTGGCGGGCCATAGCCAGAACTCATGCTCATGCAGCCAAGGCCAATGGCTGAAACTTCCAACCCGCTCTTTCCCAGTGTTCGCTTTTGCATGATTTCGTCTCCAACTGCAGTGTAGGGGGAAGCGAAGGCAGACCGTTATCCCGATTCTGCCGATCTTTTGCCTAATTCTCTTGCCGACAAGCCTTTGCTCTGGCGTCGTGAGAGCGCCGCAACTATGCTTGGAATGGAAGGACAAACGAAATGAAGGCAAATGGCAAGCGCTCAAGTGCTCCTCCCGCAGGTCAATCGGTGCAGGATTTGAGAGCAGGGCTGGCGAGAAAAATTGCCTGGTTCACCGGCTCGCAAGAGCGGCAAATCACGGATATCCCGGGGTTGGTGCTGGTGCGCAGGACCGCACCCACTGCGCCTTGCTCCGGAACGTACACGCCGAGCGTGATCGTCGTCGCTCAAGGCAGCAAGCGCGTCGATCTGGGCCGGACAAGCCTCCTCTATGATTCGTCACGATTCCTTTTGACCTCGATCGATCTGCCGATCATTAGTCAGGTGGTTGAGGCCAGTGAAGCAAAGCCACTTCTCGCTCTTGTGCTTGCACTGGAAATGCCGATGGTCCGCGAACTTCTCAATCGGGAAGAAGTCCGCGTGCGTGACGTCTCCTCTGACAGCCCTGCGATGGTGACGGGAGAGATCACGGCCGAACTGCTTGATGCATGCTGTAGGCTGGTTGACCTGCTGGCGAATCCTCAGGATATTCCGTTTCTAAGTGGCCATATTCAACGCGAGATCGTTTACCGGCTTCTTTGCGGACCCGAAGGCGCTCGCCTGCGAGCGATTGCTACTTCAGGTGATCAGAGCCATCGCACAGCGAGAGCGATCTCCTGGATCAGGGATAACTACGCGAAGCCGGTACGCGTAGATGATCTGGCCCACATCGCAGGCATGGGTGTGTCTACGCTGCACCATCATTTCCGTATGCTCACACATATGAGCCCCATGCAATATCAAAAGCAGTTACGGTTGCAGGCGGCGCGAGGGCGCATGTTGCTCGAAGGGATGGACGCTTCAACGGTCGCCTTTGAGGTTGGATACGAAAGTGTCAGTCAGTTCAATCGTGAATATAGTCGATTCTTCGGCCAGCCGCCGATGCGCGACATCAAGGCTCTGCGAGAAGGGAAAGATGTTGAGATGAGCGCCGCCTGACGCAGAATTATCAGAGTTTGTAAGGGAATCTTCTTCCGTGACTGAACTACCTCGCGGGCTATCAGCCCTTCCTGTATTGTTGGTCGCTGACCTGCTCCATCCATTCGACCACTTTGCCATCGAGCTTTTCCTGAATTGCGATGTGCGTCATTGCCGTCGTCGGTGTTGCTCCGTGCCAGTGCTTTTCACCCGGCGCGAACCACACCACGTCACCAGGGTGGATTTCTTCGATCGGGCCACCTTCCCGCTGAGCACAGCCGCAGCCTGCCGTGACGATCAAAGTCTGGCCCAGCGGATGCGTATGCCATGCGGTGCGCGCGCCCGGCTCAAATGTGACGCTTGCGCCCTGCACGTGCGCCGGCTCCGGTGCCTGAAATAGCGGGTCGATGCGCACTGTGCCCGTAAACCAATCCGAAGGCCCCTTCGCGGAAGGCTGTGTACCTGCTCTCCTGATCTCCATGTGTTTTCTCCTCGTCTGCTTTTCTTATCGCTTTCGTTGCCTGGTCTTCTATCCCTCAGCGCATCACGTAGCCGCCGTCGACCGAGATCGACTGGCCGGTAACGTAACTCGCCGCTGAGCTACAGAGCCACACGACGGCATCGGCTATCTCTTCCGGTCGTCCCATTCGTCCCATCGGTACAAAGGCTTTGAGCATCCGGTCCAGCTCATCTCCTTGGCCTTCGGCGATCATCTTGTCAAACATCGGCGTCTGAATCATGCCTGGGCAGACGGCGTTTACGCGAATGCCGCGTGCAGCGTATTCGAGAGCCGCACTCTTGGTGAACCCGATCACTCCGTGCTTGGCCGCGTGGTAAACTCCGCGCTCGGCACCGCCCAAAAGCCCCCCTAACGAAGAGCAGTTGACGATAGCACCGCTGCCTTGTTTGCGCATCTGCTGCAACTCAAATTTCATGCAGCTCCACACACCGCGGAGATTGATGCCCATCACCCTGTCATAGTCCTCGCGGGTGGTATCGGCCGTTTCTGCAAGAACGTTTTGAACGCCGGCATTGTTATAGGCTGCATCGAGTTTGCCGAAAGTGGCGACCGTCTGTTTCACCATGGCCTCTACCTGCGCATCGTCCGATACGTCGCAACGGATGGCCAGCGTCTTGTGGCCTTGCGCAGCAAGCTCTTTGGCCGCGGATTGCGCCGCTTCTTCATTCCAGTCCGCCAGCACCACCGAGGCACCCGATTCAGCAAATGCTTTGGACGTGGCAAGGCCCAGTCCTGATGCAGCTCCTGTCACGAGCGCCACTTTGTTTTCAAAAGATAGGATCACGACGATCTCCTCATTTTTCGAATGGGTTGTATCCAGGCTTCTTGTAGAGGGTGTCCCACTTGCCCTGGATATCGGGAATATAAACTTTGTCGGTCCAATCCTTGGGATCGACTTCCTCAAGCGCAACAGAAATGACTTCTTCTTTTCTGTCCAGTGTGCGCATCACGTCTCTTACGATCTCTTCTGCAAGCTGTTTCTTTTGCTCTTCCGAGCTGCCGGGGGCGAGCTTCACAACAACATGGGGCACGGTTTTCTCCTGCTGAATCTCGAATGGGATGATGCGAGAACTAAAGGTGTCACATCACACTTAGCTATTCGTCATTTGTTCCAGAGCCGCTGGATAACGGTCTCCGTAGACTGGGATCTTCGCGGTCGCGGCGTCGAGCTCGCGGAGATCCTCCGGGGTGAGTTCAACAGCAACTGCTCCGATGTTCTCTTCAAGACGCTGCAACCTGGCGGTGCCGGGAATAGGAACGATCCAGGGCTTTTGTGCCAGGAGCCAGGCGAGTGCGATCTGTGCCGAAGTCACATTCTTCTTCGCGGCAAAAGTCGCAATCAGGTCTACCAGAGCTTGATTTGCCTTGCGGGCTTCCGGCGAGAAGCGCGGAAAACTGCCGCGATTGTCCTCCGGATCAAACTGCGTGTTTTCCGTAATCGCCCCGGTCAGGAATCCCTTGCCAAGCGGACTGAACGGAACCAGGCCGATGCCAAGCTCTTCCAGTGTGGGAATAATTTCTTCTTCCGGGCGTTTCCACCAGAGCGAGTATTCACTCTGAAGAGCAGTCACTGGCTGAACGGCATGCGCCCGGCGGATGGTCTGCGCGCCTGCTTCGGACAAGCCGAAGTGCCTGACCTTGCCTTGCTGAATCAGACCCTTGACGGCGCCCGCCACGTCTTCGATGGGCACGTTCGGATCGACGCGATGTTGGTAGAGCAGATCGATGGTGTCAACCTTGAGCCGCTTCAGCGAGCCGTCAACACTCACTCGAATGTATTCCGGACGGCTGTTCAAGCCCACCGGATGCGGATCATCTTCGGAGTCAATCTGGAAGCCGAATTTCGTCGCGATTACCACCTGGTCACGCACCGGAGCGAGTGCCTCGCCTACAAGCTCCTCGTTCACGAACGGTCCATAGACTTCAGCGGTGTCGAAGAAGTTGATGCCGCGTTCGACCGCGGCCCGAATGAGGGCAATCATCTCCTGCCTGGTTCCCGCCACCGCTCCGTGGCCTGGACTCAATCGCATGCAGCCCAGCCCCATCGCCGAGACTTCAAGATTGCTCTTTCCCAGTTTGCGTTTCTGCATTGCTTCACTCCCTTATGTGTAGATTTGCTGGCGGCGCTGGCCAAAGGCCGGAAGGCGCTGTACGTTCAGTAGTGTTCCCATGTGACAGACCAATGTTCCTCGGGGTCGGCTGAGCGAATGACGAGGCGGCCGTCCCCGGTAAACGTGTAAATGCGAGGAAGATCTTTGCCGACGAGCGCGTTGCCCGTAACGGATCCCTGCACGTGATGAGTCAGCGTGTGTGTTCTTTCGTCGATCGAGTAGCTTCCGAACGAAGCCTCGTACCCACTTCGGACGTATTCATTGGAGAGAGAACCGGCCGACCTGGGGTACATCAATTGCACGGACATGTGACCGTCTTGCGTGTAGATCAGCATGCCCTTGGGCTGCGTGGTATTGCTCGGCTTGCCATCCGTGTTGGGTGAGTCAATGTGCTCAAGATGCCAAGCCCCGATCAGCCTTTCTCGGTCGGACCCAGGGCCTGCCGCCTGCGACATCGCAGAGCGAACCGACACCAGACCAGCAATTGCCACAACCGCGGCCCATGCACTATAACGCAAGATCTTCATTTCCCGATTTTCCCTCGCGGCTGACACTCAGCGGCCAACCAGTTGCTCATGGAACTTTGGATAGCGGGCGCCTTCCAGCTTGATCTTTGACGAAGCCTCTTCAAGGGAGCGCATTTCTTCTGGGGTCAGGCTGACCTTCGCCGCGCCAAGATTCTCTTCGAGGCGCGCCAGTTTCGTTGTGCCTGGGATGGGAACGATCCACGGCTTCTTCGCCAGCAGCCACGCCAAGGCGATCTGCGCCGGGGTCGCCTGCTTCTTCCCGGCAAAAGAGCTGACAATATCCACCAGGGCTTGATTTGCTTTGCGGTTCTCCGGGCTGAATCTCGGCACACTGCTGCGAAAATCGGTGCTGTCAAATTTCGTATTCTCGTCGATCTTACCGGTCAGGAAGCCCTTGCCCAGCGGGCTGAACGGAACGAAGCCGATCCCGAGTTCCTCCAGAGTTGGCATCACCGTCTCTTCCGGCTCACGCCAGAACAGCGAATACTCGCTTTGTAGTGCGACGACGGGTTGAACTGCATGAGCGCGGCGAATGGTTTGTGCGCTCGCTTCCGAGAGGCCAAAATGCTTCACCTTGCCTTCCCGAATCAGATCCTTTACCGCGCCCGCAACTTCTTCGATGGGCACATTCAGGTCCACGCGATGCTGGTAGAAGAGATCGATGGCATCGACCTTCAGCCGTTTGAGCGAGCCCTCGCAAACCTGCTTGATATGCTCCGGCCGGCTGTTGAGAGAGTTCCACTTGCCGCCATCGTTAGGGTTGGCCTCCCAGCCAAACTTTGTCGCAATGACAACTCTGCCGCGAAACGGCGCGAAGGCCTCGCCGACCAGCTCTTCGTTCAACAGCGGACCGTAGACTTCGGCCGTATCAAAGAACGTTACGCCCCGATCCACCGCAGCGTGAAGCAGCGAAATCATCTCTTGCTTATCCTTGGGTGGCCCATAAGACCAACTCATTCCCATACAGCCAAAACCGATGGCCGATACTTCGAGGTCACCGCTTCCAAGTCGCCGTTTCTGCATGATTATCTTCCTCTCCTTCAAACCATAGCGAGAGGCGTAGGCTTGGCGCTTCCCTGATCCTGCCAATTGTTTGCCTGATACTGTTTGGAGTTCATATTTTGTGCACGGATGGGGTTGCTTCGCAGTACGCTGTTTGAGGAAGGTTCAAGGCAACGTGGCGACGAAACAGACGGAGAAACCCAAGGATCAAAACAAAACGGTGATTGCAATGCGCAAGGAACTCGCCTGTAAGATCGCGGCATATGCGCCGTCACCGGGCGAAAATCCTACGGCGATTCCCGGCGTGGCGCTTTACCGCCGAACGAAGCCAACGGCGTGTTATCGAGCTTCCTATGAGCCGAGTCTTTCCGTTTTTGTGCAGGGGCGCAAGCGAGTCAATCTGGGAGGTCACGTCTACCTCTGTGACGGATCGTCCTTTCTCCTGTCGTCGATCGACGTTCCAGCCGAAAGTCAAATCGTCGAGGCCTCAGAACAAGTCCCGCTGCTCTCCATGTTTCTTCAACTTGACATGCCGACGGTACGGGAGGTCATCAGCCGGGAAGAGCTGCCAGATCCCGAAACATCTGTTCTTTCGCGTGGGATAGCCGTGGGTGAGACTACCGTCGGCCTTCTGGACGCATGCACTCGGCTGATCGACCTGCTTGAGACTCCCGAGGATATTCCATTCCTCAGCCACCTGATCCAGCGAGAGATTGTCTACCGCATCCTCCGCACACCACAGGGAGAACGCCTCCGCGCCATTGCAACAACAGGCGATCTGAGCCATCGAACCGCAAGAGCGATTGCGTGGCTCAGGGCCAACTTCGCCAAGCCACTACACATGGAAGAACTTGCGACGGTTGCGCGGATGGGAGTGTCAACGCTTCACCATCAGTTCCGCGCGCTGACAGCAATGAGTCCTCTCCAATACCAGAAACAACTTCGATTGCAGACCGCAAGGCAACGAATGCTCATGGACGGGCTGGATGCCACCAGCGCAGCGTACGAAGTTGGTTACGAGAGCATCAGCCAGTTCAGCCGCGAGTACAGCCGTTTCTTCGGCCAACCCCCAATTCGCGACATCAAATCTCTCCGAGACAGTAAAGTCGTCCCCATCCACGTTGCCTGACGCTACGGCCTGCCGAAACGGCTGCGCGCTTCAGCCAGAAGCGCGACCTGCCTGCACAAAGAATCGTGGTCGGATTCGCTTTTCCCTCTTTCGAAACCATCTTCAACCGGATGGCATAGTTTGGCCTCTCTATCCGGGATTGTGGACAATACTGGCTGTCTGAACAGACTCACTGTGAACCGTGTAGCAGTTATGCTTCGTACCTGCGAGGATGTCCTTTGCCCGCTCCACCTCGTCAGTGGAACTTTGAACGATCCGCAGGAATCCATCGATACTTCCGCGCGGTTTCATACCTGAGGATGCAATCCTTTCCTGAAAGCGATTGCAGTCCATCCCGCCGACGATGGATCGATAGCTTCTCCGCCATAACTCAGCGCGCAACCGCGGCGTCTGCGCAGTTTCAAAACGGACTGAGTCTTTGCCCACTCTGGCATCGCCCTGCAAACTTCTCCAGGCTCGGTCGCGAACACCGATCCGCCCGACCGTATCCTGCCAAAGCAGTCGTCGAAAGGACGGCACGAGCCAGAAGGGATCGATGGAGAAGCCGAGCATCGAACTCGCCATGATCGTCCGCAACGGAGCTGCTTCGCTGGCGCGTGCCATCCACAGCGCGCTGCCGGCTGTGGATCACGTCATGGTCGGCGATACCGGATCGACGGACAACTCGGCGGCCATTGCACGCGGCCTCGGCGCAGAAGTCTTCGACGTTCCCTGGGAAGAGGATTTTGCCCAGGCGCGCAATGCGGTCCTGCAGGCCTGCACAGCCGATTGGATCCTCATTCTGGACGCGGATGAGATGCTCGACCCGCAAGGAGTCTCCAGCATTCCGGAACTCGCCAGCCAAGGTCAGGTTGATGCCTGGGAGGTCTGGAAGTGGAATTACATTCGCACCCTCACCAGTCGAAGCGGAATAGAGTCCGCGCGCAGAAACCCGAATCTGCTGCCGGAATCCCACATCTATCCGGCGTATACCCGCAGCCTGAGCACGTTGTTTTTTCGTCGCATCCCCGGCCTCTGTTTTGAATATGAGGTGCATGAAACGGTCTCGCGTCGCGCGCGCGAATTACAGCTCCGGATCGCCGAAGCTCCGTTTGTCATTCATCATTTCGGCTACGCGGAGGAGAGCGTCCAGCAGCGCCAGGAAAAGCTGGAGCGCTATCACCAGGCAGGCATTCGCAAAGTCCAGACTCATCCGCACGACTACTGGGCGCATTACGAGCTTGGTCTGAGCACCTTCGAGCATCGGCGTGACCCGCAGTCGGCGCTGCTCTGCCTGGAAAATGCGCTTCGGCTGAACCCTCACTTTCATCCCGCCTGGATCTATGCCGGCATCTGTCTGGCGCGCTGTGGTCATCTGGAGCAGGCGCTGGAATGCCTCTCACGCGGCGAGGATCCGGATCACCCCAATGCGCTGCTTCACGAAGCGAAAGGCGATGTCTACTTCCACAGCGGAGATTTCCCTCTGGCAGAGCAGCACTATCGGCTTGCCGGTCAACTTGCCGATCTGTCTCCACTGACTGCCTGCAAGCTGGGTGCCTGCGCGGTGCGCATGGGCAGGCGGGAGGAGGGATTGGCTGCCATTTGTCACGCCGTCGAGCGCGAGCCGCACACGGCCGAACTTCACGATATCCGGATCGCTGCGGCTATGGAGTGCGGCGAGATTCAGACCGCCGCCGAAGCTGCGCTGGAGCGATTGAAGATAGGCTCTCCCAACGTCGATTTCTTCGTGATCGCAGCAGGGCTGCAGGCTCGGCTCGGCCACTGGGAGCAGGCGGCTTGTATCCTCTTTGACGGCATGCGCCTGCACCCGGCAGAGCCGCGCCTGCGGCGGGAGTGGGAGATTGCCGTCGATCGGCATACGCTCTCCGAACCGCTCATCGTCGCGCGGTAGCTCATCGGCAGGCTGCGTTCCCTGCGCGGGCAAAGGTCAGGAAGGACGCGCTTGCCGGAGGCAGTGTCAGGAGGCCAGCATGCGCCTCCACTGTCGACGGAACCATCACGGAACCGTCGGGCCGAGTGGCAAGCGGCTTGCCATTCAACAGCACATGGGTGCTTGTCAGCGAAGGAGCCGTCAGCGTGCCGCGCTGCGCGGCCTCTGGCATCTGCAGCGTCACCGCGCTGGCGCGTGTATTCAGCACCAGCACCGACACCGCGCCGCCGCCATCAAGAGCGCAATGCGCAAAGACGTGAATGCCTGGCTGCGCTTTCATGTCCTGCTGCACTTTCCATCCCGGATCCAGCACCGTCCGGCCCATTGTGCGCTTCCATATCAGCGTCGCCCAGTAATCCGGCCTCGGCTCAAGCGTCCGCTCATCCAGCAGCCCATAATCGCTTGCCGCCAGCGTATTGTGCATCACGACCTTCACGCCGTGCTGCGCCAGGGCACCCAGTTGATTCAGATACCGGAAGATATCCACGAACTGCCCGGCAAACTCGTCTCCGCCGCAGGCAGCCTCAGCCGTCTCCGTCAACCACATCGGCTTGCCCGGCATGTAGCGATCCCGCAGCTCGGCATAAAACTGCTCAGCCGCCACGGTGCTATCCAGCCATTCATCGGTCATGGCCTGCGCCACTGTCGTCGTGCCCATGCACCGTCGTGACGCCGCGCCATAGAAGTGATAGGAGAACGCATCAAAGATAGGCCCGGTCGCCTGCAGAATGGCATCCGTGTGCATCAGCTTCATCTTCGTTCCAGGCGGCAGCAGGTTCGTTCCCTCACCGACGCTGCCCGGTCCCAGAAAGATCGTCTTCGGCGACGCCTGCCGCAGGAACTCTGCAAAGCTCTTCGCGTCGCGCGCGAACTGCGCCGCGTCATAACCTGTCGGAGCACCTCCCACCGTAGGGAACGTCGGCTCGTTCATGAACTCCGCAGCAGCTACTGTGCCGCCCGCCCTGTGCGTGTAGTCGATCCATGCCCGCGCCTGCTCCGGCGTCCACTCGCCCTGCGCGTTGCGCGTCCCCGCGCTGATGGCAAACGAGGTCACCAGGCTGTCTCCGGTTGCATGCAGAAACTCCAGCACACCCTTCCACTCCGCACGCGTCAACACACTGCGAAATCCCTCCGGCGGCGTCGCGCGCGCCGGCAGATCGTCGTCCTGGAACCACGTGCTGTTGGCCCACGTTCCGCTCACGCGCAGATACGACGCGCCAAGCTCGCGCGCAAGCATCCGCAGCCGCGGATTGCTCAGGTCGATCGGCGGCCGATACTGATACAGACTGTCGCTCATCCCCGGCGGCTGGCTGTGATCTTCGGCATGCGCCGCTGCACCGGCGGTCTGTTTCGCTGACGCATGATAGGGCTTCCAGAATCGCCCACCCGTTACCTCGGCCATCTCCACATTGAACGACGCGTATCGCGGATCGACCGAGCCGGTCGCTCGCATCCGCGCCGGATCCGCAAGCACAATCCCGCCCCCTGCCCTCGCCTGCACTCCCGGCACTTTACGCTGCTCTGCGCCCTGTCGTGTGCCCTGCTGCGCCCGCGCCATGACCGCAAACAAGGCGATCACACAAATGAGACTCCATCCTGAACTCTGTCTTCGCACAACAAACTCCGTTCCGTTACGCCTCCATAATTCTCTCAACAGCGACGACTCGGAAGGAGGCAGGATAACAGCCAACACTCTACACGATATGCCCATCCGACTGCCCCGAGCCTGCAATGCGTGCTACAGTAAGCGGGTACTGCTTGAGGGTCAGTACAGCACGACCGATCCCCACGGAGGTTTCCAATGCGTCTCGGGCGTCGATTCTTCCTTACGCTCGCGCTTTTCCTTGTCTGCGCTTCGGCCCAGGCCAAGGTGCCGGTGCTTTCGAACGCGGTGCCGCCCAACGAACTCTACACCGGCTACTCCTACGTCACGCAAAGCTACGACCAGACGCAGGACAACTCCATCTCCGGTGGCATGAACGGCTGGCAGGGTTCCTTCAAGATGCGCGTCCTGCCCTGGGTCGGCCTCAAGCTCGATGCCTCCGGCTACTATGCACAACACCAGTACACCAACCCGCGGATCTACTTTTTTCTCGCCGGACCTCAGGTCTCTGAGCACTTCGGTCGCTACAACTTTTTCGTTCACGGGCTGATCGGCGTCGCCCACCTGAACGGAGCCTTGCCGCTAAGCAGCTTCGTACCCAGTTCCAGTAACAATGTCGGTTTTCCGCTTGCCTCCAACTTCTCGCTTGCCGCGGCCATCGGCGGAGGCGTTGATCGCGCCTTCAACCACTTTCTTGCCTGGCGCATCACCGGAGATTTCCTGCACACCAACTTTACGCCCAGCAGCTATGCGCAGAACCAGTTGCAGATTGTCTCCCGGGACGGGCGCATCTCGACCGGACCTGTTCTGCGCTTTTGACACCGCTCTCTCAACGCTTCCCACCCCCCCGGAAAGTACACATGCCCGCGAACTCGCGTCCCTCGAAAGCCCGGTTGCCCAAAGCCTCTGACCCGCGCGCAGCTCGCCGCGAATCTACTCCTGCGGTTCCGCACTCTGCAGTCATCACGCGCCGCGCCGCCGACCGCCTGCGCTCCGGCCATCTCTGGGTATACGCGACCGAAATTGAGCAGTTGCCTGCGCTCGATGCTGCCGATGCGCATCCACCCGCTCTGCTCCCCGTCACCGACTCCCGCGGACTGCTTCTCGGCACGGCGCTTTTCAGTCCCGCATCCCAGATTCCCTTGCGCCTGATTGCGCGAGAAGATATCTCCGGCGAGGGCTGGCTTACCCTGCTCGCCGAGCGGCTGCGCTCGGCTATCCGACTACGTCGTTCCTTGCTCGACGAAGCAAACTCCGCCTGCCGACTCATCTTCAGCGAAGCCGATCTCCTGCCTGGCATCATAGTCGACAAATACGCTGACCTCTTCGTGCTTCAACTACTGATGAAGCCGCTGAGCACACCCGCCGTGCGCGAGGTCGTTGTCGAGGCGCTGCGCGAAGCATTTTCCGAATCCTGCCCTCATCTGACTCTCTGGGAACGCCCCGACCCGCGCATCCGTGTGCTGGAAGGCATCGATCTACCCGCCGAGGGTCCGCTCTGGGCCGCAACGCCCGCCGAACCCGCCTCCAAGGCAATTTTTCGCCTGAACGGATTACGCTTCCACTTCAACGCCAACGCCGGACAAAAGACTGGAGCCTTCCTCGACCAGCGCGAGAACTACGCCGCCGCCGCCCGCTGGGCCGCCGCTCGCCAAACCACCGGCAAAGCGCTCGATGTCTGCACCTACCAGGGCGGCTTCGCGCTCCATCTCGCCCAGGTCTGCCGTTCGGTCACCGGCGTCGATGCTTCGCGCGCCGCGCTCGAAGTTGCAGACGCAAACCTCGCGCTCAATCGCTCCATCCTCGCCGCCGATGTGGATTGGATCGAAGCCGACGCCTTCACGCTGATGCGCGACCTCGCCGAACCGGTCTCCGGCTCCGCAGCCAGCCGCGAATGGGATTGCATCGTGCTTGACCCTCCGGCCTTCGCCAAGAGCAAACGCGCGGTCGAAGGCGCGCTGCGCGGTTACAAGGAACTCAATCTGCGCGCCCTCCGGATGTTGCGCCAGGGCGGACTGCTCATTACCTGCTCCTGCTCACATCACGTCCATTGGGCCGATCTGGAATCCGCCGTCGCCTCTGCCGCCATCGACGCCCATCGCCGGGTCCGCATCCTGGAGCGTCGCGGAGCATCCATCGATCACCCGCTTCTCTGCAACCTTCCGGAGACCGAATACCTCAAGTGCCTCGTGTGCGAGGTGCTGGACTGACAGCGACCTTCTTCGCATATTGGCAAATTCCGTTGGATGCCCGCAGCCGGAGTAAGCAATTCCCTGCTACAATCCCGTAGTTCCTGCACCAGCATCCGATTCCTGTTTTGAATCCTGTGCGGGATCATCGGAGTTCCCCATGAACAGATCCTCGCTGTTCGCTTTTTCTCTTCCGCTTGCATACGGTGCATTGGCCATTACCTCCTTGCTTGTGTCCGGCTGCGGCGGCAGCAGCACTTCCGGCACCCCGCATTTCACCCAGATCGTCTCCTTTGGCGACAGCCTCAGCGATGTCGGCACCTATCGCGTCGGCACTGTCGCGGCAGTTGGCGGCGGGGAGTTCACAATCAACGGTCCCAGCAATGAGATATGGGTCCAGGATCTTGCCTCTGTGCTCAACCTGCCGGCACCCTGCGCCGCCGAGACCGGCCTGGATGGCTCGGCCGCTGCCGGTTTCTCCGTGCCCGTCACAACGCACGCTGGCTGCTACGGCTACGCGCAGGGAGGCGCGCGTGTCACCAATCCCGTTGGCCCCGGCAACGCGGCCCTCGGCGGCTCCAATGCCATCCTCGGCTTGCTCACCGTCCCGGTCTCCACACAGATTCAGAACTACCTCGCTGCCAACAACGGCAATTTCACCGGAAAGGAACTGGTCACCATCTGGGCAGGCGCAAACGACGTCTTCATTCAGGCCGGCACCGTGGCCGCCGGTGCTGAGACACCCACACAAGCCGTCACCGCGATGGCACAGGCCGCCACCGAATTGGCCGGTTATATCAATACGGGGATCCTCGGCAATGGCGCCAACTATGTCCTGGTCCTCGACCTGCCGGATATCACCCTCACTCCTTACGCGCTCGCCCTACCCAGCGCCGATCTTCCGCTCATCGCTCAGCTCGTAACCACTTTCAACCAGACGCTGCAAGCCGGTGTGGCCGCCTCTCCCAACACCAGAATCCTGTGGGTCGATGCCTTCACGCTCTCCCAGACCGAAGCCGCCAATGCCACCACCTATGGCTTGACCAACATCACCACGCCCGCCTGCAACCTCAGCCCGCAGGCCAATCCGCTCGGCTCATCGCTCATCTGTTCCGTAGCAAATCTCAGTGGTTCCAACGTACTCAACTACGAATATGCCGACACCGTTCACCCCACTCCCTACGCGCATGCGCTGCTGGCCAAGGGGATACTGATGCAGATGTCCACTGCGGGGTGGTATTGACGTGACGGCATCGCCCGGGCTGCGATTCTCACCCAGGCGACGACGAAGCGCAATCGCCGAGACAGCTCTGCTGGCTCTCGTCAGCGTCGGAGTTGCGCTCTACGCTGGCGACTGGGCGGTATTCACGATGCGTGGCAGGCCGGTCGATTCCGTCACAGTCGAGCGCTATCTCGTCGTCCCGCTCAAAGGTAAGAAGACCGAATACGACGACGAAGGCCAGCGCAACGTGCCCTGTGCGCGCGCTCTCTTTCCGCAGGGAGCATGGTCGCCCTGCTGGTACCTGCGTCGGCACCCCATTGTCGCCGACAAGCTTTAAAGCTCATGGCTGCGGCGCGGTCGGCGGCTGTTTTTTCCCTGCCGCAACGTCCGGGTTTGGGTGCGCGTTGGCCTGGGCAATCCGCTCGTGCAGGCTCTCATCCCGTTGCTTGTTCAGCGTTTTGGTCAGCTCAAACTCCGCCTGCGCCTGCGCTCGATTGCCCATCTGCTGGTAGATGCGCGCCAGCCGGAAGTGCGCATTCACGTTTTGCGGCGTCAGTGCAACTGTCTCCTTCAGCTCGCGCAGCGCAACGGCACGGTGGTTCGTCTCCTGCGCAATGATGCCGAGATCCAGATGAATCAGCGCTTCTTTGGGAGCCACATGCTCAATCGCCTCCAGCTCTCTCTGCGCCTTGTCATACTGCTGCATCTGCAGATAGGTGTCGCCCAGGTACATGCGCGCCTGATAGTTCCCCGGATCGTTTTTCAGCTCCGCCTGAAACTCCGGAATCGCCTCCTCATAACGCTTCTGCGCCCACAGCAGATACGCCAGACCGAAGTGTACCTGCGGCTCATTCGGATTTGCCTTTTCCGCTGCGCGAAACTGCGCGACTGCTCCCGCATTGTCGCCCTTTTCGTCCATCGCCTCGCCGGCAATCATGTCCGCCGCTGCCGAGTTCGGATCGATCTCCAGAATCTCCTTGTAGACGCCAAGAGTCGCCTCCAGTTGATGCGTCCACAGATAGCAATGCGCCAGCGTCAATCGAAGCTGCAAGTTGCTCTTGTCGGCAGCAGCGGCCTGCTTCAGATAAGGAATCGCCTTGGCGTACTGATGCTCTCCGTAGAAAGACATCGCCGCAAGCACCAGCAGCCTCTCGTCGCCGGGATGCGCTTGCAGCATTCGCTCAAAAAGCGGCGCAGCTTCCGGAAAGCGATCCGCTTTGAAGAGCGCCAACCCCAGGTTCAGCTCCAGTCCAGGAATCTGCGGCGACAGAGACTGGGCTTTTCGATACGCGTCAACCGCCGTGGCGTAGTGACCCTCGTGCGCCTCCAGGAGTCCGATCTGCGCCCAGGCCTGGCCATTCCCCGGCTGCTTCGCAACCACCCTCTGCCACGCAGCGATAGCCTCCGCCGTATGGCCCGCGCGCTCCAGCGTCAAAGCCTGCGCCACATCGGGGGGAAGCTGCGCGGCACGCTGCGCCGCCGCAGAAACCCCGCATGTCAGCCCCAAAGCAAGCATTGCCGCCCCAAAATACACCCGCAAGAGTTGCTCCTTTCCGCACCTTCAAGAATACGGCGTTCCGTATTCGGTCTTCTTCCATCCAGCAAAAAAAACGCCGCGGAGACGTGCTCCGCGGCGCTGGGTTGTGGTTGCGAAAGTTAGAAGACGAACTTGCCACCAAACTCCATGACACGACCGGCATGTGCACCGGCGGCCTGGCCATAGTACGACCCGCCTTCCGTCGTACCGATGTAGCTGAGTTCAGTGTGGTTGAAGGTGTTGAAGGTCTCGGCACGGAACTCGAAGTACGCGCTTCCCTTGACCGCGAAGTCCTTGTAGAGCGAGGTCACGAAGTTGACCTCATCCGGACCCAGGAAGGTATCCTTGCGACCGTTACCGAAACCGAGGTTGGGACCGCCTGCATAACCAGCCAAAGGCACCCCCAGAGGATCGGCTCCGCCATCGCTGTTCGGCGTGCTGAACCAGTCATCCGGGGTCTTGTGATAGACAATCTTGCCCACCACGTTCGCACGGTCGGTGTAGCCGCCACCCAAGCCAATCGGATCGACTGGAGTGGAAAGACCGGCGCTGAACGGCAGACCGGATTCGACAATCCAGTTACCCGCCAGCTCCCAGCCACCGAGCGCCGTGTGCAGCATGCCGGAGTCCTTGTTGAAGATCGGCAGTTTGTAGATGTAGTTCATCTGCAGAATCTGCCTGCGGTCATACGTCGTGTCGCCGCCCTTGTCGTACTTCAGATAGTAGGGGTTGCTGACCGTGTTCAGATCGCTCGTGGTCAGGTCGATCATGTGCGAGTAGGTGTAGTCGATCTCACCCGACAGCCCCCACTTGTCCTGCAGACGAACTGCTGTCTGGAAGCCGTTGTAGTTGCTGTTCGTGGTGTTCTCTTCCTGACTGATGCCTCCGTAGCCGGCATAGGTACGATAGGCGTTGGCGTTGCCGTTGTTGGTCAGCGTGCCATGAGCCGCAGCGGAACGAATGCTGTTCGGCGTGGTTAGCGGGAAGTTGTTGATTGGCCGCTCGATGTTCTGGTGCCACGCCAGGTTACCCACATACTGGAGAATCCAGATCACGGAAGGAACGATCTCGTGCTGGATGCCCAGGCTGAACTGCGCCACGGCCGGAGCCTTGTAGGTCGTCGCCAGGTTCGTCAGGCCCACCGGAAGAATCGGCAGGTTTGTTGAACTGAGGCACGAGCTCGTTGCGGAGGCCCAGGAGCAGTGCGGGTTAGAGAAGTAGACGTTGTTCAGGTTCGGAATGTTCTGGAACGGGCTGTTGTTGGCGATGTTGTAGATGTCGTTGCCCTGCATGCGCTCATAGAAGGTACCGAAGCCGCCGCGAAGCACCGTCTTGCCCACACCGGTCAGGTCATAGGAGAAGCCAACACGCGGCTGCAACGTGTTGTAGTCGTTGTTGACCACACCACGCGGAATGCCGTTGGTTCCCGGGAAGACCATACCGTTCAGGTAGAACGCCTGGCTGTAACCGGGCAGTGTGTAGACGCCCGTGCTGGAGGGATTGATCGAGCCGTCCGCATTGAAGACGGGAGCGATATTCAGGTACTGCTGTGGCTCGAAGTTGGAGACATCGTTGTTGCGCTCCCAGGCATGCGGCAGCGCGTCATAGCGAAGTCCGAGTTGCAAATTCAACCGCGGAGTCACCTTCCAGTTGTCGAAGACATACGCCGAGGTCGTTTGGTTTACCCAGTGACGGATCGGCAGAGCCTGGGCTTGTGAGTAGCTCTGCGCGAGGCCCAGTGCCATGCTCATCCAGGCATCACCGCTCTGGTTGGCGGAGAAGCTGTAGTCGCCTTCCGGATCAGCCTGCAACTGCTGGTTCTTCGTGTAGCGATTGTAGCCAAAGCCGAATTTGAACTGGTGCTTGCCGTGAATGTACGAGATATCCGTCTTCGGATCGTAGTCCTCGGCTGCGTTGTGCCAGGTACCGTAACCGAGTTGCTCTGACTCATAGGCAGGGCCGTTCCAGTTGATGCCCGGAAACTGCGGGCTGCCGTTCTGGAAGAGTGCGTTCTGCGCCACAGTCCAGCCACTCGGGAAGTTCGCATCGCTCGAGTTCACGATGTCAATGATGTTGCCGTCATAGTTCATCGACGCCTCGACCAGCAGGTTCGGCGTGATGTTTCCGGTGATCTTGATCACCGCGGAGTTCGACGGATTGGTCAGCGTGCTGGAGACAGTGTTGTAGGACTCCCAGTTCCAGCCCAGATCCGCTTCCGGATAACCCTGCGTTACGCTGTCGTGGATATAATGCACCAGCAGTTGCCACTTGTCGTTGATCTTGTGATCCACGCGCGCAACTTCTTCGGTCACGTAGATGGGGTTGGAAACCGACTCCACGTTGGTGTCATTATTCGCGTTCACCCTGGGCACCAGCGGCGAAGCGTAGTAGATCGCGGCGTTCGGATCGATCAGGTTCGCCGGGATCGTGTTGTTCGGGAAAGGCTGACCAGGGGTCAGACCATCTGCCTGTTCCCTGGCCGTGTACGCCGGATCCGCCACGACCGGAGCATAAATCTTGTTATTCGGCGCGTAGGCTGGAGCCACATACTGCAACGGCTGGCCGGCCACCGGACGATCCGCGTTAGGGATCACTTCCTGGGAGTTTGGCTGGCTGCCCTGAATGATGCGGCGTCCTTCCATGTTGTAGAAGAAAAACGTCTTCTGCCGATCCGCGTTGTAGACGTGCGGAATGAAAACAGGTCCGCCCAGGTTGCCGCCAAAAATATTCTCGCGCAGTTTCGGCACTGGAACATTTGCGCCATTGTGCTTGCTGAAGTAGTTGTTGGCGTCAAACATATCGTTGCGGTCAAACTCATAGAGTTCGCCGTGGAACTTGCTCGTACCACTCTTGATGGCCATCGAGAAGGTAGCGCCAGACGAGATACCATAATCCGGTGGGTAGTTGCTGGCCATCACCTGGAACTGCGCAATCGCGTCCATCGAAGGCATCACGTCCGCGCCACCGCCGCTACCGCGGTCGTCCGCCTCGCCGCCGTCGATCAGCCAGATATTGTGGCTCTCGCGCAGACCGTTGACGCTGAGGTTGAAGCTCGATGCAATCGAGGTTGGAACGTTGTTCGAGGGCAGAGCCGAGCTGACGCCAAGACCCAGTGCCGCCAGAGCCGCAAAGTTCCGGTTCTCCGTGGCAAGCTGCGTCACCTGGTCGCCGCTGATGATCGTTCCCACGGTGTTGGAGTCGGCCTGCACCTGAAGCGCATCCGCCGTCACCGTCACCTGCTGCGTATCAGCACCCACCGACAGCTTGACATCCGCAGCCACTGTGGAGGATACGTTCACCACGATCCCGGTCTGCAGATAGCTCTGGAAACCCTTGGCAGCAACCTGCAGGTTATAGGTGCCGACGTTCAGACCGCCGAAGACGTATCCGCCCGTTGCGTTCGACACGCCGTGGTAGACATAACCGGTCTCATTCTGCGTCAGGGAAAGCTTCGCCCCTGCTACCGCAGCCCCGGTCGGGTCTGTAATCGTTCCGATGATCTCCGAGTTCTGCTGCGCTAATACGGCTACGCATGCAAACACGAAGAACAAAGGCACGAGAAGAAATCTGTATCTCGCGAGTCTCATGTGACCTTCCTTAGGTAAAAGGTTGCTTCCGTTACTGTTCTGGCGCCTTCGAGTCCTGCTCCGCGGATCGTTTGTTGTGAAGCCCGCTTTTACGGCCTTCGTTTTGCCCGCTGTTTGCAGTTCTTGTTCCGGTCTCGTTTGGCATCCGGTTTACTTCTTTTCCTCAGCCTTGCCTGCGCTCGGCTTCGGTTTTCGCATTTTTGTCGGCCCTGCTGCTCCGACCCAACCCGGTAAAGTGATTTACTTTGGAACGAAAATCCTTTCATCGCCCATCGCGCAAGGATTAAACATGCTTGGCGAAAGATTTGTCAAGAGACAAATTTTCTTCCGCTTCCACCATGCCTCCGAGATCTCTTTCGATTACAAGTTCGGCAATCCTCTCCCCCAATCGATTGACTCTCGGCACCCAACTCCGGCCCGTCTCCGTCTTTCGCGCATTTTGCATACACGAAGGACGCAAACGCTTGCACTGCGCCGTCGAGCATTACAAGCGAAAGAACATACGTTTGTCAATGCTGAAATCGGGACATTTTCCGGAAAAAATCCAGCTCGCCGAAATGGATGAACCATTTCCGCTCCAGTCTACTCCTTTGATTGATTATCTTATTGAAATCAAAGAGTCTGATTATTCCCTTGAGAATAACCTGAATAGAAATTCCTCCATCGAACTCCCCTTTCGGGTGATGGTCACACCATGAAATTGCCTGCCCGCTTCCTGGCCCGCTCTTTTCAACGGCTCTCCAACGGCTTAAGCTGTCTCCACCATGCGCATTCCACTTTTTCCTGCATCCTTTGCCGTCCTTCTCCTCGTCCACTCCGCAGCCGCTCCGACGCAGGCACAGTCGTCCACCGGGACTCACACTCCAGCCCCCACCCAGGCTTCGACGCAGGCCTCCACCCTGCGATCAGCGCCGATGCTGTCGCCCGGACTTGACGATTCCGGACAGCCGTTCTCTTACTACGCGCAGCCCACCGACGAGATCGGCGTCATGGACGCGGAGGCAGCCACGGAGATCACGCCGGAGGGTTACCTGCGCACCGGCTCCGCCGAGCTGCTCTTCTGGACAGGTCCGGGCGCAGACCAACTGCTGGTTCCTGTCCGCGCGCGAGTGCGCACGCTGGATCAGGGCCACCTGCCCATCGACCACTTTCATCTCCTGCGCAACGGCATCGATTACCGCTTCACCGTCTTCGCCGCCACCCTCAACGGCCGCTCCGACGGGACGCTCGTCAACTTCGTCCGTGTGCGCATGCGGAATACGACCGGCCAGCCCATGCGTGCCGTCTTTGCGGTCGGCTCGCGCTATGACGCAGAACCAGAGACCGGCGCAGCAAAGCACGGCGAGTTCCGCTTCGACCGTCCCGTCGCGGGTCGCTTTCCGGGCGACTATCGCCAGCCTGGCGAGGCCTTCAACCCAGCCTGGGTCTACGCCTTCGGCACTTCGTCCGACGGCTCCGGCCAATTCCTCCGCTCCGGCGAGCTGATTTACACCTTCCCGTCGCGCCTGGGTTCGGCTACGGCCCATCGCTCGCTCACCCTGGCCACGAGTTACAACTACCCACCCAATCTCACGCCACGGACGCTCCCCATTGACCCCACCACGCCGACCGGTGTCGTCCGCTGGATGCCGATCCTCGCGCCACGCGGAGCCTCCGGCTCAGAGCTTACGCTCGACCTCAAAATGCCCGTCGTTCCCACCGCCGATCCGGCTATCCTCGCCGCCATCGAAGCCGCATCCTTTGACCAGGCTCGCGCGCAGGTCACCGCATTCTGGCAGGGAATTCTCGCTCGCGGAATGCGCATTTCGCTGCCTGAGCAGAAGGCAGTCGACACCTTCGACATGAGTCTCATCTACGACCTGATCGCACGCGACCACATCGGCCCCAACTATATCCAGACCGTCAACAAGCTGCACTATCACTCGTTCTATCTGCGCGATGGAGCCGACATCGTGCACATGTATGACCTTACCGGCTACTCCGACCTTGCCCGCCAGGTGCTTGATTTCTTTGCGCTCTCGCAGAAGCCGGATGGCAACTTTCTCTCGCAGCCCCAGCAGTACGACGGCTGGGGCGAAGCGCTCTGGGCCTACGGTCAGCACTATCGCATCACGCACGATGCCGCCTTCGCCGCCTGGGCGCTGCCGCAGATCGATCGCGCCGTGGATTGGCTGGTCGCTGCGCGCGCCGCCGATCCGCTCCATCTGATTCCCGCCTCCAACGTTCTTGACAACGAGTACATCCCCGGCCATCTCACCGGTTACAGTTTTCTGGCGCTCAGCGGCCTCAGCGTCTCCATCCGCATGGCCCAGGAGACCGGCCGCAACGATCTTGCCCGCAAGTGGCAGCCCGTCTACGACAGTTACCGCAAGGATTTTCTCGCCGTGCTTGAGAAGCAGACCTCGGCCAACCACAACGTCATTCCGCCCGCGCTCGACGGCAACATGGGCGGCCAGTTCTGGGGTAACCTGCTTGCCGTCGTTCCCGAGCCGACGCTTGATCCCTTCGATCCCCGCGTCACAGCCACCCTGCAGGCGGCTCAGGCGAAGTATCAGGAAGGTATCATGACTTACGGCGACGGCCGCTTCCTGCACCACTACCTCACCATCAAGAACACGCTCACTGAGGTCGTCCGCAGCGATGCGCAGGACCAGCTCGAGGCCACGCGCGAACTCTACGGGCTGCTGCTGCACACCAGTTCCACGCAGGCCGGCTTCGAATTCGCCATGCGTCCCTGGGGCGAGCGCAACTTCCAGGACAACCTTGCCCCGCACGGCTGGTTTGCCGCCGAATACCGCACCCTCCTGCGCCAGATGCTGGTCCGCGAAGACGGCAGCGATCTCCATCTGCTCAGCGTTGTCTCTCCCGCCTGGATCGGGTCGGGCAAAACCATCGCCGTCTCACAGGCTCCAACGAACTTCGGCCCCGTCGACTTCACGCTCACCCAGCACGATGCGCACACGGCCCTGCTGCGCATCAACACCCACTTCCAGACCTCGCCGAACCAGCTCGTCGTACACATCCCCTGGTTCCTGCGCGTCACAGCCGCCGAGGCCGACGGCAAATCTGTTTCTGTCACAAACGCAACGCTGCGCCTTGCTCCCAACACACGGCTGCTGCGCATCCAGTGGTCCGCCATCCCCAACGCCCCCGGCGCAACCCTGAGCTACGACCACGCTGTCCAGCAGTATGAGGCCGAGTACGCCCGCCGCTACAACGCATGGATGCACGGGGAGGCAACGGCGAATGGCGACCTTCACTAACCTTTGCGACAAAACCCAGCAAACCGGGTTGCAAACGTTCGAGGATGAGGGATCGCAGCTTCCGTTTTGTTCTGGATGCACCGCGGCGCAACTCATCCAGCGTCCTTCGCGCCTGCTCTGCGGAGTAGGTGCGCAAGACTTCACGGAATGGCTAGCTCACAGTGCGGCTGTCTCGCTGGAGCGTTTTCGCTAACACTGCTTCCAGTGGAGACGCTCTCGGCGTGGCTTTTTCTCAAATAAAAACCGCACTCACCGTTGCCCGTCGGTAAAGAAATTGAGCGAAAACGCTCTAAGCCATCGCCTCATCCTTCCGCGCAAGTTCTGGCGACAGGCTGATTGTGTAGACTCCCAATTTCTCGCAGGAACAGTAGCCAGACCAAAATATTAGGTTGTTATGGGTTTCATTACAACCAATGGGCCGCACTGCTCACTTTGTCGCTTAGAGCGTTTTCCCTAATGCTGTAGACCTTCGAGGCAGTGTTTGAACCATGCCGATGCGTTTTCCGGGGTGATATCGGGAAGCAGTTCTGTGATGG
>JAKAXU010000039.1 GCA_021816455.1 Acidobacteriota bacterium
AAGCTGGTCCCAAGATAGCGGCCATTTTCTCCATCATGGAGAGCTGCCGCAAACTCGGCGTGCCCATTCGCCAGTACCTGGCCGACGTGCTTCCCGGCCTCGCCGACCGCTCCATCCAATCACTGGCAGACCTCACCCCGGCCGCCTATGCCGCAAAAATGACAAAGTAGCCTACCTGCGCAAACCCCGGACCCGTCAACCATGCTGTTGGTCGGAGGCGTACGGCCAATCAGCGTCGCGGCAAAAGAAGCGTGACGCGACCGCGCGAGAAAGGGAAAGAGATGCCAGCCGCGGTTGGCTGCCATGATGATTTCCGCCGGAAGCTCTACAGGTTGCGTGTGAGGAGTACGAGCAGAGATACCGGCGGATGGCTGCACACTGCCAGAGTTCGGTTTCAATGAGTGATTCATACAATCTCCTTTTCAAAACGACAAACGCCGCCCGATATTGGGCGGCGGCGGGTTACTGGATCGGTTGGTTTGGGGTGGGTTGAGTTGCTTGCTCAATCAGCCTTGCTTCGCAGGCAGCAGTAGAGTGTCTCGCGGCTCACGCCGAATTCGCGGGCAAGCGCGGCCTTCTTCACGGCGGATGCGTCGAAACGAATCTCGTGAAGGATCCGTGGAAGATTGCAAGCTGAGACAGCATTCGTCAGGCACACCGAACGGTGTGTCTGACCTATCTGAGTGAAGCGGAGCTTCCAGTGTCCGGAGTAGCAGAGACAAAAAGAGGCAGTGCGTAGCGGCTTGATTGGTAACTACAGACCATGTCTTTTGACCTCTTGCGTGCTTGGAAAATTTGCTTGACGGGGTCTGACGAGGCGCGCTACAGTTCTCGCGACTTAAGTTTCCGCTCGGTCAGCCTCTCGTTCGCCTGCTGATGCAAGAGGATTGCAAGGTATCCATTTCTCAGGCCACTCGCTCGCTCTCCGCGCGCAATCGCAACTTTTCGCCTTGGCCATCTCGTGAGAAAGGATACCCTCCCCCATGAAGATCACACTCACGACCACGCGCAAAGCCGTAACTCTGTTGCTACTTTGTCCGGTCGCCACTGCGCCAGCCTTTGCCCGACAACCTCGGCAGCATCTCACCGGTCTCGTGCCTGACATTGCCTCAAACGGACAAGCGCCGCTGGTCAGCACACTTTTCTCTGGGAAGCGAGCACGCCTCAGCATGGCGTTTCCCACCCGCAACAGGGAGACAGGATCATGGAATTTCGCTGGATGAATCGCTTGCTTCTGCTTTGTGCTTCGCTCTTCGCTGCCGCAGCCCTCACCGGCTGCGGCGGCTCAGGGTCGTCCTCCTCTGCTACAGCGCAGCATGAGTGGGCGTGGATGGGTGGCTCGCAAAAGATCAACGCTGCGGGGATTTATGGGACGAAAGACACGGCGTCACAGCAGAACATGCCTGGAGCTCGGTCCGCAGCGGCTTTCTGGACAGACTCGCAGGGCAATCTGTGGCTCTTCGGAGGAGTTGGGATTGACGCGAATAAATCGCTTGGCGGCCTGAGCGATCTATGGGAGTATTCCGGAGGTCAGTGGACGTGGGTGAGCGGCTCGAACTCCGCGCCTGGCCCGGCTGTACCTGGAGGCTCAGCGAGAGCTCTCTCTTCGGCAACATCGGTGCGCCCGGCGTCTATGGCACGATGGGCGTGGCGGCAGCGGCAAACACTCCTGGCGCACGGAATGGAGCGGCTCATTGGACCGACGCCCACGGCAACCTCTGGCTCTTCAGTGGATACGGTGTGGACGGAAGCGACAACTGGGCCTCGCTGAATGATCTATGGAAGTTCACTCCATCGAGCGGCCAGTGGACCTGGATGGGCGGAACAAGCACAGCGCCGACGGCACCCAAGGGCGTCTATGGCACGATCGGCGTGGCGTCGGCAACCAATATGCCCGGACCGCGCAGTCAAGCTGCCGGATGGACAGACGCGCAGGGCAATCTGTGGCTCTTTGGCGGCTACGGAGCCGATGCCGACGGCAAGGTCGGCTATCTGAGCGATGTATGGAAATACACTCCATCCAATGGCCAGTGGACCTGGGTTGCAGATTCCGAGTATGCCAATCAGCCCTACAACTTTACCCAACAGGGCACGCCTTCCGCCTCCGCCACGCCGGGCGCACGCTCCGACATGCTCTCCTGGACGGACAGCAAAGGCAATCTCTGGCTCTATGGCGGTGAGTCGAATTCCATTGCTCCACAAGGTCAGATCAACTTCTGGGCCGATCTGTGGATGTTTTCCCCTTCAAGCGGCCAGTGGACCTGGGTCGGCGGTTCTTCCACCCCAAATCAGTCTGTAAACTTCGGCCAGATGGGCGTGGCTGCGGCGAGCAACACGCCCGGATCACGATGGGACTCTGCTACCTGGACCGACGCGCAAGGCAATCTCTGGCTCTTTGGCGGCACGAGCGTAAACGGTCCACTGATCACGGCGTACTCCGATCTTTGGGAGTATTCCAACGGGCAGTGGACGTGGGTCCTTGGAAAGAATCAAGGGTTCGGGAGTTCCTACGGAACGTTGGGAGTGGCCGCATCGAGTAACTATCCACCCATTCGCGCTCAGGCTGCGGCCTGGGTGGATTCTTCCGGACATCTGTTGCTTTTTGGCGGAGAGACAGCCGTCTCAATGAGTGGAGGAGAACTCGACGTGTTACCCAACACTTCGTTGAACGACCTGTGGGAGTACACGCCATAGTTATGTCCAGTCGACAACGCGCACTGCTTATGATTGGGGGAACGCTCTTCGCTGTGGCGATGGTTACGGGCTGCGGCGGCTCGGGATCGTCCTCAATCGCCACCGCGCAGCACGAATGGGCTTGGATGGGTGGCTCGCAGACACCAAACCAACCTGGGAACTACGGAACTCAGGGACAGCCATCCACCCAAAACATACCCGGCGCACGCTTTGGCTCTGCCTGTTGGACTGATGCGCAAGGAAACTTCTGGCTCTTCGGCGGAACAGGAGTTGTCAGTCAGCAAAGTAATGGCTCACTGAACGACCTATGGAAGTATGACTCCTCGAATGGGCAATGGACATGGGTGAGTGGGCCGCAGCAGGCAAATGTTCAACCTGTCTATGGCACAAAAGGGATTGCTTCCGCCTCGAATCTCCCCGCAGGTCGCATCCTGGCACAGTCGTGGATTGACCTGCAGGGGAATCTATGGCTCTTCAGCGGTGGCTTGTTCAGCGACTTGTGGAAGTTTTCTCCGTCTACCGGCGAATGGGCTTTTATGGGCGGCGACACGAACCTCCCAACGAATGCGCCCAACAAAGGTGTATATGGCACGCTTGGCCAGCCGTCCCCATCCAACTGGCCAGGAGCTCGTTCACAGGCAGCCACCTGGACCGACGCTCAAGGTAACCTCTGGATGTACGGCGGTGGTGGACACGACAGCCAAGGAATTGGCGGTCTACTCGGCGATTTGTGGAAGTACACTCCCTCTATCGGTGAATGGACCTGGATGGGTGGCTCGCCCATACAAGGCGCTCCTGTTGTCTATGGCCAGAAAGGCGTAGCGTCTGCATCGAATACTCCAGGCGCACGAGATGGCTCACTTTACTGGAGTGATGGAAACCGGGAGGTATGGCTCTTTGGTGGTGGCGACACCGCTGGCGGGGGTGGTACAGGCAATGACCTCTGGAAATATTCGAACGGTGAATGGACCTGGATTGCAGGCTCCGAACAGCCCAACCAGTTGGGAATCTATGGCTCGCAAGGGAACCCGTCGCCATCCAATAATCCTGGCTCACGCACAAATTCCGTTACCTGGATGGATGCTCAGGGCAACCTATGGCTCTTCGGTGGCAACGGCCTAGCGAGTCAACCGTCGTTTTTCGTGGAACTGAGCGATCTCTGGGAGTTCTCGAACGGGCAATGGGTATGGATGAACGGACCGGATACCATCGTCGATTTGGGCAACTATGGCCCGCTTGGCGTCTCCAACCCGAGTAACCTTCCTCCTGCACGTAGTTACGCATGCGGTTGGATGGATCAATCGGGCCGCCTTTGGCTCTTCGGCGGATCAGCAGGCCTCGACCTTAGTCGAACCACCTGGTACAACGACCTGTGGGAGTACACGCCATAGTTATGTCCAGTCGACAACGCGCACTGCTTATGATTGGGGGAACGCTCTTCGCTGCGGTGATGGTTATCGGCTGCGGCGGCTCTGGATCGACAACAAAGTCGATCCAGCCGCAATCGGTCGCGCAGCTACATTCTCCGTCACTGCCTCCGGCACTGCGCCTCTGATCTACCAGTGGTATAGAAATGGCTCAGCCATCGGTGGCGCAAACTCCGCCAGTTTCACCACTCCCGTCGTCACCGCCGCAGACAACAACACCTCTTACTCGGTCACCATCTCCAACGCCGCAGGCAGCATCAACAGCTCCACTGCAACCCTGCTCACAGCTTCTCCGATCATCCACGCGTGGCAAATTGCCATTTTGTGTTTGTGTCAACAACAAATGCGCGATACCCGGCTGGTTAACTCGATCCGTTGGTTTGGGGTGGGTTGAGTTACTTGCTCACTCAGCCTTGCTTCGCAGGCAGCAGTAGAGTGTCTCGCGGCTCACGCCGAACTCGCGTGCGAGCGCAGCTTTCTTTTCGCCAGCTGCGGCACGCCGACGAAGCTCGGTGATCATGGCCTCGCTCAGTGATGGCTTGCGGCCTTTGTATTTTCCTTCTGCCTTTGCAAGAGCGATGCCTTCGCGCTGACGCTCGAGGATGAGCGCGCGTTCAAACTCAGCCACGGCGCCCAGCATGGACAACAGCAGGTTGGCCATGGGCGAGTCTTCGCCGGTGAAGGTGAGCGACTCTTTGACAAACTGAACGGCGATGCCGCGGTCGGTGAGGCGCTTGACGAGCAATCGCAGATCGGTGAGGTTGCGCGCGAGCCGGTCCATGGAGTGAACGACAAGTGTGTCGCCCTCACGGCAGAAGTCGAGCGCCGCCTGCAACTGCGGACGTGCAGTGTCTTTGCCGCTGGCCTTGTCTTCAAATGCCTTGTCGACGGAGAGGCCATCGAGCTGGCGCGCGGTGTTTTGGTCGATTGTGGATACACGTCGATAGCCGATCCGCTGACCGGTCATAGGGAAACACCTCCGAAGTGTCAGGTTGGGTTCTTGGATGTTCTGTCTGGGGTGTCAGAAAAGGCAGGATGGACTTCATTCTGACGCGAATTTGGCGGGAAAGTGTCAGGTGCGAAATGTCAGTCTGGCGTATACCCAAACCTGACACCGGGCGATGTCAGGCGGAGCAGAAGGCATCTGGCACAACGCATCCCGAAGTGACGCAGCTCATGGCGACGATCCTTGCCTGAGGTCTGCGTTGAAGACGCCGCGCTGGTCGTGAAAGTCGACCAGCGGTTATCTTGTAGAGCGACGCTCCGATTTTCCCATCACGACTCTATTCAAGGTTTGTTGCCTGGAGAAGTGAATGGTTGATGGCTGAATGCCAGAATCGGACGGCGCCGAATCTTTCGGATTCTGGTCCTTGACGGTGATGGGATACATTGCTTTCCATCAGAAGTGACCGCAGCCATCCCCGGTCGCTTCCCCGCAGCCTTCGATCATGACGAATGCAGGTGATCTGTCTACAGTGGACAGATCGAACCGGCAAATGCGCGAGTGCAGTCTCTGCAAGCTGTCCACAGTGGACACTACCCGCAATTCTGTCCACTATGGACAGAGCGGATTGCAGCGTAACGCGCCCTGAGCCGCACCGAATGACTACTGTAGACAGTTTTACGAATCACGCCTTTTGCAATGTGCTCATTTTTGAGGAGGTGTCTACAGGTGACATGTAACGTTAGCTCCGATGCTACCCCCTAAAAAGCGCTGATTATCTCATTGATGATCATAGGCTTAACTCGGCGGATTAAGCCTAAAGACTTGTGCGGGGGGCACCTGCCGAGAGGCAGGTTGCTATCGAAAGCGCCGCATCCGGCAGCCTGAAACAGCAGCCACGATTTGCCGCTCAGCGAATCCTGCCGGTCAGCACGATTGAATCAGCCATTGCAGCGGTTCGCAGCGGCCTTTGCTTTGGCTGCCTCGATATCGCGTGCAGCCGGAGCTGGTACGAGGGGATTTTGTTGCGCTGCCAATCAGTGCAGAAAAACGCGCGAAGTGCGCTTGAACCTGGTTTCGCGGGAAGTTGGCGCGAGCAACACAGCCGCTCATGCGATGGCCAATCTGCTGGGGGTCAACTGCGCCCCGGAAATCTTGTGAGTCAGTCGCAGAATCCAGCCAGCGCACCGGGGAGTGGCCGATAATCCATCGACAAAATCGATCTGAATAAAGCGATTTATTTAGCTTGACGCGTCTTGCTTGTTCTATGTAGCGTCAACTGGTTCCAAGAGTGAACAGAAAGCGTGATTTGTAACGCGTCGATGGGCAGAGTCGTTTCCCAGCACTCTCTCTTGGCTCGCTGTTCGCGCTCGACGGAGAAATCGATGAAGTTTTTGTCAGTGCTTGGTCTCTCGTTCCTGTGTGCAATGTTGCCGTTACAGGCGCAGACGTCCGAGAGTGTGCATCTCTCTGTGGACGCGGCCAGGAGCGGCGCGACGATCTCCCGCAACATCTTTGGCCAGTTTGCGGAGAATCTTGGCCATGGCCTCTATGAGGGCATCTGGGTTGGGCCGGACTCTTCGATCCCGAATACGCGAGGGATTCGCAACGATGTGGTCGCTGCCTTACGGGAACTCAAGGTGCCGAATGTCCGCTGGCCGGGCGGGTGCTTTGCTGACCAGTATCACTGGCGTAATGGGGTGGGTCCGCGCGAAAAGCGACCCGCGACGGTGAATTCTGCCTGGGGCGATGTGATCGATACAAATGCTTTTGGCACGGATGAGTTTATGGATTTCATCCAGCAGATCGGCAGCACGCCGTATGTGTCCATCAACCTTGGCTCGGGTACGGTAGAAGAGGCCGCGCAGTGGGTGGAATACATGACCGCTGGCGCGCCGACAGCGCTGGCCAAAGAGCGTGCGGCAAATGGTCATCCTGACCCGTACAAGGTCGGTTTTCTGGGCCTTGGTAACGAAAGCTGGGACTGTGGTGGCGCGATGACACCGGATTATTATGTGAGCCTGATGAAGGTCTACAGCCGCTTTGTGGTGAACATGAATCCTGCGCAGCGGAGCAAGGACCAGATGCTGAAGATCGCGGTTGGCCCCGGCACGCCAAACACCGCGTGGACCGAAGCCGTGATGCAGGCGTGGAAACGACATACGTGGTCGTGGGATATCAATGGCGTGTCGGTCCACTGGTACACGACGCCCGGAGGCTGGCCGGTTTCCATGCCGTCCTCGAATTTCAGCGTGGACGATTATGCCAAAACATTGAAGACCACCCTCTTCATGGACGAGTTCCTGCGCGAGCAGGAGGCCGTGATGAACAAGTATGATCCCGACAAAAAAGTTGCTCTTGTCGTAGACGAGTGGGGTGGATGGTACAAGCCGTTAACGGGTTCGAATCCTGCATTTCTGGTCCAGCAGAACAGCATCCGCGATGCCATTATGGCTTCTCTGAATCTGAATATCTTCGCGCGTCACGCGGATCGCGTTCGCATGGCCAACATCGCCCAGATGATTAACGTGCTGCAGGCGATGATTTTGACCGACAAGGAAAAGATGGTCCTGACGCCGACATACTATGTCTTCAAAATGTATGTGCCGTTTCAGGACTCGACGTTTGTCCCTGTCACCTTCGATGCGGGGACATATACCCAGGGCAGCGTAACGCTGCCTCGGATTGACTCGATCGCCGCGAAGACAACGGACGGAAAGCTGATGCTGGAAATCACGAATCTCGACGCCGCAAATCCGGCGACTGTGAGCGTGGATGTTGCGGGTATGGCCGCAAAGTCAGCTCGGGCGCAGACCTTGACGGGAGCCGCAGTGGATAGCGTCAACACCTTTGCATCGCCCGATTCCGTTGTTCCGGAGCCTGTAGGCGTGAAGATGGAAGCCGGAAAACTCTCGCTCACGGTAGCACCGAGATCGGTGACGGTGATTGCGATTGAGCCGTAGAGCGAGAGTACACAGGAGGCGGAGCACGTAGTGACGGCGCGATGCATGAGGCGGAAGGTAGCGCGGGGCGAAGAACAAAAAGACTCCGGACGAGTGAGCCTTCGAGTGAGGTTTTTTCGATGATAGCAAGGTATTGCGAAGAAAAAGTCGTCGGAATTGATCTTGAGATGCATCGACACTGGGCTAGTACAAGCTAGACAGGGAGAACACCAACCATGCAACGACACAAAGAGATCGCGATCCGAAAGACACTTACGCTGATGCTCGGATTGCTGTTTGTGATCGAGATTGCCTCGCCCGCTTCGGCATACTCGCAGGAGCGAACGGTGCGCGCGACGATTGACACGACGAAGACGGGCGCACCGATCTCGAAGTACATCTATGGGCAGTTTCTGGAGCACGGAGGCGACATTGTGAATACCGGCCTGTGGTCGGAGATGCTTGTCGATCGCAAGTTTTTCTATCCGGTAGCCAACAGTGCGCCCACGCCGCCGACGGTGTTGGGTAACGCGGGGGGAAATCCGCGTTTTCGGCGGACGCCGACGCGCTGGTGGTCTCCCGTGGGCGGCGATGTGGTCGTGATGGATACGAAGGCGCCGTATACGGGCGATCAAACGCCCGTGGTCACGCTGGACGCCGGGGAAGCCCACGGCCTGCGCCAGTCCGGAATTGCGGTTCGCAAAGGGAAGGCTTATACAGGGCGCATCGTGTTGGCTGGCTCGCCGGGAGCGGTGGTGAAAGTGACGCTGATGTGGGGCACTGCGCCGACGGATCGCGAGACCGTCACGATTCATTCACTGGGAACGGTTTATCGCAAGTTTCCGCTGCACTTTGTCTCCACGGCCAGTACCGACGATGCAAGCCTGGAGATCACTGGAACAGGTAAGAGATCGTTTCACGTTGGTGCGGTTTCGCTGATGCCGGCCGATAACATCGACGGCTTCCGGCCTGAAGTGATTGCCGCACTGAAGCAGTTGAGGTTTGGGGTTCTGCGCTTTCCGGGCGGCAACTTTGTCTCCGCGTATGAGTGGCGCAATGGCGTGGGCGATATCGACAAGCGCCCACCGATCTTCGATCCTGTGTGGCACGCGGTGCAGCCAAACGATGTGGGCACAGATGAGTTTCTGACGCTTTGCCGTCTGCTTGGGGTCGATCCTTATATCACGGTCAATGCGGGCTTTGGCGATGCGTGGTCTGCGCGACAACTCGTCCAGTACACCAACGGCCCGGCGACAACGCCCATGGGCAAATGGCGCGCGCAGAACGGACACCCCGCGCCGTATCACGTAAAGCTGTGGGGCATTGGCAACGAGTCCTGGGGCGACTACCAGATGGGGGCTATGGCGCTGCCGCAGTTTGAGCTGAAGTACAACATGTTTGCCAAAGAGATGCACAAGGTTGATCCGACGATCAAACTGATTGCTCCCGGTGCTATGCCCGATGTGATGGAAGGTGCCGATCAGGCGCGACGCATCAACGGCCAGTACATTCCTAGTTATCTTTCTTCTGCAGACTGGACGGGGCAGTTGCTGCTGCATTGCCTTGACAACATCGATATGGTGAGCGAGCACTACTACGCCTCAGGCACGCAGCACACCAACATCAAGCTGCAGAAGAAAGTTCCCATCAATCCGCCGCTTTCGCTGATCGAGTGGGAGCGCGCGGCCGCCGTGCAGGTTCGCGCGAAATATGAGCACTATGAGGAGTACCTGAAGCTGATCCCGGCTTTACGCGCCAAGCCGGTTCCCATCGCCATCGATGAGTGGGCCTACTTCGGTGGAGTTCCCAATTCGTACAAGACGGTTCCGGCCTACGCCTGGGCGTTTCATGAGATGTTCCGCCACTCCAATGTCTTTCAGATGGGCGCGGTGACCTTTGCAACGGCGATGATGAGTGAGAATCGAACCGAGGCGATTCTGAATCCGACCGGGATGCTCTTCAAGATGTATCGCGATCACTTCGGCACGCTTCCTGTGGAGGTGACGGGCAACTCGCCGCAACCCAAGCCAGTCTTCCCTCCGGGTGGGGACCAGCCTGCGGTTAATCCCGGCAGTCCGACGTATCCGCTGGATGTGAGCGCGGCGCTGAGCCAGGACCGGAAGACTCTGGCAATCGCTGTGATCAATCCGTCGGAGACCGGGCAGAGTCTTCAAATCACGATCCTTGGAGCAAAGCTTGCCAGCACGGGGCATCTGTATCGCATGGCTCCCGACTCGATCAACGCAACTGTACAGGTAGACAAGAAACCCGAGGTTCAGGTGGAAGACAAGTCACTGGGAGCATTGCCGGGAACGGTGACTGTACGTCCTTTCAGCGTGAACATCTACTCCTATCCGGTGCAATAACCGAACCCATTTTCTTTGGAGGATGAAGTTGACCCCAAAAATATTTTTAGCTTTGACAGTAGCTCTCGCCACCACGGCGTCCATTCCACTCGCAGCGCAGGTGAAGACGATTGTTCCCGACCCAGTCCCCGGCGCAAAGCCTGTCACGGTGGAGCACATCAAGATTCACGGCGCGCACCTCGAGGGCAATCTGGAGGGCGATGCGGTGGATCGCGATGTGATCGTCTTCCTGCCGCCCAGCTATCAGAAGGACAAGAAGCGTCACTATCCCGTTGTCTATGCGCTGCACGGCTACTCCATCGGTGCCGAACAGTGGACACACGAGATACACGTTCCGCAAACCATCGAAGGTGCCTTCGCACAAGGCGCACACGAGATGATCGTTGTTCTGCCTGATTCCAAGACCATCTACAACGGATCCATGTACTCCAGCTCCGCGACCACAGGTGATTTTGAAAACTACATCGCCAAGGATGTGGTGGCCTACATGGACGCGCACTATCGCACGATTCCGGATCGGCAAAGCCGCGGCCTGGTTGGTCACTCGATGGGCGGTTATGGTGCATCACGGATCGGCATGAAACATTCGGACGTCTTCGGAGCGCTCTACATCATGAGTCCCTGCTGCATGTCCTCGATGGTGGGTGGTGGACGAGGACCGAGTGACCGGATGAAGGACCTCGCGATTGCGAGCGAGAAAAAAGTGGCGGCGGCCAAGTCTCCCGCCGATCTGGCAGCACAATCGCCGGGCTTTGCTTCGGCGCAGTATGCAACAGCAGCGGCGTGGGCACCGGATCCCAAGAATCCTCCACTCTACTTTGACCTACCAACGAAAGACGGTGTTTTACAGCCGAATATTGCGGCGAAGTATACGGCAAACTCGCCGCTCGCATTCGTCGATCAGTACATTGACAACCTCAAGCAATACCGGGCTATTTCGATGGATGTGGGCGATCAGGACGGCCTGCGCTTAGATGCAACCAAGCTGCACAACATTCTGGATAGCTACGGCGTAGCGAACAGCTTCACGATCTACTCCGGAACGCATACGAGCGTAGTTGCGGATCGATTCCAGAATCATGTGATGCCGTTTTTCAGCAAAAATCTTTGCTTTACGAAAGACTGCAACTAAATCGCAAACTGCTTCGGATTGTCTTTCCATGGATTGAATACAGACGCGCCGCTATTTGCCACGTCCACGACGTTCCTTGTTGCGAGATAAAGATCATGTTCAATTGCCGTGGCCGCGAGGAGCGTGTCAATAACTGAGGGAGAGTGGCCCGTGAGGTGTTTAACCTCACCACTGATGGCTCCCCACCGCAGCACGATCTGGTCCGAGACGGAGAGCACCCGTCCGGAAAACCGCGTTTCCAGCGCCATGATCGACCGTTGCAGGCGCGGACGCCGCTTGTCTTCCAGCGGCAGATGATGGATGCCTTTTTGATATTCTCCGATGGTGAGAATGCTCACGTAGAGGTTATGTTCCGGCAAGGACTCGATCCACTTTGCGACTTTCGGGTCGGGCTTGGCACCGCTCACTTCGGAAATGACGTTGGTATCGAGCAACCAACCATTCACAGGGCAATTTCCCTTCCAGTGTCGTGTTCGCGTTCCAGATCGAGATCGGCCAGGCCAAGCCCCTGAAGGAAGCGAACTAATGGCTGGTGTCCTTTGGGCTTGGGGAGGAGCTGCTTGTATTCTTCAGGCGCAAGGATCACGGCGGCTTCCTTGCCACGAACCGTCACCAACTGCGGTCCCTTGGTTCCGGCCAACCGCACGACCTCACTGAACCGTGCTTTGGCGTCCTCGAGTTTCCACCGTTCCATGCTCTGAACGGTCCTGACGGTTGCGCCCACGTGTTTTCTGCGGCGAGTTGCAGTACGCGGCATAGCAATTCACACTCCGAGTTTAATCTGACTATCTGACCAGTTGATTATATCCGAGGCGGCGAATCGGTGTAGACAATTTTGTAGCGGTCAGAGCATCCAAGGTCAACGAGAATCAACAGGCTACGAGGCACCGTCCGCAAGCCATTCAATCAAAATGAGTTATTTTTTATAAACATCGACAGCTTTCAATAAGCCGCTTTATCGGGTTTGGGAGCAGAGGGGCGGGGGTTCGAATCCTTCCGCCCCGACCATCGTAAACCATAGATATTTCAAGCGATATGGTCCATTCCGGCCACGCATCGGCTTTTTCCCGCTACACAGGTGTCGATGATTTTGTAGAGGTCGCCACCTCGCGGCGTTTCCCGCTGATATTCCTCGGGGCAATTCTCTTGGAAATCCATGCGAACCGCCCGACGCTATTCCACCAGCGTCGCGCCGATCATCTTCATCATGTTTTCCAGCCCGGGAGTTCTTCCGGATCGTACGGACTCGCGACCTAAAAGCTTGGCCAGAGTGGCGCCATCTCGCATCACACAGCCTGCTTGCTTCTTTCGCCAAACATCTCTGCAGAGATGAAGCTGCCGTCCAAGCCGCTCTTCAGTACAACTGGAGCAATGGTCCCGTTGAAGGTAACGTTCATCGTCTGAAGCTGATCAAGCGCTCCATGTACGGCCGCGCCAGCTTCGATCTCCTGCGCGCTCGTGTCCTCTCTACCGTATAGAATCCGCTTAAAACTCCGCGCATGCTCCTACTGCCACCTCACCAAATGTGCCGAAGAACCCAAACCAGAATGCCAGAATCATCCCGCTGATTTGCCGAATGTGCGCAGGTTACTTGCAGCCAAGCGTTGCTGAACGGCTTCCTTTGCATCGAGCTGAACTCCAATTGAATCACGGTCGGCAATCACATGTACGTTGAAGATGGTTATTCAGGCGTCAGAGTTCCATCAATCTCGATCATGGAGCAATCCTGAGCTTGAAAGATTGTCAAAATGATGCAACTGCGCCTTCTTGAATCCACACCCAGCACCAACCGCATACAGAGTTCAGTGAGCGTCCATAACTTTGAGAAACGTAGCCAGGAAATAAAAGTTGAAATAACCAGAGTTACTCCTGCAAGTAACGCTATCGAGCATATTGGTCAGCGCGTGTACTGGATTGCTCAGAACCTTAGCTGCCAAAGTGGAAGACTTACTAACATTCGCTATGCGATTCCATCGTGGGTCATCATGCATTCCACGCTGAACTGGCATCGGTCAGCCGAAACAGGTCGTTGAACCACCTTAAATCGATGGGACTTTGCAGGTCAGGATCAGTTCGCCCGAGAAATCCCCATCCAACCGATCAATATGGAGAACGCAATGAGCATTACAAATTCTGTGGTAGCAATTTACGAAACTCACGAGCAGGCGGAACGCGCCATCAAGAAATTGCAAGAATCGGGAGTGGACATGAAGAGCCTTTCAATCGCAGGGAAAGATACACATACGGACGAGCATGTGATCGGCTACTACAACACCGGAGACCGCATGAAGCACTGGGGCAAGGTGGGAGCGTTCTGGGGCGGATTCTGGGGCCTGCTGTTTGGGTCCGGCATGTTCCTCATACCTGGACTGGGGCCAATTCTTGTGGCTGGACCACTGGTGGCCTGGATTATCGCAGGCCTTGAGGGAGCTGCCGTAATTGGAAGCGTAAGTGCGCTAGGAGCAGGCCTGGTGAGCATCGGCATCCCGAAGGATAGCGTGCTCAAGTACGAGGTAGCTCTGAAAACCGACAAGTACCTGCTTGTCGTGCATGGCTCGGAAGACGCGGTCGACAACGCGAAGAACATCATTGCAGAAACCGAACATAGCTCTTACAAAGTTCACGGCAAGAAAGTCTACGCCTAACAGACCTGTAAGTATGCGCCGCAACAGCGCCGAATTCAAAGGGATTTTCATAAGGTCGAGCTGTCGTCGCGCGGGATGAGAAGAATTCAGTATGAGGCAAAATAACTCGCTCCAGGCTTTAATGTTTGTCGTTATTTTAGGTGTGGGCGGAGCGGTTGCCTATGCTCTTCATAGCGCGTCGGCTGATGCGGCCGCCATCGTCACTCTGGCCCTTGCCTTGGTTCTGGCCTACATTGCGACTTCCGCAATCAAGGTCGCCGACCAGTGGAGCAAGGCGGTGGTGCTGCGGCTGGGCAAGTTCCGCTCCCTCGAAGGACCGGGATTGTTCCTGATTATTCCGATCTTCGAGTCCATCCCTTATTGGATCGATACCCGCGTTCTCACGAGTTCCTTCAAGGCGGAAAAGACCCTCACCAAAGACACCGTCCCCGTGGATGTAGATGCAGTTCTGTTCTGGAAAATCGTCGATCCCAAGAGGGCTGCGCTCGACGTTGCGGACTATCAAAGCGCGATCAGCTGGGCGGCGCAGACAGCGCTGCGCGATGTGATCGGCAAGACGATGCTTTGTGACATGCTCGAAGGCAGGGACAAGATCAGCAGCGTACTGCAGACGATTATCGATGAGCGTACAGAGCCATGGGGCATCAATGTCATCTCGGTCGAGGTGAAGGACGTATTGATTCCGCAGGCGCTGGAGAATGCGATGTCGATGCAGGCTCAGGCCGAAAGAGAGCGCCAGGCCCGCGTCATTCTTGGAGATTCGGAGCGCCAGGTGGCGGAGAAGTTTGTCGAAGCTTCCAGAACCTACGCCAACGATCCCATCGCTTTCCATTTACGTGGAATGAACATGCTCTATGAAGGATTGAAGCAAAACTCTACGATCGTCATCGTTCCCAGCTCCGCCATCGAAACCATGCAACTGGGCGGTCTTGCCGGAATGACCGCGCTGACCATGGGAATAGGTCAGGAACGAGCGAACAAAGAGAAGGAGTCCCAAGACAATATCTCGCTTGATCCCACGCCTGCATCGGAAGAGCTTGCGCTTCCTCTCGCTGCATCTCAAAGTGGGCGTGGCTAGGTCTGGGCCGTCAGATAACTGATCCGGGGTAACAAAGACCGCGTCAACCATATCGGGACTTATCCCTCAGAAATGGTCTGAAAAAATGGAGTACGCTCGAATGAATGTGCAACAACTTGAAGAAACAGCACGGGCCCTTTTCGCTCACGATAAGGGCCTGCTTGCCATGGATGAGAGTACCGGAACCTGTAACAAGCGCTTCGAAAAGCTTGGAATTCCACAGACTTTCGAAGCTCGGAGAGCGTATCGCGAATTGCTTGTAACTTCTCCAGGGCTCAGTGAGTCGATAGGCGGCGCAATCCTCTGCGACGAAACGATCCGGCAGCAGAAGAGCGACGGCACGCCCTTCATCAAAGTACTGATCGAGGCGGGAATCGTTCCTGGGATCAAAGTAGACGCTGGCGCGAAGGAGTTGGCAGGACATCCCAGCGAAAAAGTGACTGAAGGCCTGGACGGATTGCGCGATCGCCTTCACGAATATTTTCAAATGGGCGCGCGCTTTGCCAAATGGCGCGCGATGATAGCGATCGGTGATGGGCTTCCGAGTTGGGGCTGCATCGAAGCCAATGCTCATGCACTGGCTCGCTATGCGGCGCTGTGTCAGCAGGCGGGCCTCGTCCCTGTTGTTGAGCCTGAGGTCATCATGGATGGCGGGCATACTTTGCAGCAGTGTCGTGTAGTCACAGACGAGGTGCTGCGGACGGTATTCAGCGAATTGTTCGCGCAAAGGGTGGCTCTGGAAGGAATGATTCTGAAGCCCAATATGGTGCTTTCTGGAACGGCCTGCGCAAGTCAACCGACATTGGATGAGGTAGCCGATGCCACCGTGAACTGCTTTTTGCGAGCCGTTCCCGCCGCTGTGCCGGCGATTGCGTTCCTGTCCGGCGGTCAATCTGCGGAATTGGCTTCAGCACACTTGAATGCAATGAATATGAGATTCAAATCGCGGCTACCGTGGGTGTTGGCGTTCTCGTTTGCCCGAGCCATCCAGCAGCCGGCCTTGGAGATTTGGAAAGGCCACGAGGCCAATATATTGGCGGCGCAGCAGGCTCTGGTTCACCGCGCACGCTGCAACCAGGCTGCACGACGAGGAGAATACTCTGCCGAGATGGAGAAGAGATGACTGGAAGCAAACACAATCGGGAAGGAAATAGTGGCGAAGCCAGCGAACCGGATCCAGGCCCATACTGGAGGCGCATGCATTATGATTGGCGCTTTTGGGTCGGCGCAATCTTCATGGCTGCGGCGCTTGCGATTTACGTTCTAAGCGATGACTTGGCATCGATTCCACATGGCCATCGGTTTCCCTGAGTCAAGGACCATCGCCAACAAATTGCTGGCATGGACAACCGCCGCAACAGCGATCCACATCGATCACGCGCCAACTCGCAATCACTTGAATTGGGTGACACCAGCATGAGGCAGACTTCTTTGTATCCCTTGCGCTTCGATCCGATCTATCAATACCGATTGTGGGGCGGCAGGCGATTGTCCAGCCTGCTCTCCGCGCCGCTGCCTGGCGACGGTCCTGTTGGAGAAGCGTGGGTGCTCAGCGACCGCACCGACCACCAAAGCCTGGTTGCGAACGGACCGCTCAAGGGTCAGACACTTGGGCAAATGATGAAGCAGTTTCCAGAACAGTTGATGGGCAAGTTGTCTTCGCGTTTCAGCCGCTTTCCATTGCTGCTCAAGTTTCTGGACGCACGCTCGATGCTCTCTGTGCAGGTGCATCCCAGCGATGCGCACCCAGAGCTGATTCCTGCTGGCGATACGGCAAAGACAGAAGCGTGGGTTGTAATCGATGCCGAGAAGGAGGGACGCATCTATGCTGGCCTGAAATCAGGCACAACTGCCGATACTCTGCGGCAGTCTCTTGATGACGGTACCATTGCAGACCACCTGGTGTGTATTGCCCCGAAGGTCGGCGATGCCATATTCATTCCTGCAGGAACAGTTCACTCTCTGGGCAACGATGTCGTGGTTTTCGAGGTTCAGCAAAATAGCGATACGACGTTTCGGCTCTACGATTGGGGCCATATCGACCCGAAGACCAGGGAGTTGCGGCCGCTGCAAGTCGAGCAGGCATTTGCCTCCATCGAGTTTGGGGCGAGTGATGGCGGCATGGCTGCGCCCCGCGTCGAAACTAAAAAACCTGTTGAGCGCGAGCGGCTCTTCGATTGCCATGCTTTCTTGTTGTGGCGATTACTAGGTCAAGACCTGTTCACCGTTGGAGCAACCGCAGAGCCGCGCGTATTGGTTTGCATTGAGGGCACAGGCCAGGTCAGCCACAAAGGAATTCCCTACGCGGTAGGCAGAGGAGATGTTTGGCTCTTGCCGGCAGAAGTCGGACAGTGTGCGTTTCAACCCAGTGGAGAAGTAATTCTGTTGGAGATCGCGATCCCATGATTGTGCAGAATGTCGTAAACAGGACAGGATAGACAGCGCAAATCCGGCTTGATTTCATAGAACCCAGGATGGGGATATCAATGAAAAAGCTCATAGTGTTCGATTTGGACGGTACCCTCGCACCAAGCAAGTCGTCTCTCGACTCCGAAATGGCGTCCCTGCTACATGATCTGCTCAGCGTCGCCAAGGTGGCTGTCATTTCAGGAGGCGCTTGGCCGCAGTTTGAAAAACAGGTGCTCTCCAAACTTCCTCAGGACGAAAGCCTGGCCAGGCTTTCGATTCTTCCTACCTGCGGTACAAAGTTCTTTCAATACACCGGAGCATGGAAGAAGCTTTATTCGGAGGACTTCAAGGCGGACGAAAAAGAGAAGATTGTTAGTTCGTTGAAGAAAGCGATAGAGACAGCCGACTTCCATGTTGAACAAACCTGGGGGGAGCCTATTGAAGACAGGGGAAGCCAGATAACCTATTCCGCGCTAGGTCAGCAGGCTCCTTTGGCAAAGAAGGAAGAATGGGATCGGGATCTCGCCAAGCGGAAGAAGATCAAGGCCATTCTTGACACATTGATTCCCGAGTTCTCAGTTCGCATCGGTGGTTCGACATCCATCGACATCACCAAACCCGGCATTGACAAGGCATACGGGATTAGAAAGCTTCGAGATGTTCTTGGAATTTCTCTGAAGGAGATGATTTACGTCGGAGATGCTTTGTTTGTTGGAGGGAATGATTATCCGGCGAAGCAGGCAGGTGTGATTTCCATTCCGGTTCGAGGTCCGGGTGAAACCAAGCGGGTTGTCGAAGCGATCATCGCTTGTTTAGATCCCGATCAACAGACGCGAACATTTGAAGTGTCAAACGCGGTTGTTTGAGGAGAACTGATGAGCGACTTTAAGCTTCACCGCCTGGGGATGCTGATGGAACCGGAGGCGGGCAATCCTCAGGAAGTCGAAGGCGTCCTGAATCCGGCCGCCGCTCGCGGACCTGATGGAGAACTGTACCTGTTTCCACGGCTGGTTGCGAAAGGAAATTACTCGCGCATTGGCATGGCACGAGTGAAGTTTGATGAAGCCGGTGACCCGGCAGGCGTCGAGAGGCTTGGCATCGCACTGGAACCCGAAGCCGACTATGAGCGACGGTCGGACGGCGGAGGTGGCTGCGAGGACGCGCGCGTTACGTATGTGGAACCGCTCCAGCGCTACATCATGTCCTACACGGCGTTCTCGCCCCAAGGCCCAAGAATCGCCTTGGCCCTGTCGGAGGACTTATTCCACTGGGAGCGTCTCGGGCTTGCAACCTACGCTCATTGGCACGGCATCGAGCTGGGCAACATCGATGACAAAGATGCGAGCATTTTCCCGGTTGCGATCCCGAATTTATCTGGGCAACGTGAGCTAGGTATGCTTCACCGTCCGCTCTTTCCCGGCACGCGTCCAGAAGAAACTGCTTACCAACGTAAGGACCGTGAAGCGGACCTGGATCACGAGAGTATCTGGATTTCCTATTGCCCGCCCGCGTTGAAAAGCTCTGAACCTGAGCGTCTGGGCCGGTTCACCTCTCATCACAGATTAGCGATTCCTGTGTCGCCCTGGGAGCGGCTCAAGATCGGCGCCGGAACCCCGCCCGTTCTCACCAGGCACGGCTGGCTGATCGTTTACCACGGTGTAAGCGAAGTAACCAGTGCCGATGGTAATGGCCATCATCTTTGCTACTCAGCCGGAGTGATGTTGCTCTCACAGCAGCAGCCGCGGCTGATCCGCTATCGATCGGCGGAGCCGGTGCTAAGGCCCGAGATGCCGCAAGAACGGGATGGAACCGTCGCCAATATTGTGTTCCCCACGGGTATCGACCGGCGCGACGATCTTGGTAAACCGGATCGCTTCGACGTCTACTACGGGATGGCCGACAATCGCATTGGAGTGGCCCGTCTCGACTTGCCGGAACAGATATCGGCAGAGGCAGTCGCCGATGCTCCTGAGGCAAAGGTTTAAATCGTTGATTATCGCGGAATCAAGAACTCGAAGGATACCCCTTCGAAAGGGCCACGGAAGAAAAGTTGATGAAGAACGCAACTGGAATCAAATGCGTATTTACGGATATAGGCGGCGTTCTTTCTAACCGATGGCCGGGACCATCTGGCCCGCAAGCGAGCTATGTTGAAGGCACGACCGCCCGTATGAAGTCATCCCATAGCACAGTGCGTTCTCTGAAACGGTCGCAATCAACCGTCGCTTGAGGGCCGCGTGCTTGAGATCCAGTTGATCGCTGCCCGCACTGTTCGTCTGCGTCGCGCTGTCTGCATGCGATCTACTCCCGAAGAAATGCCAATAGATCCTTATTCAACTGGTTTTTGTGGGTAGAGCACAGCCCGTGCGATGCGTTTGGATAAACTTTCAGCGTTGTTGCCTTAATCAGTTTGGCCGTCAACATCGATGAGTCTCCGATGGGCACAATCTGATCGTCGTCTCCGTGGATAATCAGCGAAGGCACATCAATCTTCTTCAGGTCTTCGGTAAAGTCGGTCTCAGAGAAGGCTTTGATGCAATCAAAGATACACTTCAGCCCTGCTTGCATTCCCTGTAGCCAAAAGGAGTCACGCAAGCCCTGCGAGACGGTTGAACCAGGCCGATTGGCACCATAAAACGTCACAGTGAGGTCCTTGAAAAACTGTGAACGGTCTGCCAGGACGCCTGCGCGTATTCCGTCGAAGACCGTGATTGACAACCCGCCTGGATTGGCATCGGTCTTTAACATCAGCGGCGGCACTGCACCAATCAGCACTGCTTTGGCAACCCGCTTTGTGCCGTGGCGGCCGATATAGCGGGCCACCTCTCCACCGCCGGCTGAATGGCCGACGTGAACAGCATCCTTCAAGTCAAGCGCTTCGGTCAATGCCGCGAGATCATCTGCGTAATTATCCATATCGTTGCCATTCCAGGGCTGGCTCGACCGGCCATGTCCGCGGCGATCATGCGCAATCGTGCGAAATCCATGAGAGGCCAGGAACACCATCTGGTCTTCCCACGCGTCTGCGCTCAGTGGCCAGCCGTGACTGAAGACAACGGGCTGACCCGCGCCCCAGTCCTTGTAGTAGATTGTGGCTCCGTCTTGCGTCGTGATCGTGGGCATAATGCGTCCTCCATTGCGTCGCACTTATTTGGGACGAGTGCTGATCGCATCTCCTTCGAAGTAGATGCGGGTAAACATACTCTCTGTCGGCACTATTTGGATCATCCAAGCTGGTTATCCAGGTGTCATACTCTCTCAAGTCGGACTGCCGACTCTTTCTTGTCCAGCCCAGCCTGGAGCGGCATACCGTTTCGGACCGACTCCGTCAATCTCGGCTCCTGCATCTTTCTCTTAAGTCGAGCTATGATCTGGCTCGCGATTTGAATCCGGCCCTTCTTCTTCATCACGAAATCCTTTCCTGAGCAATATGTGAATCAATGACTCGGCGAACCGACCCTGGCCTGCCCGAGATTCAATACAACCCACGCCTATAGCAATGTGCGGAGTTAGCAAAGCATCCCACGAGGATGGAGGACGCTTCCGAGATGAGTGAGCGGCTTCCGACCACGCGCCACGCCAACGCTCTGCTCGCACTTTGGCCGCTCGAACCGACGGCGGCAGGCGCATCGGGCAGGTCGAGCACGGAGAGAATGGCGGTGGCGCCATCAGGTCGAAGATTCATTACCGCGTGGCTTCGAACAGGAACCACGCACGCCGCTCCGCTTCGTCAATCCAGCTTTCAATCAAGCTGGTGGTTGCATATTCATTGGCTTTGCTGGTAACTACGTGTGCCGCGCGCAGGCTCTTCACAAATGCCTTGTTGTCGGCGAGGAGTTCCCGCAGCATCTCGGTTGGGCCCACAAACTCCTCGTCGTTGTCCGCAATTCGTTGTAGCCGGGCGATGTGTCCTACGGAGTGGATGGTTGTGCCGCCGACCTTACGAACACGCTCGGCTACGGCGTCGGTGATGGCGAATATCTGGGCTCCGTGTTCGTCCAAAAGCAGGTGGTAATCGCGGAAGTGTTGCCCGCTCATGTGCCAATGGAAGTTTTTGGTCTTGAGATAGATGGCGAAGGCATCCGCTAGAAGCGCGTTCAGTACGCTGGACAAGTTCTTCACATCTTCGGGTGAGAAGCCGTCGGGCACGAGAAGCCTGGCGGCGTGCGATTCCTTTTCATGAATGTGTTTGGACACAGAGTAGGTCCTCTGCAGGGGAAGGCATTGGGACGTCCGGAATGGAGCGTCTACACCAGTTCCTCCACCCTGCATGTGAAAGAAAGGGCCTTTGGGCGTCTGGCTATCGATAGAACATGGGATAAGAACATGGGATAGCGTCAGACGTCTTCAATATTCATCATCCTAGAACCGTGTCAGACAACCGTCTGCATAATTTGGACCACCGCGAAGCCATGATCGTGTCAGCCTCTTTTCCTCATTCAGTCAGGAAGTCTTGTGAAGACATACTTCGCCGCAAAACACTGCTTCCGCCATGCTTTGTGGTCTATTTTTGCTCTGGCGCTCGTAAGCTACCAATCAGCTCTGCTGGCTCGTAATTACAGACGCGCTCAAACGCGCAGCTTTGGCAACGGCGTTCGCAGGGGCCACCAGCGTCCTTCTGGTCTCGTCGCCGAACTGGGTATTCGAATCAACGGACACCGAGCAGTCATCGAGGCCACCAAGGCTGCTGGCGTGCAACTCATCGCGTACACTGGGAGACGTTCATGTCACGTGGGTTGTATACAGACAGGTATTGGTCAAGAAGGGGACGTTCCATGTCGAGAAGCAGTGTAGGATACATTGCAGCCGCCACATTCGCACTGGTCTCCGCAACACTCTACAATTCCCCCGCATTCGGGGCTGCCGCTAAAGGCCGTGGACCAGCCGATCCGACTGTCGCTGCGAAGGCGCTCCAGATCGTCTCCGGCATACACGGCAGCTGGCAGCAGATGCCAGGCAACATCGCCACCTGGCGCATGACCGGCGGAGCTCTGCTCGGCAATGGCAGCGTCGGCGTCGCGGTCGGTGGCACTCCGGAGCAGCAGCAGTTCTACATCGGACGCGACGATTTCTGGAGCGTCTTGCGCGGCCGCATCATGCCTGTCGGACGGCTGCAACTCTCCATCCCGTCACTCGATGGCGCATCGGCGCACTTGTCCGAGAATATCGGCCCCGCCGACATCACTGCCAGCTTCGCCCGGGGCAATGCCCTGCTTAGAACGCAATCCTGGGTTGCGGCTAACCAAAACACTCTCTTCGTTCAGCTTGAGAACGCCGGTCAGACGCCCATTGAGGTAAGCGCCTCAATGCTCGATGGCTTCGGCCAGAAGGATCGGGAGACGCTTGGCGGAATCACCGGCAACGTCTCCTGGCTGAGGGTCTCACCGGAGGTCGTTCGCGCCACCATTGGCGGACTGAACGAAAAAAGTCCCGGTATGCCGTCGGAGGCTGCCGTTCGGTCTGTTCGCGTCTTTGACAGCTTCCAGGCGAACCCGGAGCGGAAACCGGCGTACCAGTGGGCGTCTCACGATGCTCTCACGGGGGCGGCGAGCAAAACCGCAACGGACAAAACTGCGACCACCCTGTTCTCCGGTGGCAACATCATCATGCCGGAGCGCCAGTTCAACGTCAGTGCCTCCATTAACCTTGCGAATGTGGGCGGCAGTGGAGTGATCTTCGACGCTCTCGTTGAGCATCGCTGGATGCAGCAGGCGGTCGACCCCACCGACCCGCTCGGAAACACGCGTGGGCACGATGCCCCGAGGGGTCAGGGCGCTGAGGCTGGCCTCCTTTTCTTCGTTTCGCAAGGCAAGCTCTCCGCCAACTTGAATGGAACCGTCATTACCTCGAGTTCTCCGCTCCCGTCCGGCCAATGGATCAGCGTGGAGGTAGCTTATGACGGCAGCAGAATGGTTCTGCGCGTGGAGGGCAGGGAAGTGGGCGAAACCAACGCCTTTCCCACTGCGGCGCAGGTCATGGGTCCGCAGTTCAGCTGGATGGCTTCCCATCCCGGAGACCCTCACATCCCCTTCGATGACATGGCTCCTCAGGGCATCCTCGCCATGCGGGTTGTCGGAGATCCCATCACACAGGCTGATGGCGAATCGCACTTCGCTATTCCTGCTGGCGGCCATGTCATTCTTGCCGTGAGCGCTTTCGATGATCGCGATAATTCAGACTACGTCCAAGCGGCCATCGGAGGCCTGGAGCACACGAGCGAAGCGAGCATTGCGTCCATCCGCGCTGCTCACCTCGCATGGTGGCATCATTTCTGGTCGAAATCTTTTGTCGAGATCCCCGATAAGACGGTCCAGTCCTGGTACTACGGCTCGCTGTACGTCCTTGCCTCGTGCAGTCGGCAAGGCAATGTCGCGCCAGGTCTTTGGGGCAATTGGATCACCTCAACCTATGTGGGATGGCAGGGAGATTACACCCTCGACTACAACTATGAGGCGCCCTTCTGGGCTGCCTTCGCCACCAACCACGTCGATCTTGCGGACCCATACGACGCTCCCCTCCTCGCCTGGATGCCGCGCGGCCGTGGCCTGGCGCGGCAGTTACACGCGCACGGTCTCGTGTACTATACCCACCTCGCTCCGTCGCCCGTCTGGAGCGGCGACAACTTCCGCGCACTTGACCAGAAGAGCGACGCGCTCTTCGCAGCGGTGAACTGCGTCCAGCGCTGGCGCTACACGCGCGATGCCGCCTACGCCCGCAAGGTCTGGCCTTTTCTGGTCGGAGTCGCAGACTTCTGGGATCACGATTTGAAGCTTGTGGACGGCCGGTACATCGACATCAACGATGCCGAGGATGAACATCTCTGGGGACCGTCCGAGGATGTCAATCCAGCTGCGGTCATTGGCTTCCTCGACATGCTTTACCCGGTCCTGCTCGACATGGGAAACCAACTCCACGCAGGAGCAGAGATGCGCGCAAAATGGGAGGACCATCTCTCTCACCTCAGCCCACTCCCGCTTGCCCCGGCATCTGCCGTGAAAGCCATCGTCGATGCTGTTGGCAAACCTATCCCCGCTGCCGACCAGGTCATCGTCGAAAGCGAACACGGCATGCAATGGGTTGACATCTCGAAGGGTGACCGTTTCTCCGCCGATCCGCCCGTAAAGATTGAAGGCTCGTCCGCTGGGATGAACTCACTGCAAGCGGTCTTCCCGGCATGGAACATCGGCGTTGAAAGTAAGCCGGAGTTACAGAAAGCCGCTGAGAATACGGTCAATTACACCCGCCTCTGGTACGACTCCAACAATACTTCGAACTTCTACCCGGCGGCGGCCGATGCAGGCTACGATCCATCCTCCATCCTCGATCATCTCCATCTCCTGGTCACGCAGATCGGCTTCCCCAGTTTTGCTTATCGGTTTGGCGCCGGCGGCATAGAAAATGAAGCCACCGTCCCGACCACCCTCGCAGCCATGTTGCTGCAAAGCTACCAATCCAGCATCCATATCTTCCCCAACTGGCCTCGCCAGCAGAATGCATCCTTTGGCAACCTGCTCGCGGTCGGTAACTTTCTAGTCTCAAGCAGTCTGAAAGATGGCAAGGTTGAGAGCGTCCACATCACCAGCAACCGAGGCGGCACCTGCAACCTTGCTAACCCCTGGGGAGTCGATCAACCGGTCCAGGTGCAAGTCGCCGGCAAGCAGTCAAAGCTACTCACCGGCGCGGTAATTTCCATTTCGACTGTGCCTGGAGAAAAACTGGTGTTCAGGCCGAGAGAATAGAGGCGAAGCGCGGGTCACCACAGCATCCATCCCTGCTGTCCAGATGCCCAGGCCGTCGAGTATCGGGACGTCTACGCGCTCCGCCTTCACGATTCACCTGGGGTCGATACTGCGCGTCGTGGGCGCGCTGCCAATATTCGCGAACGGTCCCGGCATTCTATCCCCTGTGATTGGACGCCCAAAGAAGTCGGTGTTGATGCCCTTGTAAGCGGGGGCGCGTTTTACATCACCCCCCTTCATCGAAATGGTCAATTCCAGTTTGTCCGGGTCCATCACTGCCGTGATTGTGGCCAAACCTCCGTTCTTGTCCCATCCATATTCTTCGCGCCACGATTGCCTTGCTCGCTTTCGATGATTTCGTGCGACGTAGGCGGACTCGTGTTTTTCGGAAGTATCCCATTGGTGTTACCGGGGGAACTCTTCCATGGAACGGAGGCGGGATACTGTGGCTGGATCATTGCGGCCATCCCTTTGCGTGACCTGCGGGAAAGGTGAATGTCGGATTTCGTCTGAGGACTCAGTCGCAAGTCCTTTTGCCGACAGATCGAGCTTCTCCCAAGGAGGGATCTCATCCTGTCGCCCGTAGCGGAGAGCCTGCGGCAGTATCTTCGGCTGCGTTTCAAAGCCTGGAGTCCTCAATGAAACTTCGCACTTCGACATTGGAGAAACAACCAGACATATTTGATCGAAAATCGCGACCCATCCTTCGAACCCCGAAAATGTGCACGAATCCCATCACGTTGTTATAGTTGCTGCGTTGTGTCTCACTGCATTGCGGTGACCTGAAATGAGCGAGAGGCAAAAGGTCGGCCTCGCGGAGATGGGTGCAAAGCGTGCTTCATAAATTGGATGAAGCTGGAAGCGTGTCTCGCGCAATTCGATAAAGCCACTTTGCATCGATGAAACAATCTCCAGGAAATAGCGCACCGCGAATCCAGGAATCGACTTGACCGGGAACGCTTTGAACGCATGAAACGAAGGGAAGAGAGAACAATGCCAATGAATCGACGCGAATTTGTTGTAAGCGCAGTAGCCGGAGCTGCGGTGTGGCCACGAGAGATGAAAGCATCCGCCGTTGCAGACGAAGTCATCCAGGTCAGGGTCGATGGGTCCGCGAGTGGCGCTCCGATCAATCCAATGATCTTCGGCGGCTATATGGAACCGGCAACCACGCAAGTGTGGGCTGAGATCCTGACCGATAGAAAATTTGCGAAAGCGATTACCAGCGAGCCCACGCCTCTTCCCGCGAATCCCTTTTTCCGGCGCTTCTTTGGCGAACCTTTCAAGCCGGTCGGGCCGGAGGGAACTGTTGAAATGGACACCAAGCTCGCCTATGTCGGCAAACATAGCCCACGGATAAAGCTCGATTCTTCCCAGCCACACGGCATCCGGCAATCCAGATTGCGCATTGCCGGCGGCAAAACCTACGATGGACGAATCGTTCTGGCTGGCGATCCCGGTGCCAAAGTCATCGTTCGTTTGGTGTGGGGTCCTGGCTCTGGCGACTCGCAATCGATCACGATCCCTGCGCTTACCCGCGAATACAAAAAGTTTCCATTCAAATTCACTCCCGGCGCGGACACCGAAGAGGCGAAACTGGAAATCCTCGGCACCGGTGCAGGCACATTTCACGTGGGTGCCGTGTCACTGATGCCTGCGGACAATACGCAGGGATTCCATTCTGGAATGATTCGACTCTTCAAAGAGGAAGGGTTCAAGATGTTCAAGTGGCCCGGCGGGAACTTTGTATCTACCTACGACTACCGCGATGGACTTGGGGATCGCGATAAGCGCCCGCCGCGCCTCCAGCCCATGTGGTCCGACAGAATTGAGTCAAACGACGTCGGCCTTCACGAGTTCATGGCACTTTGCAGGCTGGTCGGAGCAGAGCCCGATCTGGCGATCGATACCGGTTTCGGCTCCGCTCGCGAAGCGGCCGAGCAGGTTGAGTACTGTAACGGCTCCATCCACACCCGCATGGGCAGAATGCGCGCCGAGAATGGTCATCCAGAACCCTTTCATGTGCGTTACTGGACCATCGGCAACGAGATGTATGGCCCGTGGCAGTACGGTCACATGTCACTCGATCAATATTGGGTGAAGCATAATTACATCGTCGATGCGATGAAGGCCATCGATCCCAACATCAAGGTCACTGTCTCCGGAGCCAGCATCTGCGAGAAGTCCGTAGACGGCGCGGAGAAGAAAGGCAACTTTTTTCCAAGCATTTGGGAGCCCCCGATTACGGAAAAGCTACCCTACGAGTTCGGTTCGATTAATGACTGGGACGGATGGTTGCTGCAGAAATGCACCAACAACATTGACAATCTCTCTGAGCACACCTACGCCTATCCTAATCTGGCCTTCGATGCGGAAAAACAACTTTTCGTGGACGTGCAGGATCCGCTGCCACTGAAAGCCCGGAAGCTGGCCAATCGTATCGGCGGTGCCTTCGATTGTTGGAACAGGTATGTTGAAAAGATGCCGTGGCTGAAGAAGACGGATATCAAGTTCGTCTTTGACGAGTGGGGCAATCGTCCGCGCTCCGCAGACGGTCAGAACCACCCGCTGCCAGGCATGCTTGGGCCACTCTCCTATGCTCTTTGCCTGCACGAAATGTTTCGGCACTCCGATATGATCACCGCCAGCTGCGCAACGGGAGGACTCCGCTTGCTGACGGATATCTCCGGCGACGCAGTCGGATTTCCGGCGGAAGGAGTGCTGATGAAGCTCCTGCAGACGCGGTTTCTCAACGCCGTTCCCATTGCGGTGGACGGCGATTCACCGCAGCGGCAAGTTCGCGGAACAGATTTTGTGGACAAAGGGCCGACACCTACCGGCAGCCCGACTTATCCTCTGGATGTTCTTGCAGCGTTTTCGGGTGACCGGAAGAGATTCCTTTTGTCCGTCGTGAATCCCACAGAGCATAGGCACAGTTTCACGCTCAAGTTAAAGGCACTGAAGCTTCGCGAACAGGGAAAATTGTGCCAAATCGCGCCGCCTAGCGTGAACTCCGCCAATGAAGCTGGCAAGGAGGCCGTGGTCAAAATTGACGAAACGGAACAGGCAGGGATGCCCGAGACAATTCGTGTTCCCCCCGTCAGCATTAGTCTGTATGAGTTCGAGGTGGAGAGTACCTGAACGTTGCCGAATGGCCCCGTAGCCGGACTCTCTGTAACCTTCCATGAAACGGCACGGACCCTGGCTCGGCCGGAAATTTGTACTAGTG
>JAKAXU010000040.1 GCA_021816455.1 Acidobacteriota bacterium
TCAACGCGCAACTGCCCGCCTTGCAAAGATACACGTCGGCAAGGTAAAACAATCACGTCTTCGGCCACGCTCGTTGGCCGCTTTTAACCCGATCACGTATGGCCGGATTTAACCTGATCACCGAGGAGATGGTAAGAGTCCGCGCCACATAGACACCGATATTCTTCCCTGCCTGGGAGCGCGGCCCATTGCCGAGGTTGAAGCATCCGAGCTGCTTGCGATACCCAATGCCTTTGAATGGAATGCTATAGGCACAGGATCGGAAATGGACACCTCACCCCCTGATCGCCAAACTCTCAATCCGGCCGGTCTTCGGGCAGAGTCGCACGCACACGGTGAGGTTTTCGCGGCAGGCGCGCATAACCAAGTCGCTTATGCCCCGTTCACAACTCTCCATGAGGTGCCGATCACAACAGTCGTCAAGCACGAAGCCCTCAAATCCGCCGTGGCAGTCGAACCGCACCTCGGCGACCTTGCCGCACAGTTCGTATCCGTGCGGTTCGCGGCCCTTCCCGCCTTCGCCCGACAGGGGTGGAGTCCAGGTGAGGGAGGGTGGCACCTGCGAGGAATCGCCGCCAATCCCATCCAGCTTGGCGGAGCAGTACTTGATGTAACGCTCCAGCACCGGCATCCAGCGGTTGCCGGGCGAGAGATGCGCCACCCGCCACTTCATGATGGCCAGCGTCATCGCCTCCGGCACCAGCATCGCCGAGGACGTGCTGACCGGGATGCGCACCACGAAGCTGCCGACGACATACCGCCATAACAGCGGCCGTTCCACCACGATCTGCATGCCCACGCCGACCGTCGCCTTCTCCGCGTCGGCAGGCCACGTCGCGGGTGGAGACTGCAGCGATGGTGGGGGTGGGGGCTGCGGCGTGACCTTGCCACGCTTCGTAGAAACCCGCCGCACTACAACCTCGAACTGTTGGCCGGTGCGGATGCCGGGCGGCATTTCCAGTGTGAACAGTCCTGCAAAGTTCTGGCCGACGCCGGACGGGATCGGGATGTAGCTGATGCCGCCGTCTACCGGGATAGAGAGAGTATGCGCATCGCTCGCAGAGAGCGGCGCCGTGCTACCCCACTGCCGCGCAAGCACGATCACCTCTCCGGCCAAAACGGCTGGCCAGTAAAGCGAGGCGACCGCGCCCTTTGGCACGTTACCCCAGTCGATCATCAACTCATCCGGCGGCAGGCCGTCGCCACCCGGCCGGCCGATCGGTCTGCTCGGTCGGCAGTCAAAGGTCTGCGATGCGCGGTGCGTCGCCGCCGAACCGGGATTGTCCACAATAGTGAACTGCAGATTGCGCTGCGCTAACTGGTCCCAGGACATGGGCGAGACCCCAATGGGGATCGGTGCGTCGTCAAAGGCAATCTGCGCCACGAGACAGTGATGCGTGCCCGTCAGGTAGGCCTGGATTTGCTCTCCGCCGATCTGGTACGCGGGGTCGTAGAAGTTCAGGAAGCAACCGTAATACCACCACAAACTGTCTTGTCCGGTTGGGATGGTCAGGGTCTGGATGTTCGGGCCGCCAGATAGGTAGTCGGTCTCACCCCCCGGATTGCCGGTGGCGAAGAACGGAATGGTGGTATTGCCAGAGCCAGGTATAGGCGTGCCGGGATCCCCTGCCGCATCGGGCTGCGAAGCGTAAGTACCGTTCGGATCGAAGTCGGTGTCGTTGCTCTGGGTTCCGAAGATGCGGAAGAATACGCGCACATTGTCGGCTGCCCCTGAGGCACCGGAGCTGCCACGCAACCGCACACGCGCGATCGCGAAGTTGTAGTTGTTGGCTAACGTCGGTACAAACCCACCGGAAAAATTGAATACGTAGGGGGCCACTGAGGAATCCGTCTGCCCCTCGCCCTGTTGGTCCGGAAGCAACGAGAACGGGTCTGTGCCGCTCGGGTTTGTGAAGCTGCTGGTGCCATTCAGGTAAGCGAGAAGCGCTTGGATGTAGCTGTAAGCGCCTGCAACGCTGTCCGTGCCGAAGGTTGGTCCGCCGGGGAACGGGACGTTGTTGATAGCCGGGGCAGCATGAAATACCCGCAAGTCCTGGCTCAGATACGACTGGTTATCCTGGCCGGAGGGAATGTTGGTGAAATACGGATCAGCCCCTGCGATCAGTTCGAATTCGGTAGATGCCTGCGACCCCTTCACTGTCACCCCGCCTGAGGTGAGCGAGACCGTCAGCAGATAGGGTGCCGAGACGCCGGTGCTTGGGAACTGGCCCAGGATCGAATTACCTGGCGCATCGCTGAGCGTAATGTCGAACGGGATGCGGATCTGTTGCGGAGTGGCGCTGTTTACCCCATTCTCTGGCTGTGGCCCAGCCGGGTTGGGCTTGATCGTCACCCCCGGCAGCGTTGCGAAGCTTCCGGTGAAGCTGCTGACCTGAATGCCGAGCGATCGGAAGGATTGATAACTGAATCCGTCAATCACCACCCAGAATGCCGAGGACACGAGTCCCCCTTGATTATGGATGATGTCCTCTGTCTCATCTCGGCCGAAGGTGTCCTTTTGAACGTAAAATTGCACTTCTGCGATCGGAAACAGATTGTCGGGATTGGCGGTGGGAAGAACAGCTGGCGTCCCCGATGGATAGACGCTGGATACGAGTCCCAAAAAAATTGGGAACGGGTTCGAGCTGTCACCGGTCAGCGCGTGGTAACAGCTCGCCAAGTTCCCTTTGTAGCTGCTGATTACCTGGTCGATGGGGAAGTCGAGCTGAACCGTAAGATAGTAGATGAAACACAGGGCGCAACCGAAACTGATCTGGTCACCGTCGCCATGGACAAAGACGCCATTCACTGTGGCTCCGGTGAACGTCGTGTTGACCCAATCCGATCGGGCAGCGTTTGGAGACGGCGTTCCCTGATTGGTTGTCCCCGTTCCGTTCAGCCAATCACTGACAAAGCGCTGCCCATAGTAGTCGAGGTGTCCACTCAGAAATAGCTGATTGGCACAGTACTGCGATAGTCCCTCACCACTGCTGTCACCCGCATTCCAATTGCTGGTCAAGGACATCAGAACTTCGGACCATTCGGCCATCCATAGCATCGAAACTTCCGGACCGGCCGTGCCGACCGTGCCGTTGTTACTTTGGGTGTCAAGATGGATCGGATTGCCGTAACCATTGTTGTAGGCGCCGCTGTTGTCGGGTTGGTCAAACAGCACCTGTTGGCGGTTGGATGTTCCGAATTTGCTCGTGTCCGTGCCAAACCATCCGGTGGTGGTGGTGAAGGCCGCCTCCACCTGACCCAGCAGGTAGTTAGCATTGTCGGTAACGTTTGTCTGTTGCATAGCCGACAAGCCAGACCAAAAGCTGTCCGGCGAATCGATCTCAAAGTTGGTGGTGTTGCCGAAGTTGTGGGCCATGAGACAAGACTCCTCAAGAATTCATTCTCGCCCGCCGTAAAAAGCGGGTGGCTGAAGAAGAATTAGTCGTAACTGGGATTCTTGCCTTTGAGATTCGTGAAATCGGGTATATTGAGGCGACTCTCTATTTAACCCGAAAAGGCGAAGCAATTATGCATACAATATATACATTTGTCAATAAAATATTTTCGTATTTTGGTATAGCTTGCCGGATTTTCAAGAAGCTGCACGCTGGCCGAAGAGCGCCGCAGATCTGAAGACTTCCATTGCGGCTAGACTGCGATCAGGAAGCTGTCTTCGGTGCGCGTGACCGCGTGGTAGAGCGTATCGCGCTCGACGGGCACGCGACCAGCCTCGGTAATCAGACGGCAAAGCTCCTTGCGGGTCATTCCCTGCGGCGTCTTCGCGCCAGCGTCGTGATATATCTTCTCCTCAATCACGGTGCCATCCAGGTCGTCTGCTCCAAAACGCAGTGCTATCTGGGCAATCTTCGGTGTCATCATCTGCCAGTACGCCTTGATATGGGCAAAGTTATCCAGGAGCAGACGGCTCGCGGCAATCTGCCGGATGTCGGTCAGTCCGGTAGTCACCGGGAGGTGATCAAGCGCGGTGTTCTCAGGGTGAAAGGCAAGCGGAATGAAGGTTTGGAAGCCGCCGGTCTCATCCTGCACCTCGCGCAGTCGCAGGATGTGATCCACGCGGTCTGCGTCGCTTTCAATGTGCCCGTAGAGCATGGTCGCATTCGACCGGAAGCCCATTTTGTGGGCCAGACGCGCCGTATCCAACCACTCCTGCCCATCGATCTTATGGTCGCAGATCACACTGCGCACCTGCGGCGCAAATATCTCCGCGCCTCCGCCTGGCATGGAGTCCACTCCGGCCTCGCGCATGCGTCGCAGCGTCTCTTCAATTGTCAGTTTGGCACGCCGCGCCAGGTACGCGACTTCCACCATCGTGAAGGCCTTGATGTGCACCTTCGGGAAACGCTCCTTCAGTCCGCGAACCAGGTCCATAAAATATTCGAACGGAAGATCAGGATGCAGGCCGCCAACGATGTGAAACTCTGTGACGGCTTCCGAATAACCCGAGGCTGCTGTCTCCCACGCTTCTTCCAGCGCCATAGTGTATCCAGCTGAGTCGCCTTTCTTGCGGCCGAATGCGCAGAGCCTGCAACTGGCCACGCAGACGTTCGTCGGGTTGATGTGCCTGTTCACGTTGAAGTACGTGACGTCGCCGTGCATCCGCTCGCGAACCCGATTGGCCAGCCAACCCACAGCCAGAACATCCGACGACCGATAGAGTGCGAGGCCATCGTCGAAGCTGAGCCGCTCGCCAGCCATCACTTTAGCGGCTACCGGTTTGAGCGCCGGATCATGCGTCCGAAACGGATGTCGTTCCACCGTGGTCTCTGTCTGCATCCCATCACCCCTGGTATCGATGATACCGGAACTATAAACCTGGACGCACGAACGGAATGCGCTCGCTGAAAGTTCACGCTGTCTACTCTAGCTACTGCGGGGTGATGATTCCATTCTGCATGGTCGCCGCAAACCAGCGGCCATCCAGAGCGCGCACGCGATAGAGCGGATAACCTGTCTGGACCGTTGTATGCGTGAAGGTCTTCTCGTCGATCACGAGCATGCGGGTGTCCAGCCGCGACCCGGCCAGAACCTTTCCGGTTGAAGGGTCGATGCTGAGGTCATCCATGAAGTGGAAGGGCAGCCGATCCAGCCAGAACCAGCTTTTCCCTCGATTGCGCGAGACGTACACGCCGTCGCCGGCACCGATCCAGAGATCGCCGCTGGGCGCAATCATGGCGGCATGGATGGTACGAATGCGCGCGGGAAGCGCCATCGGCTCCCAATGCGCCCCGCGGTCGGTGGAGTATACGGCTCCCTCGCGGCGTACGGCGACCATCCAGCCCGCCGTGACCGCGACAGATTCGTAGGCCTCCGCACCGTAACCAACGCCGCCCTGCCAGCTTTTGCCTTCGTCGACGCTGGTGAACAACCCTTCCTCGGTTGCCGCAAGCCATGTATCGGTACTCACGTCCAATGCCGCCACCTTTGCGCTCAGCTCGCGCGCAGGCAGCGTGAACTCCTGCATCCGATCGATGCGCTTGCCGTTCACGCGCGTGGAAACGATCCGCGAACCGTGGTTCACGATGTCGCTGTACATCTGCCAGCGCACTGCACCACCCACTGCCTGCTGCAAAATGAAAATTCCATGACTGGTGCCTGCAACGATGGTGCCGTCGCTCGCCTCGCCCAGGGCAAAGACGTCGCGTCCGTCCAGCCCTTCGGCTATCTGAGTCCAGTCTGCGCCGTGGTTGCTGCTCTCAAAGACTCCGCCGAGTGTCTTGTCGTTAACGATGCCCGCCATCAGCAGTGGCGAACCGTGGCGCGTAACCAGCAGAGCACCGACTTTACGCGACGAAAATCCGCTGTTCGAAGCGATGAAGAAGCGGCCGTTGTTGTCACTGGCGAGTACGCCGCCACGATCAGTAGCCAGCAGGAGACGCCCTGGGCGCGTAGGGTCGAGATACACATCGTTGATGATGAGATCGGAGCTGGTCAACAGCTTCCATGTGCGGCCGGCATCTTCGGTCCGATAAAGCCCCTCTGTTGTTCCCGCATAGACAACGGCGCGATTGTGCGGATCCTGGCGCAGGACGCGCGTGCGCCGAGCGGTGGAGGGAATACCTTGCACTTTGTGAAAGAGTTCGCCTGCGGATTCGCTTTTGTAGATGCCGGAGCAAGCACTGATGTAAACAGTCTTCGCCTGCTTAGGATCAATGACAATCGAAAAGACGTCGGAATCGTCGATAACGCCGCGCTTAATGTTTTTCCAGCTTTTGCCACCATCGCTGGTCTTCCACGGGAGATGCCATGTGCCAACATAGATGACATCGGGGTCTCGCGGATCGATCGCCAGCGACTCAACCTCATGAATTTCGCGACTGCCGACGGGACTGATCGGACGCCAGTGCAGCCCGCGATCCTCACTGCGGAAAACGCCCTGGAGAGTGCCTGCGACAAGAACGCGCGGATCGGCGGAGGACTGTGCCAGTGAGCGGATGGACTGCCCGGCAAGATCAGCAATCTCACGCCAGCTATGCCCACTGTCTTCGCTGATAAAAAAACCTCCGTCAGGCTGATCCCCGCGCCAGATGGCGGCATACATTCGCTGTGGAATGTCAGGATCAACAATCAGGTGATCAACGATGAAAGTATCCAGGGACGCCGGGTCAGCTGAAATCCGGCTGAGACGATGCCATCTCTGACCTCCGTCCTGCGATTCATAAATCCAACCGGTGGTTCCACCCAGATAAAGATGCTCGGGATTGGCAGGATCCGCGGCGAAGGAGCGCGCATCGCCACCATCCGGACCGAGCGTCCTCCATCGATCTGGGGCGGATTGTGCTTGCGAGAAGCAAGCGAAGACGGCAAGAAGTGTGAGAAGACTGAACCTACGGGTGACGACCCACACCTTCATCGAACAATCCATCGAAAACACTTCGCTCCGGAGGAAGAACACGCGCGAAGTTGCGCGGAGACATGAAAAAAGGACTGACCGTGAACAGGTCAGTCCCGGGTCATTTGCTGGAGTTACCTGCGCTGGAGCCTGTCTCGACAAGCTCCAGCGCACCGGGTCTGCTAGTTTGTGGACTTCTTGCTGCTGTGATGGCGCATTGGAAGCGGCTTGCGAGCCTGCGGCTTCACATCTCCGCTGACAGGAGTCACACCGTTCACGTCGAAGTTTGCACCGGCGGGGATCAGATAATCCTGAGCCGTCTGGGAGTTATCCGAACCGGTGTACACACTGATGCGGGAAGCATCGATGCCTTTTTCGGTGACCAGATAATCCTTGGCGTTGACTGCGCGCTGAGCAGCATCGTCCACCATGGTTGCATGCTTCTTCATGTGCTTCGGAGGTGTCTGCTCGGCCGTCGTTGCATTACCCACGATAGCGGCCTTGGCGTCGGACTGCTGCTGGAGGGTAAGTGCGATGTCATCCAGGCAAGCCTTGGCCTCGTTGTCGACGCGGGTTGGACGCTTCTTGTCCTTGTCGAAGCTGAGCGAGCAGAGCGAAGAGATCTTCGGCGCCGCAACAACAGGAGCCTCGATATTCACGGTCGTGTTCGCAGTCGCAGTCTGGCCCTTGTCGTCGGTCACAGTACAAGTGATCGTCGCTGAACCGCTTGGAGCGCCAGCTGCGGAGTAAGTGGCCGAGGAACCGGAACCGCTGACAGTACCGGCGGATGCTGAGTAGCTGTAGGTCAACGGGCGGCTCTGGGGGCTGACCCCAGTCGCTGTGATCGTGCTGGTGCCGTCGGTCTGGAGGGTGGTCGGATTTGCCGAGCAGCTCACTGTCGGAGGCTCAAACTGCTTGATTGTGTACTGCGCGGAGCAATCGGCGGACTGTCCCGGCTTGGAACCCTCCGAGACCGTAGCCTTGGCCGTATAGGTGCCAGGAGCAAGATTCGCCGTCGCAACCTTGGCATTGCCATCCGAACCGCTGATGCCTTCGCCGCTCCAGGTGTAGCTGGCCTTCTTCTTGGGGTTCAGATTGGTCGGGGTGGCGACAATATTGATCGGCTCGCCCGGGAAGACTGTGCTGGGACCGTTGACGGAACATGCAAGCGTTACCGGTGGCGTATAGACGGAGCCTAGGTGATAGACCAGACCGGCGCTGAGACGCGCGGCATCGATATTGGCGCGGCCGCCATACATAACCGGACCCCAGTCAGCATGCATATACATGAAATCCGCCTGGAAGAGTCGAATGGCCAGATGATGATTGAAAAGCGGAGTCTCATAGTCCATGCCACCGCCCACGGTGAGCGCCGGTCCCAGCTTCAGAGGCTCATGATCCGGACCGCTGATGTCGGCAGCACCGACAAGCGCATGCACGAAGGGGGTGATGTCGCCCATCGGGAAGCGGCTGATGATGCCACCGGAGTAAGTGTAAAAGTTGTTGCTGTTTCCGTTGGTGACATTCGGGTGCGCGCCGATCTCAGCCTGAAGACCGAGGTAGCGGTTGAAATAGTAAGCAACGCTACCAATGGCTCCGGCGTTGACTGCGTGATAAACGAAGTCCTCAGTCTGCCCGTTGGGCTGAAGAACGGAAACCGTTCCATGCGGGGCCAGATAGCTGTAGCCAGCGAAGATATCCCAGCGGGATGGTCCCTTCTGGTCGGTACCCTTGGCTGCCGTTTGAGTCTGCGCCACTGCGGCCACGCCAGCTAGCGAAGCTGCAAGCCCCACTGCCAGCACAGCCGATTTGATCGTCTGCAAGTTCATTGTCATCCTCCGCAACCTAAATTCGTTTTGAAACCTGGAACAACTATCCGGCGACAACGCCATGTCAAATAGCCGGGCCAGAAGCTTCCTTCGCATGGCAGTTCGTGCTGCCGTAGAAACACAAATCGCAATTAAAACTTAACACAGGCACAGGATATTATCAGAGTTTTTCTCCCCCCGGGCGTCCCGATGGTCAACAGTCTGCGACTCTCCCCGGCTCCCTTTCGCGGTTATGATTCAAAATTCAGAGCTTTGCGCAGTGTCCCTGTTTCGCGCTGAATCTTTTCCTGCAAAAGTGTCAATGCGTAGATCAACTGCTCCGGACGCGGCGGGCAACCCGGCACGTAAACATCGACGGGAATCACCTGATTGACACCCTGAACAAGTGCGTAGTTGTTAAAGACTCCTCCCGATGTCGCACAGGCGCCCATCGAGATGACCCACTTCGGCTCTGGCATCTGCTCGTAGAGTCGCTGGATGACCGGAGCCATCTTGTTTGACACTCGACCTGCGATGACCATCAGGTCCGACTGGCGCGGCGAAGGCCGAAAGACTTCCGCACCGAAGCGGGCGATGTCGAAACGGGATGCCCCGGCGGACATCATCTCAATCGCACAGCAGGCAAGGCCAAATGTCATCGGCCAGACGGAATTCTTGCGCACCCAGTTAAGAGCAAAATCTATCGAAGTAAGAAAGACGCCTTCGGGCTGATCGTAGCCATAGGTCGCTTCGCGAACCTTCGCACGATTCAGACCATGACTCTCAAGGGAACCGAAAAGATAGACATCCTTCTCCGGCACATGCTTTCCAGAGGCAACCGATGCGACTTTCTGCTCCTGTGCGTCCATGTATGCAGTATACGACGCCGGACCGGAAAAATAGGTTGCCCAAACGCAGAGCCATCTCTGGATGGTTCTGTTACGGAGAGACTTCCGAGGATGACTCTTGTAACTGGCACACTCCAATCGGCAGACTCCATCCGGAAAGTGGACACCAAATCGACGAAGCTGTGCCAAAGGATGCAGTCAGGAATGCCTCTAGCGTGCAAAGGGGAACACAATTACAATTTGATCGTTATGATAAAGAAAATTTATTGCCTTTCCTGGCAGAAGCTGCGCCTCGTGCCATCCATTATGTTGTTTTCTCTGGTGTGCTTTGGCGGAATCTGCGCAAGGGCGCAGGCTCCGTCGGCATCCGTTCAGGCCCCGGTGACGCAGGCGCAGATTGCCGCGCTGCAGACCGCTGTGGCGAATGCGCAATCGGCGGGCGACAATGCCTGGATGCTGGTCTCCGCTGCTCTTGTTCTGATGATGACCGGGCCTGGCCTGGCGCTCTTTTACGGCGGCCTTGTACGCCGGAAGAACATGCTGGGCACGATGATGCAGAGCTTTGCGATGATGGGTATCGTGACCGTGCTGTGGGCAGTCGTCGAGTACTCACTTGCTTTCAGTTCGGGCAACAGTTTCATCGGGGGATTGCATTATTCTCTGCTGCATGGGGTTGGGCTTGATCCGAACCCGAGTTACGCAGCGACGATTCCGCAGCAGACCTACATGATCTATCAGTTGATGTTCGCAATCATCACTCCGGCGCTAATTACCGGAGCGTTTGCGGAACGGGTTCGCTTCGGTGCGCTAGCGGTATTTCTGTCGTTGTGGTCGCTGCTGGTCTACAGCCCAATGGCCCACATGGTGTGGGGCGTGGGTGGACTGCTGAACGCCGCTGGCGGACGATTTCCATGTCTGGACTTCGCAGGCGGGACAGTCGTCCACGTCACCTCCGGCGTCTCCGCGCTCGTGACGGCGTTGTATCTGGGCAAGCGCGTGGGCTATCCGAAGACAGCCATGCCACCGCACTCGATGGTACTGAGTGTCGTGGGCGCATGCATGCTGTGGGTGGGGTGGTTCGGGTTCAACGCCGGATCGGCGCTGGCTGCCGGAGCGCTGGCAACCTCGGCGTTTGTGGCAACGCACTTTGCCGCAGCCGGGGCTGCTGTCTCCTGGACGATTGCCGAGTGGAAGCATAACGGCCAGCCGACAGCGCTGGGGGCTATCTCTGGCGCGGTGGCGGGACTGGTGGCGATTACGCCTGCCTCGGGCTTTGTCGCGCCGATTCCGGCGCTGGTGATCGGCCTGATCGCCGGGGTCTTCTGCTTCCAGATGGTGACGCGCGTGAAGAACTTCTTTGGCTACGATGATTCACTGGATGCGTTCGGCGTCCACGGCGCTGGAGGGACTCTGGGCGCACTGTTAACGGGAGTTTTCGCGGTGGCCGCGGTCAATCCGATCTTCGGCAAGGATGCGCATGGAAAGACGCTGCCGGTGGGCGGACTGGACGGCAATTGGCACCAGCTGCTGAACCAGGCAACGGGCGTGGCGATTGCCTGGAGCATCTCTGCCGTCGGTACGCTGATTCTGCTGGTAATTGTGGATAAGATGATTGGCATGCGCGTGAGCGAAGAAGAGGAATTGACCGGGCTGGATCTCTCGCAGCACGGCGAAGAAGCTTATGATTTTGGCCAGTGATCCGCTTGTCTTTTTCCGATGGAGGATCAGGGGGTGAATACTGCTTGGAGAATAAAATGGCTGTGCTGATGTAGATACCCCATCACCGATAAACTCACCACACCGTAACCTGTATTGAGGCGTCGAAGATATATTCTTTGATGCGAGGATTCTGATTTATGCAGAAGATTGAAGCAATACTCCAGCCGTCGAAGTTGGATGCTGTGAAGGATGCTTTGCTGGAAGCGGGCATCGAGGGAATGACAATCCTGGAGGCGCGCGGACACGGACGCCAGAAGGGACACACGGAGTTTTATCGCGGGCGCGAATATACGGTCGATCTGTTGCCGAAGATCAAGCTGGAGATCGTGGTGGTAGACGCGTTGAAAGACAAGGCTATTCAGGCGATCATCGGCGCGGCGCGGACCGGAAAGATCGGCGATGGCAAGATCTTTGTTACGCGCATCGATGAAGCAATCCGCATCCGCAATGAAGAGCACGGCGAATCCGCGCTTTAATCGGCCACTTTGGGACTGACACGATTTCCCGAACTCGTGGCCCACTGCGACTGGGGATCACAGCCGTCGAAGCGCTGGATCGCCGTTGCGACGCGAGGGAACGGAAGATACACCGCTCACGCTCCGCAGCCGGTGGGAGAGATGTCCACGCTGATTGCGCGGCTGCGGCGAAAGGCATCCAGGCAAGCGTCGATTCTGATTGGATTCGACTTCCCGCTCGGACTTCCGGCGACGTATGCGGATCGCGCCCGGATTGCGTACTTCCCCGACTTTCTACAAGAACTCGTCTCTGATCCGGTCGCCTCCGGCAATTCGCGCTGGAGTCGATTTCACGAAGTCTGCTCATCGGAAGAGGAAATTTCGCTGGAGCGCCCGTTCTATCCGATAAGACCGGGTGGAGCACGGCGCGATGCAATTCATCCGGCGCTTGGGCTGGCGCATCGGAACCAGCTTTATCGTCAATGCGAGCTGCGCCACGCCGAGCGCACGAATGCCTGTTCGCTCTTCTGGACCCTGGGTGGTAATCAGGTGGGCAAGAGCGCATTGCTGGGATGGCGGCAGGTACTGGGTCCAGAGCTGGCGCTTTATGGCGAGGCGTTCCGTCTGTGGCCTTTTCATGGTTCTCTGGAGGAATGGATTCTGCCCGGCGTGGTGGTAGCCGTGGAGTCCTATCCGACGGAGTATCACGCGCGGCTCTTTGGCCGCGCGCTACGCGGGAAGCGATTCGCTGTGCGCAGATTGGAAGTTGCCCCGGCATGGCTGGAGACGGCACATCGGCTTGGGATTCGCATCGACCGAACGCTGCGTCGACAGATTTTGAGCGGCTTTGCCACAAAAGCAGCGGCAAAGGACCGCGCGGATGGGCGCGACGAACAGGACGATGCGATGGATGCGGCAATTGGATTATTCGGAATGCTGGATGCGCTGGTCGAATACGGACCACACCTGGAACCTCGTGACGCCGTGATTCGCAACGTGGAAGGATGGATATTCGGGTTGGCCCATCCGCTGTCACCCCGCGACTGACGGCGCACTTTGTGCCGTTTTTGCACAAGAATATCGCGAGCGGCTTCGAATCGCTTATTCTGAAATCGACAATTCAATTCACGACATCCGCACGAAGAGATCGCGGGCAGATGGGATCTACACTGCTGGCATTTGATGACATCCGGGAACGGTATCGGCGCGATACCGAGCAGCTTCGACAGACCTATGAGCGGACTGGCGATGGCACAGCAACGATTCGCCGCCGTACGACGATCGTGGACAAAATCGTGACGGAGCTTTGGCAGCGCGCGACCGGCGAGGAGACGCGGACTGGCGTTTCGCTGCTTGCGCTGGGCGGATATGGGCGCAAGGATCTGTTTCCGTACTCCGATGTGGACCTTCTGTTTGCCTTTGCCAGCGACGAGGTGGAAAAGCGGACGAAAGATGCGGCGCGCGCCGTGCACCAGGCGATGTGGGATATCGGGCTGCGCGCAAGTCCGGTCTATCGTACGGTGAAGGAGTGTGGGCGGTTCGACCGTGACAATCTGGAGTTTACGCTCGCCACCTTCGACCATCGATTTCTGGCAGGAGATTTTCCGCTGTTTCTCAAGCTGCGGCAGGAGGTATTTCCTGGCGTACTGCTGAGCGACTGGAATCTGATAACCCAGAAGCTGGGTGAGATTGCGCGCGCCCGTCATGCTCGTTTTGGAAACACGATCTTTCACCTGGAGCCGAATCTGAAGGATGGGCCAGGCGGGCTGCGGGATTATCATCTGGCACCGTGGTTTGCGCTGCTCTTTCATCTGAAGGAAACCCGGCAATGGCCAAAGATTCGCGGCGAACGATACAGCGGAGCACAGGGAGCCGAAGGCGACACCAGCTCCGCTTTCGATTTTCTTGCCGCAACCCGCTGCTTTCTTCACTTCCGTCATGGCCGGGACGACAATACGCTTGACTGGCAGTCACAGGACGAGGCTGCGGCGGGGTCGGTCGGGCTGGAAACGCGCGGCTCCGCCGATCCGGCCTACTGGATGCGAACCTACTATCGTCATGCGCGCGCAGTGTATCGACGCGCCGGGCTGCTCATGGAACAGGCACCCGCGCCGGTCAGCTTCTACAAGCAGTTTCGCAGACGTCGACAACCGATCGCGGGAACGGATTTTTATCTGGATCAGGGGCGCGTGGATGTGGGCGCAACCCTTTCACAGATTCAGGATACGGATGGACTGCTACGTGTCTTTGCCATGATGGCCAACCACGGATATACGCTCAGTCAGGCGGCGGAGAATTGCATCACCGACGCGCTTCCCGTTCTGGCGATTCATCTGCCGGAGGGCCCGTATCTGTGGAATTGTCTGCGCGAGGTGCTGCTGGGTCCGCACGCCGCACACGCACTTCGCACCATGCATACGTTGGGCATTCTGGAGATGCTGCTGCCGGAGTTTCACGGCATTGACGCACTGGTGATCCGCGACAGTTATCACCGGTATACCGTCGATGAGCACACTTTTCTGACGATCGACAATGTGCATGGATTGCGACGACCAATGCACGAATATGAGCAGCGGCTGAGCACACTGCTGCCGGAGTTGGAACGGCTCGATCTGCTGCTGCTTTCGCTGCTGCTGCACGATACGGGCAAGGCTCGGAGCACGGGCGACCACACGGTGCTGTCGGTGGAGCTGTCGGAAAGCTTTCTGGCGCGACTGGATTTCGATCCGGAAGAACGGGAGACGGTACGCAAGCTGATTCGGATGCACCTGGAGATGTCGAATGCACTGCGGCGCGATATCTTCGACGGAGATAATGTGCGCATGCTCGCGGACAAGGTCGGAAGTCCACAACTACTGCGCATGTTGACGCTGATGACCTACGCCGACATCAAGGCGGTTCATCCCGATGCGCTTACGCCGTGGAAGGCGGAAAATCTGTGGCAGCTCTATATGTCCACGGCAAACTTCATGGACCGTTCGGTGGACGAGGTTCGATATCACGTGGATCTCGATCCGACACTGCTCTATCGCATCGGAGCCATGATCTCCGGAGCAAGCGCGAAAAAGCAGCAGAACCAGGCCGAAGCGATACGCCGCTTTCTGGAAGGATTGCCGCAGCGTTATCTTCAGACTCGCTTGCCGGAGCAGATTCGCAATCACTTTCTGATGACGACACATCTTGCCGAAGACCCTGTGCAATTGGAGCTGCGACCGCACCGCCAGCTCGTGGAACTGACGGTGATTGCGCAGGATCGCAGCAGATTGTTTGCCGATGTTGCCGGTGCTCTGGCCGCCTGGGGCATGAATATTGTGAAGGCCGACGCCTTCGCCAACGACGCCGGGGTGATCGTGGACAGCTTTCACTTCACCGATACCTTCCGCACCTTCGAACTGAATCCAACCGAGAAAGATCGCTTCCTGCACAATGTGCGGGATATCCTGGCGCAACGCGCCTCGGTGGAGCAACTGCTGGCCAGCCGTCGCGGTACGAATCGAGGCGGAGTTGGGAAGGTGGCAACGATGCCTCGGCTCAGCTTCGACTCGGAATCCTCGCAGCAGTCGACGCTGCTGCAGGTGGTGGCGCAGGATTCGCCGGGATTGCTACGACGGATTGCGCTGGTGCTGCATGAACACAACTGCAATATCGAGGTGGCGCTGATCGACACGGAGGGCGAAACGGCGATCGATGTCTTCTATTTGACGCTGGACGGGCAGAAGCTGGACTCTGCGATGCAGGAAAAACTCGCCACGGATATGCAGGCTGCCCTGGAGCAGACACGACCCTCTATGTGATTCAGGCGGCGAATTCCGGCTACAGACTGGAATTGCGATTCGGGTGCGAGTCGCGCCGTCAGGAAATTGGCAGAGCGCCGTATTCGACGCGGAGTTTTGAGTTAAGCCACGTCTGAAACGGGACTTGCGCTTCCACACGCAAAAGACCAGAGGCGGGCAGGCTGCGCTCGTCGGTCGGCAAGGAAAATTGCCGATACAACGCTTCGTCTCCGAAGCCGACAGCGGCTGCGTCCTCTTGTGTGGCGCCGAAGAAGACGCGATCGATCTGCGCCCAGTAACAGGCGGACAGGCACATTGGACAAGGCTCGCAACTGGAGTAGAGGGTGCATCCGCGCAGCAAAAAATCCCCTAGCCGACGGCAAGCATCGCGAATGGCATTGACTTCGCCATGCGCGGTCGCATCGAGTGTGCGGGTGACCGAGTTGGCGCCTTCCCCCACGATGACCCCATCTCGGACGACGACGGCGGCAAACGGTCCTCCAGCGCCAGCGAGAACATTGTCTACGGCAAGCAAAATCGCACGCCGGAGGTACTCCGCATCGGTTGTCATATTTCCATGCCTCTGCGCCATCCCAACGTTGTTATCCCGCCACCGACCTACTGATCCTCTTTTCAGCAGCGAGAACAAGATCAGTATGACACCCGCTGACGAAGATCATGCGATAACAGGAGGTGGGTTCGCCGTCCCCGCTGCGCGTTGCGAGCGAGCATCCGGCTGGGCAAAGACCAGCGGCAGCGCAGCGGCCAGCACCTCTTCGACACGGCTGACATAGTGGATTGTGACGCCTTCAAGCTGCGCGTCGGTCAGGTCTTCATCGACATTCTGACGATTCTCCGCTGGAAGGATGATGTGCTGTACTCCGGCACGACGCGCGGCAAGAAATTTCTCCTTGATGCCGCCGACGGGAAGAACATTTCCGCTGAGCGTGATCTCACCGGTCATTGCCGTGAAAGGACGCACAGGAGTGTTCGTGAGCAGCGAAACCAGCGTGGTGACCATGGTGACGCCGGCAGAAGGCCCATCCTTGGGGATGGCGCCAGCCGGAACGTGAATGTGAAGATCCGTCGCAGTGGTGAAATCCTCTTCGATGCCGACGAAGGCAGCGTTGGAGCGCACCCAGGTGAGCGCGGCCTGCATCGACTCCTGCATAACGTCGCCGATCTGACCGGTCATCGTGAATCCGCCTTTGCCCTTCATCTTGTTCGCTTCGACGAAGAGGATATCCCCGCCAGCCGGCGTCCAGGCCAACCCGACGACTACGCCGGGGCGTTGCGTCCGCTCGAAGATTTCGATGTCGACGCGTACCTGCGGACCGCCGAGGAACTCCTGAAGAATCGACTGCGTGATGACAAGCGGCTCGTTGTTGCCCTCGACGATGCGGCGCGCCTGTTTGCGACAGACAGTTCCGATCACCTGCTCAAGCTTGCGCACGCCAGCCTCACGCGTGTAATGGCGGACGAGATGGCGCACAGCGTCCTCAGGAAATTCGATTTGGTCGCCGCGAATGCCGTTCTCCCCGATCTGTCGAGGGATGAGGTAATTGAAGGCGATGTGGACCTTTTCTTCCTCGCTGTAACCTTGCAGCGGAATGATTTCCATGCGGTCCAGCAGCGGTTCCGGGATGGGGTCGAGCATGTTAGCGGTGCAGATGAAGAGGACCTTCGAGAGATCAAACGGGACATCCAGATAATTATCGCGGAAGGTCGCGTTCTGCTCAGGATCGAGCGTCTCAAGCAGCGCCGCGGCTGGATCGCCGCGGAAATCGCGACCCAGTTTGTCGATCTCATCCAGCATGAGGATGGGATCGTTGACCTCGGCGCGACGAACGGACTGAATGATCTGGCCCGGCAATGCTCCGACGTAGGTGCGGCGGTGGCCGCGAATCTCAGCCTCATCGTGCATGCCGCCCAGCGAGACACGCTGGAATTTGCGTCCCAGTGCGCGAGCAATCGAACGTCCGAGCGAAGTTTTGCCGACGCCCGGAGGCCCGACAAAGCAGAGAATGGGGCCTTTCATGTCGGGCTTGAGCTGCAACACGCTCAGGTAGTCGAGAATGCGATCCTTCACTTTTTTCAAGCCGTAGTGATCTGCGTCGAGAATCTCCTTCGCGCGTGCCAAGTCTATCTTTGTACCCGTGCTTTTGCTCCACGGCAGAGAGGCAAGCCACTCGACGTAGTTCCGCAGCATGGCTGTGTCGGCAGCCATGGGAGACATACGCGCCAGCCGGTTCAACTCCTTGACGGCCTCCTTGCGCACATCGTCCGGCATTCCGGCGGCATCGATCTTCTGACGTAGTTCCTCGATATCGCGCTGGCCTTCGTCGGCCTCACCGAGTTCTTTCTGAATGGCTTTGAGCTGCTCGCGCAGATAGTAGTCGCGTTGCGATTGCTGGACCTGATCCTGGACTTCGCTTTGTATTTTGGAGCGAAGCTGCTGGACCTCCAGTTCCTTGGCCAAGAGCTGATTAACGCGCTCCAGGCGTTCGCTCAGGTTGTTCAGCTCAAGCAGGTTCTGCTTGTCGGCAGTAGTAAGAAACGGCAGCGAAGAAGCGATAAAATCGGCCAGCCGCCCCGGCTCTTCGATGTTGGCGGCTATGCTTTGCAGTTCGTCGGAGAGCGTAGGCGAAGCGGCGACAATCTGCTGGAACTGGGCGACTGCGTTTCGCACTAACGCCTGCAATTCTATATCCGGATGAGCGGCGTCAAAAGACGGCTCAGGGACTGCTTCGACTTCGGCTGCAAAAAATGGCTCGGACTGAACAAATTTCGTCAGACGTACCCGGTCCGTGCCCTCGGTGAAGACAAACCGACTCTGGTTGGGCATCTTGACGACTTTGTGGACCGTCGCCAATGTTCCCCATTCATGCAGATCTTCCGGCTGCGGGGCATCCACGTGGGGATCGCGCTGCGCCACAACGATGATGGTGCGCTGGTCACCAAGCGATTCGATCAGTTGAACAGAGCTTTCGCGTCCGACGGTAAGCGGCAGTACGGCATGGGGAAAGAGAACGGTATCCCGCACAGGGAGAACGGGATACGATTTGAGCGGTTCCGGGCCTGAAGGGCGATCCCCTGCATCTTTGCGATCGAATTGTCTGTTACCGGAAAGATTAAACATTGAGCGCCCTCGTATCAACTTATCTTATTTGATACTTTTAACTTTAGCAAAGTTTCAAAATACGACGCAAGGAATGGGAGCATACCTGCCGCATCGCGCCCGAAGCAAGCGATCGGGAATAAAAATCGATACGGAACACTGGGAAAAATGTTCCAGAAAAACGCAGGATGGGCAGCACGAGTTCATCACAGCTTCATACTCACGCTGAAGTTATCGGCGAAGCGGGGTGGGGCTTGAGGGCGGGCTTGCAGGCGGATTCGATTCAGTCCCCTGTTGCTTCGCGATAGCGGCCCAATTCCCGAACTATGGCGCAATTCGGAGAGAGCGCAGAGATAGTCCGATCTGCGGCTTCGGGATATGTGAGCTGACAGTCCACGTAAAAGACATACTCCCAGGGACGACCGTGGACCGGACGGGATTCGATTTTGGTGAGGTTAGTCCCTTGATCGGCGATGCGCTGCAGGGCGGTAACCAGCGACCCGGGGCGGTTCTCGACCGAGAAGGCGAGGCTGAGCTTATTTGCGTCCGAAATGGGGGGTGCGTCTGCCCGGCGGCGCAGGAGGAAAAAGCGGGTGTAGTTTTCCGGGTTATCCTCGATGTTGGCAGCCAGGATCACGGCGCCATACTGCTGTGCCGCGTGGCTGCTGGCGATGGCGGCAGCGGTGCGGTTTGCAGTCTCAGCCAAATGCTTGACGCTTCCGGCGGTGTCATAAAAAGCGCATGGCCGGATTGCCGGACGAGTGGCAAAGAATTTGCGGCACTGGGCGAGCGCAACCGGATGGGAGTAGACGGTGGAGATATCCGACTCCGCCACGCCGGTCAGAGCAATGAGATTGTGACGGATGCGCAGCAGAGCTTCGGCAACGATAACCAGATCGTACTTCAGCAGCAGATCGAAATGCTCGATGACCGAACCGGCCAGGCTGTTTTCGATGGGTACGACAGCGGCATCGACCTCGCCCTGGGAGAGCACGGAAAAAACATCCGCAGAAAGCTGGCATGGAAGAATGGAAGAGTCGGGCAGCAATTTCAACGCAGCCTCATGACTGAAGGCACCGATCTCTCCCTGAATGGCGACAAGTGGCAAGGCAACTCCCGTATCGCCGACCGCAGAAGTGAACATCACGGCGGCGTCTGCAACCCTCCATCATACCGTCCGCGACGAGGGTCACCGAACTCCGGCGCGGAGAAATTGCGGTGCTGACGAGCAAGACTCTGGCCGCGACGGCAGAACAATCTCAGCGGGGCGTCTTCAGCAGCAGGTCTGCAGCGACGGAAAGAAAAAAGACGCTGGCGATGATGCCGTTCATGGTGAAGAAGGCTGCATTGAGCCGGGTGAGGTCATGTGGAGAGACCAGACGATGTTCGTAGAGAAGCAGAGCTGCGACGAGGATGACGCCCATATCTCCGGCCAAACGGAAGTGAAAGAGGCTGGCGAAGACGACCAACAGCACAACGACTGCAAGATGGAAGAGCCGCGCAATGCGAAAGGCTGCATCCATTCCAAGCGACTGCGGAATGCTGTAGAGGCCCTCCTGTCGGTCATGCTCTAGATCCTGACAGGCGTAGAGGATATCGAAACCGGCAGTCCAGAGCAGAACGATGCCGGTGAGCAGCACGATCCGAAGATCGAGCGAGCCTCGGACGGCGATCCATGCCGCAGACGGCGCGATGCCAAGCGAAAGCCCGAGAACGAGATGACTGAAGCGCGACCAGCGCTTCATATAGGAGTAGCCGAAGAGCACGGCGATCACGATGGGCGAAAGCAGCAGCGCGAGCCGGTTGAGCCGCCAGCAGGCAAGTTCAAAACCTGCGGTCATCAGAACCGTGAAGCCGAGCACAAAGCCCGGCGTGAGCAGGCCCGCCGGAATGGCACGCATGCGGGTGCGCGGGTTGGTAGCGTCCAGAGAGGCATCGGCCCAACGATTGAAGGCCATGGCGGCCGAGCGCGCAGTAACCATTGCAACCACAATCCAGAAGAGAACGTGTACGGGGGGAATGCCACGGGCGGCGAGCATTGCACCGGTGAGCGCAAAGGGGAGCGCAAAGATCGAGTGCTCCCACTTGATCATCTCGAGAGTTACGCGAATCTGAGTTACTGCAGCCATCCTTGAACCTGCCTGTCTCAGTGTAGCGTTTCGTCGATGCGCCTGGGGGAACTTCGAGGTGCGGATTCGAAGGCAGATTTTTTGCGGAGAAAAAAATTGCGACTCAAATTCTTCTGGTGTGAAGAGCGTTCCGGAATGATACGATGCAACGCATGCCATTCCCTGCTCTCCGCCCTCTGGCCTTCGCAACGCTCCTGGTATTCATCCCTGCCGCAGCACAAACCAGCAGTCCATCGAAGGCCTCGGCTCAGGATGCAACTGTCTCCCTGCTTCAATCCCTTTCCAACGCTCCCGGACCACCGGGAGCCGAGGAGCCGGTCCGCGCCATCATGGCGCCAAGGATGAAGGCGCTCTCGGATGATCTGCACTACGACGGACTGGGATCGGTCATCGCGCACCAGGGCAAGAGTGGTCCGCGGATCATGATTGACGCGCACATGGATGAGTTGGGCGGAATGGTGCGCCGCATTACGCCGAATGGCTTGTTGACGATGCAGATGCTGGGAGGCTGGCTCGATCAGGCACTTGTCGATCAGCGATGGACGATTCTGGGATCAAAGGGACCGGTCCGCGGCGTCACGGGAATTCGTGATATTCATGTAGTTCCCGCTGAAGAGCGTATGCACGTCTATCCGCGCAATGTGCTGACCATCGATATTGGCGCAATGACCGCCGAGCAGGCGGCTGCCATGGGCATTGAGCCGGGTGATCCGGTGGTGCCGGATTCGCCGTTTGAAGTGCTCAATGGCTCGGATAACTATCTGGGTAAGGCGTGGGACGATCGAGTCGGCTGCGCGGTGCTAATCGAAGCCATGCAGCGGACAGTGAAAAGCAATCATCCCAACCAGTTGTTTTATGTGGCTACGACGCAGGAAGAGATCGGCCTGCGGGGAGCGCATACCGCGGCGGAAGTGGTAAAGCCAGATCTCGGCATAGCCATCGAAGGCGGCATCACAGGGGATGTTTATCCGGGCCATCCGGAGGAGACGCAGGAAAAACTGGGCGCAGGGCCGGGAATCTTCCTCTATGACTCCAGCACACTGCCGAATCGCAAACTGGTGGCTTATGTGAAGAAGACAGCTCAGGCAAACAGCATTCCGCTTCAATACGACCTAGTCCAGGGATACGGCGATGACTCAGCTGAGATTCAGGCCAGTAACGGTGGCACGCCAACCGTGAATCTGGTTGTCCCTGTGCGGTATACCCACGCGCACAACGGCATTATGAATCGCCAGGATTTTGATCACATGGTGGATCTGGTTGTGGATATGCTGAATCACCTGGACCAGAGTCAGGTGGACGCAATTCGTGATTTTGCTCCGGCAGGCGCCGCAACACCAAACCCCTAAGACGAGTTAGCCAACACACCCCAGCAAGGACGGACCATGCATACACGGAAAGCAACCATTGCGGCCTGCGCCCTGGCGCTGCTGCCTCTGTCGGGATGGGCACAAAGCGCTCCCACGCATCTTCTCGGATTCAGCAATCCGGCAACCGAGGCCAGGCTTGACGAAGAATTTCTCGCCGTTCCAGACGCCCGGCTGGCAGGCCAAGAGCTGAAAATTCTGACTGCTCAACCGCACATTGCAAGTTCTCCGCAAGACCTGAAAACTGCTCAGTACGTAGCGGAGAAGTTTCGCGCAGCGGGACTGGAGACGAAGATTGTGCCGTATCGCGTGCTGATGAACCAGCCCCGGAAGGTCAGCTTCGAGGCGCGCTCGGACGAGGGCAAAGTGCTGGCGACCGGGCCGACGCCGGAGCACGTCTCAAGCGACCCTTACCAGGACAATCCGAATGTGGTCATGCCGTTCAACGGCTCGTCAGCGTCAGGCGATGTGACGGGCGAAGTGGTGTATGCAAACTACGGCACGCTGGCGGATTTCGACAAGCTGGCAGCCGAACACATCGATCTACGCGGAAAGATCGTGCTTGTGCGCTATGGAGCGAATTTTCGCGGCGTGAAGGTCTACATCGCACAACAGCGTGGAGCAGTCGGAGTGCTGATTTATTCCGACCCGCACGATGATGGCTACTATCAGGGAGACGCATATCCGCATGGACCGTGGCGACCGGCGACGGGTGTGCAGCGCGGCTCGGTGCAGTATCTCTTCAAGTATCCAGGCGATCCGCAGACGCCCGGCGTCGCCTCCACGATGGACCTGCCCGATTCGGCGCGCATGGACCCGATGAAAACCGGCAATCAGCCTTCGATCATCTCGATTCCGATCAGCTACCACGACGCAGAGCCTATTCTGCGAGCGATGAAAGGCGCGCCGGTCCCGACGGACTGGCAGGGCGCTCTGCCGTTTCACTACCACGTGGGCGACAGCGGCGTGCGTGTGCATCTGATCTCTGACCAGGATTACAAAGTGCGCACAATCTGGGACGTAATCGGCAGAATCCAGGGCAGCGAACAGCCGGACGCATGGGTGGTTCTGGGCAACCATCGCGACGCATGGGTGTATGGAGCCGTCGATCCCAACAGCGGCACCGCCGCCATGCTGGAAGCGGTGCACGGCATCGGCGCTCTGCTCCGGCAGGGATGGAAACCGAAGAGGACCATCGTCTTCGCCAGCTGGGATGCTGAAGAAGAGGGTCTGATTGGATCGACGGAATGGGCGGAGCAGCATGCGAAGCAACTGCAGAATGCGGTTGCCTACTTCAACGTGGATGTCGCCGTTGCCGGACCGATCTTCAGCGCCGACGCCGTGCCTTCGCTGAAAATGTTCCTCCGCGAGCTGACCAAAGAGGTGCCCAGTCCGGTGAGCGGCAGCGTTTATTCGCAATGGAAACAACGGAGCGCGCAGACCGTCGCAGCGCCCGGAGCAGCGAGCGACGCTCCGGTCGGTGACCTTGGCTCAGGATCGGACTTCACGCCCTTCCTGCAGCACCTTGGCGTTCCTTCGACAGACATTGGGTCCGGTGGCTCTTACGGTGTCTATCATTCGGTCTTCGACAACTATGCGTGGTACACGATGAACGCCGATCCGCATTTCGCCTATCTGCAGGAGATGGCCCGTGTCTTCGGTCTGGAAGCGCTTCACATGGCCCAGGCCGACGTACTCCCCTTCGATTACGTCACCTACGGACAGGAGCTGACAGAGTATCTGAAAGCGGCTCAGGCCAAGCCTGCTGCTCGTGAACTCGATTTCAAGCCCGCGCTTGCTGCCGCCGCGCAGTTCACCGCAGCCGCGCAGAATGTGATTTCCATGGAACAGAATCCTCCGGCGAATCCGACGGCTCTGAATACGGCTCTGCGCTCTGTGGAGACGGCGTTTCTGAGCGATGCAGGACTGCCGAATCGCCCCTGGTACAAGCACACGATCTATGCCCCCGGAGAATATACCGGCTACGCCGCGGTGGATATTCCGGGCGTAAACGAAGCGCTGGACGCGGGGAAGACCGCCATAGCTGCCCAACAACTCACCATCCTGACCGAAGCCATCCACAAAGCCACCGCCAACCTGGAAGCAGCGCGGTAACTGCGCGCAGCAAAACAGCCGGGCCTGCGACAGATCCTTCCCCGCATCGCAGGCCCCGCGCATCTGCAAACGGAAACAAAAGCAGCATCCCGGATACAGCGCACCCCGGAACTTTTTCGATCCGCCTCATGCTCGCTCGATCTCGCCATCCCCGGCGCGTACCGAGGCCACATCCACAAGCGCCTGCATAAAGCAGAGGCGCTTTCGACCCGCGCGTAATCCGGGAACAACTCCGGGAGTGGATAAAGTTCCGTGGACACTGGCCACCATTCGGAAGTAATTCGCATCGAGGGCGCGTGGAAAACCTCGCCACAACGCGAATACGATATCCGGACCCAATCGTCTGTTCGTCCCGCTCCTTCCGCGGCACCATGCAGCATCTCCGGCAGAAGAACAACGAAGCATCTGGGGCAGCCGCGGGTTTTCCCAATCACAAGCACTGAACGGTTGCTGATCTGAACAAAGCCATCCTGTCACATAGGGGGCTTGCGACCGGTTGAAAACATCCGCTCGCCGAGCGTCGTTTACGCGCGCATTTATGGGATCCAGACCTGCATCTCCGAAGCTGAGGATTCGTCCAGACGTAATTGACCTGCGCCCCAGCGGAAAGAGAACAACTTGGCTTGACATTTTGAATTTCGTGACCTTACGCTAGGCTAGCTCAAAATATGAAACGACGGAACTCGTTGTCGCATATGGGTTTGCGGCGCGCGATATGGAATCACTCGAAAGGCGGAGTTGATGGCTAGTTCTCTTTACCTGAAATTTCTTCATGCTGGTGCGACTACGGCTGCGGTAATAGTAGCTTTCCTGCTTCGTCAAATACTGGTGTGGAACTTAGGCTTTCATTTAGGGCCTTTCGTGACCTACTACTCGGCCATCATGGTGATCGCGCTGGTTTTCGGCCTTCGGGCCGGGTTAGCTGCCACGCTGCTTGCCGCGTTGCTGGACGTGTATTGGGTTCTTCCACCGATAAAGAAATTCAGTGTTGCAAAAGAGGACGATGTCGTCGAATTGGTTTTATTTATCGCCACGGGCATATTCATGAGCGCGGTTTCGGACCGCTACGTACGCGAGAGGAAGATACTGGATACGGCCCTGGCCAGCATGCAAGATGCGCTGTTCATTTACGATGCCAAGGGCAAGCTGATCAAGTTCAACCAATCTTTTATCAGACTCCTCAAGTGCAGGAGCACGAATGATTGCCCTAGAACAAGAGAAGAACTTCATGCCATCTTTGACTTATGCGATCTGGATGGCAGGGCAATGCCGTTGGACCAGTGGCCGAGCGCCAGAGCATTGCGGGGTGAGATCGGGATTGAGGAAGAATGTGTCCTGCGCCGCAAGGGCAATACGGAAAGCTGCTTTGGCAGTTACAGTTTCAACCCCTTTTACGCCCAGGACGGCATGATCGCCGGTGCGGTGGTTTCGGCTCGCGACATCAGTGAGAGAAAGCAGAGGGATATCGCCTTGCGCGCCAGCGAGGCGCGCTATCGCTCCGTCTTCGATACCAACCTCGATGGGCTCGCGATCCTTCGCATGGATAATGGGCGATTCATAGACGTAAATCAAACGTTTATCGGATTCTCGGGATACAGCCGCGAAGAGATACTTGGAAAAACCTGTGTGGAGCTCGATATCTGGGAGAATCATGAAGACCGGGAACGGTTGTTCAAGACGCTTGCGGAAGATGGTATTTGCTGGGACTGGCATGCACAATTGAAGCAAAAGAATGGTCATATCTTCTGGGGGTCGATATCATCATCCATCGTGGAAATCGCTGGAAAACCCTGTTTTCTGATTGCGGTGCGGGATATCTCAGAGGTCCGGAAGGCGAAAGAGGATATCCTCTATCTCTCACTGTTCGATCCGCTGACCGGACTGGCCAACCGACGCGAACTGATGGAGCAATTGCGCGGTTACACAGCTTCCAGTGCTAGCAGACGCCATCCAGGGGCAATGCTGTTCATCGATCTTGACAATTTCAAGACATTGAACGACACCCACGGCCATCAAATTGGCGACCTTCTGCTGCAGGAGGTCGCCAGACGTCTTGGCGCATGCGTCCGCGAAGGGGACACAGTGGCCCGGCTGGGCGGCGATGAATTCGTTGTGATCCTCAAAGAGCTGAGTACGGCTCCCGAAGATGCAACGAGCGAGGCGAAGACCGTCGCCGAAAAGATTCTTGCCTCGGTTGACCGCCCCTACCTGTTGAATGCCAAAGAGTGCAACAGCACCTGCAGCATCGGCGTCGCCCTCATGGAGAATGACCAAAAGAATGAGAGCGATTTTTTACAACGGGCAGAAATTGCCATGTTCCAGGCAAAGGCGAAGGGAGGGAATGTCGTCCACGTTTTTGTCCCGTCGATGCAAGCCGCTGTGAATGCCCGGGTGGAGATGGAAGAGGCTCTCCGCGAGGGGATAAAGACGAATCAGTTTATGCTCTACTATCAGCCGCAAGTTGAGCATGGTAAGGTGATTGGGGCAGAGGTATTGGTACGCTGGAATCATCCCACCCTTGGAGTTCTTGCTCCCGGCGAATTCATCTCGTTAGCTGAAGAGACAAAGCTGATTCTTCCATTGGGCGATTGGATACTAAAAACTGCCTGCAGGCAGATCGCTGCATGGACACAGAACGAGCAAACGGCCCATTTGAAAATAGCCGTGAATATAAGCGGCGCGCAGTTGCTCAAAGATGATTTTGTTCAAACGGTATTGGCTGCTCTCGATCATGCCGGGGCCCATCCCACAAATCTTGATCTGGAACTTACCGAATCGATGTTGGTGGACAATGTTGAGGATGTTATCGCCAAGATGACAGCTCTCAAGTCACATGGTGTGAGTTTTTCCGTGGACGATTTTGGCACGGGTTACTCCTCGCTGGCTTACCTGAAGCGATTCCCCTTGGACGTGTTGAAAATCGATCGTATATTCATCCGTGACATTTTGACGGATGCAGCCAGCGGCGCCATCGCAAATACCATCATTTCCCTCGGCAAAACAATGGGCTTGTCGGTGATCGCCGAAGGCGTCGAGGCAGAGGAACAGCTAAATTACCTCGCTAATCTGGGCTGCCATTGCTACCAGGGTTATCTGTTCAGTCGGCCTTTACCGTTGGAGGATTTCGAACTTTTTTTGTCAAGCGCCAACAAAAACGATGATGCGAATTTCTCGTGATCCGGGCAATTCTGGATTCCGACAGTACTTCCAATTCATCTTGGCTACATGATACCTGGCGTGCGTTGATCGGAAACAGCTCTGGCAAAAGTGTGTTAACTGCACAAGCTCAATAAACCAGTGGCTGTTCCCGCAAGCCTCAATGCCAATCAAATGCCGGGACTAAACATCTAGCCGCGATTTCTCACACGGATCGATTTCATCCGACAGCTCGGTGGTCTGATAGGGCAGAAGGGTGGTCATTCGGTCTCGGAGTAGTCTTCAGTCTGGGTTTGGCGCTTGGGTGGAGGTCTTTT
>JAKAXU010000006.1 GCA_021816455.1 Acidobacteriota bacterium
CTCCAGCCTCATCCACTGCTTGTCGGTCAAATCGCTCGGGTACATGCACCTACCCTATCCACCCAAACTCTCTCCGCATATTCCTTCCAAGGTTCCTTCGCTAGTTTCTGGACAGGTTCTAAGAGCGTTTTCGCTCATGGTCGATACAGACGGGCAATGGTGAGTGTGGCTTTTCATTAAGGAAAAGCCACGCCGAGAGCGTCTTCATGTAAGCAGTGTGAGCGAAAACGCTTTAGCTGGGACAGCAATCAGGACGGCGGTCCGGAGCGGCTTGGGCAGTGTTCAGAAGAGCGAGGCAGGGCGCTGGGGCATGGCAACCTGGAAGTGCTCATACGCCAGGCGCGTGGCGATTCGTCCGCGTGGGGTGCGGTCGAGGAAGCCAATCTGGATCAGAAATGGCTCGTAGACCTCTTCGAGCGCGCCTTCGTCTTCTGCGAGGATAGCGGCGAGGGTGCCGAGTCCAACCGGTCCGCCATCGTATTTTTCAATAATCGTGAGTAGCAGGCGGCGGTCGATCTCGTCGAAACCGTGGGGATCAACGTCGAGCATGGTGAGCGCGGCGTGGGCGGTTTTGCGGTCGATTTCGCCGTTGCCACGCACCTGAGCGTAGTCGCGGACGCGGCGCAGGAGGCGGTTGGCGATGCGTGGCGTGCCGCGGGAGCGCAGAGCGATCTCGGCGGCACCGTCGGTGTCGATGGGAACCTGCAGAACCTCTGCGGAACGCTCGACGATGATGCGCAGCTCCTCCTCGGTGTAGAACTCGAGGCGCAGGAGAATGCCGAAGCGCGAACGCAACGGCGAAGACAACATGCCGAGGCGCGTGGTGGCGGCGACAAAGGTGAACGGACGCAGTTCCATGACGTGGGTGCGCGCCGATGGTCCCTGACCGATGATGATGTCCAGCTTGAGGTCTTCCAGGGCGGTGTAGAGTTTTTCCTCGAGAACGGGCTGGAGACGGTGGATTTCGTCCAGAAAAAGCACCTGGCGCTCGCGCAGATTGGTGAGGATGGCAGTCATGTCGCCCTGAATCTGAAGCGCCGGACCAGAGGTCTGCTGGAAGCCGACATCGAGTTCGTTGGCGATGATCGAGGCGAGCGTCGTCTTGCCCAGTCCCGGAGGACCGGAAAGCAGAACGTGGTCGAGTGCTTCGCCGCGAGATTTTGCTGCCTCAAGCGCAATGGCGAGCTGCTCCTTGGCGCGAGACTGGCCGATAAACTCACCGAGCCAGCGCGGGCGCAGCTTCAGTTCGAAGCCGTCTTCCTCGCCGGCGCGCGAGGCGCTGATGAGCCGTTCGCGAGAATCACTGGAGTCTTTGTCGCGTGCCATGCTGAAGGCAAGTCTAACGGGTCAGGGACGCAGCTTCAAATGCCGGATGCATGCAGAGTGTTTCCAGCAGCATTCGTCGTCCTGTTTTTGGGGTACTCCAGGTTGAGAACGCTCAGCAAATAACCGGCGTAATCGTTGTAATTCAGCGTGGAAGCATCCTTGGGGGCATGTTTCGACTCCAGCAGTCGCCACGCTTCGGGAACCTGCCATGGATCGTATCCGGCATCCGACAGTAATCCCATCGCAATTCGACCGCGTTCTTCAAACTGCGCCAGTAACATTTCCTGTCGCATATGGCTCTCCGTCAATATCGGCACCAGATTGACAAATGGAATCGACTGCAGCATCAGGTTGGCAGCAATCGCTGGGCCAAGCATCTTCCGGGCTGCATCCACTTGCCGGGCACCCTGACGCTGGATGTTGTAGGCGACGCCGTCGGCCAGAATGGCAGCAATCTGGTCGTCGTTCTGGAGGCGGCTGACAACCTGAATTGGAATCAGGATGAGCCCCTCGGACGGGTAAGCGACTCCGCGGAGTCGCTTGTCGTCAAAGGCGTAAAACTCAAAGCGAATCTTTGAAGGGTCCGTTGCCGGCAAAGCCTTTTGATAGGCAGGAACAATACGCTCGCCAATCCTGTGAATGCGCGCCTGAAGCGCCTTGTCCGCCGGAGTGGTGGCCGGGACGGCGTGCCAGTGATCGAATGCACTTAATCGGATTCCTGCATCCTGCGTGAGATTTCCATCTGCATCAAGAATCTTTTCAAAGTCTTCACGCCTCCCGGTCTGCGGGTTGATGGTAGGCTCCACAAGCACCGAGGCGTGATTTGGATTCCCGTCCGGGGGAGGTGCAAGCTGTGGCTTTTTGCCGGAGGCGGGAATCATATTTGGCGCATAGCCCTTCTTTTTTCCAAAGAGGCTGCGATATTGCGATGACTGTGGTGGCAGAAAGACTACCTTCCGGACAAGGATGACTCCCGATGGATCCTGCTTGCCTTGAAAATTGACCCAATCGTTGGTGGTAATGTCCTGCAAAGATCGGATGCCATCCGGCAGCGTGACCTCCGATGTGGAGGTGAAATGCAGGAAGTAGCCGTCGGCACGAACCGTCGGTTGAGCTCCTGAATGGATGATCTTATCAATCACTCCGACGCCGGTCAGCGGCTTATCCCAGTCTGGACGAAAGTAAATGATCGTGGCAGTGACGGTGTTGTGCTTCTTATCCAGATTTCCAGTGACTTTGACAAATGCGCCGGGCTGCATAGCGTTCCGCAAAGGGCCTGAGGTGGTCGTCGTTTGATCGCCAATGAGGCCGAAGGTAGTCCTGTTGCCGACCAGTACGCGGATGGAGTTGATTTGGAACTCCGATACATCACCGGTGTGGGCTGGCACGGCGGTGATGTAACCGACAGCGGCGAAGTCCTGTGTTTGCTGACCACGGACTGGAAGCACACAAAGAAGCAGAATCGCCATGGCGAGAAAGCGCGGAAAACGAGACGAGAGCGATGCGGGGAGCGACCGCAGAAAAAATCGACGAAGCTGGAGTGGGCAAGAACAAAGATCGCTGTTTGCGTGCAAGAAATCTCCTCCCCGTGAGAACGCGCAAAGTATAGCAAAGCGAATGTGGCGGAACGCCAGCGAGCCTGTGACCGTCGCAAAAGTTCCGCGCCGAAAGCTGGAGGAGGGTTTGGCAGCATGGGCATCCGCGCTCGACCACCTTCCCGACAAAGGAAGAGCGCAGGTCGCTCCAGTAGACTGATAAGGGAGCTGCGCCGAAGCTTGAAGAACGAATCGGGAATCAGATCGGGAAGCGGAAAGTTTCGGTTTCATACGCCGCAGCGGATAGCCGCCGGGCTGTTGCTGCTTTTTCTGGCGCAGGGGCTGTGGCTAACCTCGCGGCAGACGCTGAGCGAGCGCGACTACCAGTATGCGCGTTGCGGGCGCGAGATGTGGGAGCATGCGCCGCCGCTGGCTGGCTACTTCACAAGCTGTGGCAACATTCATGACGGAGTGCTGGCGTATCGTTTGGCGGGGCTGCCGCTGGCACTCTATGTGGACTGGGAGCGGCTGGCGGATCACTTCCGTAAACCGGAAGACCGCGTGCTGCCGACCTCCGACGCGACGGTTTCGGCCTGGGAACTGCGGCACCAGATGACGCATGTGATGATGCTGCTGCGGGTGCCTTTTCTGGCGGCGGGCATGCTGCTGGGCGGTGTGCTGTGGTGGGTGACGCGGAGGCTGTTTGGCGATGCAGGCGGGTATACGGCGCTAACGCTCTACTGCTTTTCGCCGCCGGTGCTGCGGTTGACGGTGATGCCGAATGCGGAGATTCTGACCGCGCTGGGGTTGTTTTCCGCGATCTATACCGCGATTGGAGTGGCACACGCGATGCAGGGTCCGCGGCGCAAGTGGCGACCCCGGATCGTGTTGCTGACTGCGGCGATGGCGTTGGTGGCAGGCTCACACATTGCGGCGCTGCCCGTGGCGCTGGGGTTGAGCCTGCTGCTGATGCTGTGGATTGCCGAAGGCCGACGAAGTCTGCTGCTGCCGGTGCTGCTGACGGCCGGCGCGGGCGCGATAGCTGTGTTGTTTGCCTGCTACAACTTTTCGCCGGATGCCTTCAGCTATATCTTTCGCTCCGACGCGGGACAGCTCGGACTGGCGGTGGACCCGGCGCGGCGGCTCTATGAGTCGATGGGGAATGCAGGGCTGACCGTGGCGTTGGTGGCCGCGCTATGGCTGTACGTGGCGCTGAAGCGGACGATCTATTTTGGCAATACGACGCCGTTGCTGACGGCCGTGGTGCTGAGCGCGGTGGTGACAGTGGGTGTGCCGGGCGCGCCGCAGATATGGGCGCTGCCGTTTGTCTGCGCGTTCATCGGCGGCGTCTTTGCCGATACTTTTGAGATGCCGAAGGGGCGCGTGGCAATGGCTGCGGCGGTGGCGGTCTGCGGATTGCAGGCGGTCTTTTGCCTGCTGAGCCTGCCAGGGTTGCTGTGAGGCGCAGACTGAACCAGAAGAAATCGCATAAATAATTGAAAAATATGGCTTTATTTGGGGATTTGCGGCTTGCCGAAATACCCCTTGAACGCCTAAAATAGAATTGAAAGCTCGCGAAGCCCAGGCTCAGCATTTCTCCCCGCAGGGAAAGCCCCTTTGCCAGCCCCTATTCCCTATGGCAGACGAACAGAATCCCAATCTCCCTCTCGAGTCCGGCGGCCCGCCGCAGAATCCGAATATCCAGCCCATCAACATCGAAGAGGAGATGCGCCGGTCTTATCTCGACTACTCGATGTCGGTAATCATCGGGCGTGCGTTGCCGGATGTGCGGGACGGCCTGAAGCCGGTACATCGGCGCGTGCTCTACACGATGAGCGAGATGGGGTTGGAGCACAACAAGAAGTACACGAAGTGCGCCAAGGTGGTGGGACAGACGATGGGCGTCTACCATCCGCACGGGGACTCGGCGATCTATGACACGATGGTTCGCATGGCGCAGCCGTTCTCACTGCGCTATCCGATGGTGGACGGGCAAGGGAACTTCGGCTCGGTGGATGGCGACCCTCCGGCGGCGATGCGTTACACGGAGTGCAGGCTGACGCGGATTGCCGGAGAGATGCTGGCCGACATCGAGATGGAGACGGTGGATTTCGTCCCCAACTACGATGAATCGACCTCAGAACCGACGGTGCTGCCGACGCGGATTCCGAACCTGATTGTGAATGGGTCGAACGGCATCGCGGTGGGCATGGCGACGAATATTCCGCCACACAACCTGACCGAGGTGGTGAACGCGACGATCGAGATGGTGAACCATCCGCAGACAGGGCTGGCCGAGGTGCTACGGCATATCCAGGGGCCGGACTTTCCGACCGGCGGATTCATCTTCGGCAAGAGCGGCATCGCGCAGGCGTATACGAACGGACGCGGGCGATTCCTGATGCGCGCGCGGACGGAGATCGAGCAGGTCACGAAGGAAAAGACGGCGATTGTGGTCTCCGAGATTCCCTACCAGGTGAACAAGGCGAAGCTGATCGAGCGCATCGCCGAGCTGGTGAATGAAAAGATCATCGATGAAATCTCCGACGTGCGCGATGAGAGCGACCGCGACGGCATGCGCATCGTGATCGAGCTGAAACGCGGCTCGCAGCCGGAGATTGTGCTGAACCAGCTTTACAAGCACACGCAGATGCAGGAAAGCTTCTCGATGATCTTTCTCGCGGTGGTGAACGGGCAGCCGCGCGAGTTGGGGATTGTAGATGCGATTCGTTGCTTCATCGATCACCGGATCGAGGTGGTGCGCCGGAGGACGGTCTACCTGCTGCGCAAGGCGCGCGAGCGGGAACATGTGCTGGAAGGCTACAAGATTGCGCTGGACAATCTGGACAGGGTGATCCGGATCATTCGCGGCTCGGGATCGCGGGCCGAAGCGCGCGAGAACCTCTATGCCTGGAGCAAGGGCACGGAGATTGTCGTTCGTCTGGATCGCGAACGGCTGTTCGGCGAAGAGACCGGTCTGACGCTGCGCCAGATCGACGCGATTCTGGAGTTGCAACTCTACCGGCTGACGCAGCTTTCGATCGACGAACTGCTCAAGGAACTGGGCGAGGTACGTCTGCGAATTGCCGAATACGAGCTGATTCTTGGCTCGGAGTCGAAGCTGCGCGCGGTGATTGTGAAGGAGCTGGAAGAGGTTCGGGACAAGTACGGCGACGCGCGGCGAACGATCATCGTCGACGAGACGGCCGAGCTTCAGATGGAAGACCTGATCGCCGACGAGCAGGTTGCGGTGACAGTGAGCCATCAGGGCTACCTGAAGCGGACGCCGATCTCGATCTATCGCCAGCAGCGGCGCGGCGGCACGGGCCGCATGGGCATGAAGACGCGCGAGGAAGATATTGTCGCGCAGTTGATCGTGGACTCGACACACGCATACCTGCTGTGTTTCACGAATACGGGCCGAGTGTACTGGCTGAAGGTGTATGAGGTGCCGGATGTAGGCGCGGCTGGCAAGGGCAAGTCGATGCAGAGCCTGCTGAATCTGCAACCTGGCGAGACGGTACGGACGATTTTGCCGGTGCGCAATCTGGAGGAAGAAGGGAAATTCATCTTCTTCTGCACGCAACGCGGCAAGGTGAAGAAGACTCCTTTGAAGGACTTCAGCAACGTGATGGCGCGCGGGATTATCGCGATCGGCATCGAGAAGGACGACGAACTGGTGGCGGCGCGTATTACCGATGGCAACCAGATTGTCTTCCTGGCGACGCATCTGGGCATGGCGATCCGGTTTGACGAGGCCGATGTTCGCTCCATGGGACGACCTGCGGCGGGTGTGCGCGGCATCGACCTGGGCCGAAACGATTATGTGGTCGGCTCGGCGGTGACGCCGAAGGAGCATGAGCCTGGCGCATGCCTGATTCTGTCGGTGACGGAGAACGGCTTTGGCAAGCGCACGGACGTAGAGGAGTATCGCCTGCAGACGCGCGGCGGCAAGGGCGTGATCAATGTGAAGACCACGGCGAAGAACGGGCGGGTGAACTGCATTCAACTGGTAGACGAACACTCGGAGTTGATGATTATCAGCCGGGCCGGCAAGATGATTCGCATCGACACGAAGACGATTCGCGCCGCCGGGCGTTCGACGCAGGGAGTGAAGCTGCTGAACCTGGAACCAGAGGACAAGGTAGCGGCGGCGGTGGTGATTGCTCCCGAGGACGTCAAGGAAGACGAGCCGACGGTGCAGTAGAGAAGAGCGGTTGCGCGAAAGCGGATCTGTGCTGAGTTGCATCCAGTTGAGGCCGATCGATCAGAGAGCGGACCGCAGGAATGTGGTCCGCTCTCTTTTGGGCGGAACTGAATCGCAAGGAATTCCATGATGGTCCGAATGAGGAATTTATCAGACACGAAGGGACCTGGAAAGCTAACGCAATCGGTGTCGCAGCACGATACACTAAAGAAGCTCTGGTTTCTCCTCGGACTCTTTCTATGCGCCATTTTGCACTGATTGGATTGATTCTGTCTCTCGCCATCGGATATTCCGCAATGGCGAATACGGTGCCTGTGCGGCGGATTCACCGGCGCACCCACCGTGCGGGCAGTTCCGTGCACAGCAACGGCAAACCCCATACGGACTCAGCGCAAGGCACGACAAGCGCTGCAGCGGCTGAAAGCAAAAGAGTTACGCGCGGCCAGGGGACGCATTCGGCAAAAGTCCTGCCAGCACAGCTTCACCGGCCGACAAATGGCCATGCAACGACTGTAGCTGCGCGGAAGACAGCCACGCGAAGACAACACAGCACGACCGTGCAGACGGTGAGAATGAGTCACCGATATCCGGCATACAGGCGGCGAGCCTCGCTGCGCACGGTTTCGTTTCGCTGGGTTTCGCCGCTGGCCGGGTCGAAAGAGTCGCTGATCCATCAAAATGAGATGGCCGAAGCCGAGGGTCTGGAGCGCATTCAGGACGATGCAGACCTGGACAACCGGATTGCGGAAGGCGCGCTGGTGCCGGTTCCGGAAAACGAGGAGTTGCGGGTCAACGAAGACCTGCCGGAGAATCGGCGCTATTGCCGCCCGTGGACTGCGGATTTCCTGCGTACTCTGGCCGAAGCACACGCAGCAGAGTTTCCACGTTCGCCGCTCGAGGTGACCTCGGCGGTGCGCACGGTGGAGTATCAGCGAAGGCTGCGAAGGATCAACGGGAATGCCGCGGCCGCCGATGGGGATCTGGCTTCGCCGCACTTGACAGGTGGAACGATCGACCTGGCAAAAAAGGGCATGAGCCGAAGAGAGATCGCATGGATGCGCTCGTGGTTGCTGCCGCTGCAGCAGGCAGGCAAGATCGATGTGGAAGAAGAATTTCGTCAGGCATGCTTTCACATCTCCGTGTACAAGAGCTTCGTTGGTGCGGATCCGGAGACGAATGCGCCTGCAACGACCGTGGCGAACGGGGATGGCGTGATGGACGCACCCGGGCATTGATGGCTGTTTACGCCTCCGCAGCAACTCCGGAGACTGCTCTTCCCGGTTCATTGCGGCCCGTTGCCAAGTGCCGGATGTCAGCGCAAATCAACTTGAGCAGTGGAAACATCGAATCATCCGGCGGCGGGGATGGCCGCTCCGGCCACAGCCGATGTCACGAACTCCGGTTGCCAGACGTAGACAGCAAGATGCCGGGAGTAGTAGAGCAGCGGCGGCTCATTCCCTAAAGTGAGACCCGCTGCGGCGACCAGATCATTGCAGGTGATCTCGGCTTCGGCCTCTTCGAGAACCCAGGGAATATGGCGGATGTTGGTGCGCAGGAGGCGTCCAAGTGGATCCTGTGTGAACAGACAGTAGCGTTCGGCGAGGAAGTGTTCGATGGAACCGGGGCTGCTCTCGGCGAGAGAACGCGTGGGACCGAGACCCCGATAGCGGGCAGCGAAGCCAACGGAGCGGCGACAGAGCAGACGACAACTGGCAAAGGAAAACTCCCGTTCCGAGATGGCTGTCATCCGCATACGCGCCCAGAAGTAAGGCAAGTGGAAAAAGCCGCGTGCGATCATGACGGCGATGGGGTTGGCTGCATCGAGCGAGAAGAAGTAGACTCCTGGAGTTCCTGTGAGCGCGTCGCGGACGTAGGTGCGGAGATTCAACTCCGGAAAACGCTGGAAACCGGGTACGCTGGGCAGACCGCGCAACTGAATGCTATCCATGCGAAACGGCACAACGCCCAGCCATGCCGAGCCGGAACAGGTATCCACATCGAGACCATCCGGCAAAGCAGCGGCGATGGAGGCAGGGGATACCGGCCAATGGGCGAAGAGCAGATCGTCCCAATGCTGGGTCATGACCCAGTTACTACTCGACGGCGCAAGTCCGGCGATCCGACGACCCGTGGATGAAAGATCCGGATGAGACATGCGCGAGTCCCCCACTTCATGCTAGACGAAGCGGCAGAATTTTGCGTGCAAAGACAAGCAGGTATTTCCACAGAGAATTGCTCGGGGCAACCGGGGAGGCGAAGCGCGATGCCGTATGCTGAACGGCAGGGATTGGCGATGAAAACCGAGTATCCACCGCAGCAAGTGAGGGAGCAGCCCGCAGCGCGGGAGATGGAAGTCTTTGCCGTACATGGCGCGGACCCCGAGGTACTGGCCTATGCGATGGCGAAGTATTCGCGGTCGTCGCTTTCGATGCGGCAGTCGCTGGCCGAGATCAGCGCGCAGCGGGCGGAACAGTTCCTGAACACATTCTATTTTCAGTACGGTCACCGATCGATTGCCGACCTGGCGCATGTGGCCTTTGCTGTGGAGCGACTATCTCTGCTGGCGGCGATTGTGCTGGTGGACGAACAGAGATGGGATGGCCAGGAGCGCTCGACGCGCTACCAGAATTTTCAGAAATCGGGTTGGCACGAGCCGGATTTTGGTGAAACAGAGGACGGCGCTGCTGCGAGCAGGCTCTATCGCACAACCGTGGAGCGGCTCTTCGCGAGCTATCAGTCGGTCTCGGCAAAGGTTCTGGAAGCACTGAAGGAGCGGGTTTCGCAGCCGGAGGCGATGAGCGCAGAGGCGTATACGCGCACGCTGAAGGCACGAGCCTTCGACGTGGCGCGCTACTTGCTGCCGTTGGCGACGAATACCTCTCTGGGACAGATTGTGAATGCGCGCACGCTGGAGACGCAGGTGGCGCGCCTGCTGACCAGCGAGTATGCGGAGATACGGGCGCTGGGAAGGAAGCTTCGTGAGGCGGCGACCGGACCTGCATGGAATCTGCACGGCGAAGCTGGCGCCGCGCTGTGCGCACGGATTGCCGCGATGGATGCCGACCTGGGAACCGAAGCGGAGGCACTGCTCACGCGTCCGGTGCATGCGGCTCCGACGCTGGTCAAGTACGCCGAGGCAAACGCCTATCAGGCGGAGACACTGGCGGCGCTGCGGCAGGTAGCGACGGAGCTATTGGACGGGGTGACGATTGCATCCGCGCCGACGGTCGATCTGGTGGAGCGGACGGAGACGCTGGAAATCGAAATTGCCACGACGCTGCTCTATGGCGTAAGCCACCATAGCTATCGACAGATTCGCGAGATTGTGGCTGCTCTGCCCGAAGCGCGTGTGCAGGAACTGGTCGCGCTTGGACTGCGAGATCGTGGCCGGCACGACGAGCCGCTGCGCGCTTTCCATGCCGGCCAGGCTCTGCGCTTCGACATCCTGATGGATGTGGGTGGATTTCGAGATATGCATCGGCACCGACGCTGTACTCAGATCGTGCAGGAGTTTACAACGGCGCACGGATGGGAGACGCCGGACGCGGGCGACCTGGGCGCGGAGGTGCTGCTGCTGAGCGAGGCGGACGCTCGGGAGGAGTATGAGGCTGCGTGCCGCGCGGCGTTCGACGCGAGTGCTGACATCGCCGCCATGCATCTGCCGGAAGCCAGGCAATCGGCGCTTTATTTGCTGCCGCTTGGAACGCGTATCCGTTCGCTGTTCAAGATGGATTTTGCTGAAGCACAATACATCAGCGAGCTGCGCAGCGGGGTAGCTGGACACTTCAGTTATCGGCGTGTGGCTTGGGAGATGTATTGCGCGTTTGAGAAGCAGCATCCGATGCTTGCGCGGCATTGGCGCGTAACGGACTTTACAGAACCGATCGACCCGCTGAAGCGGTAGACGCGCGAGGAACGAGGATTCTGTTGGCAGGCGGAGTAGCTGCCGCTGCCCGGCATCTGGGGCAACCGGTGCTTCCCGAAGCGACGCCACGAGACGATGATCGCAACGAAGACCAAAGAGCGCAGCCGCGACGCCTCCTGGCGCATGTTGGAGATGTCGCTGAAGCGGATGAAGATCGACCGTAACTTCGATCGCGCAGAAAGCTGAGCGAATTGCGCACGCGCGGCGATCAGTCGCGATGCGCAGCGCGCGCGATGAGTGTGGCGGAGTAGGCAGCCCCGAAGCCATTGTCGATGTTGACGACGGAGACGTTCGGTGAGCAGGAGTTGAGCATGCCAAGCAGTGCTGTGGCCCCTCCGAAACTGGCGCCGTAACCTACGGATGTAGGGACGGCGATGACCGGAACGCCGACCAGGCCGCCGACGACGGAAGGCAACGCGCCCTCCATGCCGGCGCAGACAATGACCACGTGCGCGGCGGCAAGCTCTTCGCGAACCGCAAGCAGGCGATGGACCCCGGCGACGCCGACATCGAAGAGCCGCTTGACCCGGACGCCGAAAAGCTCCGCCGTGACGGCAGCTTCTTCGGCAACCGGCAGATCGCTGGTTCCCGCGCACAGAATCGCAATGTGCCCGCGATGCCCTCCTGCTGCCGACTGGCGCAGGGTGAGGCAGCGCGCCAAGGCGTGATGCTGCACGGCGGGAACCGCCATCTGAACTGCCAGAACTGTCTCCGCATCCGCGCGCGTAGCCAGCACGTCGGCTCCGGAAGCGGCGATGCGGGTGAATATCTCCGCCGTCTGCGCCGGAGTCTTTCCGGCGGCGAAGATCACCTCCGGCAGGCCGTGACGCAGTGTGCGGTGGTGGTCGATGCGCGCATGACCAATATCTTCAAAGGGCATGCGCTCAAGCTGCCCGGCAAACTCTTCGGCGGCCCTGGCGGCCGGGAGTTTGCCGCTCTCGACTGCGGAGAGCAGGGCCAGCAGGGATGCCCGATTGATTGTCTGATTCATTGCCCAGATCCTTTTGCGTTTCCGTGCCCGATTCCCTGCCCCGATCCCGCGATCGACTCTGTACCGGCAAAGTCTTCCTGCCGCTGCCGCCAAGCGGCGATGGCCGCCTGATAGACGAGCTTGAGCGGTACATTGTGGTTGGCGGCGGCCGCGCGGCAATCCTCGAATTCAGGCGCAGCGTTGACGACTTCGCCATGCAGCAGACCGAGCTTGACGCGTATCGGCCCGTACGCCGTGTGGACCGATTCGTGACGCCGGTCCAGAGTCCGCCGAGCTTCGCGGCGAACACGCAGGCCAAGGGTGCTGGTCTCGCGGAAGAGCATGGCTTCCATGCGAGCGGCATCGGCGGGACGCGCAAGCAGCGTGAGCAGCGTGCCGGGACGGCCCTTTTTCATGAGCACGGGTGTCAGCATAAGATCGAGCGCGCCCTGAGCCAGCGCCAGTTCGGCGGTATGCGCGAGGATCTGCGGATTCAGATCGTCGAGGGCAGTTTCCAGAACAACGACGTCTTCGCTGCCGGATGCCGACTCAAGAAAAGCTTCACCAAGCGAGAGGCGCAGCACGTTGGGAAATCCCTTCGGATTGCGCGTTCCCGCGCCGTAGCCGATGGAGGTGAAAGCGGTGGGTGGTGGCGGCGCTGTCCTCGGAGCAAGCGAGTGCAGAATGGCCGCGCCGGTGGGCGTGGCCAATTCCTTCTGCAGGTGGGCTGAATAAGTGGGCAGACCGCGCAGAAGCTCTGCCGTGGCGGGAGCTGGAACAGGAAATGTGCCGTGCGCGCACTCAGCCATTCCGCCGCCGACGTTGATCGCCGAGACATGCCACTGCAACGGTCCGCTGCGCTCAAGATAGTCGATGGCTGCGCTGGCCGCGACGATATCAACGATGGCGTCCAGCGAGCCGACCTCGTGGAAGTGGATTGTATCCACGGGGACGTTGTGGATCTTCGCTTCCGCGGCTCCGAGCAGCTCGAAGATGCGTGTGGCACGCTCGCGGATGGGCTGGTCCAAAGGCGCAGCTGCGATCAGGCTGCGGATCTGAGCAAGCGAGCGGCCATGTGCATGTTCGTGTTTGTGAGAGTGGTGGGCAAGAGGATGCTCGTGTTCATGAGAATGCTCGTGCAGGTGCGTCTGCTCGGCGGATTCTGCGGGCTGACCATGGACGAGAACCTGAAATCTGGAGGAGAAAATTCCGCTTCGATCGACTTTTTCGAGGCGAAGAACAACATCGAGTTGCAGCGCGGCAACAGCCTCCGAGAGGACTTCGAAGGGGACACCCGCATCGACGGCAGCCGCAACGAACATATCTCCGGCGATACCGGCGAAGCATTCCAGAAATGCAACTCGCATGATCAGGAAATCTCCGGTTGTGCCGAAGCAATCGCCGCAGCAGGAAGAACGGCATTCATCGATCCGGAGCGATAGCCTTCGGTATCGAGGGTGACATAGGAGAAACCAGCGGAGCGAACGGCACCCGTGATCCGATCGAGAACGTGGAGCGCAAGCGCGCGCGGAATATCCTCGCGGGCAATTTCGATGCGTGCGAGCGAGCCGTGATGACGAACGCGGACACGTGGAAATCCGAGCCTGTGCAGGGCTTCTTCTGCGTGCTCGACCTGAGCCAGAGCCTCTGCGGTGACGGGGCGACCATACTCGATGCGCGAAGAAAGGCATGCGGCTGCAGGCTTATCCCAGATGCGCAGACCGGCTGCGTGCGCAAGGGTGCGAATCTCAGCTTTAGTCAATGCGGTCTCTGCAAGCGGCGCGCGTGCCTTGTGCAAGACGGCCGCCTGCTGACCGGGTCGGAATTCGCCGCGATCATCTAGGTTCATGCCATAGGCAAGGTGTGGGTAGCCAATCTCGGCGCGCAGTGCCTCCATGCGCGTGAACAACTCCTGCTTGCAGTGGAAGCAGCGTTGCGCATCGTTGCGCGCGTAGTCGGGATTGGCGAGTTCGGCGGTGGTGAGAACCCGGATCGGAATTTGGTGCTCGCGGGCGAAGTCGAGCGCGGAGGCCAACTCGGCACGTGGGAGCGAGGGGGAATCGGCGATAACGGCAAGCATACGTTCGCCGAGAGCCTGATGCGCAGCCCAGGCGAGATACGCGGAATCCGCACCGCCGGAGTAAGCGACAAGCAGGCCATCGAGATCGGCAAGGATGCGCATCAGCGCGCCGCGTTTGGCTTCCAGTTCCACCCCTTTTATGGTACTCCACGAAGAAAGCGGATTGCGGCTGCGGCAGGCGAGTGAATGGGGGAAAACGGTAGTCAAACGTATTCGAAAACGCTTACAATTAGCCCGCAAAATTATCGGCGCAATCTTCGGTCGCGCGCCGCAAATCAGGAGGGAATGTGATGATTCGATCCACTCTTCCAAGAGATACCCGACGCGTTTCAGCGAGTGCGCGATGGGCCTTGCCTCTGCTTGTGCTGCTGGCTACTATTCCGGGTGCCGCCGCGCAATCCAACCCCGACGCATCCGCGCCGCGCATTGTTCGTTCGAATGGTCACTATGCGCTGCTGGTGGATGGCCAGCCATTTCTGGTGCTGGGCGGACAGATCAACAACTCCAGTGCCTGGCCCGCTACGATGCCTCAGGTGTGGCCGATGATCGCAGCCATTCACGCTAATACTGTCGAGGCTCCGATCTATTGGGAGCAGATGGAGCCGAAGCCCGGCGTCTTCGATTTCAGCAACGTAGATATGCTGCTGAATCAGGCACGAGCGCACAATGTGCATCTGGTGCTGCTCTGGTTTGGGACGTGGAAGAACGGCGAGGATCATTACGTGCCAGAGTGGGTGAAGACTGAGCCGCAGAAGTTTCCGCGCATGATCGACGAGCGCGGTGAACCTGTGCAGGTGCTGTCGGCAAACTCGGCGGCCAACCTCGACGCGGACCGTACCGCGTTTGTCGCGCTTATGCATCACCTGGCGCAGATGGACGGAACGCAGCACACGGTGCTGATGGTTCAGGTGGAGAACGAATCCGGAGCCATCGGCGCAGTGCGCGACCACTCTCCGCAAGCGGAAAAGGAGTTTGACGGACCGGTGCCGCAGACGGTGTTGACGGCGATGCACAAGTCGCCGGGAACGTGGCGTCAGGTCTTCGGTTTCCAGGCGGATGAATACTTTCAGGCGTACTCAGTCGCGCGCTATATCAATGCGATTGCGACAGCAGGCAAGCAGGAATTCAACATCCCGATGTATTGCAATGTGTGGATAGAGTATCCGCGCGGCTACCAGATTCGCGGCTATCTGCTGCCGGGGTTCGACTATCCAAGTGGAGGCCCGGTGCAGACGAACATCGCGATCTGGAAGGCGGTGGCGCCAGCGCTCGATGCACTGGGGCCAGACATCTACAGCGCTGATCGCGGATTTGAGAAGCAAGTGATGGAAACCTACAACCGGCCGGACAATCCACTCTGGATTCCGGAGACGGGAAGCAGCGCGGCCTTTGGCGCAGAGTTTTTCTATGCTCTGGGGCGCGGTGCAATTGGTTTTTCTCCCTTCGGCCTCGACCAGACGGGGTGGACGTTCAAGCCGGGTGAGATTCCGCAGGAGTTAGCCGACGACTATGGCATGATCGGGCCAATGGATCGCGTGGTGGCTGCGTTGAATGCCCAGGGCAAGCTGCAAACGGCAGTGGAGGAAGCTGGCGAAACAGAAGAGACACTGCACTTCGGCAAGTGGACGGCGGTGGTGGGATTCGGAACGCGCCAGCCGGACGGCGAGGCGCACGCACCCGGCACGCCGCACCATGATGCGCATGCACTCGTAGCACAGATCGGACCGGACGATTTTCTGGTTACGGGCACCAACTGTCGCGTGACGTTTTCGCTGGCCGCAGGGGAAACCGGGCATATGCAGATTCTGCGCGCCGAACAAGGCACATACGACGAGACAACATGGAAGCCGCAACGCATTCTGAACGGCGACCAGACAGACCGCGGAGTGAACTTCCGCGCAGACGTACAATACGTTCAGGTGCATCTGGGGACGTACTGAGAGCCTGGAATGGACTTGCGCGCGGATGGCGCCGCGAGGGGCGAAACGAGCGCGATTCTCAGCTGAGCTGCGCCATCATCTGCTGCATGGTCATGGGTGCACCGGCGGTGGTCTCCCTGGGCAGAGTCGGTCCGATGAGCACAGCTTGCTTCCGACCCTGAGACCAGGCGAGAAACGTGCTTTGATCGGCGCCAGTCAGCCGCTGTTGGTCGATCCACGCGTAGAAAGCCCCCATGTCGGCATCGACGAGCGAGCCGGCAGGATCGGGCGAGTTGCCCTGCGTTTTACCAGAGAGCATCTCATTCATGTTCAGGCTTCGCTGGCGCGGAGCGAAGCGCAGGATAAGCGTAAGCGGCTGCGCACGACGCAAAGCCTCGCGTGCTGACCATTGCACGAACGTGGTGCTGAAAATCTGTGTGCCGGAACCCTGGGTAAGCACGTCGAGCTGGAAGTGCTGAAAAACCGGATCGACGGAACGATCAGGCCAGTGGAGCGAATCCGGCTGGATGTCTGCCATGGCCGTGCGCAGTTGCTCCGGACCACTGTTGGGGCTGGCAAGAATTACTCCGATCCGCTGGAGCAACTGCTGACGGACGGGAGCCAGACCAGCGTAGGAAGAGGTGGCGAAATGCGCAGACAACGCAGCGTCAGCCTCGCCACCATCAATATAGATGTGGCCGGATGGCGCAGGATGACTTTGCGCTCGTTTTTGCGCAAAGGCGACAAGCTCGGACCAGGCGCCGGAGTCGGCAACCTGCGGAACAAAGACGCCATGCGGACGGAGCTTGCGGAAGAGTGGATAACCATCCTGCTCCAAACCCGCGCCGAGGACGACAACCGTCATGCGCGGGATGGCAGGGGGCTGCTCTGTACGAGCCTGGAGCAGTCGATCGGCATACAGCTTTGCGCTCTCGCGGAAGGCGTCGATCTGATGGGTGGACCAGAGGGAAGCTGTCAGCGCGTCGAGAAACTTCTGCGGGTGAGCGATCCAGTCCATGCGCGTAGCGGAGTCCGGAAGACGGACCGCGGCAAAGCCCTGCAACAGATTAGTGCGCTGTGCATCGGAGAGCGACGCAAGAAACGAGAACTGCTCGGCGATGGCTCGCTGCTCGGCAGGAAACTTCCAGTCGTAGTCGCGCGCTTCCCGCAGCAGCAGTGCGGCGAAGACAAGCGGAAGCGTGCGAATCATATCCAGATGGGATCGAACAAGCTCACTGGCCTGAGGCGGATAGGCGGCGAAGGAGGCGGGCGTGAGCTGATTCGGCCGCATCAGAGCACCTCGGTGAGCACGCGGCCATGGCAGCGAGGTGTATCGAAGCCCATGAGCGTGCCGAGCGTGGGAACCAGATCGATGGACTGCACGGGACGGTCGATCATCGCTCCCTGGCGAACTCCCGGGCCGAGCGCCATTATCCAGGTGGTGCGCGAAAGCGCATCGCCGGTGCGATGATGCTGGAAGCCGTTGCCGCCGGAGTCGAAGTCGGAGTCGCGGCCAAAGTCCGGCAGGATGAACAGGGTGGTTTTTCCGGCGTATTCCGGCTCGGACTGAATCATCTGCCATATCTCGGCGCAGAGGCGGTCCGAACGCCGGATACCTTCGACATATAGCGAAAAGGCTCCCGAATGAGCGACATCCATATCGTGCAGCGTGATCCAGAGCAGACTGGGAGCAAGCTGGCGCATGAGCTGATGCGCGACATAGACGGACAGCTCGTCGGCGCTGCTGAGGCTGAGGGCGTGCTGCGTAAATTCACGGACAGAGAGCTTGAGAATGGTGTCGAGCTGGCTCAGCTCAAATTCTCCGCCGCGCAGATCCGGCGTGTAGTAGGGGTCTTCGTAGTTGTCGCGCAGAAGATGGGTAAATGCCGTCTGCTGATGCTGGGGCATGGCGGCGGCAAGCAGATGCTTGGGCAGAATAACGCCCGCGCCAAGACCCGGTCCGAAACCATGCGCATCACTTTCGCCTATGCGATTGAAACCGTTGCTTGGCGCGACGACCCAGGCGTCGGTCGCGGGACGGTGCAAGGCCTTGCGGTAGTACTCGAAGACGGTTGGGTTGGCTGGAGGCGTGGCGGCGAAGTTGTCAAAGGTCTCATACGCGCCGGTGGCCAGACTCGCCGTTGCGACGTAGTGACCGAGAATGCCCTGATTCACGACCCTGCTGTAAAACGCGGCCTGCGGCAAGAGAGTTTGTATCAGATGCGGAATGTTCTCCTGGCCGTCCGGAGCGAAGGTTTCTTCATCGCGTGCACCACCTCCGAAGGTGACAACGACGACTTTGTGTCCGCGCGGAAGTGCGGCAGCGCGCAGCGGCTGGAATCCGAGCAACGGCGCGCTTGCGCCGATCAGTCCGGCAGCACGAAGAAAATCACGGCGATTGAGCGCGACACGACGGGAGACCATACGGAAGCTGTCGGAATCGAATTGCGGAAGAGGGGTCATTGCATCTTCACCAGAAATGTGGTGACCGAACGCAGGCGATTCTCCACCTCTGCGCGATCGGCCTTGCTGTATTTCAGTTCGAGCGCGATCTGCTCCTGCGCCTTCTGCTTGTCCCCGTTGTGATTGTAGGCAAGCGCGAGTCGATAGTGAGCTGTGGCGTAGTCCGGCTTCAACTGGATAGCCGTTTCCAGCCGAGGAATGCTTTCACTCCATTGCTTTTCCTGCTGGAGCAGCAGGCCCATGGCAAACTGCGCCTGCGGCATGCGTGGGTTGGCGCGCAGTGCATGTGCTAAAAGGCTGCGCGCAGTATCCAGCTGCTGCTGACTCTGCGGCTGATGAAGAATGCTGGTAGCTGCGTAGGTGGCGATGATTGCGTTTCCAGGGTGGCGCTCAGCAAAGGTAACCAGCGAGGCGCACTCCGGACGAATGCCCTCGGTGAGCACCGTGCAGTCGCGTCCCAACAGCTCGGCGTAGAGCGCATTGTCGGGAGACTTCTTCAGGAGAGCGGCAAAGACCGGGATTGCTTTGTCATAGTAACTTCCCCCGTAGTAGGCAACACCGAGTCCTACCTGCATGCGAGTGCTCTTCGGAAAACGCTGCACACCAGCCTCGAACTCCTTGATCGCGGGGTCGAAGGTCCAGTGGCGCAAAAATTCAATCCCCAGCATGAAGACGTTGGACTCACTGGGATCGAGACGCGCTGCGTTGGCGTAATACTTCGCCGCATCCTCATACTTCCCAAGCGATTCATCCACGTCCCCATACAGCGACTGCGCTTCGGCAGAGTTCTCCAGTCCTGGCATCCGCGCCAGCAGCGGCTCCGCCTGGGCAGCATTGCCGGCCTGAAACTCCGCCAGGGCCGTGTTATAGAGCAGACCAGAGTCTTCCGGATTCAGCTTCAGCGCGGCCTGAAAAGCTGGAACGGCCTTCTGGGGCTGGTGCAGCAGCATGTAAGCCTGAGCAAGAGCAGCTTGCGTGGAAGCGTTGGAAGGGTCGAGCCGGAGACTGGCTTCCAGCGCATGAACGGCCAAAGCGTTCTGATGGAGCTTCAGATACGCGGTTCCAAGATTGGCTTGCCCGACAGCCGAGCCAGGATCGTCCTGCGCAGCCTGCTGGAAAGAGAGCAAAGCGGATTTGAGGTCGCCCAGTTGCGCACAGGCCAGTCCCAGCGACTCATCGACTGGGAAGTCATGAGGATGCCGGGCACGCAACCCAATCAGGATGCTGCGCGCTCTAGCGAAGCTGCCGGATTGCATCGCGGACATGGCCTGCTGAAAAAGACTGTCGTCGCTGGCTGCGGAAGGGGGCTGCGCCGCACACAAAAACGCGCCACATGCCAGAAAACCCAGCAAAAGAGCGGCTGAGCGGAGCAACGGAGTGATGGGAAGAGACATTCCTGTGTGGCTCCTACGATGCGGGGCGGCGCAAACCGCCCCACACCGTGAAGTCTAAATCAGAACTGATACTTCATCGCGAACTGGAAGAAGCGCGCGTCTGGAGTGAAGTTCTGGAAGAAGCGGGGAGATGTGATCTGGCCGCCGTTGGAGTTGATGTTTGTGACGCTCGGGATGCCGTATGCCGGGGTGTTCAGCACATTGAAGATATCTGCGCGGAACTCCAGATACTGCGTCCGGAAGGTCGGGAACTGCTTGAAGATGGACATGTTGATCCGCTCGTAGCCGGGGCCGTAAATCTCGTTACGCTTGCCGCCTAGCAACTGGAGAACCTGGCTCTTCGCTGTCACCTGGGCCGGATACAGGTAGCCGGGCTGCGGCGTGGTGTAGCTGCCGTTATAAGGCCCGGGGCTGATCTCCGTGCCGGAGACCGGATTGGCAAAGGCGCAAGGGTTGTACCAGTTCTGCAACGTCTTCACCTTGGCCGGGCAGCTAACATTTGGGTTAGTCGGATTGGGCGTGCCACCCCCCTTGAAAGGATCCCCGACGAGAATCGCGCGCGTTCCTCCGCCGGACGGGCCGGTGTTGTTCGGATAGACGGTGAAGGGATTGCCCGTCTGCGCAAAGAACGTCAGGTTCGTGGACCATTCACCGACGAGCGCATTCAGCACGCCTCCATGATTCATGAAGCTACGACCTTTCCCGAAGGGAAGATCGTAATAACCATTGAAGGTGAAGCGCTGACGAACATCAAAGGGCGAGTTGCTGTAGTCGTTCTCAATCGGGAGCAGGTTGGTATTGCGATAGCCGCCGTCGCCAGTGCTGCCCAGCGGCGTCGGCGCATCGTCCAGCGAGTGCGCCCAAGTGTAGCTGGCAAGGAAGTTCAATCCGTTCGACATACGCTTCTGGAGCTTAGCCTGCATCGAGTTGTAGTTGCTTGCGCCCGCGTAATTGGTATAAGCCGTGCCGCCGAAGTCAGGGAACGGACGATAGATTTGAGAGTTGACCGAAGGATTGGTCAGTGCAAATGGATTGTTGGGGTCTGGGAAGACCTCGAGGTGACGCGATACGTCGCCGACATAGGACAGCGTCATCGCCAGATTCGCGTTGAACTCGTGCTGGTACGAAAGGTTGTAGTCCTCCGTATACGGCGTCTGCGTGTTCTGGTCAGAGCCGCGCAGCGCAGGAGTTGAGATGAAGTTCGCCAGCCCGCCGGCCAACTGCGTCGTGAATCCATTCTCCAGCGAAATGCCGCCGTACGCTGGGTCACTGACGCTCGGGCAGTTGTTGGCGACACAGTTCGGTGCCGGGAAGGTATCCGTGAACTGGAAGGGATAGTTTTCACCCAGGTTCGGATAGTACCCCGTGCTTTCCAAGCCACCATAGAAGATGCCGTATCCGCCACGGATCACATCGTTCTCATCCATCGCGTAGGAGAACCCGATTCGCGGAGCAAAATTGGTCATTTGCCCGTTGATCAGGGCTGGATTGTTGACGTACTGGAGCGTAATGTTATCTTTCGCCAGCAGGTTGGTAAACAGTGAGTTGATCGGGTAGTTCCGTTGCTGCGAGGGAATCTCAAAGACTGCCTGTCCGAAGCCGGGTCCAACGGCTCCCGTGATGTAGTAGCTCGCCTGATATCCACCCACGTCCTTGTACGGTTGATAGTAGTCGTAGCGCAGGCCCAGGTTCAGAGTGAATTTGTCGTTCACGCGCCAATCATCCTCGGCATAGCCAGAGCGGTACCAGTGCGCATCCCCGTTCTTGAACTCGTTGGAAATTTGCGCAAAGTTGTTCTGATCGGCGAGGAAGTCGGCTACTCCATAACCGGTAAAGTTCTGATTCAGGTTGCTCGTGTACTGACCACTGAAGCTGTAAGTGCCGCGCGGAAACGGTGGCTGGAGGGTGGAGAAGCGGATGCTCTGGAAGTCCACGCCCATGCGCAGCGTATGGTTGCCGATCACCTTCGTCACGTTGTCCAGAACCTGGAAGACGTTCTCATGTTCGTCCGTAACATAAAATGTCGTACTGCCAAAGCTGGAGACGCCTCCAATCGAGACGTTCGGCAAGCCGCCATTCTGCGGAAAATCCGGACCATACGGAATGCCGCCCAGACCCAGAGTTGCGGCGATATCGGTATTCGCGTTGGGCTGCACATATCCATCATGGAGATAGTTATAGCCAAAGCGGAACTCGTTGGAGAGCGTCGGCGTAAACACATGCGTCTCGCTCAACACAAAATTTTCACCCAGGTTAATGATGTTTCCATCATTGCCAAAGCTGCCGCCATCCAGAATCGGGCCTAATGGCGGAAGATAGTTACCCGGCTCGTGATAATAGCTGAAACGCGCAAACATCTGGTCGCTGTTCGTCGCGTTGTAATCCATGCGGGTATCCCACTGGAAGGTGTTATCCGAGTCGTTCGTGTTGACGATGTAGTTGTTATACGTCTTGCCGCCGTTGGCGTTTGGCATCGGATACAGGTTCAGGAGATTCTGTGCAACCTTGCTGATCTGATTCGAGCAGAAGACGTTTTGCTGGCCGTTGCACTGAAGCAGCGTGCCGTTTTCCTGGTTGGGCTGGTAGAGATAGATCGGCTGCGCTGATCCGGTGAGCGAGGTGCTCAACAACTCACTGAAATTGCCCTGACGCATCAGAGCCGTAGGCACCGTCATCGTCTGTGTGTTGCCAAAGATGATACGGTTGGCCTGTGTATCCCCAAAGAAGAAGAGCTTGTTCTTGAGGATCGGGAAACCAAGTGTCGCGCCGAATTGATTTTCGTGATAATTGGGAATCGTGAGCGCGTTGAAGTTCTTGGAGTCCAACACGGTGTTGCGGAAGTACTCCCACAGGTCGCCGTGTATCTCATTCGTGCCAGACTTGATCGTCGCGTTCACCACGGCTCCGGCGGAGTGACCAAACTCGGCACTGTAGTCGCCTGTCTGCACCTTGAACTCTGAAAGGGCATCCGGCGGCGGCTGCACCACATAGCTCGCTCCGTTCGCGAAGTCCACCACGTTCACGTTGTTGTCCACGCCGTCCAGGATGAAGTTGTTCTGCTCCGCACGCTGCCCGTTGGCCTCGAAGTCGCCCTTGCCGCCACCGCGTGAACCCTCTGCCGGTGCCGTGCCCGTCGAGAGTTGCGCAATGTAGACCCAGTTGCGACCATTCAACGGGACATGGTTGATGGTCTGCGCCGTCATCACCTGACCGACCGACCCGCTCTGCGTCTGAAGCAGCGGCGGCGCCGTGGTGACGGTTACCGTTTCGGTGACTTGGCCAGGCTTGAGAACGAGATTGACGCTCAGCCGCTCCTGCACCTGAATCGTCACATTCTCCTGCTTGGTGGTCTCAAAGCTGGGAGCACTGGCCGTGACGGTATACGAGCCAATGCGGATCGGCGAGAACGTATAAATGCCCGCCGAGTCGCTTGTCCGTTTGCTGACGAAACCAGTGCCGTTGTCGGTGAGCGTGACCGTTGCTCCGGGGATAATGGCACCGGACGTGTCGGTGACGACACCTGTCAGAGCGCCAGAGTCCTGTTGCGCCCAGGAAGCAAGTGGAAGGAGAAGGAGTGCGATCAGAACTAACGATGCGCACACCTGGCGGGGAGAGTCCATGGATACCTCCAGAAAAACGTTTACACTCTTGCGGCTAACAATCACTGCCAGCGGTAGCATGGAATGGCGTCTGTACCGACGCTTTCCATGAATGCGTTTACATTTGCCTGTCTCTTCGTTCCGGAAACTATGCCTGAACAACGGGCCAGTCATATGTACAAAAACGGCGTAATCGTTGTCAAGAGTATTTTGGGGGATAAAGGAAGATATTTTTTCAGGCAGATTCGCGATCTCCGTAGGGAGGAAACTTCCTATTCCGCTAATTCGATTTACTCTGAATCCAACGAACCGACGGGCAGACTTTCTGTCCCCAACGATTTGACTTTCCTGGGGGAGATTTTTCACTCTGTTGGCTGACCGAATGCCGAAATCCGACTCCATTTCCAGCCGTTTCCTCAAGGCGCAGCCCGCGTCTTCCACGACGCCTTCCCTCACCCGCCGGAAGCTGATGCATGCCGGAGCAGCGACGATTGGCATGACGCTTACCGGATCGACTTCCGGCAGCACGGAATCCATTCGCGCAATGCGCAGTAGCCGCATCCGTCAGTCCGCCTGCCGTTGGTGCTACGCAAAGATTCCACTCGATGAGCTGTGCGCGGCTGGAGCGGCCATGGGGTTGGCCGGGATCGACCTGCTCCAACCCGAAGAGTATGCCATTCCGCAACGCTACGGCCTGGTATGCACGATGGGATACGCCGACGCGGGCGAGATTTCGCGCGGGCTGAACCGCGTGGAAAACCATGCCGAGATTGAAGCCGGCCTGCGAAAGAATCTTCCGCTGGCCCGACGCGCCGGAGTGAAGCGCGTGATTACTTTCTCCGGCAACCGCGACGGCCTATCCGACGAGGAAGGCAAGCGGAACACAATTGCGGGGCTGAAGCGGCTGAAGCCAATGATCGAAGACTCTGGCGTTATGCTCTGTATGGAGTTGCTGAACAGCAAAGTAAACCATCCCGGCTACATGGCCGACCGCACGGCGTGGGGCGTAGAGGTGATGCAGCAGGTGGATTCGCCACTCATCCAATTGCTCTACGATATTTATCACATGCAGATCATGGAGGGGGATTTGATTGCGACGATCCAGGAAAACATCTCCTGGATCGGTCATTTTCACACCGGTGGAGTCCCGGGACGGCACGAGTTGAACGATCACCAGGAAGTCCAGTGGGATGGCGTAATGCGCGCCATCGCAGCTACTCCATTCGAAGGGTATGTGGCGCATGAGTTTCTGCCTCTCGGGGATCCGCTCGTGAGCCTGGAACAGGCGGTACATCTGTGCGCGGTGTGAGCATGAATGCGACGCGGCAGTTCGAGTTGAATCATGAGAGGGATGGCGGGAGATGCAGCGTCGAAAGTTTTTGAAGTCCACGGCAGCACTCGGCGGCCTGGTGTCTCTGCCATCAGGATGGAGAGCGATTGCCGAAGGTATTGCGGAGCAGAACGCGTCCGCAACCCCTGCCGCGACTCCATCTCCGGCCGCAACGGCCAGCCTGCCGGGGAAGTTCGTAGATGTAACCGGTGCGCGCGGAGTCTCCTTCGTCGGCAAGGCTTCGCACACCGCACAGAAATATCTGCTGGAGACGATGGGCTCCGGCGTGGCGCTTTTCGATTACGACAACGACGGCAGACTCGATCTTTTTTTCGTCAACGGAGCGCCGCTTACGGACCCAACGAAGCCGGGCACCATTCCAAAGAAAACCGGACCGGAGTATTGGAATCGCCTGTATCACCAGCGCTCCGACGGAAGCTTTGAAGACGTGACGGAAAAGTCGGGCCTGCAGGGAATTGGCTATGACATGGGCGTAGCCGTGGGAGACTATGACAACGATGGCTTTCAGGATCTCTATGTCACTGGATACGGTGGAAACCGGCTCTATCACAACAACGGAGACGGAACGTTTACCGACGTGACGGAAGCCAGCGGAACCGGCGGCAGTGGTTGGAGCACGAGTGCAATCTGGGTGGATCTGGATAATGATGGCCTGCTGGACTTGGTGGTGTTGCGCTATATGCGTTGGGATTTTCCCGATATCTGGTGTGGCGAACACCGCGATGGCTATCGCAGCTACTGTCACCCGGATCTGTTTCCCACAGTCGCTCCACTCGTGTATCACAACGAAGGCAACGGGCGTTTCACAGAGGTCGCAGCAAAGATCGGACTGGCGCAGCCGGGCAAAGGTCTGGGCATCTCCGCGGCCGACTATGACGGCGATGGACACATTGATCTCTTTGTCGCCAACGACTCGATGACGGAATTCCTCTATCACAACAAGGGGAATGGAACCTTCGAAGACGTGGGACTGCTGGCAGAGATTGCCGTCGATGGCATGGGAAACACCTACGCCGGAATGGGAACGGACTTTCAGGACTATAACAACGACGGGCGACCGGATCTGATTGTGACCAACCTGGCCAATCAGAAGTACGCACTCTACCAGAACAATGGCGACGGCACGTTCACCTATGCCAGTTATCTCTCCGGCGTGGGCGGAGCTACACTGTTGCACTCGGGTTGGGGCGTGCGATTTCTGGACTATGACAACGACGGATGGAAAGACATTCTGGTTACCCAGGGCCACGTCATCGACAACATCAAACTGGCGTTTCCCGAACTGCACTATCGCGAATCGATGATGCTGCTGCGCAATCTTGGAAACGGCAAATTCGAGGACGTTTCCAGGGATTCCGGCGATGCGTTTCATCAGCTTTGGGTGGGGCGCGGGCTTGCGCGCGGCGACTTCGACAACGATGGCCGACTCGATGTGGTCGTGACGACGAACGATGGCCCGGCGTATCTGTTGCGCAATGAAACGGAGACCACAAACCACTGGATTACGCTCTATCTGGTGGGACGCAAGAGCAATCGCGACGCGATTGGGGCAGTGATTCAACTGACCACCGCTGCGGGTTCGCAATGGTGGACGGTGTCGACGGCGGGCAGTTATTGCTCCTCCAGCGACAAACGCGCGCACTTTGGTCTGGGCCAGGAGACGGAAGCACGGACGATTGCGATTCGCTGGCCAAGCGGAATCCATCAAACGCTGAACAACGTGAAAGGCGACCGCGAGGTACGCATCGAGGAACCAGTGTAAGGGAACCGGTGTAAGGAAACCGGTGTAAAGCGAAGTGAATCTGCCGCATGCGCGCTGCTGAAGTACGACGCGCATGGCATCCCTCGTTTCGGTCCTGACTCTCTTTCCAATCAGCGAACGGTCAGTCTTGTGGAACGATCGGCAAGCGAACTGTCGCCAACGAAGACCTTGTACGTCGTCGGTTCCACTACCTGTTTACTCTGCGCGTTCCAGAAGCTGAGTTCATCAAACCCCAGCGGCAGTGTGACAGTTTTGCTTTCCCCCGGCTGGAGCGTGACGCGCGCAAAGCCTTTCAGAACCCGCACCGGCTGCTCAACCGAAGCCGCAGTATTCCGGATGTACAGCTGTGCAACCTCCGTCCCCGCGCGGGAACCGGTGTTGGTCACCGCGAAGCTCACGTTGACCCTTGCGGCATCTCCGGGCTTCAACGAAGCAGCGGCGATCTCAGCCTGGCTCAGGGTGGGCTGACTGAAACGGAAGGTTGTATAACTCAGCCCCCAGCCAAAGGGATACTGCGCAGAGTTGTTCACGTCGAGATAGCGCGACATGTACTTTTCTTCGCTGTTGGCAGGCAGATGGTTCAGGTCGCCGTGAGCCGGACGTCCGGTGGGAAGCTGCGAATAGTAGAGTGGCTCCTGACCGACGGCACGCGGAAAACTTGTCGTCAATCGGGCAACTGGATTCACATCGCCGAAGAGAATATCCGCGACAGCGTGCCCTGCCTCGATGCCCGGGAACCAAGCCTGAACGATGGCGGGAATGTGCTCGGCCGCCCAAGGAATTTCGCTTGGGCGTCCTGTGAACATGACCAGCACAACTGGTTTGCCCGTGGCCGCGACTGCTTCCAGCAGTTGCTCCTGATGGCCTGGGAGACTCAGATGCGCGCGACTCGTGGCTTCACCCGTCATCCAGACCCCGCTTTCGCCGAGCGCCATCACCACGACATCCGCTTTCTTTGCGGTTGCGACGGCAGCTGCGATGCCATTGGTGTCATCCCAGACCGGAGTGGTTGGCTGGCCGAGCGCTTCCTGAAGATAGGTCTCGTTGCTGCCGGAAAGAATCTCCACTCCTTTGGCATAGAGCAGGCGGTTGCCAAGCCGCTCGCTAAGCGCCCGGCGCAGCGTTACGGCATCCTTCGGATTGCCCAGCGCACCCCAGGAGCCGAGCATATCCTGTTGAGAATCGGCGAGCGGGCCAATCAGCGCGACGGTCTTCACGGACTTGCCGAAGGGAAGCACCTTGCCGACGCCTTCGATGGCATCGTTCTTCAGCAGGACGATCGTCTCATCCGCAGCCTTGCGGGCTTCGGCGCGTTTCTCCGGCGTGGCCACATAGACCGGCGTCGGCGCGATGTAGGGATGATCGAAGAGACCGAGCGCAAACTTGACGCGAAGAATGCGCCGCGTGGCCTCATCAATCACAGACTCCGGAATCACTCCCGAGCGCACCTGCGCCGCGAGTGTCGTTGAGTACAGACCACCTTCCATATCCATGTCCACGCCCGCCTCAATAGCCTTGCGCGCAACGGTGCTTCCATTTGCGCCAATCGAGTGATTGAGTAGCTCCGAGACCGCGCCCCAGTCCGAGACCACAAAGCCGTCGAAGCCCCACTCACGCCGCAGAATCTGCGTCAGCGTGTAGGGGTTTGCGCTGGCCGGAACTCCGTTAATCGAGTTGAAGGAACTCATCACCGTGGCCGCGCCAGCCGCGACTGCGGCATGGTAAGGCGGCAGATACACCTGACGCAGCGTGACGTCGGACATATCCGTAGCGTTGTAATCGCGCCCGGCGATAGCCGCGCCGTAGGCGGCAAAATGTTTTACGCTGACGGCAACAGAATCCGGCTTGCTCAGGTCGCCCTGCTGATAGCCCTCGACATAGGCGCGCGCCAGCACCGAGCCGAGATAAGGGTCTTCGCCCGCGGACTCGACAATCCTCCCCCAGCGCGGGTCGCGAGCGATATCGACCATGGGGGAAAAAACCCACGGCACTCCCTCGGCGCGGGATTCAACGGCGGCAGTGCGCGCCACGCTGCGAATCAGATCGGGATTCCAGGAACAGGCAAGCGCAATGGGCACGGGGAAGATGGTATGCATGCCGTGAATCACATCCAGACCGAAGAGCAGTGGAATGTGAAGAGTAGATTTTTCGACGGCGACATGCTGCAGGCGATTCACCTCATCGGAGCCGTGAACGTTGAGCAGTGAGCCGATCTGCCCGCGTGCAATCAGATCTTCGTAACCCAGGTGCGAGGCGTTCGGACCGGTTGCCAAGCCATAGGAATACTGCACAAGCTGGCCGATCTCGTCCTCCAACGACATCTTTTTCATGAGCGCATCGACACGATTGTTGATAACCCGGCTGGCGAGCTGCGGATTGGAAGGCGCGGACTGAGCGCGCGCTGCAGCCCCCATGCAAAGGACGATCACCATCAGGCAGAGAGGGGAAAGAGTGCGAAGCGGGAAATTTTTCATTGCGCGACTATTTTACGCTCGGAGGCCGACACGAGACGAATGCAAAGCGATTGCTTAATTGTTACCACGTACTGTCTCCGACTGCGCCAGCGCTCGGGCCGCTTCCAGTCCAAGGCGAATGCAGTCCGAAATTCCTATGCCGTCATAGGCGTTGCCCGCCAGATGGAGGTTGGGCAGAGAGTCGACATGGCAGCGAATTCTGCTTATACGCTCGGCGTGGCCGACACTGTATTGCGCCATCGAACGAGGCCAGCGACGCACCTCGGCCAGCAGCGGTTCGCTCGCAATGCCAAGAATCTGTCGCAACTCTTCGCGCAGCAAACCCGCTATCGTCTCGTCGCCTAAGGCCAGCATGTGTTCCCCGCGCGCGCCGCCGGCAAAGCAGCGGAGGATCACTTTGCCCGGCGCAGTCCTCCCAGGAAATTTGCGATGCACGAAGGTGCAGGCAAGCATGGCGCGACGTTCCACTGCGGGAACCAGAAAACCGAATCCCGGTGGCAGAGCCGGGATTGCCGATTCGTCGTAGATCAGATTCACGGTGATCGAGGAGCTGTAGTGAATCGACGCCAGTTCCTGACTGAGCGGGCCATGAACATCGTGCAAAAGTTGCGCCGCAACCCATGCCGGTGTCGCGAGGATCACCGCGTCAAAGCGTTCCGTGGCGCCCGCAGTAAAACGAAGGTGCCAGCCGCCGGCATCAAGTGCAATGGAGGTCACTGCGGTGTCCGCGTGCAGCCGAACAGGGTCTATCTGCGCCACGAGAGCTTCGATCAACTGCTGCAATCCACCGCGCAGGGTGGTGAAGATCGTTCGCTGCTTCCTGGATGCATCCGCGGTGCGCGCCTGCGCGCGTTGCTTTTTGCGTACGGCCAGCATGCCGCGTGTGAGCGACCCGTACTCCGACTCCAGCCGAACCATCGCCGGAAGCACTGACTGCGCGCTCAGATGCTCTGCATCGCCGCCGAAGATGCCCGATAACAGAGGATCGGCAAGGCGATCCACCACCACCTGACCGTAATGTCGCCGTACAAGGCTTGCAACTGATTCGTCCTGCTGCACCGGGCGCGCTCGTCGAAACCACTCCAGCCCCATGCGCAGCTTGGTGAACGGATCGAAGAGAGGCGTGAGCAGGGTTGGCGTCAGCCGCGTGGGAACCAGAAACATCAGCCCATCCGGAAGCGCCACAAGTCGATTCCGGACCAGGATGAAGGTTTTGCGCTGGCTGTCATCGGAGCCGATCAGCGAATCGGTCAGCCCCAGTTCGTGACAGAGGGCAATCGCCGCCGGCTTTTCCGTGAGGAACGAATCCGGTCCATGCTCGATCACCGTGCCGCCATCGACACGCGAGGAAATCACTCCGCCGAAACGTGCCCCGGATTCAAACAGTTCGTAGTCAGCGTCTACGCCTTTGCGCCGCGCCTGCTCCAGCTCATACGCCGCTGCCAGTCCAGCGACGCCCCCTCCGACAATTGCAATCCGCATGCCCAGTCACGCCTGCTTCCTATCTACGGAGTTCAGTTTATGCCAGCGTGATCAAAGACGAAGCAGGCTGGACGCGAAATTCGGAATTTCCTGCGGAAATTCTCTCGCTTGTCGCTCCGTTCCAGCGCTTTGGCTGATAGACACAACACGGCTCAGAGGCCAGCGGATCTCCGGTGAAAGCATAAGCCCGCGCACGCGACCCGCCGCAAATTTCGCGATACTCACAGACCCCGCACTTGCCACTGAGTCGATCGGTGTCTCTCAGCGCGCGGAAGATGGCAGCGTCGCGATAGATCTCCGCAAGCGGAGTCTCCAGAATGCTGCCTGCGCGGATGGGCAGAAAACCGCTGGGAAAGACTTCGCCCCGGTGCGAGATGAAGACAAAGCCGCGGCCGTCATTCACGCGCCGCGTTGCCCAGCCCATATTCCGCGCGGCTGCCGGAGCGGTCGGCGCTCCGGCCTCATAAGCATGGGCCGGATGACCGCCGTGCGCATGACTTCGTTCCTGGAGATTGTGCTGGAGCAGATAGCGGCGATAGTGCATCGCCTCGGTCGTCTTGATCTGAAACGGAGCACGCCGGGAAAGCTCGTAGAGATGCGCAAAGACAGCCTCGAACTCTTCACCCGAAAGCATGTCGGCAAGCTGCCCACGCCCGACCGGAACCAGAAAGAAAAGATTCCACATGACGACCACCAGTTGCTCCAGCAATGCTGTCATGGCATCGAGGTCGTGCGCATTGTGGCGGCTGAGCGTGGTATGCACCTGGATGGGGACACCCGCTTCCCCCGCCCATCCGATGGCGTCGATGGTGCGCTGCCAGGCCCCGGGAAGTCCCCGAAATGCGTCGTGGATCGCCGGGGAAGAGCCATCGAGCGAAATTCCCAGGCGAACGAGGCCTGCGTCGCGCAGCCGGAAGATGGCATCCCGCGTGAGCAGCGGCGTGGCGCTTGGCGTGAGCGCGACTCGCACCCCGCGCTGCGCCGCGTGCCGGACCAGTTCGAAGATGTCGGCACGCTTCAGCGGATCCCCCCCAGTGAGCACAAAAACCGGCACGCGCATCTCGGCGATCTGATCGATGAGTTGCTTGCCCTGCGCAGTGTTGAGCTGCTCCGGATGAGCGTCGGGTTGCGCAGCAGCGCGACAGTGTTTGCAGGCAAGATCACAGGATTGCGTTACCTCCCAGATCGCCAGAAAGGGAGTTTCGTTGTAGTCGAGCGCCCCTCGCGCGGGCAGTTCCACCATAGCTTCCATTGGATGACCTCCATTTAGCCAGAAAACACTCTTTTGGGGGGAATTTCTGTGACCGTTGTCACGGTGCCCGCCCCAACCCCGGAGGCCGGCCGCGGATCAGCTTCGCCGGGCGTTTTACCCGGCCATCTCCAACCTGCGATGGAGACGGCCGGATGGAGAAAGATTTTTCCTGCTTCCCGTGATCTAGATCACGCCAAAGTGCCCGGAAAAGGCGCACAATAGAGTGTCGGCGGGAAGCGGCCGCTTGCCGCCTGCCGCCTGCGAAAGGGGGCTGCCATGATCGCTCCAACCCGCAACCCTTCCCCCACCTCCTCCATCGAACCCCGCTGGGTCCATCCTTCCCGAATTCTTTTTGCCGCCGCTTCCAATCCGGACGAACGCGGATTTACCTACGCGCTTACCGCAGCGCAGGAGTACGGCGCGAAGCTGATTCTGCTGTATGTTTTCGATGTTCTGGCCACCGCCACCGAGGATGTCTCCGGCGCCATTTACTTTGAAAGCGCGATGCGACGCGCTGCAGAAAAACTCGAACCGCTGAAGAAACGAGCTGAAACGCTGGGCGTCGAGGCCGAGATCGTCGTACACAGCGGAATCGCAGCGTCTCGGATATTGGAGACTGCGCAGAAGAGTGGCGTAGATCGCATCGTGATGGGAACGCGCGCGCCGGGACGGATAGGCAAGTTTTTCACCGGCTCCGTTGCCGAGGAGGTTCTGCGCTCGGCTTCGGTTCCGGTGGTCACACTTGGCCCCAACGCGCTGGATCCGAAGGTGCACGGGCATACGCTGCGCAGAATTCTCTGCACAGCGTCTCATCTGAATTGTGAACTGCAACCCGTCTTGCTCGCCGGCCGGATCGCCGAAAAGCACGACGCTGAGCTTACGATCCTGCATCTGATCACTCCGCGCGAGGAATCCCCGCTTGACCCCGGATGCTCGACGGCGACGCTGGAAGCTGAACTGAAGGCTCTACTGCCCAGATCAGTCGATCGTCAGATTCTGATTCGCTCGCTGTCCACTGCTGGCAGCGTGGGCGACGAGATCGTCTTCCAGACGAGACAACGCAGGAGCGATCTGGTGATTCTTGGCGCGCATCCGGCGACGACGCTGGAGACGATTGCCCGTCAGGGCATGGTCAATCAGGTGCTGGCGCAGTCGCTTTGCCCGGTGATGACGCTGAAGCATGCGATTCCGCGCGTGTGGGCTCCGCAGCTTGCAGAACCGGACTTGGATTATTTTTCGGAATCGACGTGGCTGGGGGGCATTTTTTGAAACGCAGAAGAGCCGACTGCAAAGACAGGCATCACCGCGACGGGCAGGGTTGGCCCGTGCAAAGCGCTCCGGTGATGCCTTTGCCTTCGGTGATCGTGTAAATGCGATCGACGGCAGGAATCTTCACGGTCTCCTGCGCGCCGGAAGGCCAGTGAATCTCCGCTGTGCCTGCGTCTTTCGCATCCCCCAGGCCAAAGTGGGCGCGCTGGTCGTTGGATGAGATGAAGCTGCCTCCACTGAGAATATCCTCGCGCTGACGCATCCCGTTGGCCGTCAGATAGACGGTCGCTCCAACGGCGTCGCGCGGACTTTTCGCCCCTCCCACCAGCTTCAACTCCACCCAGTGATGATGATCCGGGTTGACGTTGCGCAAAAGCACGGCCGGTCCATCGACCGGACTGATGACTGCGTCGATTTTGCCGTCGTTGAAGAGGTCGCCGAAGGCCGCGCCGCGGCCCGGCGTGACCACGGCCAGCCCACTGCCTTTGACCGGAGGGATGTATTCAAACTTCTGGCCCTGCAGATTGCGATAAAGCAGCGTACGCTGGGCGTAGCTGGTACCCCAGTCATGCTGATCCACCTGCGGATAGACGTGGCCGTTGACCATGAAGATGTCCTTCCAGCCGTCGTTGTCGTAGTCGAACAGGCCAGCGCCCCAGCCTAGAAATGGAATGGGAAGGCTGGCGATGCCGACCTCGTCGCTGACATCGCTGAAATTGAGGTCGCCGTCATTGCGGTAGAGCACCTTGTAATCGTCGGAGAAATCGGTGACCAGAATATCGAGCAGTCCGTTGTTGCGATAGTCTCCGACCGCAAGTCCCATGGAAGCGATCTCGCGACCATCCTTGTTCACGGCAAAGCCGGAGATGTAACTGTCATCCTCGAAGGTGCCGTCGCCCTTGTTGTGATAGAGATAATTCGGCGTCGAGTCGTTGGCCACCAGCAGATCCTGCCTACCATTGTTCTCCATATCCGCAAAAATTGCCGTGAATCCGTAGTAGCCGCCCGGGTCGCTGACGCCGGCCTTGACGCTGACATCCGTGAATGTCCCGTCGCCGTTGTTGTGAAAGAGATGATCCGGCTCGCCCTTCAACCCGCGCGGACCGCACATGACGGCCATCCCGCGCAACTGGCAGAATGCGTCCGGCACAGCGGGATCGCCAAACGAAGGTTGGTTATGCGCATCGTAATGCAGATAGCCGGTGACGAAGAGATCCAGCTTGCCATCCCCGTCATAATCGCCCCAGGCAACGCCGTCGGACCAGTTACCCAGCGTAATGCCCGCTTTCTCGCCGACATCCGTAAAAGTACCGTCGTGGTTGTTGTGGTAAAGCCGATTCTTTCCATAGTTGGCGACAAAGATATCCGGCCAGCCGTCATTGTCGTAGTCAGCGATCGCCACGCCAAAGCCCCAACGGTCGTTGGTCACTCCGGCCTGCTCGGCGACATCGGTAAAGGTTCCGTCGTGGTTGTTGTGGAAGAGCGCAGCATGAGGCGGCGTGGTCTTGCCGTCCAGCGCGTCATAGGTTGAGCCATTGACAAGATAAATATCCAGCCAACCGTCGTTGTCGTAGTCAATCAACCCCACGCCGGATCCGTCGGTTTCCAGGATGTACTTTTTCTGCGGCGTACCCATCACGTGACGCCAGGACGCCAGGCCGGAGGACTTCGAGACGTCCTTGAAGACGATGGAGCCGGAGCTGACGAAACCGCCCGCTGTGATAGGCCTGTTCTGCGCGTCGTGCACGGGCTTGGAAGGCGCACCCGAGGCGGAACCTCCCATTCCACTGGGCTGCTGCGCCAACGCAACAGATTGGCACATGGGAACAAGGAGCAGGGTGATCAGCGTCCGATGAGCGATTCGGAGAGCCGCTCTGTACGCGGCCCGATCTGCGTTCCGACAGAACTTCATGGATGAACTCTCGCATGAGCCTGAGCGCGATGCGCCGGAAGTGTGACGCAAGGCATGCCGCCGCAGAGAGCGCCCGTGATGCCGCGCCCTTCGGTGATCGTATAAATGCGGTCCACGGCTGGCAGGAGAACGAATTGCTTTGCACCGGAAGGCCAGTGAATCTCCGCAGTACCTGCGCTGGTTGCATCTCCAAGGCCGAAGTGCAGCCGCTGATCGTTCGACGAGATGTAGCTGCCGCTGCTCATCACATCCTGGCGCTGCCGCATTCCATTCGCTCGCAGATAGACGGTTGCGCCGATGGCATCGCGCGGACTCTTCAGCCCGCCGACCAGCTTCATTTCGACCCAGTGATGATGGTCTGGATTCACGTTGCGTAACAACACTGCCGGCCCGTCGATCGGGTTGATCACCACGTCGATTTTGCCATCGTTGAAGAGGTCGCCGAAGGCAGCGCCGCGACCAGGGATCACATCCGCGAGTCCGCTTCCTTCGACGGCTGGAACGAGCGCGAACTTTCCATTGCGCAGATTGCGAAACAACAATGGCCGCTCTGCGTAGCTCGTTCCCCAGCCATGCTCGCCCGCATCCGGATAGACATGGCCGTTGACCATGAAGATATCCTTCCACCCATCGTTGTCATAGTCGATGAAGCCATCGCCCCAGCCCAGGAACGGCCGCGTCGGCAGCGCGATGCCCGCCGGATAACTGACATCGGTAAACTCCGCGTCGCCGTCGTTGTGGTAGAGCACTTTGTAGTCGTCCGAGAAATCCGAATCGAGGATATCCAGTCGGCCGTCATTGTCATAGTCGCCAACGGCCAGTCCCATGGACGCCACTTCTCGACCATCCTTGTTGACGGCAAAACCCGAGGAGTAGCTCTCGTCCTCAAAAGTACCGTTCCCCTTGTTGATGTAGAGATAACTGGGCACGGAATCGTTGGCCACCAGCAGGTCTGGCTTGCCGTCGTCGTTCAGGTCCACAAAGATCGAGGTGAAGCCGTAGTAGTGCGAAGGGTCGCTGACGCCGGCCTTGACGCTGACATCTGTAAACGTGCCATCGCCGTTGTTGTGAAAGAGATGATCCGACTCGCCCTTCAGCCCGCGCGGTCCGCACATGCCCACCTCGCCGCGAAACAGGCACTGCGCATAGCCTACCTCGGCGTTGCCGCTGTAAGGCAGATGGTTGCGATCGAAGTGAATATAGCCGGAGATGAACAGGTCCAGTCTTCCGTCCCCGTCGTAATCGCCCCACGTGACGCCCGCCGACCAGTTGCCCAGAGTGATGCCAGCCTTGTCGGCGACATCGGTGAACGTCCCATCGTGGTTGTTATGGTAAAGCCGGTTCCTGCTCCAGTTGGTCACGGCGATATCCGGCCAGCCATCGTTGTCGAAGTCGCCAATCGCGACGCCGTAACCCCAGCGGTCGTTGGTAACGCCTGCTTTTGCCGCAACATCGGTAAAGGTGCCATCGTGGTTGTTGTGAAACAGCGCCGCATGCGGTGGCGTCATCTTGCCGTCCATCGCATCGAAGGTTGAGCCGTTGACCATATAGATGTCCAGCCAGCCATCGTTGTCGTAATCGATCAAACCCACGCCGGAGCCGTCCGCGTCGATGATGAGCTGTTTGTCTGCGTTGCCCATCACATGGCTCCAGTTCGCCAGTCCGGACTGCTTCGAGATATCCCGGAAGATGACCGGGCCAGATTTCACAAAACCGCCCGCCGTGATGGGCCTATGCTGAGCGTCCAGGATGACGGGGGCTGCTTCGCCGGTCGAGTTGCCGGTCTGTCCTCCCATCCCGCTCGTCGCCTGCTGCGCCCACCCTCTCTGCAACCCGCAGATTGACCCCACGATCAGCAGCGCACTCAGACTCCGCACCGCGCTTCGACGGGAAATCCTCAACAGAACCCTCCGACCCAAAGTCTATCGCAGAGAGCCTGGAATCGGCGCGCATGGCGAATTCGCTTATTCCCTTGCGCAGACTCGAACAACTCCGGTACCGTGGAGGACACGCCAATCCGGAGGACCGTCATGCACGAGACGCATCATCCACCATCCGCTGTCCTGCCCGCTGCGCATCATCGGCTACTCTCGCTCGATGTGCTGCGCGGCATCACCATCGCCTTCATGATCATGGTGAACAACAATGGCGACGGCCATCGCGCGTGGAGCTTCATGAAGCATGCCGACTGGAACGGCATGACGGCAACTGATCTTGTCTTCCCCACGTTTCTCTTCGTCGTCGGGGCTTCGATCGTCTTTGCCTTTGAAGCGCGCCTGGCACGCGGCGCCTCGCGTTCGCAGTTGGTTGTGCAGGTGCTGCGGCGTTCGGCTCTTCTCTTTTTGCTTGGCCTGGTCGTCAACGGCTTTCCGCATTTCCCGCTTGCCACACTGCGCATCTACGGTGTTCTGCAGCGAATTGCAATCTGCTACCTACTGGTCAGCCTGTTCTATCTCTGGGATCGAAGGCCGCTGACCAAATTGCTGGTCGCCGTCGCGGCTCTGGTGGGCTACTGGCTGCTGATGACCCACATCCCAGTGCCGGGATTCGGCATGCCGGGGCGCGACATTCCGATACTGGACAGGAATGCAAATCTGGTGGCCTGGCTGGATCGCCACATCTTCCCCGGACGGCTCTATGAAGGCGTACGCGACCCCGAAGGTCTGCTGAGCGACCTGCCTGCGCTGGCCACAACTCTGCTCGGCGTGCTGGCCGGACAATGGCTGCGTACCGTGCACACCAAGGCGCAAAAGGCCGAGGGACTGATCGGAGCGGCGGCCCTCAGCTTTGCACTCGGCATGCTCTGGGCGGTCTGGTTTCCACTCAACAAAAAACTCTGGACAAGTTCCTACGTCCTGGTCGCAGCGGGAGTCTCCGCTGGAGCATGGGCGCTGTTTTACTGGATGATCGAGTGCAAGGGGTGGCGCGGAAGATGGACGTGGGCCTGGGTGGTACTTGGCTCCAACGCCATCGCGGCTTACATGATCTCGGAACTGCTACCCGGAGCCGTGGGACTGATTCCGGTCACCGTGGCCGGCAAACGGTCCGATGCATTGCGCTGGGTCTTTGTGAACTTCTTCAGCAGAATCCCGAATCCCGGCCTTGGCTGCTTTGCGTATTCGGCATCTTTCCTGCTGGTCTGTTTTCTGCCGGTCTGGTGGATGTACCGGCGGCGCATCTTCCTGAAGGTTTGATGGTTCCGCAGCTCAGCGGCTGCGGAATCCGCTCGGCCGTCCGCCGGGTCGTCTACCCCGACTGTCACGGTCGGCGCGGGAGTCGCGATCGGGTCCCCGGCGGGGCATGGCCGGAATCGGCGCTGGCAGATGCGTTTTGCCTTCGGGATAAACCACCAGGTAACGCTCGTTGCCTTCGCCAAGCGAAGCGGTCTCGACACCGACGATCTCGCGGAAGATCATGTGCATTCTGCGACGTTCGCGGGAGTGCGTGGGCGGAAAGCTGTAGGGCATGCCTGTTTCCAGCACGCGCTCCGCCGCGGTTTCGGCAGCCATGCGCAACTCCTGTTCTTCCATGGCTTTGAAGTTCAGCGCATCAAAGCTCAGCAGAGAATGCTCGTGCGGCTCCAGTCGCAGCGTCTGCGCGCCCAGATGCTCCAGCGCACGCAGCAGTTCTCCCTTGCGCTGGGTTAGCAACGGAGCGTCCAGGCCTACAAACTCGACCAGGAGCATGGGAGTCCCGGCCTCCTCGGCAGAAGCCTCCCCAGCCATCGCTCGAAACTTCAGCCGGAAGTCTCCATTATGAATAATCGCGTTCAGCAGGCTGGCGATCTTCTTTGCGGACTCTTGCAGATTCTCAATTGGCATGACAATCCAGTATCGCAAATCCCACAGCGGGCTTCCAATTCCGCGCGGGGTGCTTCCTCCATGCAAGAGAAAACGCACCGGAGAACTGGTTGGTTCCCGATGCGTGGATTTTTGCGTTTGATGCTCGGATAAGGTTAGCCGGGGCAGCGTATGCCCCGGCTGAATTTCCTCAGAAGTGAAATTGCAGCGAGCCATAGACGGCAACTGGCGCACCCGGATAAGCCAGGATATATCCGGCCTGTTGCGGATTTGCCGTCGGCCCGAAAATACCAGCCGAGTTTGTTCCATAGTAGCCACCCGAGGATATGAACTCGTAGATGTTGTACTTCGAGTTCACTACGTTTTGTGCGTTCAGGTCGAACTCCATGAACTTCTTGTACGGTGCCTTGAAGCCGAGGTTGAGCGTGCCGTAGCTGGACATCTGCTGGTTGCTGGGCTGCGGGAACTGGTTCCCCGCCGAATCCACGCCGTTGTTGTTGAAGATGTACTGCGAGCCGATGAACTGGTACGAGAGCATTGGCTCGATATGAAAGTCCTCACGCAGCTTCTTGTCGTAGAAGACGCCCATGTTGAAGGTCGAGCTGGGAACGTACGGCACGTGAAGACCGTTGAAATCCTGCTGGGGCGTCGAGGAGTTGATCGCGACGACAGTCGTGTAGTTGGTGTAGATCGAAGTCTCGATATTCATGTTGGCGAAGATGTGAAGTTTGGCGATTGGATCGTCGTCGAACGATGCGTTGAAGCCCTTGTACTCCGAGGTTCCGTTGGCTGAAACCGTGTTGCCGTTGGCCAGTGTCGTATCGATCTCCTGGTTGGCCCACCGCTGGTGATAGAACGTGCCGGTAATCAGCATCGAGTTCAGCACACCCGTGCCTTCGTGATGAATCTTGAATCCGGCCTGGTAGTACTCCTGCCGTGAAAGGTGATAGCTGGCAGGATCAACACTCTGGAAGAGGCCGCCACCACCACCCATCTGCGGTGAGCGCAGTGCTTCCATGAATCCGCCGTAGATTTGCAGCCAGGGCATAGCGCGTACCGTCGCATTCACGGCCGGCTCCATACCGCTACGGTTCTCCAGTCCACCGCACTCGGAACTCTGCACCTTCACGTTGCCCGAGGTGGAAGCGCCTGTCGCCGCGCAATGTGAAGCAAACGTTGCATTCGGAGCAAGCTGGAAATCCTCCGGCACCGCCGATGAGTATCCCGTCCGGAAGCCGACATAGCGCAGGCTCGGCGTTAGGCTGACGTAAGAGTTGAAACGAATTTCGTCCTGCGCGGTAATCGCAAAATCATCCTGATTGTAGTAGGAGGAGCGAACCTTGCCGCCGATATTGGCGATCCGTTTGGCACCGCCGTCGGCCGTATTGAAGAAGTTGTTCCGGCTGTTGTAGAGCGCACCCAGATAGTATCCGCCCACCGTGATGAAGTTGTAGGGCAGCCGTTTGGTAACCAGCAACCGGTCCCCCACCGTGTCCGTATAGGGACTGTTCCATTCCTCGAGCTGCGGGCCTGGGCTGTAAACGTCGTTCTGCCGATAATGCGAGCGCGCGATGTGCATAAACCAGGAGAGGTTTTCCAGGTTTGTCGTTGAATCAAGCTGCACGTGTTCGCGCCCATAGATCAGGCCCATCTCGTTGGTGTCGTACTTTTCGTAGCTCAGATACGGCAGCGTGCTGAAGTAGCCGGAGGTCTGCTGGCTATATTGCTGTCCGGTGGGCGTGCCATCCATCGTAATCAGCGGATTGGCGACGGTCGGAATTACCTGCGAACGATAGCCGGCTCCGTGCGCATAGTAACCGGCAATCTCAAAGCTGTTCTCCTGGTAGCTCTTGATTGCCTTGCCGAAGAACGCGAGGTCCTTGCTCGGGTTCTGAAACCCGTCCGGCGCATTGCGGAAGTCGTTGCCATCGCCTACGCCGCCGCCGATGACCGCCGACCACCCTTTGTAAACGCCGCTTGTGCCCACCACGGCAATATCCTTCTGACTGAAGCTGCCGTAGGTCATCGACACATTCAGGTGCGGCTTCGATGTGGGCTGCACCGGGGTGAATTCCACCATGCCTCCGATGTTGTTATACCAGCGTGAATCCGCATCCCCTGGGCCGTAGGTCACATTCGCGTTTTGAATCAGAAACTGCTCCGGCAGCGTTGGAGACTGCCACAGATCGGTCGCTGGATCCACAATCGGAACGCCATCGAAGGTGATTGCCAGCGCGCCACCACCGGTGTAGCCGCCGTAACCACCCCAACCCTGGCTGACACCGTTGACACCCACCGTGTACTTGGTTGCGCCGGTGTCGCCATAGCCGGTCACGTTTGCGCCCGGCGTCTCTGCAATGATTTGAGCAGCACCCGCCCGCGGACCAACCGCTTCCATCTCTTTGCTGTCCAGGACGCGAATCTGCTGATCGCTCTCAAAAACTTCCTGCTGTGAGGGCTGTTCGGTGACGCCTGGCATTGAGGCGGTCACGTTGACGGTCTCTCCCGCTGCTGCCACCTTCAGTGCCACGGTTTCCGTCAAAGCCTGACCCGCAGCCAGTTGAAGATCATCCAGGGTCGCCGTCTGAAATCCCGAACGATTGACGACAACCTTATAGCGTCCCGGTTTCAGTCCCATTGCGCTGAAGCCTCCGTTTGCGTCGGACGCTGCATGCAGGATGACCCCCGAGCCAAGATTGGTAATCGCGACGTCGGCTCCTGAAACCACCGCGCCGGAGTTGTCCGTGACGGTTCCGGCGATGCTGCTTGTCGCCTGCGACCATGCACATTTGGAAATAAGTGCGAGGCCTACGATCAGCAGCACCATGCTGTGTAGAAGATTGCGTTTCAAGCGTCTATTCCTCCCGGAAAAATTCATGAAAGTCAGAGATGTCGACCGGCGCACATAGATATCCCTGGCCGGCAGACACTGCCTTCAATCTCGCCGAGAAAGATTGACCTCGAATGACGGGATCGTGAATGGAGAGAGAATTGTGTGAAGATTCCACAAACGAAGACGATCCCTGCACTCTGTCGAGAAGAGCGCGGAATCGTAAAGCGCACCACAGGGGGCCGTGCGCAGGTGGGAAGGAAGTACGGTGTGGGAACTACGCGAGATTCTTCGCGTGTGCGCTCTGCGAGAACCAGTGCCGCAGCCCGGCCGGAAGAGCAAAGACCATCGTCAGCACCAGCGCAGTCGAGATCAGGTCACGGCCATAGAACGGCAAGCCCGCCACAAAGCAGGCAAATAGACCTTCGGCTGTCTTTGGATACAGCGTCTCGGTTCCCAGCCACACGGCGAAGTTCGACAGCAGGAAAAACGAGGTCGGCCCTAGTAACGCTGCCGCAACACCGCGCAGCAATGTTGCTTTGTCTCGAAGCAGTCCGCGTCCCAGCGCCATCGCCCCAAGGTACCATGCCCAGGTGACCACATAAGCCTGCCAGATGAAGGGATATCCGTAGACATGCGCCGTCAGATAGTAGTCTGCTCCGGCCAGCAAGGCCACCGGCACGACCATCTCCACCCAGTTACGTCGCGCTCCGAAGTAAAGCAGCGAACCGCCCACGGCGGTAAATCCATACCAGCCCGCATGCGGCAGAAGATGACTCAAAACAGCGGCCAACAAAAGGAGATAAGCAAACATACGCACCTCGGAATCCTTTTTAATTGTCCTGCCCTGCGCTCTGCCGGTCAACAGCAAAGCCATTGATTACGTCAACAATCGAGCGATTCTTTGCTTCTTTTACTTCTGCTCCTGCCCACCCAGAATCATCGCCGCCGGTTCCGATCCATCGACCACGTATACCCAGCCGGAGAGCGGCGACTCCATCAGTTGCTCGCTCAGCCGTCCCTCGGAGCTGCCGGCAATGCGCAAATCCGTGTAAGAGTAGGCGAAGCGCAGATCGCTGAATTCCACCGTCGTCCAGCGCTGTCCTCCCGGCAATTGCGCGCCGCCAACCCCGCCCACGTCTATGCCTGCAATCTTAACCGGCCCAAGATCGCGCACCACCGGCCACTGCGACCAGTCCAGATACACTCGGCCCAGCTGCGTCTGTTTCGCCGCTGCAATGGCCGGAGTCATGGGCGGCTTGAAGAGCGCGTTGGTCCTGGGATCGCTGTCCACCACTCCAGTACGCGTATCGATCTCCGCCGTCTGCCAGGTAGTCTTCGTCTCTATGATCGCGTGCCAACGAAACGGATTCCAGGGATATGGCTCCAGAGCCACGCGCAGAGGTTGCGTCGGCGTCACGTCCGCAGCCAGCAGTCGATTGCGCGCATCCGCCTGCTCCGCCCAGCGCCAGCACCACAGCAGCACCATCCCACACAAAGCGGCTATCGCCAATCCGCGCCCATGAAATCCCTTTCTCCGCGCGCCGATCTCCTGGTCCGCAAGGCCAAGAAACGCAGGGATCAGCAGCGCCAGACCCAGCATCAGCAGCAGCGCCGGCTCCACGATGAAAACCAGACTGCCGGCATACCAGTGTCGATCGAACGGGAAAAACAGGCGGAGTCCGTAGTTATTCGTCCAGTCCAGCAGCAGATGACTCAAATCCGCAGCCAAAGCCGTCAGCCAGACCCATCCCCAGCGCACGGTCTGCAACGCGGGGCCGGATCGACGACGCCTGCGCCAGCGGTTCCAGAGCCACACGATACCGGTTGTTATCGCCGCCATCACGGGTGCGGCAATGAGCGTATGAGTGATGCCGCGATGATGCGCCAACCCGGAGACCGGGCCACGCAAGCCCCACAAGACATCGATATCCGGAGCCTCGGCCGCCAGCGTCGCCACCAGCGTGGCATACGCTGTCTTGCGATTCCATCCCGCACGCCCTATGCATGCGCCCGTCAGAAAATGTGTAACCGGATCCATGGTGGACCCATTCTACCGACTGACCTTCGCTACGATGAAAGCATGGCAACCGAGGACGAGAAATCCACTTCTGCCGCGCCGTCAGCCGGGAGGCGCCGGATCGCGTTCTTCGGCGGCAGCTTCGATCCGCCGCACTGCGGTCATCTGGCGATAGCGCGCGCCGCGCAGCGGGCTTTGCATCTCGACACCGTACTGTTTGCGCCTGTTGGACGGCAACCGCTGAAGACGGGCACGGGACGCGCCACGGATTTTCTTCACCGCGCTGCTATGACCCAACTCGCCATTGCCGGAGAACCGAATTTCGAGCTTTCTCTGATCGACGCGCCGAATGCCGAGGGCAAGCCAAATTACACCGTGGATACCCTGGTTCGGCTACGTGACGATCTGCCTGCCGCAGCGGAGCTGTACCTGCTCATCGGCGCCGATTCGCTCTCCCAGTTCCAGCGCTGGCACCGTGCAGCGGAGCTTCCATTCCTGGCCACGCTGATCGTGGCTTCGCGTCCCGGAGAATGCAGCCGGGTGCTCGCGGATCCCGATGCCTGGCTGCCACCGGAGTTACGCGTCGATCCCACGGCAGAGCATCAAGCGGAGGATCAAGGCGATCACCGCACTCTGCACCTGGTGGACTCGTCCGGTCGCCGCGCCAGAATCTGCGTCCTAGACGACCTTGCCGTTGCCATCAGCGCCACTGAATTGCGCCAACTGCTGAGCGAATCATCCAGCGGCTTGCGCCAAACCAGCGTGCAGAACCTCTTGCCCGATGCAGTGCTCGACTATATTTGCGCGCATCACATCTACGTCGATCGCATCTGTTCCGATCGCTGAACTGCTGAATTCCATCCACTTCCTGCTACCATGAAGCGTGCTCGCCCAACGAGGACAGGAGAAGCTAAACGCACATGCCAAACATGGAAACTCTTCAGCAACTGCTCGTGGCTGTCGCCGCATGTGAAGACAAAAAAGGGGACGACACACGCATCCTCGCTCTCGATCCCATGGACTCCGGTCTGGCCGATTATTTCCTCATCGCATCCGGCTCCAACGATCGTCAGGTTCTGGCCATCGCCGATGAGATTGAGCTGCAACTGAAGCGCAAATTCGGGCTCTATCCGCGCTCCGTCGAAGGACGTCAAAAATCAGAGTGGATTCTGCTCGATTATGTGGATATAGTTGTTCACGTCTTCCTTTCTGAGAAGCGTGCGTACTATGACATTGAGCGTCTCCGGAAAAGCGCTCAGTTGCTCACTGGAGACGAAGTGCAGAGGTTGCTGGAACGGGAACAACGCACGCGAAACGAGAAGAAGACACTGATTAGCGGTGCCAAATCAAAATCCGTGAAGGGAGAATCATCGATGAGTCCATCGCCCAAGAAACCGGCTGCGAAGAAGGCAGCCGCGAAACCAGCAGCAAAGAAAGCCGCTCCGAAAAAGGTAGTGAAAAAGACCGCGGCAAAACCGGCTGCCAAGAAAGCCGCTCCAAAGAAAGCTGCGGCGAAACCGGCTGCAAAGAAGGCTGCGGCAAAACCCGCCGCAAAGAAAGCGGCTCCGAAGAAGGTAGTCAAGAAGGCTGCCGCGAAACCGGCTGCCAAGAAAGCCGCTCCAAAGAAAGCTGCGGCGAAACCAGTAGCCAAGAAAGTCGCTGCTAAGCCTGCGGCCAAGAAGGCTGCTCCTGCCAAGAAAGCTGCTTCGAAGAAAGTTCCAGCGATCAAAGCTGCTGCAAAACCCGCCGCAAAGAAAGCTGCCGCGCCGGCCAAGGTCGGTACTACTTCGCAGTACCTCACCCAGCCTCGCTCCGGAGCAGAGATGCCGGATCAGTTCCTGACCCGTCCGCGAGAAAGCGCTGAGATGCCCGCAAGCATTGCGGCCAGCACGGAACCGAAACCGGAAAACTAACCTCCGATCGTTTCAGGCAAAGCAGAAGGGCGGAACCAGACAACTGGCTCCGCCCTTCTGCTGTTTGGGGCCGGACACGATTGCCGGAGCAACGCATGCGTCCGAGTTTCCGGACCCTTTCTGCTTTCCGTCCCTGCATTCGTCAGGAGAAAATCTATTTCCATTTCAGGGCCATTACTGGTAACAATGACGCATGCCTTCTCATCTCCTGCACGTGCCCTCTGGCGTCTCTCTTGCCGTGGCGATCGTCCTTGCCCTTGCGTCTCAGCCCTGTCGAGCAGCCTTGCATCCGTCGGCGTCCGGTACCGTTCCTCCCACGCTCGACAGTGAACTCTTCGAGGTCACCGTCCCGCAACTGGAAAGCCTCTACACCGCGCATTCAGTCACCGTCACGCAGGTTGTCCAATGGCACCTGGCGCGGATCGACCGCTACAACCCCATCTATCGCGCCGTGCAGACTGTCGAGCGCAAAGAGGCGCTGGCCCGCGCAGCCGCGCTCGACGCCGAGCTTGCCTCCGGCCATCTGCCGTCGTGGCCTGCGCGCGGTCTGCTGTGGGGTGTGCCCATCGTCACCAAGGCCAACACCAGCATCGCCGGTCAGGTGACCACCGATGGCTGGCGTGGGTACATGCTGCCCGGCCATGAACTCACCGCTCCGCGAGACGCCACGATTGCAGCGCGCCTTCGCGCAGCCGGAGCCATCTTTCTCGGCATCACCAACATGCCGGATTTTGCCGCCAGCGACACCAACCGTAGCACGGCCTACGGCCGCACCGGCAATGCCTACGATGTGCGTTTCAGCCCGGGCGGCTCCTCCGGCGGAACGGTCACTGCGGTCACCAGTGACTACGCCGTGCTCGGCAACGGCACCGACACCGGCAACTCGATTCGCATGCCTTCGGCCACCAGCTCCGTCGTCGGAGTTTTCCCCACACGCGGCCTGGTCAGCATTGCCGGCATCGCGCCACTGGACTGGCTGTTGGACAACACCGGACCGATCGCCCGCACCGTTACCGACGCCGCCATCGCGCTCACGGTGATGACTGGCGCCGATCCCACGCCGCAACCCGATCCGCTCGATCCGCGGACAGCCGAGGCGCCGAAACGCGCCCAGCCCGGACCGTACACGCAATACCTGAAGTCCGGTGCGCTGCACGGCAAGCGATTCGGAGTGCCCGCATTCATTCTGCAAGGCTCCGGCATTCCCTTTCAGGGCATCCCGTCCGTTGTTCCGGACGATGTTGCAGCCTCCGAAGAGAAGGATGCGGAGCTGCCGCTGCGCGCCTCCACCCGCAAGGCATTCCTTGCCGCGCTTGACGGCCTCCGTGCCGCCGGAGCCACCATCGTCTTCGATGACGCCATACTGCCGCCGTCGTTTGCACGCATTGTCAGCCGCGCTGGAACCATGCCGTACGTCGAAGAAGGAACCAATCAGTTTCTGAAAGAATTTGGCCCGGCAGAGTACCATTCTGCTGCGGAATACCAGAATGCAACCGGCCACGCGCTGCCAGACACCATCGTGAACCCGACGCGACTGCGCAAGGACGAGCCATTGCAGCAACAGCGTCTCATCGAGAGCGATCCTGCTGCACAGGCCAACTATTTTCGTCCACGCCAGCAGGCACTCGATGAGTACAACGCCACGCTCGACCGCCTCCACCTCGACGGCTACGTTTATCCCGCAACCCAAATGCCGCCGCCCGACGAGACCATGCCCCAGAACGGCGCAAAGACAGGCGGTGTTTCCGGCACCATCAGTGAAGGTCCGCACAGCGACACCAGCTGGGTCAACATTCTGGGCGTTCCTGCCATCGTTGTACCTGGCGGTTTCTATCCTTCCGGATTGCCCTTCGGTCTGGAAATTTCCACCCGCCGCTGGCACGACGGCGATTTGCTTGGCTGGGCCTTCGCCTACGAGCAGATCACGCACCATCGCCGCCCGCCGGTGCTGGTCGAGCAGGGATTGCTGCCCAACGCGCGTTGACTCCGGTTTCGTCGCCGATGGTCGCTCATCGCGAACGAAGCCGGGTCAGGTCGCGCCGATCTTTTTTCGTGGGGCGTCCACGCTCGACGATGACAATCTGCGGCTCCAGCCGCCTTTGTTCGGCCACCAGTGCGCGACGCTCGCGGCTGGCTTCGGTTTCGCGATAGAGCGCCTGCGCCACAGAAGCCGGTCCACGCATCTCGCTCAGCCCCACAACGTCTACCTCGAAGTCGCCACCCTCGGTGCGCACACGCAGCCGGTCGCCAACTTTCACCTCTCGCGCCGGTTTCACCTCCTGTCCGGCCATCTCCACCCGGCCCAGTTCACAGTTTTTCACGGCCAACTCACGTGTCTTGTAAAACCGCGCCGCCCATAACCATTTGTCGATTCTCACCCGCTCCATCCTTGCTCCTGGCCGCCTCCTTGACTGAGCTTACCCTGCTACCGCTTCCTGCTGCCCACTCTCGCACATACAGACTCTCACCCACGCTCGCGATACAATCAGAGGCAGACGCGGAGAGGTGGCCGAGCGGTTGATGGCAGCGGTCTTGAAAACCGCCGAACCCGAAAGGGTTTCGTGAGTTCGAATCTCACCCTCTCCGCCATTAACTTATTTATAGTGAATAATTTAGTCTAATCATCCGAGCGATGGCGGCTTTTCCCGCAAATACGCGGATTCCGTCCCGCTAGTCAGAGCAATTGGGGACACTTTCCGGCTTGCCCAATCGCCTTGAAATTCTGCTTTTTCTACCCTCGTGCAATCGGACATTGCTGCTTGAGGATAAAGCAGACTTCTCCTGCGATGATTCTGTAATTGCTGCGTATGACGAGGTATACGCACAGGAGTGGAAAATAGCTCCAACCTGCAGCAAGCTATTGCGCGCACAGATGCTGGATTTGACATGACACAAAATTCTGGTATCTTCGCTGTTGAGAGAGGGTAAGTTAAGCCTCCGCTGATCGATGCTCATCCTGCTGACTCCGCCCGGTTCTTCCCAACGAGAGAAATCAAGTTTCCGAGGAGAAGCACACAATGATCCCCCCCAAAACAACCCATTCCATCCTTCTGCCGTCAGCTTTCTTCGCTTGCGGCCTGCTCGTTCTTGCGCTCTGCATCTCCGCCTGCGGCGGAAGCTCCGGCGCGTCCGTACAATCTTCCAGCATGGGAACGGCCAACGTCTCGCTCAGCGACCCGGCTACCTGCCAGGCGCCCGACGGTCAGTTCTCCCACGTTTATGTCACCATCACAGACGTTCGAGCCAACACCAGCGCCACAGCTACCAGCACCGATAGCGGCTGGGTCGATCTGGCCCCAAACCTCGCCAGCGCACCCAAACAGATTGACCTTCTCGGCCAGGCGAATAACCAATGCTTCCTGGCTACGCTCGGTGATAATGTTCAGCTTCAGGCTGGCTCTTACCAGCAGATTCGCCTCATCCTTGCCGACAACAGTATCAGCCTCAGCAACAACGCCTGCGGCAGTGCCGCCAACTGCGTCGTACTCACCTCGGATGGCAGCGTACACGCGCTGCAACTCTCCAGTGAAGCGCAGACCGGCATCAAGATTCCCTCCGGTCAGATATCCTCCGGTGCATTCACCATCGGTGCGGGCCAGACCGAAGACCTCGACATCGACTTCAACACCTGCGCCTCCATCGTCGAGCAAGGCAACGGCCAGTTCCGTCTGAAGCCCGTCCTCCATGCTGGAGAAGTCTCCACCACCTCCACCTCGATCAACGGCAAGGTCTATGACGCAGCTACGGGAAATCCCGTAAATGGCATAGCCACAGTTTCCCTCGAACAGAAGGATTCTGCCGGTATTGATCGCGTCTACATGTCCACCATGACCGCCTCCGATGGCTCCTTCGTCTTCTGCCCGCTACCGGCCGGCACCTATGACGTCGTAGTCGTCGCCACGCGCGCGGATGGAACCATCTATTCTCCATCCATCATCACCGGTGTTGCCAGCGGCAGCACTACGGGCACCGTCCTTCTCCACGCTCCTTCTGCGGCAGCGCCGACCAGCACGGCAACAGTTAACGGGCTGATCACCTCGCAGACCAGCGCCATGGCCGGCACCATCGCGGACATCCAGCTCAGCACTCTGGCGTCCGTCAGCTCCACAATCTACACCATCCCACTTCCACCCACCTCCACGCAGCAGGCTGCAACGCTTTCGCTGGAAACCGCTGCTTCCTCCGGAACCACCGTCTGTCCAACAGGCACGGATTGCTCGGCTTACGCGCTCCAGTTGGCCTCCGGTGGCGCTTACATCGGCGCATGGTCAGCAAGCGGAGCAACGTTGGCACAAAGTTCCCCGCTTGCTTCTTACGTCCTGGACGCGCAGGCCTTCGTCCAGTCCTCCGGTGGAACTCCGGATTGCTCACCCAGCGAGTTGAAGTCCACGGCCTATGCACTGACTGGCTCCGGGCCTTACGCCGTAGCAGCCAGCAATCTCGCCTTCACCTCGTGTCAATAGAGCACGGCGCACCCACAACGGACGCGTAAACACAAACCGAAGCCCAGACCGGAAAATCGGTCTGGGCCTTCTTGTTTTACCCGGTGGCCTATGCGATCGACTGCAAATTCGGCGTATTACGCATCTCTAGAGCGCTTTCGCTCATTGTCTATACAGACGGACAAGGGTGAGTGTGGCTTTTCATTAAGGAAAAGCCACGCCGAGAGCGCCTTCACTGGAAGCAGTGTGAGCGAAAACGCTCTATTCGCTCTTCCTGTCGCTCTTCTTGCTCTTCGGCTTGTCTATGTGCTTGCTTGCCCACTTCGGCTTACCTTTGCTTTTGCCCTCGAACGAATCTCGCCAGCGCTTCTTCTCGCGCGGCTTGCCGTCTGGTCCCACACGCTGCTTTGGCACGCTGTTTCGTCCGCCCGGCTGCGGCTTTTCCTCTTCCGGTCGCCATCGCCCGGTACTCCGCTGCGGACGAGTCCCAGACTTGGCAAACCCGGGTCTGGAAAAACCCGGCTTCGGATAACGCTGCCCGGCCGAATCCGGTCCAGCAGAATCCGGAGTGGCGAATCCCTGCCTGGCAAAACTTTTCTTTGTCCCCGGGCGCCCGGTCACACGACCGGTGCCGGCTGGTCGCGCAAATCCTCCGCTGCGACTTGAACCCTCAGTTCGCTCACCTCGACCATCCTGTCCAGGTCGCTCGAACCGCTCACCTCTGGCAGAACGACCACTTGGCGCAGGGCGACCACCCTCCGTTCCGCGTCCCGGTCTGGCTGCCAATTCTGGTCGGGAGTTTCGTCCGACCGGCCGCCTTTCCGGCCTTGCACCCGGTCGTTCGGTCCAGGTGGCGCGGTCGCGCCGCTCGCTTCGGCCATCCCCATCCGGCGTCCGGCGTTCGCTCCACCTCGGCCGTTCCTGTCGAGGCGCAGCTTCCCGAGAAGCGGTCGGCCCGCTGCGCCGTTCGGCACCCCGACCAACATTCATCGGTCCGCCTGCGCGATCCTTCCACGCCGACCGACTCCCTTGCATGGGGCGCTCTGCTCCGCGTTGCCCAGTTCCCAGCCCAGCTCCCAACCCTGGTCGCTGTGCAGGCCTTTGTCCGGGGCGTTGTCCGGGTCGCTCGGCCGCTCGCGTTGCAAATCTCCGTCCATCGTTCGTGCCCGATGCGTGCCGCACGCTGCGCCCAGCTTCTTTCGGCAGCGCCACCGGTTCGCGTCGTCGCTTTGGCTTCCATTTTCCCTCCGCCGCCAGACGCAGCAGCCGAAGCTCGTCCTCGGCCAACTCCCTCACCTTGCCCGGCTCCACGTCCAACTCCAGCGGACCATATCCTATGCGCCGAATCTTCTCCACATGATGCCCGATCTCTTCGAACATCTTCCGAAGCTCGCGATTCCGACCCTCGATCAGCACCACCTCGAACCACGGATTCTCGCCCTGCCGCACCTTGCGAATCTCTGCTGGTGCCGTCCGTACGCGCCCCTCGCCGCTGCCTGGCCGCCCTCGCTCAATCACCACGCCAGTGCGCAGCGACTCCAGCATCGCCTCATCCGGCTCACCGGCCACCTTCACCAGATACCGCTTCTCCACCCCACTAGCCGCACGCGTCAAGCCGTTGGCCAGCGGACCATCGTTGGTGACCAGCAATAGACCTTCGCTCAGATAATCCAGTCGCCCCACCGGATACACCCGCTCCCGCACACCCGGGAAAAACTCCATCACCGTCGGCCGACCCTCCGGGTCGCTCACCGTCGTCACATACCCCTTGGGCTTGTTCAGCAGGAAATAGCGCATCCGTTCTGCCGCTTGCACCAGCTTTCCGTCCACGCGCACATGGTCGCGGCCCAGCAGCGCACGCGTGCCCGGCTCGGTCACCACTTGTCCATTCACCTGAACGCGCCCTTCGGCAATCAGCTCCTCGGCCCTGCGCCGCGAAGCCACTCCGGCACGCGCGAGCAGCTTCTGCAGCCGCTCACCCACCTGCTCGTCCCGTTCGTCGCTTTTGCCGCGAGCCTCCGGCCGAACTTCATTCTTGCCCTTGCCTGCAACATCCTCGTTCGGAATTGCCTCTGCAACTTCGGCCTTGCGCGCGTCCGCAGCTTCTGACTGGCTATCCTCCGGCACGTGAGGTCTCTGGCTTGCCTTTCGGCTTTTGCCGCGGCTTTCGGGCTTGCTGTTTACAGCCTCAGCTCCAGCCTCAGCAACCCTCGTCTTGCTCGCGCGCATACCCTGCGCCTTGGACTTACGGACCACGCTGGGTCGCGCCGCCTTTCGTTCCGGCTCCGCGTTCACCTCTTCGACCACCAGACCTGTAAACGGCGCCACATCGGACTCAGCCGCGCCTTGCCGTGCTTCCAACTCCTGCCTACTTTTCCTCGGTACCATCCTGCTTCTCTCTTTTCCGACCGTCTCTCGACCGTCCGTTACGCGCGCCGTCACGCTTCTGCCCCATGCTCCGGCTCTTCCTGACCATCCACCTCTACAAACAGCTTCGGTTCTTCGGCCACTTCCTCGCCTTCGTTCAGCTCCTCGGCCGCCATCTTCTCAAACTCCGCCATCGACGGCAGCTCCGACAGATCCTTCAGCCCAAACCGCAGCAAAAATTCCTTCGTTGTCTTGTACAGCATCGGTCGGCCCACCACCTGCTTCCGTCCTGCCGTCGCAATCAGCTTTCGAGCGATCAGCGACCCCAGCACGCCGGCCGAATCCACTCCGCGAATCTCCGCTACCTCCGGCGCGGTCACCGGCTGCTTGTACGCCACCACTGCGAGAGTCTCCAGCGCCGGCAGGCTCAGCTTCAGCGCCGGCTTCAGGCTCTTCACAAACTGCCGCACCGCATCATGGCACTCCGGCTTGGTCGCAAACCGATACCCACCTGCAACCTCTCGAATCTCGATCCCGCGCACATCGGCCTGATATTCCTCCATCAACTCATCCAGCATCCCGCGCAACAGTTCGCGCACCATGCGCTCCTCGCGCCGCCTCTGCTGCTCCCGCTCTTTCGCCTCTGCTTCTTCGGCAGCCGCTTCGGATACATTCTCCACTGCCTGGCCCGCCGGAGCCTCGACTTCTGCGCTGAACTCCAGTCCTCGCGCTGTCTCCGCCACACTCGCGCCCGCTGCCTCGGCGGCCGTCCTCTTTTCCGCCGCTTCGCGCTCGGCCTTCCACGCCAGCGCTTCAAAGGAAAACAACTCCGCCAACTGCCCCAGCGTTACCGGCTCTTCCGCCGCATAGATCACCGCTTCCAGTTTTGCCTTCAGGCTCATCCCGCTTCTCTGCAAAGGCTGGTCACGCGCTTGCTGCCAGCCATCCTTCCGTCCAGATCGTTCGCGCCGCCCGCGCACAGTTGTCCCGCGAGCCAGCAGCCCATCTTTCCATCCTACCGGAATCCCACCTCGCGCATCGTTCTGCCTGCGCGATTCGGGCACGCATTTCTCCGCGGCCCACGCAGCGCAAGGCGGAAAACAACGAGGCGCAAAGCAGGTTCTCTGCCGCACGCCTCGTTCACTCGCTGCTCTCCGATTTGGCTCTCTTAAAACAGGACTATGACTTCGCAGCGCTGTCCAGCCACCGCTCGAGCTGTGCGGCAAGCCGCTTGAAGTCAATGGGCTTCGACGTACAATCATTACAGCCAGCCTGGATGACCCGCTCATGATCCGTTACCATCGCATGCGCTGTCACAGCAATGACCGGGATATTCTTCAGCTCTGGCTCTCTTCGAATCCATGTTGCAAGGGACAAACCGTCTTCCGATCCAAGCTGTACGTCGAGCAAGACGGCGTGAGGCGGTTGATTCCTGAAAACGGCAAAAGCCTGTTCCAGGTTCTCGGCAGACGTCACTTCGAACCCTTCGACTTCCAGCCAGTCACAAAGCAGCTCGCGGTTGGGCAGATTGTCTTCGACCACCAGTATGCGATGCTTCAAGATTTCTCCGTGGGTGCCTGGGGTACCACTCGCTGTAACTGCCGGATCAAGGCCTCCTGCCACCGTTCCTGCTTATGGAAAAGAGCCGCCGCATTCATCTGGAGGTAATGCTTTTCTTCCACAGTAAGATCCTTGCTCGTCAGCACAAAGATGGGCAAATCCCTGGTGCGCGAATCGGTCCGCCATTCGGCGAGTAACTGAAATCCGCTCACCTCCGGCAGAATAAGATCGAGAATTACAAGTCCGGGCAAGGAAGCTGCTATCTGAGCGCGGGCCTCGGCTGCGTCGGCGGCAGTGTTCACAACATATTGATTCCTGGACAACAATTCAGCGATGAACTCGCGTGTCGGACGATCATCGTCCACCACCAAAATCGACCGCGTTTGTCCGCTGTGCCCCCGATGATTCAGGCAGCGCTCCATTGCGGCCAGTAAAGTCCCTTTTGCCACGGGCTTTACAACGTATTCATCCGCACCCAGATGCGCTCCCATGTCTGGCTGATCAATGATCGAAACGATGACCACGGGAAGCGCGGCTGTTCGGGGATGGCTTTTCAAATTCGACAACAAATCCCAACCATTAATGGGTTGCATCATGATGTCCAGTGTGATGGCGTCAGGTTGCAGATCAGCCGCCATATCCACAGCGCGTCGAGGTTGGTCGCACAACACTACGTCGTAACCCGACGAAACGAGCTGAGACTCAATAAGTTGAGCTGACGCCAAATCGTCTTCGATGACGAGTATCCGAGTGGATTCTCGCGCGTTGACTCCTGATTCAGTCTTGAAAATCTCTTCTCTTCGGGAAGTGGAAGCGATCGGAAGCGTGAAGTAAAAGCAGCTTCCCGAGCCAGGTTGGCTTTCAAGGCCCAACTGGCCGCCTTGCAGCTCGACCAGGCGCTGTGAGATGGCCAGTCCCAGGCCTGTTCCCTCCGCCTTATTGCCTGGCTGTTGCAGCCGATAGAAAGCTTCGAAAATTCGCTTTTGCGCTTCCGGTGAAATGCCTGGTCCCGAGTCGCGAACTTCGACTCGGACAAACTCGCCAAGTGGTTGGGCAGAGAGTTCAATCTTTCCGCCCTCTGGCGTGAACTTGATGGCGTTTCCAAGCAGGTTCATCAACACTTGTTTGAAGCGGGTGGCATCGGCCCGGACACTTATATCCGGCGTGTCATGCTGCAAGAAAGATTGTTTTTTCTTATCGGCGAGAGGCCTGAGGGTGTCAAGAATTTCAGCGAATGGCAAGGAAATCGGTACGCTTTCCATTGTCAGTTGCAGGTGTCCGGCCTCAATCCTGGAGAGGTCGAGGATGTCGTTGATTAATCGGAGAAGGTGCTCACCGCCGGTGTGAATGTGGTTTACGTAGCGCTGCTGGCGCTCGTTCAGCGGCCCGTAACGCGCATCGCACAGAAGGTCGGAAAAACCGAGCACCGCATTCAGCGGAGTGCGCAGCTCATGGCTCATTGTCGAAAGAAACTGGTCCTTGAACTTGTTGGAGCGTTCAGCTTCTTCTTTGGCCCGCACCAGATCCGCCTGCGTCTGCTTGATCTCCGTGATGTCACGCGCTATCGCGTAGTGGATTTGTTGTTCGGGGTAGGGGGTTGCGCTCCACAAGAGCCACTTATAGGAACCGTCCTTGGTCAGATAGCGGTTTTCATGGGAAATGGTGTCCAGGCCTTGGATTAACTTTTCGGCCTCTAATATGGTTGACGCACGGTCGTCCGGATGGATGAAATCCAGGTAGGGCTTCGCCATAAGCTCTTCGATCGAATAGCCAAGCGTTCTGGACCATGCGGGATTAAGCCGCTTGAAGTATCCGTCGTAGCCGATGATCGCTATCATGTCGATCGAAAGCGTAAAAAACCTGTCTATCTCTTCACGGGTCTTCTTGAGTTCGGTGATGTCCCGAAAAACGAGCACGACTCCCAGGTCTTCTCCTGCGCCAGTAATGATGGGCGCTGCACTGTCTTCGATGTCAAACTCTTTGCCGTCTTTGGAAAGCAGAAGCGTGTGATCGGCGAGGCCGACTACCGTTCCCTCTCGGAAGACTTTCTTGACGGGATTCTCAACCGGGTTCCGTGTCTCCTTGTTGACGATGTCGAAGACTATATCCATGGACTTACCCAGCGCTTCCTCCATGTGCCATCCGGTTAACGACTGGGCTACAGAATTCATGAAGGTGACCGTGCCGTTCATATCGGTGGCGATAACGGCGTCGCCGATGCTGCCAAGAGTAGTAGAGAACCATTTTTCGCTTTTTCCTAGAGCTTCCTGCGCTCGTTTGCGTTCCGACAGCTCGCGGGTCAGCAGGCCGAAACACAGTGCCAGTAGCGAAATGCTCCCAAGAGTGCCGGCGGCAATTGTGCGAACGGACCGCATCATACTGTCGTTCGCTCTTTGCGTACGAGCCTTCAGCAGAGATTGTTCCTCGCTTGCCATTGCCGCAGCCAGAGCGCGAATCTGCTCCATTGAGCGTATTCCGGACCCTTGCAGGACAAGCATGGTTGCTTCTTCTGTTTTTCCATTTCTGCGCAGGTCGATTGTTGTTTGAAGCTCGGCTAATTTCTTCTCAATGAGGAGATCCATGGCCTGGATTCGCTTCTGTTGATCGGAATTGTCTGAAGTCAGATTCTTCAGATGGCGGATTTCCCGATCGAGGTTCCGGATTGCCTCGTTATATGGCTGGAGATATGCCGCATCCCCGGTGAGAAGATAACCGCGTTGCCCGGTTTCCGCGTCAACGAGCAGTGTCAAGGTGCCATCAATAGCCCCCAATACGTCGTCGCTGTGCCGTTGCCGCTCGGCGCTTTCGTTGAACCGCATCGTATTCCGGTAGGATTCCCAGCCACCGAAGAGCAGAACAATCACGGCGATAATGAAACCCCACCCAATCAGGTGTCGCTCAATTTTCAGTCTCACAGCTTCGCCATCCGGTAACGGATCCTGGAGGGTAGTCATTCCCTGCCGGACCTTGCCGGTTGCAGGGGGGCGCAACCAAGAACCATAGCTTCAAATTCGTCCAGAACGGAAGCATCCCACCATCCGCGTTCCGCCTCCGCTCGCATGATCGAAAACGCTTCCTCAGGCGGGAGAGACTTCCGGTAGGGTCGCTCCGTGGTGAGCGCGTCATAGATATCCACGATCTGGAGGATGCGCACGGTTATCGGGATCTGTTCACCTTTCAGCCCGTCCGGATATCCCGATCCGTCCATTTTTTCGTGGTGGTGTCGGATGACTGGTAACACCAGACGAAAGGACTTCAATGGCGAACATATCCGTTCCCCGATGACCGGATGCTGCTTCATGATGGCCCACTCTTCGTCCGTCAGCGGGCCGCGCTTGAGCAGGATATCTTCCGGCACAGCTATCTTGCCGATGTCGTGAACGATTCCGGATCGACGCAGGGCTACTTTCAATTCCTCTGACAAGCCAAGTCGCTCAGCAATCGCCACGCAGTATTTCGACAAACGGTCACAGTGCCCCTGGGTGGAGGGATCTTTGGCTTCGATACTCAACGCAAGACTGAACAAAACCATCTCTGCGTTCTCAAGTTCATCGGTGAAATGTTTCAACCGAAGAAGAGAATGGACGCGGGCCAGCAATTCATGTCTGTTGACTGGTTTGCTCAGAAAGTCGTCCGCGCCACACTTGATCCCCAGAACGCGATCATCGGAGCTTGTCAGACCAGTGACCAGGATGACAGGTACAAAACGTGTATTCGGCTGCGATTTAATCGCCTGGCACACGGCGAACCCGGTCTTGCCAGGCATCATCACGTCCAGTAAAGCCAAGTCCACGGAACCTTCCTGAACAGCTCGCAGTGCTTGTTCTCCGTCTGCCGCGCTGATGACGTTATAACCCTCCCCAAGAAGTAGTACCGAGAGCAGATCCCGATTCGCGTCAGCATCATCGGCTACCAAGATGGTGGCTTTGTTATTACCAGAGTCAGACATGCTTCCCCTCCACCGGCATCAACAAAAGATGCAAACGAAATACGTCGTGCGAAAAACATTCTCCGATTGTGGATACGAGCGATCGATATTCACTGACACAGTATGCTTACGAGCTATAAGCTATTTTGTCAATTATTTCTACTTACGATGTTACTCTTATTACTGATAAGTAACCGCCTGTCTGGACCGGTTGAAAGTCCGTGCGCGCGGTCGCGTTTGGATACGCAATCCGTCTCCCCGGGTTGCCTCCTCAGTAGAAAATTTGACCGCTTTTCGTGACTTGTCTTCAGACGCGCTTGCCCTAACAAACCTCTTGCATAGGCTACGGAGCCTCTGGACAATCGCTTGGACTCCAGGAAGGCTCTGCACAAGTCCCCCTGAAGTTCATGCAACAGAAGTATCTTCTGGTTCAGGCCATCTCAGCGGGCAGAATTATTGCGGACGCAACCAGCCGCCACGCAAGCTCCGGTCCACGCGTCGCCACGAAATGTTCCAACGACTCTGCGCCCACATGCACGCCGAGCATCCGCGCGAAGAGATGCGGTTCAGCAGCCAGCATCCGGATCGTCCGGCTGCGAAATCCCGGCCATCGATCCATGAGTAGCATGACGCGTGCCATCCGCTGGGGCAGCCGCAGAATTCTCGGATGTTCGCGGTTGTAGCGTGCAAGCGCCCGATCCACCGGCAGCTTTGCCAGCGCATCTGCAAGCAGCAGCGCCTGACGAAAAGCCATCGCCATACCCTCGCCGGTGATGGCATCGGCTGAACCGGAGGCATCGCCCACCAGAGCGACGCGCCCGGTGGCCACACGCCTCAGCCGCCGCGTCGTCGTCAGCGCTCCTCGCTCGCGATCCGTGCGCAACAGCGCCGTCGTTCCTGCCAGCTTTCGCCGCAGCCACGGCATCTCCTCCAGCAGCGCCTCCACGCGGCAGTGCGGGTCGCGCGCGATCGTCGCCACACATACCTCGTCGGCTCCAACCGGCGTCACATACGCCTGGCCTCTCCTGCACCAGTGCACTTCCACCGTATCGTTCCACGGCCGCACGCGATAGTGCTGGCGAAATCCAAACCGGCTGCTCAGCACCTGGCCCGCATCCAGTCCCGCCCAGCGCCGCAGTCGCGATCCCTGGCCATCGGCGCCGATCAGGCAGCCATAGTGGCAATCTTCGCCCGCCACGCGCACCGTTCCGTCTGGCAGCAAGCGCACCAGCGTATTCCATCGCAGTTCGACGCCCGCATCCTCGGCGGCACGCACCAGCCGCTCGTGCAATAGCGGCCGCTTCACGCCCAGCCCATCCTGAGGCCCGAGCGCGAAGACCGATCGTTCACCCTCTTCGCCAATCGCCGGGAAACGCGCCTCGGCCTGCGCTTCGATCTCCTCGTCGATCTTCACCCGGCGCACCGCAGCGCGGCTTGCCTTGCCTTGGCCGTGGCTCACAAAGCGAATCCCGCGAAAGATTCCTCCGTCGACCGCGTCCAGATGCACACCAAGCCGCCGCAGTTCGCGTACTGAATCCGGCATCAGTCCTTCCCCGCAGGCTTTGTCGATCGGCGGGCGTCCGGCGTCGGCCACTGTCACCCTCGCACCCCGCTGCCGCAGCGCAAGCGCCGCAGTAAGCCCCGCGGGACCACCCCCCACAATCAGTGCATCCACACCGTTCATGACCACTCCAGCAACAGCATCTCGGAACAGAATCCCGGACCCATCGCGACCAGCAGGCTGTGTGTACCGGGCTTCGGTCGATGCTCCCTCATCACGTCGTTGAGCACCATCAGCACCGAAGCAGAAGAGAGATTTCCCGCGCGTCGCAGCGCCTCCCAGCTCAGATGGAAGTCCTCCCGAGTCAATCCAAGCGCCTCTGCATTGGCTTCCAGCACCTTCGGTCCGCCGGTATGCATGATCCAGGAACCAATCCCGGCGCGCGTCAGCCCATGCCGGGCCAAAAAGCCATCTACATTCGCACCCAGATGCTGCCTGACCACCGCCGGCACATCCGCGGAGAGAATGATCCGGAATCCTTTCTCAGAGATCGCCCAGCCCATGACTTCTTCGCTGTCGGGATAGAAGGTTGCCAGGCTGTCGACCACGCGCGGCCCCAGCTTCGCGGCGTCGCCGGATGTCCTTCGGTCGGCCATCTCTGCAGCCAGACGCTCGCCCACCACCAGAACCGCCGCGCATCCATCCCCGAACAGCCCCGAGGAGATCAGGTTCGGCACGCTCAGATTGTCCCGCTGCCAGGTCAGCGAGCACAACTCCACGCTCAACAGGATGGCCGCCTGATCCGGATACGCCTTCACGTAATCGGCCGCGCGAGCCAGTCCGGAAGCGCCTGCTACGCAGCCCAGCCCGAAGATCGGCGTCCGCTTGATGTGCACCGGCAACTTCATCCGGTTGATCAGACGCGCCTCCACCGAAGGACAGCCAATCCCGGTCACCGAGACGCTGAAGATCGTGCCGATCTTCTCCGGCGGCAGGCCGGTCTCGGCCAGCAATCCTCCGATCGCTTCCTCGCCCAGCCGCACTGCCGTTTCGATCCACACATCATTCGTCTTGCCCCAGGTATCGAGCGCCTGATACTCCTCCAGGCGCCGACTGAAATAGCGGCCCTCCACTCCGGTGCGGGCGTGCAACCGCTCCAGCACGGCGGCGTTTTCCATCCCCTTGTCCCAATAGCTCTTCAGCGCCGCCAGCACCTCGTCCTGACCGAAGTAATGCGGCGGAAACGCCATCCTCGTGCCTGCAATCCTCATCCGTGTTCTACTTTCTTCTGTTTATCATTGTCCTCGCAGCGGCACCGTCAGATGCGCACCGCGCGCGCCACAAGCCGCAACGCATCCGTCCAGAAGCTGCGCGAACTGTGGATCGACTCCATCGTCTCGGCCATCGCCTCGACAAAGCGTTCGAGAGATTCCTCGTCGACCACCAGCGGAGGGGTAGCCTTGAGCACCAGAAAATTGTTCCCACAAATCTGCGTCAGGATTCCATGCTCCCGATACAACCGCATCACCAGCATCTGGCCGAACATCGCCGGATGCACCCGCGCAAAGGCTTCATAACTCAGACGCAGAGTCATCGATCGCGGCGCGCAAAACTCAATCCCGCTGAACAATCCCATCCCACGCACCGCGCGCACCATCTCATAACCCGCCAGCCGGTTGCGCAGCCGACCGCGAAACCATTCCCCCAGCCGCAGCGCACGCTCCGCCAGTCCTTCGTCTTCGATCACCTCCAGCGTGGCCACCCCAGCGCGCATCGCCAGCCCATTCTCCGAGTAAGTCGAGGTATGCACGATGGCGCGTCGTAGCGATGGATAGACGCTCTCGTAGATTGCCTCGGTCATCAGCACTGCGCCGACCGGAACCAGTCCTCCGCTCAGCGCCTTGGCCAGAATCACCATATCCGGCCGTAGTCCCCAGTGGTGCGCCGCCAGCATCGCGCCGGTTCGCCCCAGGCCCGTCTGTACCTCGTCCAGCACAAACACCGTTTCATACTTCCGACAGAGCGCCTGCGCGCGCTCCAGATATCCCTGCGGCGGCAGCACAATGCCCGCTTCGCCCTGGATCGGCTCCAGGATCAACGCCGCAAACCGCCCCGTCTCCAGTGCCCGCTCCAGTTGCTCCACGTCTCCAAAGTCCACAAACTCCACGCCAGGGATCAGCTCGCCGAATCCCTCCCGCCAGAATGGCGCATCCATCAGCGCCAGGGCGCCGCAGGTCAGCCCATGGAACGCGCCGCGCGCCGCCAGCAGTCCGCCACGCCCGGTGTGCGCACGGGCAAATTTGATCGCCGTCTCCACACCCTCCGCTCCGGAGGAAGAAAAATAAACCTTGCTCAGATGACCGCTGCCAGAGTGGTCCGCCAACCGCAGCAACCGCACGGCCAGCTCCGCCGCCGTCGCGCTCAAGTGGCTTTGCAGCATCTGCGGCCCATTTGCGTCCAGTTCGCGATGCAGCGCGCTCACAATGGCCGGATGGTTGTGTCCCGTGTTGTAGACACAATAGCCGCTCAGAAAGTCGTCGATCCGTCGTCCGTCTGCGGTTTCGAGTGTCCCGCCTTCACACCGCGTATACTCAGCGTCCATCTCCAGCAGGCGCAGCAGATGCGCCCACTGCGGATTCACATTCCGCTCATACTGCTCGCGCGTAGCCGCACCGCGCTCCGTCCCCACATTTGCCGTTGTCATTCGTCCTCATGAGACCAGCGCTCGACGCGCCATGCAAGGCAGTTCCCGTCTGCCCGCACCTCGCGTCCGTTTCCACTTAACCTCAGCGGTTGTACCCTTTATTGGACGTTGTTAGCAGCAGATTGGCTCAACGCATCCCTGCGCGTTTTGAGCAAACGCAAAATTTCATGAATGCGTCATCTTCGCATGGCTTCTGATCTTCAGTCCGAGGCAAGACTCAGAGAATGACGCACATCCGCGCCGCGGATCCAGAAGATGACATCGGTCGCGATATTCGTCGCATGATCTGCGATTCGCTCCAGATTGCGCGAGATCAGCAACGCATGCAGCGCCTGCGGCGTGACCTCCGGCCTCTGCTGGATCAGCGCCAGCAAATCGGCCTGCGCCAAGCGGTTCATGCGGTCGATCTCGTCATCCATCTCCCGGACGGATTCGGCCACCTGCGCGTCGCCATCCAACAACGCTTGAAGCGCTGTGCGAATCATCCGGCTGGCATATTCGCCCATCGCCTCGAAGTCCACCGGTAGCTCAACCTCAGCCATTCCCATCACGTCCTGCGCGCGAATTGCGATACTCATCGACTGGTCGCCGATACGCTCCAGATCGGCATTCATCTTGATCACGGCCAGAATGAAGCGCAGATCGATCGCCATCGGCTGCTCCTTGGCCAACAGTTCATAAGCCATCTCGTCCAGCTCACGCTGCGCCGTGTTGATCGCCGTCTCGTTGTCTCTTACATACGTGCACAGCGCCTCGTCGCGCTGCAGATACGCTTCCACCGCGGTTTGCACTGCCTGCTGGGCCAGCGCCGCCATGGCCAGGATTTTGTCCTTCAGCTCGGCCAGTTGTTGTTGAAAGTGGATGCGCGGCACGGTACAACTCCTTATTAAACTATTGTGCCTCAAACTTTGTTACCGCAGTGCAAATATCCGCGCGGCCGTATTCCTTCCACGCGCCAAAGCCGTCATCCGAAGCGAAATTTTCCCGCTATGGAAACTCTCTTCGGCTCGAGCGCCGCGTTCGGGCCTCGCGATTTATCCTGCTGCCATGGCCTATTCCACACAACTCCATTCGCCGCATCTCTCGCTTGATCCGGCGCGGCTCCAGGTGCTCGAATGCTACAAGCTGATGACCGGTCTGATCGTTCCGCGGCCGGTCGCGCTGGTCTCCACCATCGATGCGGCCGGTGTGCGCAACCTCGCGCCGTTCAGCTTCTTCTCCGGCGTCGGCTCCAACCCACCCACCGTGCTCTTCTGCCCTTCGCTGACCGCCGTACCAGCCACACCCACTCCGGATCGTCCCGACGACCGCAAAGACACCCTGCGCAACGTCGAGCAGACCGGTGAATTCGTCATCAACATCGTCTCTGAAGCCATTGCGCACGCTGCCAATCTGACCGCAGCCAGCGTCCCGCCATCGGTCGATGAGTTCTCGCTCGCCGGCCTCACCGCCATTCCGAGCGAAGTCGTCCGCGCGCCGCGCGTCGCCGAGTCACCTGCGCAACTGGAGTGCAAACTCCTGCAGATCGTCTTTACCGGTGAGGGTCATGCCGCCGGCGTCGTGGTCCTGGGAGAGATTGTCCGCTTCCACATCCGACCGGACCTCATCGACAACTTCCGCATCGATCCGGAGCTGCTCGATGCGGTGGGACGCATGGCCGGCAACACCTGGGCCACCACACGCGACCGCTTTGACTTGATTCGCCCCAAGTGATACGCACACAGGCAAGACGCGACGCCGCGGAAGAGTCGGCGGCGAATCAGCGCAATGAGTGCCAGTATCGCGTCGAAGCGTTCACTCGGCACCGATCCTGACCCCGCGGCTTTCGCGACCGAACGCTGTGACTGTCGCCAGCGCCAGCCCGGTTACCACTACTGTCGCCGCCAGCACCGGGCGATAGCTGCCCAGACGCTCGGCCAGCCGAGTCTGGAGCACCAGGTTTCGCGACGTCACCAGATTCCCAAGCTGATACGCCAGGCCAGGCAACACCGCTCGCAGCGCTCCCGGCGCCAGCTCCGTCAGATAGGCCGGCACCACACCCCAGGCACCCTGCACCATGAACTGCATCAGAAACGCGCCCGCACCCAGCGCCAACGCCGTCTTTCCGTAGGCAAAGAGCGGGGCCACCGGGATGGCCAGCAGCGCCGCAGCTATGATCGCCCGCCTGCGTCCCCATCGCTCCGACAAGCTGCCGAAGACCAGCCCGCCCATCAGCGAACCCACGTTGTAGACGACTCCGATGACGCCAACCACACCCGGCGTGAAGCCGACTCCCTTCAGCAGAAAGGTCGGATAGATGTCCTGCGTTCCATGCGAAAAGCTGGTGAAGGCCGTCATCAGCACGATGAGAAAGACAAACACCGGCAGGTGGCCGCGCAACATCCTTACGCGTTCGCCGAGCGCCGGTCGGCTCCCGCGCTGTACGGTTTGCTCTGCGCGCCGCGCCTTCATCTCCAGCCACACGGGCGACTCGCTCACGCCACGCAACACAAAGGGCACCATGAGCAACGGCAACGCTCCCAGAGCAAACAATCCCCGCCAGCCCAGCCAGTGGAATCCCAGCCCGAAAGCCCCTGCCGCCAGCAAATAGCCGATCGCGTAACCCTCCTGGAGCACGCCGGAGAAAAACCCACGGCCCTCGGACGGCAGCGTCTCAAACGCAAGGGCCGCGCCGACGCCCCATACCCCGCCCATGGCTATGCCAAAGGCCGCGCGCAACACCAGCAGCACTCCCAGCGACGGCGCAAAGACGCAGGCAAGCTCGGCTGCCGAGTAGCAGAAAATATTCACCACCAGCGTCGGCTTCCTCCCCCATCGGTCGGCCGCCGCGCCGAAGACCAGCGCGCCAACTGGCCGGAGCGCCAACGTCAGAAAGACCGCTTCGGCCACGCGCGCCACCTGGGCGTGAAACCCTCCGGCAATCGCCGGAATACAGAAGATAAGCAGAAAGAAATCCAGCGCATCCAGCGTCCAGCTCAGCATCGACGCCAGAAAGGCATTCCGCTGCCCGCGCGTCAACGCACTCCATCGCTTCGCTTTGTCAGGCATAGCCCGGAGCATACCAGACAGCGCCGATGCCTTTCGCTCCCTGCGCGTTCACCGCAGCTGCGGCTTGAGCTGCAGATTGGCAAAATAGGCTTCCGTTCCGACACCAATCCAGAGAGCAATTCCTCCGCTGCGGTCGCCCAGTTTCAAATCGTTTACCAGCAGCGTTGACTGTGTGGCTCCATTAACGAAAAGTCGCAGCCTGACTCCGTCGATTTTGATCTTGAGGTGAGTCCATTCGCCAGAAACAAGATCAACGTAAGATTCATATTTGCCGGGAAACTCAGTACGCAGTTTTAGCCATTCGAAGTTGGGAAAAGCAGCGTATTGCGTCGAGTGATTGCGACGTACCTGATCGTCGGCGCGTCCGTTCGCGGGGCGTATGTACACGTAGTCATAGTTGGAAGCGTCGAGCGGAACACGGAACGCGATTCCCACAAATCCGCGAGCGAGAGCCGGTGCTTTGGCTTGCGGCATTCCGGCGACATCGATATCAATCGTGCCGTTATGGAAAGTGGATTCGTCAACCATCACGATACCGCCTCCCGTGCCTGACTTCTGTGCATCGTAGGCTGCATCTGCACTCGGCAGCGATCTCACGCGAATCGCTTTTCGTCCGCGATAGAAGACATGGTCCACGATTACATTCTTCGGATGCAGGCACTTTGAGCAGTCCAAAGAAGGAGACTGCGAAGACAGCATGAACGGCACAAAAAGCACAGCAAGCATAACCAATGCCCGGAGAAAATGACCATGGATACGAAGTTTGGCAAATTGCATAAGAATCGATCCTTCCGGTCGTGAGTGTTGCTCTACTGAGCTGGTAATGAAAGTGCCATGCCCTTGGTTGCCGCGTAGAAAACGATGAATGTTGCCTCCTGATCGCCGACAACTGCACGATGTAGAGTGTTGACTGTCTCCGGCATTACATCTCCAGCGACGAAGTGCTTTTTCTCCCCCTGTTTGTCTTCCACTGTGATATCTCCCGAGAGGACATAGGCAAAGCTCGGCATGGGATGAGAGTGCCACTCCAGATCCTTGTGCGCAGGGATCGTAATCTTTGCTACGACCGGCTCTGCAACACCTCCCGGGTAAGCGTCATACGCCACGCCATTCCAGGAGGCGTCTGTGCGCATCAGTTCATGGACTTCAATCCCGTTCTGTGCTTCTCGGTCTGTATTCACAATGTCTCCACTTCCCAGGAACACCTGCATATCTCGGGCAAACTGGAACGGGTTCTTGAGAGCCAGGAAGTGGTCGCCCTGCTCTGTTTTCGAGTAAGTGTAGAGAATCGAATAGGGGATCACCGACTTCATCCACCGTTGACTCGGAACGTTCGCGCTGTACTCGCCGGTAAAGATGGCTGTTGGCACATTGATTTTGGTTCGTATCACATCGCGCCAATCAATGCTCGCGTGGTCGTACAGGATTTGGTTTACGGCTGCGGTGTCTACCGGGACCATCGCGCGAGCGAACGCTTCCGAGTTCGCGTAAGCAGGGGAATCCATGGCGTGATAACGCTCCATCAGGGAGGTTCCGGTCTGTGCCGACATGACCACGCCAACTTGCTCGACCGAATCCGCGATGGCTCCGGATTCGAGGCGCTCGTCGGCAGTCATGCCAGGACGACTGACAATGGATGGTGGTTCATCGATCAGGACCAGCTTCTCAATCTCTACAGTTCCAAAGAGATCGATATACCCGTACAGGATTGACGCGCCCATGGACCAGCCGCAGTAGCACGCAGATTTCACCCCGATGTGTTCGTTAAACTCGCGGAGATCCATCGAATACCTGTAAATCCGATTTCCGAAGTCCACCTTCTCAGACAGCCCTTGGTTCCGCGGATCCAGAACGTAGACGCGATAGTTTTTACTCAAAAGATAAAGCACATTGATATAGTTGGCTCCGCTTGCGGACCATGCAGGAACAAAAATGAGCGGCTTCCCCGATCCCGCCTCCCAATACGCCAGCTTCACTCCATCGCTCGTCACAAACGAGTCGATCTGAAGATTGGCAAAGTCAGATAGTCTCTGCGGCAAGCCATCAGTTTTATTCGGGAAAGTAAAATCTCTTCCCAGGACAGTAACGGCAGATTTCGCGAGGGCATTAGCGATCATAATCACTCCGTAAACAAACGAGCTTATGCGGAAAATAAATTTGGATATCGATACTCCTCATCAGTCAGCATCTCCAGTAGATTCTGATCTTATCTGTCCTCCAACGAAAAGATGCTGGCGAGTGTGAATCATCTCTTCAAGTGACGATCACTTCTGTCATGTTTTCACGCGGCTGCATCTATCCGGAAAGTTCAGCAAAAAAATATTTGTTGCAACGAATACTTTGCCTCGTGCATCCTATCCGCATACGATCCTGTGCTGCTCTCATCAGTCGCAGCTTCAGAGGATCATCATTCGAAATCGACCGAAAGGAAGTTCATGAAACGCAGCTTTATCGCAGCTCTCGCTCTCATTGTTGCCGCTCCGCTGGCCCTGGCGCAGACCACCACCTGGAAGTCCGACCCCATTCACTCTGAGGTTGATTTCTCCATCAAGCACATGGCGCTCACCAACGTTCACGGTCGCTTTGGAGCCGTGTATGTAACCGTCGTCTATGATCCCGCCGATATTACCAAATCCAGCGTGACCGCCACTATTGACGTCACTGGCGTCGATACCGGCGAGACGGCTCGCGACAACCACCTCAAGACCGACTCCTTTTTCGATGTTGCCAAGTACGCCACCGCGACCTTCCTCAGCACCAGCGTCACCCAAGAGCCTCACGGCCTGAAGATCACCGGCAACCTGACTATCAAAGGCATCACTAAGCCCGTCGTCCTCGACGTGGACGGTCCGACCGCACCGGTCACTGGTATGGACAAGAAAGAGCACATCGGCTTTTCAGCCACCACCACCCTCCATCGGGAGGACTGGGGTATCGGCACCAGCTTCCCGTCGACCATCCTCGGCGACGATGTCAAGGTAGACATCGAGTTGGACGCCATCAAACAATAACTGTTCCGAACGATCGAGCGGAGGCCGATATCGGTCTCCGCTTTGGCTCCCGCGCATATGACTTCGCAGCCCAGCCAACCCGCGTTTTCCAGCCCCCAGGCCGAATTGCTGCTGCGCCTGCTGCGCGTCTCCGATCAGCTTCAGCGCGGCTTTCAGCTTTGCCTCCGCCCTTACGCGCTCACCCATCCGCAGTACAACATCCTGCGCATTCTCCGCGCCGCGCCTGCCCATGGGCTGACCTGCTCGGCGATCGGCCGCAGCATGATCACCGCCGTCCCGGATATCACGCGTCTGCTCGGCAGGCTGGTCGAACGCAAGCTTGTCTCGCAGCACCGCGACCCCTCGGATCGGCGCGTCGTCTGGACGCACATCACGCCGCGCGGCCTCACCCTGCTGCGGAAGCTCGATCCGATCGTTGAGCAGGCGCCACTTGACCTGCTGCACTCGCTCAGCAGCGAACAGGTGCAGGAACTCAATTATCTTCTGCAGTCGATTGCGGCCCCCGGTGAGAGTCTCAGTCCGGTGTCTTGCCCGAGCGCGCGCCTTGACCCGAAGCAATTGCGCGATGCGGAAGCCTCTTCGGAGATTGCTTCCTGCTGTCCCATTTCCCCGGCCTCCGTCTCGAGTACCGGCTCAAGCTTCGCTTCCAGACTTCGGCGCTCCGCTAAGCGCGCGGATCGTCGCCCGGAATGACCTTGTTGTGCAGGCAAAAGAGCGCAAGCTCCAGCCGGTCCGAGACGCCCAGCTTGTCATAAATCTTCCGCAGATAGTTCTTCACCACCTGGTCCGACGTTCCAAGCTGATATGCAATCTCCTTGTTCCGCTTGCCCTGCGTTATTCCGGTGATGATCGCGATCTCCTTCGGCGACAGCTTCGGCTGCGATTTGGGATGAATCAGCGCCTGCGCTTGCGCCCGATACGCCTCGATCACCAGATTCACTGACTGGTTATCGATCCACGTCTCGCCGCCAGCAATCTTCCGCACACACTTCACCAGCAGATCCGGCGATATCCCCCGCGAGATCACTCCGCGCACTCCGCGCCGATACATCTCCACCGTTCCCTGTTCATCGCTCTGCGACGCCTGCACAATGATCTTGATCTTCGGCGCAATCTGCAGCACCTTCGGGATCGCGTCCACCGTACCCGTCAGCATCCCCGCTTCCAGCAGCAGCACATCACCGGGAAATCGCTCCACGGCGACGTACAGATTTTCGATCGTCTCCGCCTGCGCCACCACGCGCAGGTCGTCCTCCAGCGCGAAGATCTTCCGGATTCCCACGCGATAAATCGCCTGCGAGTCCGCCAGAATGATGCGGATCGCATCCGGATTGGCGACGAAGTCGTCCCCTTCCGGCTCTTCGACTGCGGCGTTTTTCTTCGGTGTCATCGCTTCTACGGCCAACTCCCCCTCCACCTGATTCTTCTTTCATTCCAAAAAACTGTATTCATCGATCGTCGCGGCGATTCGATACCCGCTTTCTGCTAACTGGCAGCGTACCACTCGGCCTTTGCACGTAACGCGTACATCCTGCAAAGTTCCCAGCACATCGCCCGGCATTCGCAACTCAAAATTCACCCGTCTGCCCAGCTTCAGGCTCGCCTCAGCCAGCAGAGAAATTCCGCTGGCTGAAACATTCTCCGTCGTCGCCTGGACCGTCTCCCCATCCATATCCAGAACCACCGAAAGCTGAAGCGGAAACCGCACCGCGGCCCGCACTCCCGGAGCCGCCGCCGATTGCGCAATATGAAACGCGTTCCTTAACTGGTGTTTCCGTGTATTCATAGCCAGTCTTCAGAGCCTCCTGTCATTCTGCGGACAGGGTATCGAACAAACAGCTTGCTGTGAAAGAACCAAAGTTTAATAAATGACACCAAGGTCACTCATATACAAGTTACCGGAAGTAACCCGATTCGTTAATAGGAATCGTCATCGAAGGAGATTTTTTTCGCCCGCTAAGCTGATTCTGCCACTGCAAAAGCCGCCGAAGCACCCACCCAGGCCATCTCGCGATTGTGATCGACACCCATCATGCGGCCGCGCCCCAGCCGCACCAGGCTGATCGCCGCCGTCAGCCGCCCGCCGTCCGGCCAGGCGTAAAGGATACGCACCTCGGCCTGTGTCAGCCCATGCGGCGTCTCGATCGTCGGCTCAAAGCGCATCCTCTGCTGCACCAGATACCCGCGTCGCTCGTCGGCGGGAATCGCAAGCAACTCCTCATGGCTCGGCGTAAAGATGATCCCTTTGCCTGCAAAGGAAAACAGAGGCTTCAGCAGCAAATGCTCATACACGGCACCCGCCGCGCGCCGCTTCGGCACTGCTGCCCGCTGCAATGCTTCCAATCCGGTCCCGTCCAGAAAATCGTCCAGAAACACCGCCGGAGGCACCACTTCGTGAGCAGGCATCCGGCTTCCCGCAACCGTTCCACTCGTCACAGTCCCGCTCAGCCAGGGCAGCGCAAACTTGCTCACCCGAAAATACCAGTTCGGATGCCCGGACCATTCGACATCCCACTCCGCCTCCAAATCAAAGTCCAGCCGCAACCGTTTTGCCATCATCTCGTCGGCGATCGCCCGGTTGTAGATGCGACGAATCTCCACTCTGCGACCCTGCTCATCCCGATAGGTGAGCTTCCGCCCCTGCGGCTCCAGCTTCGCAATGTCCACGACCCGTATCCCGAGCCGACGCGCCGTCACGAGAAAGTCGGGAAACGTCTTCTGCCTCTCCGGCTCCACCTCGGTCAGCACCACCTGCTCCGGATCGTGCTTGCCGACGATCGTCTCGTGCAGCAGCCTCCAGTACCCCTCCTCGGTCAGCCCGCACGGAAATATCTCCAGATTCTCGCTCAGCCCATAGACCCGTCTGTACTCCTCGGCCAGTACCGCCTGGTAGCCAAAGACCGAGGGAAACGCCTGCAACTCGACCAGTTTCGGCTCCAGCGACCCATCCGCCGCGCGCACCAGAGCAAAGTCCGCCGTCAGGAAGTTGGGGTGGGCCGAAGCTCCCGCCACGCAATACCCGGCCGGGATCGAAGCCTCAGCCGCCGCCAGATACTCCGGCCAGCCCAGCAGATGCTCCGTCAGCGCGCGCCCAGCTTCGACCATCCCGTCCAACATCGCCGTTGTCAGGAAAACCGGGGTCTCGGCGACACGAAAGTCGATCCGCGCCCCACACGAAAGCTCCAGCCGGGAGAGCAGTTTCCTGTATCCGGCATCCGTAAATCGCGCATTGAACTCCCGCCGCAGATCTTCGATCATCTCTGCCAGCCTACCGCTCGATCGCTTCCCGTTTCCCTCAAACCCGACTCTTTCCCTACCAATCCAGCAAAAAATTACCTAAAAGTGGTATTTCGACTACCACTTTTGGGTTACTCTGGGCATAGTTTCGCATACGTCGCGAAACACTCTTATTTCGCATCCAGGAGAACATCTATGAAGCTTAACCTTGTCCGCCTCGCCGCCATCGCCGCCATCGCCGTCAGCACTTCAGCCGCTTTCGCTGGCCCTGGAATCCCGATGCCCGATCCGACCACAGGCTTTGTCGCCAGCAGCTTCGGCCCTGCAATCCCGTTTCCTGATCCGACCACAGGCTTTGTCGCCAGCAGCTTCGGCCCTGCAATCCCGTTTCCTGATCCGACCACAGGCTTTGTCGCCAGCAGCTTCGGCCCTGCAATCCCGTTTCCTGATCCGACCACAGGCTTTGTCGCCAGCAGCTTCGGCCCTGCAATCCCGTTTCCTGATCCGACCACAGGCTTCGTCGCAGTTTCTGCTAATAAGGGATAGGCGCGGGTGCGCAAAGAAGCATGTTTTGGTGTAATCGCTATCTCCCTAAAACTGGGTAAACAAGCAATCTGCATATGTATTCCGTTGCGCAGTGTTCAAATGGAACTTGAATTGCGAATATTGCGTAATCGAGGAGAGGCGAACATGGAACATCGGCCTCACACTCGAAATGGCTGGGAGACTTATGTTGATGAACTTCGAAACAATGCTGGTTCTCGCAGCAGTTTTTGGGGAATTAGCCGTATTTGCGCTGTTAATCAGCAAGCAGATGTGGTCCTCGTTCCCTGTTTTCGTCGCATTCACTTTTTGGACGGCAATAAGCGATCTGACATTTGTTGTTCTCTCACATCAACATCTACTTAAGACTCTTACGCCTTATATGTATGAATTAACTGCGGACTCGTTATTACAGTTTGCGGTTTTGGCGGAATTGATGAGGTCAGTAGTCAGACCCATCCGCAATTCACTCCCGAAAGGGAGTTTCTGGCTCATATATGTGTTGTTAATTGTTGTGGGGGTTCTTGCGTGGCCACTGGCAAGTATGAGTACGCAAACGAATCTAAGAACTCACGGGCAGTTTTTGCTGGTTCTAAACCAGACTGTTGGTATTCTTAGGATCGTTTTCTTTCTGCTCATGGCCGGGTTTAGCCAAATATTGTCCATCGGCTGGCGGGATCGCGAGCTGCAAATTGCCTCCGGGCTGGGCTTCTACGCGAGCGTTTCGTTAGTTGTTGCGATCATTCACTCCCACGGAATGGTCGGTCCGCGGTACCACTGGCTCGATCTTGTCACCTCCCTCGGTTACCTTGGTACATTGACCTATTGGGTGGTTTGTTTCAGTATAAAAGAGCCGGAAATACGAAAAATCAGTCCACAGATGCAGCGTTTTCTGGTATCAATAGGTGGAACGGTTCATGCAGACAGATTCGCGCTTGAAACCGCGATCCAGAAGAAACCGGGCAAACATTCGCATCTTTAGGGGGATCGGGACATGCTTCTGCCGTTGCTTCAGGTCATCCTACTCGGCGCACTTCTTCTCTACCTCGCGAAATGGCGGGGCAGCATGCGTCGCCGCAACATCAAAAGCTGGGATCAGCTTTTCTGTCAGCTTCGTACAGACTGGAGCGCGCACGCAGTCTGTGATCGGCTCCTCTGGCAGGAAGATGTCAACGCTTCGCACGACGATATCTGGGAGAAGGTCAACGGCCCCTACGGCCTCTGGGTCATGCACCAGAATGCACGTGTCCTGCTGGAGATGGCCGACTTCGCAGCCAAACACGCCTCTCCGGAGAATCCTGTCGATCCTCTGCTGCTGGAGTCTATCCGTACCGACGCCATGCAGATTCGCCTTTGCGTACTGATGGCCATCGCACAGTACGCGGTCAACTCGGCCAAGGCCGGTGCGCGTGTCAATGCTCGCCGCGCTGCGGAGACTTACGTCCTGATGGCAGCTCGCCTCACCCGCATCATGCAGGAGCATGCCGCGCTCCAGCTTCCCGACTTTATCGCGGCCATGTAACCACTCCTTCCCCCCGGAACGCAAAAAGCCCCGGCATGCCGGGGCTTTTTTTCGTCTTTCTTCAGGATTCATGCGACTGGATTTTCTGCCAGAAACGTATTGATTCGACCGTACTCCTCGCCGCTGAGACGGAAGCTGAGCGCGGGAGACATTCCCTTCACCTGTTCCGGGCTGCGTCCGCCCACAATCGCCGCCATCACTGCTGGATTGTGCAGCGTCCAGCCGACAGCCACCACACCCGGCTCCACACCGTGCGGCTTGCCAATCTCGCGCAGCAGTTCCACCAGTCGCAGGTTCCGGCTCAGCCGCGGCTCGTTGAACTCGACCGCGCGTCGTCGCCAGTCGTCGGCAGGCATGTTGGCCACACGCTCAGCCGTCATGCGCCCCGTCAACAGCCCGCTCACCATCGGCGAGTAGTTGATGACGCCGATCCCCTGCTCATAACAGTACGGCAGGATCGACTCGCCCACTGCCGGACGCAGCATTGAGTATGGCGGCTGGAGGCTGGTGACCGGCGCAATGGCCTGCGCGCGCTTCAACTGCTCCACGTTGAAGTTCGAGACGCCGATCCAGCGGATCTTGCCTGCCTTCTGCTGCCGGGCCAGCTCCGCCCAACCCTCTTCGATCTCCGTCTCTGGATTCGGCCAGTGAATCTGGTAGAGGTCGATCGACTCCACGCCCAGCCGCCGCAGCGACTGGTCCAGTTCCTCGGCCACACTTGCCGCCCTCAGCGACCGGTAAATCTTCCGTTCACTGTCCCAACGCATCGAGCATTTCGTGAAGATCAGCGGCTTTTCGTGTAGTCCCTTTACGGCGCGGCCCACAATCTCCTCCGAATGGCCCAGCCCATAGACGGCAGCCGTGTCGATCCAGTTGATCCCGATGTCCAGCGCGGCGTGAATCGCCGCAATTGAGGCTGAATCTTCCTGCGGTCCCCAGGCAAACTCCCAGTTCCCGCCGCCAATCGCCCAGGCGCCGAAGCCAATTGCCGTCAGCTCCAGATCTGAGTTTCCCAACCGTTTCCGTAAAAAAGCATCTTTTGTGTTCATACCAGCTTGGATGCAGTAGTCCGCGCGGCGTTGCGAAATCTGTGAGACTTTCCCACTTGGGGCTTTCATGCTTCGATCAGGAATCGACCTTCGCGCATGATCTGCTCAACTCCGGTATCGGATTCCACCCAGATATTGAATCCCAACCCGACTACATCGATGTGCGTTCCGGATCGCCACGGCGCGCCGGTGTGCTCTCCGTAGGGATTGCCAAAGGCGATGTGGATGCCCGGAAACTTTTCATCCTGAAGGATGTTGCCGATCACCCGCGCGACGCCGACATTCGTGCCAATGGCAAACTCGCCCACGCGATTCGAGTTTTCATCGGTCGACGTGTAAGCTTGAAAATCCGCCTCCAGCGCCTTGTTTTCGCTGGCGCAACTCACTATCCGGTTCCCGACGATCTCGATTGTCAGCGGCGTCGCCGCCAGCAGTCCATAGCGCGCGCACAGCCAGTCGCCCACCACGCCGTCCACCACAAAGCGCCCATTCACCTCGCCTGGGGTGGTGAAGCATTCCCCGCCGGGCAGATTTCCCCATTTGTCGCGGCTGATAATTCCACTGGTCTTCAGCCATCGGTACTCCGGATTCAGCTCGGCGGTGATCTCGGTGCCTGCTGCCGTTGTTGCGCGAATCCGCTTCGCCCGCGTGACCCGCTCCATCACCTGACGCGAAAGCCGATCGACGAGCGCATAGTCGGCTCGCATGCCGTCGCACATAATCTCCGCCGTGATGTTAACCATGTGCGCGTGACGCATCCGTCGGCGGTTCACCACGTCGGTCATCTGCATGCGGCTCTTCAGCTCGTTCCTCTGCACCGTAACCGCGAAGATCGACACATCCGAGCTTTCCATATCTGCAAGCACCGTCTGCGGCATCTCAAGCAGCGGCCGCGGAGCCAGTTCTTCCAGCAGAAACGCGTCCCATCGGCAGCCCACGTCCTCCAACTCTGCCGCCAGAGCGGCAGCAATCTCCTCCGTTGTCCGGTCGAAGATCAGCGTCACTTTCTCCCACGGCTCCACGCACAGGCAGGTGCGTACAGCCTGCCGCGCTCCGGAAGCAAAGGACTCGGCAAACTCCATCTGCTTCAGCCGCATCGTCCCTGCCAACGCATTTTCTCTCTCGTTCATCCGTCGTCCTGCCATCTCCACAAAAATACTTCCCTGATGTTAACCGTCCCTTCACGAAAAGCGAAGCAGCACCGCAGCGGCTTTCGCGCTACAATGCGACTGATCTTCCAACTCATGTGATCGTCGCGCTGTGAGTCGCGCCTTCGAGGAGACCGCAAATGACCGAATCAGACGAATTACCCGGTAGCGCATCCAGTCCCGAACCCAGCCCTGAACTCTCACAGCTTGCCCGTGTCAGCGGAATCTTCCACCGCCCCACACGCGTCTTCGAATCGGTCGCGCGCCGTCCCTCATGGTGGTTGCCTTTTCTGCTTACGGTCGCCGTGCTCTACCTGTTTTACTTTGGGGTCTCGACCAAGGTCGGCTGGCACCAGGTCTACGAAAACAATCTTCGCCTGGCGCCGAAGCAGGCTCAGCAGCTCGAACGTCTCACGCCGGAGCAGCGGGCCAATCAGGAAAAGATCGCCGTCAGCTTCACCCAGGGCGCATGGCTGGGCATGCCGCTTCTCACCCTGCTCTTTGCCGCAATTGAAGCCGCCGTTCTGCTGGGCACCATCAACTTTGTCTTCGGCGGCCGCGCTAGTTTCTGGCAGGTCTATGCCGTCACCTGGTACGCGGGTCTGCCCGGTCTGCTCAAGTTTCTGCTGGCTCTGCTCGCGCTGATGGTCGGGCTGGACCCGGAGAGCTTTCAGATCAACAATCCCTCCGGCACCAATCTTGGCTACTACCTCAGCCCCACGGATACACCCAAGGCGTTTTACACTCTTGCCACGCAGGTCGATGCGATCATGCTCTGGACGCTGGTTCTGATGGGCATCGGCCTCTCCATCGTGGCCCGGACCAAACGCAGCAGTGGTATGTTTGCCGTCTTCGGCTGGTGGATCGTCATGGTGCTGATCGGCGTCGCGACAGCAGCGGCATTCTCCTGAGCCGGACAAACTTCGCGCTCACTATATATTTTGGGGTTGTCATTTCCGCAGAGAATCCGCTTTTGAAGCTGCTTTTACTGTTGTTTTTGTTGTTGATTTTTTTGGGTTGTCATTCCCGCATGGAATCTGCTTCTTCTTTTGCTCTCGTTCTTGCTTTTCGCCGTCATTCTCGACAATTTCGGGTGCCCGGCCCTTGACGCGTCTTGTGCTGCATGGGTGGGTACCACCCATGCAGCCACCCCCACGACCAAAGAAAAGCGCAACCACACCCTCCCCAAGCAAAAAACAAGGGCCGGACGCTGATCCGGCCCTTCTCGTCGTTCGATTCTACCCGGCTGTTTCGCCTGCCGGCGCCTTCACTCGGTCCAGCGCCGCATCACCAGTGAGGCGTTGATTCCGCCGAAACCGAAGGAATTCGACAGCGCAACGTCCACCGTTGCGTCTACTGCATGGTTCGCCACGTAATCGAGCACGCAGTCGTCACCTGGTGTCCCCAGGTTGATCGTCGGCGGCAGCTTCTGTTTCACCAGAGCCATCGCCGTAATTCCTGCTTCCAGGCCGCCGGCCGCGCCCAGCAGATGTCCGGTCATCGACTTTGTGCTACTCACCTTCAGCCGGCGGCTAGTCGCATGCTCGCCAAAGATCAACTCGATTGCCCGCGACTCATTTCCGTCACCGGCAGGGGTCGAGGTCGCATGCGCATTCACATACCCTACCTCGTGCGGTGCAATTCCAGCGTCTCTCAGCGCCGCGCGCATGCTGCGCTGCGCACCGGCTCCTTCCGGCGCAATTCCCGTCATGTGATAGGCATCCGCGCTCATTCCGTAGCCAAGAATTTCACCCAGAATTTTTGCTCCGCGCGCCTTGGCAAACTCCAGCTCTTCCAGGATCAGAATGCCCGCGCCTTCGCCCAACACAAAGCCGTCGCGATCTTTGTCAAACGGCCGACTGGCAGCCTTTGGATCGTCATTGCGCGTGGACAACGCACGCATCGCGGCGAATCCGCCCACCGAAAGCGGCGTCACCGCAGCCTCCGACCCTCCGGCAATCATCACATCCGCCTCGCCGTGCTGGATCATATGAAACGAATCGCCGATCGAGTTGGCCGAGGTCGCGCAGGCGGTCGCAGTCGCCGAGATCGGTCCTTTTGCGTTGTAGCGAATGCTTACATGTCCGGCAGCCATATTCACGATCGCTGCGGGAATGAAGAAGGGCGAAATCTTTCGCGGTCCGCCTGCCAGCAGGCTCGCATGCTCGCGCTCGATGACCTCGAATCCGCCGATTCCGGAGCCGATGAATACACCCACCCGCTCTTCGATCTCCGGCGTCACCACCAAGCCCGACTGCTGCACAGCTTCCTCGGTCGCTGCAATCGCCAGATGGATAAACCGTCCCATCTTACGCGCTTCCTTCTTGTCCACGAAGGCCAGCGGATCGAAGTTCTTCACTTCGGCAGCAAAGGTCACCGGATACGCGCTTGCATCGAAGCCGGTAATAGCCCCGACGCCACTTGTTCCAGCCACAAGCTGATCCCACACCTCGTCCGTCGTGTTGCCGACGCCGCAGATGAGTCCCACTCCGGTGATGACGACGCGTCGCTTCACTCGCTACTTGCCTGCCTTCGCATTCTTCTCGATATAGTCGATCGCGTCCTTGACGGTCTTGATCTTCTCGGCGTCCTCGTCTGGAATCTCCAGATCAAACGCCTCTTCAAACTGCATCACCAGCTCGACCACGTCCAGAGAATCCGCACCCAGATCCTCCTGGAAGCTCGCGCGCGGCGTCACTTCCGCTTCATCCACCTGGAGTTGTTCCACAATAATCTGCTTCACTTTTTCTTCCACTGCCATTTGGCTTCTCCTTGTTTCTGATCCTGCTCTGAATTCCGACTCTGTCCTGAGTTTCCGAACCTGCACAAATTCTGCCGGGTTTTCACTTCCCGTCCGTCACTATCATTTTCGCTTGCATTGCGCCTTCACAGACTCGAATCGCAGCCTACCATAATCGGCCTGCGACGCGCGGGGTCTTGCGTGAAAATTCAGGCCTTTGCCACACGGAACCGTCTTCGAGTCTATCGGTCCTCCCGCCGCCCTGTAAAGCGCGCCTATAGCTTGTGCGGCAACCTTTCCGCATGGTTTTCCAAGCTTCGTCGCTCTGCACATCGCCGTTCTGCACGCGCGGTAGCGGCGCGGCGCGGATAGAATAAGACTGTCGGCGTTGCACGTCCGGATTTCGTCCCACGGCGCCGGAGGCCTCCATGCTCACTCTCATTGTCGGCATCGCCTGTTCGTTGCTGGCCTTGCTGATCGGCTTCTCGCTCGGCCTGCGCTCGCGCCGCGCCACAGACGCAGCCGTCGACACCGCCTCCAAGACTGCAACAGATGCCGAGCTTGCCCGCCTCAGCACCGCACTCGGCTCTGCGCTGGCGGAAAAATCCGCTGCCGAAATCCGTGGCGCCGCCGCCGCCACGCTGCTCGAAGAACGCACCCGCTCGCTGGAATCTCTCTCCGCCGAGCGCGAGCGCCTGAACGCCACGCTGATTGCCGCACAGGCTGAACGATCCGCCACAGAGGCGCAGCAGGCCGCCGAGATCGCCCGTCTTCGCCAGGCGCTTGACTCCGAGCGCGCCAAAACAGCCGAAAATCTCGCCTTGCTCCAGCAGGCTCAGCAGTCGCTCACCGCGCAGTTCGAGTCTCTGGCCGGAAAAGTCCTCGATGCCCGAGCGAAATCCTACTCAGAATCCAGTCGCAAGGAGCTTGCCGACCTGCTTCAGCCGCTGCGCGAACAGCTGACCGGCTTCCGCGAAAAGGTGGAGCAGTCGCAGCTTCACTCCGCGCAAAGCGTCGCCGGCCTGCGCGAACTCATCGGCTCGCTCACCGGCATGAACCAGCAGCTAGCCACCGAGGCCCACGCTCTCAGTGAAGCGCTGCGCGGTTCGGCCAAGGCGCAAGGCGACTGGGGAGAGTTCATCCTTCTCGATCTGCTGGAAAAAGCCGGCCTTCGCCAGGGCCATCAGTTCACTTTTCAGCAGAGCTTCGCCGCCGCTGAAAGCCCAGATGGCAAGGCCTCGCGCACCGACGTGATCCTCCACCTGCCTGGCGGACGCCATCTCGTCATCGACTCCAAAGTCTCCCTCGTCGCCTGGACCGACTACTCGAACACCGCCAACGATGCCGCGCGCGACTCTGCTCGGAAGGCGCATCTGGCCAGCGTCCGCACCCACGTCAAGGGTCTCGCAGAAAAGAAATACCATGACCTGTCCGGGCTTGCCTCGCCCGACTTCGTCGTTCTTTTCATTCCCATCGAGCCGGCCGCGCTGCTGGCCCTGCAATCCGATCCCGATCTCTGGCAGGATGCCTATCGCTCCAATATCCTCATCGCAGGCCCCACCACGCTGCTCTTTGTCATCCGCATTGTGGATAACCTCTGGCAGCAGGAGCAACAGGCGCGCAACGTCCGCGAGATCGCCGACCGCGGTGCCCGGCTCTACGAAAAATTTGTTGGCTTTGTCGATGATATGCAGAAACTCGGCGAACGCCTGGCGCAGGCCCGCGCCAGCTTTGACGCGGCCTTTGGCAAGCTCAGCACCGGATCCGGCAATCTGCTCGGACAGGTGGAAAAGCTCCAGCAACTCGGCGTCAAACCCTCCAGACGCCTCCCGGCGCAGCTCGTCGCGCACGCACTGGAGTCCGAAAACACATCTCTACTGGCTCTTGCCGCCAGCGATGACAGCCCACCTTCTTCCTGAAGCTCCTGCCCACCATATCCGCTGCGCGGCTCTCGTGCAGCACACCATCTCCGTTTGCGACTTCGGGCCACTGGCGGTCATCACATAGATATGACCAAATCGATCTCCTCGCCTAACTCTTCCTCCAATGCACCCCTGTTTAACCCGCTCCGCCTCGGCGACCTCACGCTTGCCCATCGCGTTGTCCTGGCACCGCTCACACGCATGCGCTCCACACAGCCGGGCGACATTCCGAACGCGCTCAATGCCACTTACTACGCTCAACGCGCTACCCCCGGCGGCTTGCTCATCAGCGAAGCCACGCAAATCTCCCTCGAAGGCAAAGGCTATCCCGTCACGCCCGGCATCTACTCCGAAGAGCAGATTGCTGGCTGGCGCATTGTTACCGACGCCGTCCATGCCAAAGGCGGATATCTCTTCGCACAGTTGTGGCACGTCGGGCGTATCAGCCACAGCTCGCTTCATCCACAGCAGGGACTGCCTGTCTCCGCCTCAGCCATTGCTCCCGCTGACGGCAAAGCCCTCACCGCCGCTTTTCAGCAGGTTGAATTTGAGACGCCTCGCGCTCTTGCACTCGAAGAACTGCCGCGCATCGTCGCTGACTACGTTCACGCCGCACGCTGCGCTCAGGCGGCTGGCTTCGACGGCGTCGAGATTCACTCGGCCAACGGCTATCTCCCCGACCAGTTTCTCGAAGACGGTGTCAACCACCGCACCGACGTCTACGGTGGCGCTATCGAAAACCGCGCTCGCCTCCTGCTTGAGGTCGTCGATGCCGTCGTCTCTGTGTGGGGTCCTGGCCGCGTCGGTGTTCGTCTCTCACCCTGGGGCAAGTTCAACTCCATGAACGACTCCAACCCGCTTGCGCTCTTCACCTACGTTTTGCAGCAGCTCTCGGCTCGCTCCATCGCCTACGCTCATCTCGTCGAGCCGCGCGCCAACGGTGGCGCCGACGGCGCTCTCGACGCCTCCGCGCCCGATGCCGCGGCCAGCTTCCGCAAAGCCTTCCCCAGCGCGCTCATCTCTGCCGGAGGCTATCTGGGAGACACGGCCAGTAAGGCCATCGCCTCCGGCCACGCAGACGCCATTGCATTCGGGCGCTGGTTTATCTCCAATCCCGATCTGCCGCGCCGACTCCAGCTTGGTGTAGAACTGAACCCCTACGACCGTTCGACCTTCTACGGCGGAACGGAAAAAGGCTATACCGACTACCCTGCACTCGACGAAATCCTCTCCCCTACATTGGCTTGAAATGCTGGCTCCGGCAGTGGGTCCGGACGTCTTCTCCGGACCCACTGCCGCCGGACGGAACCAATCCGGCTCGAACCGACAAAACTCGTCCACAGAAGAATCAACCTGCGCTGCATCTTCCGCCGCGCAAACCACTCAGGCCCGAATGGGAGAGTAAAAATCTCCAGGTCGAGGTCTACTCCGGCGCTGAAAAAGTGCAGTTCTTCCTCAGAGGCAGAAATTCTGCTCAGTAGGTGGGTACTTTGGGGTCGATCTCGACGGACCAGGCGTGAATTCCGCCAGCCAGGTTGCTGACACGTTCGAAGCCCGCCTGTCGCAGCATCTCCGCCGCGCGCTGGCTGCGCATGCCGCTGTGGCAGTGCACGATAATCTCCTGCCCAGGATGCAGCTCGTGCAGGCGAGCGGGCAATTGGTTCAACGGGATGAGATGCCCGCCGATGTTGGCTACGGCGTGCTCCCATGGCTCGCGCACATCGAGCAGCAGATGCGGTTCCTGGGCTTCGTGGCGGCGCTTCAATTCATGCACGGTGATCTGAGGAATTCCGTTCTTCAAATTTGTCTCCCTGCGGTTTGGTTCGTCTTGCTTTGAGTCGGACTGCTGGCGCTCATCAAACTGCTGGCTCCGGCCACATAGCTCGGGGTATTCGATCAGCTCGCGGATGGCCGGAGAATCACCGCAGACCGGACACTCCGGGTTGCGGCGGATGGTGAGCGTGTGAAAACGCATGGCAAGCGCGTCGGCAATCAGGAGCCTGCCCGTCAACGTCCCGTCCAATCCGAGAATCACCTTGATCGCCTCGGTAGCCTGGATCGTTCCGATCAGTCCGGGCAGCACGCCCAGCACGCCGCCCTCGGCGCAATCGGGAATCATGCCCGGTGGAGGCGGCTCCGGATAGAGGCAGCGGTAGCACGGCCCGCCGCCGTGGGCAAAGACACTCGCCTGGCCCTCGAAACGGAAGATGCTTCCGTAGACGTTGGGTCGGCCCGCGAGTACGCAGGCGTCGTTGACGAGGTAGCGTGTGGCAAAGTTGTCGGTTCCGTCGACGATCACGTCGTAGCTTCCGATCAGCTCGAGAGCGTTGGCGGCGCGCAGCATCGTCGCATGGGCCTCGATCCGGAGCGCCGGGTTCAGCGCCAGCAGCTTGCGGGAGGCTGAATCAATCTTGCTCGCGCCCACGTCCGGAGTCGCGTGCAGCACCTGGCGCTGGAGATTCGTCAGCTCGACCCGGTCACCGTCTATCAGTCCCAGCGTGCCCACGCCCGCAGCCGCCAGATAAAGCGCCACCGGCGAGCCAAGCCCGCCCAGACCGACGCACAGCACGCGCGCGGCCTTCAATCTTCGCTGGCCGGTTTCCCCCACTTCGGGCAGGATGAGATGACGGGCGAAGCGCTGCTGTTCCTCGATCGTAAGATCAGGCAACTGCGACTCGCGTCGGGGTTCGGATTGGAGCGCCTGCAGCATCGCTTCTGGCTTGATTGTAAGAGCATCGCGTCAGCCGCGCGAGTGGGGATCTGCCACGATCTCCAGACGCACCGGCTGAAAGGCACGTGCCGAGGGCAAGTCGCCGACGAGGAGATAGGCTCCGGCCTCGGTGCTTCCGTCCGCTGCGACAGAGACGATCAGCGTGAAGCATCCGGTCCATGTTGCTCCGTCCAGATCCGCTTGCGATGGCTCCGGCGGCGCTAGGGGATGGGAGTGATAGAAGCCGAGGATCTCTTGCCGACTGCGGCTGGCAAGCGCCTGAAAACCCACCAGGTCGGATGCGCCGATCTGGAATCGATGGGGTGCGATCTGCGTCTGCGGTCCGGTCGCGGGAAGGGCTTCATGGACCGTCGGCTGACCGTCCCGTCGGACTCCGAGCAGCGCGCCGCAGCACTCCAGCGGCCAGATTGCACGGGCATGCTGTATCACTTTTTGGTATGCCGATTTCTGTATCTTCAGCGGCTTGCGGTTCATTGCATGGCGATTTCGTTGCGACGTTGCGACAGGTATGCGAGAGTAAGGCTATCGGCAGCGATGCCGATCTTTTGTTTTAGATTACTTTGCCCGCGTCCGCTGCGGAGCAGTATGCGGCGTACTTCAAGGAGCGATCCCTACAAGATGAGCAGAAAATCCAGCAAAATCAGCGTTACCGAAGCAGTCACCGCTCTGCGCCAGAATCAGTTTGAAGTGACCGAGACACCACTGGGAGTCCGTGTACAGAAATACGGATGCGCCGCTGTCCTCTTTCCGCACGAGGGAGATACGACGGACAGCGTCGGTGCCATCTTCGCCTATCGCGAACGTCCGGGGGTGGTGGTTGCGGGAGAGATTGCTCGGCTCCTGGACCGCGGATACCAGAAATTTCTGCATATCAGCCGCTTTGAGCTGCCAGCGACGGCCGATCAGCTTCGGGCGATTCATCGATTCGCCGAAGAGTTGACCGTGGTAACCGGCGGCGTCAGTCTGTATAACGAATCCCTCGGTACCACCAGCGACTTATATCAGTACGACCGCGTGAAAGGCCGCGAAGAAGCCGGAGCGGCTCCTGCGCGCCCCTGGGAGTTGGCCGAGAGTCACTGATTTCGCTGGAAGGGTTCAAGTCGCTGCGTGCTCTGCCGATGAGACGATTCGGAGGGGTTCACGCAAGCACATGGCAGCCCAGATACAAACTCACATCCCCAACCCAGCCGGCAACCGTGAAGCCATCGCGCAACCCGGAAGCGCGGAGCGCCGCATTTTGCCGCGTTTCCCCTTGGACGAAGCGGTTCTGGTCCATCCGGTCGCAGGCGCTGCCTCGTTTCGCGGACGCATCAGCGATTTGAGCGCAGGCGGATGCAGGCTGGAGATCGACACGCGTCTGCTCACCGGGGCCATGCTTCGGGTCGAGCTTCAGTTTCGGATCTCCGGGATATCTTTCCGGCTGGCAGGCGTGACCGCAGGACGGCGGACGAAAACCTCGCTGGGCATACGTTTCGTTGATCTGAATGAGCGCCGCAGGACGGATCTGGCCGAGGTGCTCAGCGACTTGGCGGCCGCAGCGAGCAAGGAGCATCCGAAGGGGAAGACCGATGCGTCTGTCGCCTCGGTAGCTTCGCCGCCAGAGCCGGAGCAACAAACTCCCCCTCAGAAGCGAACCTTTGACGTGACAGTTCGCCCCGAAGCAGCAAGGCCGACAAGCAGCCAGACTGTCCAGGTGCAGCCGATTCACAAACAGCCTGTCAGCGCAAGATCCGTCACCGTGCAGCCGACGCTTGCTCCGCTTGCGGCAGCCAAGCCGACGGCTGGACACTCTGCGATCGCTTCGGCGGGAGTCGTCTCCGCATCGAGGGCCGTCGATCCGATCCGCGGATCTGCCGGGAATCTTCCGGAAAAGAGCGTTCACATCGAACAACCAAACGAAATGCAGCCCGACACAAGGCAGTCGATTACGAGCGTCGCGGGCGAAGTCCGCGAGCGCCGCGCGTTTCGCCGCCTGAAGGTCGATACGCGCGCGCAGCTTCATCTGGTGAAGACCGGAATCTGTATGCCTGGCGCCATTCAGGATCTGAGCATGGCAGGATGCCGCATTGTGACCACGGAACCCTTCAACGTGGGGATTTATGTGCGCGTGGAGACGGAGTTTTTTCTGCACGGGCTGCCGTTCCGGCTGGGCGGAGTGAGTCAGGCGATCATCAACCGCAACACGATCGGAGTGCGCTTTCTGGATATGAGTGAGCGTAAACGGGAACAGCTCGCCGAGTTGATTGAGGAGATCCGAGCCGCACTCGGCGAGATGGACTGAAGCAGTGCGGACTATCGCGCACGTGGAGTTGCCGAGGAGCGCAGCCGCTGCAGCTCCCTGTAAAGATCGCTCTTGGCGCGCCCCGTTTGCCGCGCAAGCTGCTTGAGCGCATCTTTTTCGGTGAGCGATTGCTCGGCTTGCAGACGCGCAAGTACGACGAGCAGGTTTTCCTCGGCCGCAACGGAAGCAGCACTGTGAACGGGGGGCGCGAGGAGCAGCGTGATCTCTCCTCGGACGCGATCCTGCGCAGCCATCTGCTGTTGCACAAAGACAACCGGACCGCGCAGGAACTCTTCGTGCAGCTTGGTAATCTCTCGAGCAACAACCACCGGCAGCGCATCCCCCCAGATGCCGCGCAGATCGGCCAGCGTATCGAGAATGCGATGCGGGGCTTCATAGAAGATCAGAGTGGGGGGCGACGCGCTTTCAACGCCTGTCTCGGCGCGCAGAGCGGAGGCAATCGATTCCAGAGCCGTACGCCGCGCGCCGGATTTTTCTGGAAGAAAACCATAAAAGCGAAAGCGCTCCGTGGGCAGGCCGGAGGCGACCAAAGCGGAAACCGCAGCGTTTGCGCCCGGAATCGGAAAGACTCGGATGCCAGCTTCGAGCGCGGCACGCACCAGCCACGCGCCGGGATCGCTGATGCCGGGCACGCCGGCGTCGGAGACGAGCGCAATGCGCTGGCCACGCTGCATACCGGCGACCAGCTCCGTGGCGCGTTCGCGCTCGTTATGCTCATGGCAACTAACCGTTGGCGTGTGAATGCCGAAGTGGTTCAGAAGTTTTCGTGTCTGGCGCGTGTCTTCGCAGGCGATGCAGTCGCAGGAGCGCAGGATGCGCAGGGCGCGCAGCGTGATGTCCTCGAGGTTTCCGATCGGTGTTGCGACAAGATACAAACCGGGAGCAAGCGGCGCGGAGCTATTCGCGGCGTCTTGCGAACCATCCAGCACAGGCGGCCTCCCGGTCTCTTCCATGAGTAGGTTCCTTGGCCCGAATGCCGTCAGCGTTCGGCGTCGATCCGCTCCAGACGGCGTTGCTCATTGAGCAGGGACATGGAGGACATAAGGTTCTGGACGCTGACCACACCGACGATCCGCTCGCCTTCAGCGACGGGAATCAGCGAAAGGCCATGACCGGTCGTGATGCGTCGGATGATGGCGCCGAGCGTGTCCTCCGGACGCGCAACCTGAAAGTTGCGGGTCATAATGCCCTGCACATATCCGTTACCATCCATACGCAGAGATTCCACGATGCGCTGGCGATTCACGATGCCCACCAGCTGCGAGCCGCGCACGACCGGAAAATCCTCCTGCAGGGTGTGAATACAGTGACGCAGTGCGTCCAGCAGGGTATCGGAGGGCGAGAGCATGGCGAAATCGGTGAGCATGACCTCTTTCATGCATACCGCGTCGACGACCGACTGAAACAAGACGCCCTGATCCTCAATCTGCGCGCCGATGAAGATGAAAAATCCGACCGAGGAAAGCAGCGGATCGTGCAGGTAAAAGCCGACAATGACGGCGCCCAGTGCGATGGCCTGCCCGAGCATGTTGAGGGCGCGGCTGGGTGCGGTCTCTCCGCTGGCCTGGGCATAGTTGGAGCGCAGCAGTCTTCCGGCATCCAGAGGATAGGCCGGGAGCAGATGAAGAGCACCGAGGAATGCCTGTATCCAGACGGCGCTGCGCAGCAGGGCAAGCGGCGTGACGCAGGGCAGTACAACCAGAGGAAATGCGGCGCTGGAGCCGGTCATGGTGGCGGCCAGCATCAGCGCCGTGGCGAGATTGGCGACCGGGCCTGCGAGCGCGAGAGCATACTGCACTTCCGCCGAGCTTGCCTGCTCCTGGCTTTCAGGACTGGCGAAAGCAAACATGCCGCCGATGGGCAGCAGAAGCACGGTGCGCAGACGCAGCCCAAACCATGCGGCCACCAGCAGCCGGGCGCATTCGCGCGTCGCCACCGCGGCGAAGATGAGCAGCCACAGCGCAAGACCGGCCGAGATGGAACCTCCGAGCGACTGACTGTAAAGCATGCAGATGGCAATGAGGATGACAAACAGCGTGTGGATGCGAAGCTCCACACCCATCCACCGACCGAGAGGCAGCGACCATCCACGCATGCCTTAATTGTAGCGGCAGGCACATGGTTGCGGGTGGAGATGAATTGCCTTGGACCTGGATCGTTTATGCTCGGGATCGGGATGCGTGTAATCGGTGGAAGATTTCGCTCGCGAACGCTGCTGGCGCCGAACGGTCAGAAAACGCGGCCCACGTCGGATCGGCTGCGGGAGACGCTGATGAACGTGCTCGAGAACGGCGCGGTGAATCGCGTCTTCCAGGCGCGCGTGCTGGACCTGTATGCCGGCACAGGAGCGGTGGGAATTGAGGCGCTGAGCCGAGGCGCAGCGACGGTGACGTTTGTGGAGCAATCGGCGGCTGCGATGGCCACTCTGGAAGCCAATTGCACCCGGATGCAGACTGGCGGAGAAGTTATCCGCGCGAGAATGCCCGTTGCCGCATGGCTGCAGCGCGCGACGGGTCAGTTCTCCGACGCGGCTCGCTTCAGCCTGGTCTTCCTCGATCCTCCATGGGAGGAACGCGAGGAGTATGAGCAAACGCTGAACCTGCTGGGAGGAGATGCATCGGTGCTGCTGGCTTCCGAGGCGTGGGTAGTGGCCGAACACCGCCGCAAGGCCGCACTGGCTGCGCGCTATGGAATGCTGCATCGACTGCGGGTGCTGGAGCAGGGCGACGCCGCGCTGAGCTTTTATGCGCGAATCGCCGAGGACAATCTGGATTCCTCGCGGTAAGCGTCGCAATCCGATGTTGGATCAATTCATCTGCTTGCCGTGCGAGGCCAGATATTTGTCGAAGGGAATCTCAAAGTAAAACAGCTCTTTTCCGTCGATATCGCGCAGAGTGTGGAGATTGAGCGCCGCGCCTTCCAGTGGATGCTGAAGCCCCTCCACGTCGTAGAAGAGAAATCCGGCTTCCGTGGTATGCGGCTTGACGATCAGTGCTTGGAATTCGAAGGTTTTGAAGTCACGCTCGATCTCTTTGCTCACGTCTTTGTGCGGCATATGCAGGCCAGGAATAGGGCTGGGCATGGGCATGCTGCTGCCGCGGACATGCACGATACGCCGCTCGACATCTTCCGGTTCGGCAGCCTGCAGGCGATCACCGGCGGCGGTAATGAAGAGAATGCGAGCGTCCTTCAGTGAGATTGCCCGATCGCCGGTATTGGTGATGATGAGCCGTACGGGCATGAAGCCGTGAGCCACGTAGTTGACACGAAAAAGCTTGAGCTGGCTGGTGGTGTTGTATGGCTCGACGGCGATCTCCAGGTGCTCGGCGGGATGCACTTCAACGGCGGGAAAGTTGGTGGCTGGCTCGACCGGAGGCGGCTTGTGCTCGGCAGCATGGGTGGCCACGCAGGGAAGGGTCAGGCACAGGGCCGCGACAAGCGCGATGCGGGGTGGATTACGCTTGCACAGGAGGCGCGGAAAGACGTCGGCCATGAACTTCGATCCCCTCTGAAGAGAACGATAGCAGTCGCTCCACCCGCTGCGCCAGAGTGAAGGCGCGACGCACAGCGGCTCCGGTTCTGTATTCTGAATCAGATTTTTCGCGCAGCACCGGCTGCTGGTCCTGCGCCAACAGACTGGAACCATCCGAATGAACAGGATCCTTTGGATCTACAACCTGATCTTTCCGCTGGCGCTGGTTGCGGCGGCTCCGTGGTGGCTGCTGAGGATGGCGACAACAGCGCGCTATCGCGAGGGTCTGGCCGAGCGACTGGGCCGCATTCCTGAGAGATTTCTCCGTACTCGGGATGACCGCGATGTGCTCTGGGTACATGCCGTCTCCGTCGGCGAGGTGATGGCGGTTGTGCGCCTTATCCATGCGCTGGATGCTGCGCTGCCGCAGATGCGCGTGGTGTTATCCACCACGACACGAACCGGACAGCAGATTGCGCGGGCGCGGCTGGGTGAACAACGCGTTTTCTATTGTCCGCTGGATATTGCATGGGCTACGCGCGCGTGGCTGCGCGCGCTGCGGCCAAAGCTGCTGGTGCTGGTGGAGACAGAGTTCTGGCCGGGACTGATGCATGCATGTTTTCGCCGCGGCATTCCCGTCATGGCGATCAACGCACGCATTTCGGATCGTTCCTGGCCGCGCTATCGTCGGCTGCGAATCTTCTGGAAACCTTTGCTGAGCCGCATGAGGGAATCGCTGGCGCAGAGCGACCTCGACGCGGAACGGTTGCGCGCGCTGGGCTGTAGAGGGGTGAAGACGATTGGAAATCTGAAGTACGATCTGCGCGAGGAGGCCAATGCACGGCTGGCGCAACTGCTGCGCAGGCTTGCTCCGGCGCTGCGCTGGGTGGTGGCTGGCAGCACGCTAGAAGGCGAAGAAAAGGGCCTGATAGAGGCGTGGAAGCGGCTCACGGAAACACGCCATGACCTGGCGTTGCTGCTGGCGCCGCGCCATCTGGAGCGATTCGCTGCGGTTGGGCGAATGCTGAACGAGAGCGGTACGCGATGGCGCAGACGCAGCGAACTCACGGAGGACGCTCAGCCGGTTTCCGTTGGCGAGGTGATTCTGCTGGATACTATCGGGGAGCTGGCGGCGGCGTACTCGCTGGGAACAGTTGCCTTTGTTGGCGGGAGCGTGGCGCGGGCGGGCGGACATAATCCGCTGGAACCGGCGATCTACGCGGTTCCCGCGGTGATGGGGCCACATGTCGAGAACTTTCGCGCGATTGTCGCCGACCTGCGCGCTGAGGATGCGATCCTCGTCACACAGTCGGAGGAGTTCGAAGAGGTCCGAGTCATGCTCGAGAAACTGCTGGATGACGAAGCTTCTGCGTCTGCCCTGGGCGAGCGAGCGCGCAGGATACTGGCGCGTCATGCCGGCGCAACTATGCGGACCGTCGATGCGATCTGCAACGTCCTGCAAACCGGGACGGAGAGGCAATCGTGAGGCGGCCAGGGCTGGCTCCGTTGGTCCCGCTGTATGCGGCGGGACTGGCGGCGCGCGAGTGGACGCTGCGCGTGGGATGGGAGCAAAAAAAGCGGCTCCGATGTCCGGTGGTCAGCGTGGGCAGCATTTCGGCGGGCGGCGCGGGCAAGACGCCGCTGACGATTGCTCTGGCGCGGCTGCTGACGGCAAATGGAATTGCCACCGATGTTCTGTCGCGCGGCTTCGGACGAAAGACAGAGCAGGCGCTTGCCGTCGATCCGGATGGCGAAGCGGAGATATTTGGCGACGAACCGCTGCTGATCGCACGGCACACCGCTGTGCCGGTCTTTGTGGCAAAGCAACGATGGATGGCGGGAGAACTGGCCGAAAGGCGTGCAGGCGATGGTTGCACCGTTCACCTGCTGGATGATGGATTTCAGCATCGTCAACTGGAGCGCGCGCTGGACGTGGTACTGGTCGGAGGCGAAGACCTGCGCGATCATCTGTTGCCGGCGGGAAATCTGCGTGAGCCGAAGAGCGCGCTGCACAGAGCCGAAGTGCTGGCGGTACGCGAGGAGGATGAGGTTGCGTTGGCGTGGCTGAAGAAGCACCCGTGCGATGGGGGCGCATGGAGATACCGGCGGGTGATGCAATGGCCGCACGAGATGCCTCAGCCGGTAGTGGCCTTTTGCGGGATTGCCAAGCCGGAGCAGTTTCTGGACGGTTTGCGCTCCGGAGGCATCGCCATTCAGCGAGAGCTGATATTTCGCGATCATCAACCATACTCACACACACAGATCCTGCAACTGCGCAGAGCGATGCTCGACACTGGCACACGCGCGTTTGTGACCACCGCCAAGGATATGGCGAGGCTAGGCCGTGCGGCGGAAGAATTGCGGCAGATTGCGCCGGTTTTCTGTGCCGAATTGGAGGTGATTTTTTTCGATCCCGCGGCGATCATCCAGCGCATCCAAAAGCTTCTCGCGGCTTGGAACGGATGAGCGCCGGCATGCGCCGTGGTTGCAGAGGGTTGTGAGAAAATCAGGTTTGCAACGGCTGGCGCAATTTCGACTTCTGATCGTGCGGCTTGGCGCAATGGGCGATATTCTTCACGCTTTGCCCGCGGTTACAGCGTTGCGCCGCATGCATCCGATGTGGCGGATTGACTGGGTCGTCGAACCGCGCTGGAGATCGCTTCTGGTCAGTGAAGACTCCGCTGCATGGGTTGCCAACGACGAGGTATCTTCGCAGCGAAAACCCGGTCGTCCGGTCGTGGACGCAGTGATTGAGGCCGATACGCGTGGATGGCGTCGGGATGGGGCGAGCCTTGCAACCGCGAGAGCGATTCGACAGTTGCGGACGACGTTGCGCACGGGCGAATATGACGCTGTGCTTGAGATGCAGGGTGCCATCCGTACCGCAGTGATTGCGCGTTTCCCAGGGTGCAGACGCGTGATCGGAGATGCACATCCGCGCGAGCGGCAGGCACGCTGGCTCTATACGGAGCCGGTCGCGGCGCAGGGCGCGCATGTGATTGACCGCGGCCTTGAGCTGGCGGAGGCGGTTGCCGCCGATCCACTGGAGATGCATATGCCGGATTTGCCTGTGGACAGCGCGGCGGAGGCTTGGTGCGAACAACTGCTCGACGATTGGAAAAGATTAGATGGAAGCATTGGAGACGCTCCGTTTGTGCTGATTCACCCCGGCGCAGGATGGGGCGCGAAGCGATGGCCGACCGAGCGTTTTCACGCGGTAGCGGAGTGGCTTGGAGCGCAGGGGGTTTCGGCGCTGGTCAATGCCGGTCCTGGCGAAGAGCCGCTGGCGGAGGCGGTTGTGCGGGATCTTCCGGCGGCGCGGGCTGTGCGCTCGTCGCTGGCGCAACTGACTGCGCTCACGCGGCGTGCCGGACTGGTCATCGGCGGAGACACCGGGCCGCTGCATCTGGCATGCGCACTGGGCCGACCGGTGGTTGGTATTTATGGCCCTACCGATCCGACACGAAACGGACCGTATCGCTTCCCCGGTGGCGCGGAGTGTGCCGTCCTGCGCAGTGCTGAGAGCAGACGGGATCACCGGCGCCTGCCCGAGCCTGAGGCGGGATTGCTGAAGATCGATTCGCAGGCCGTGTGTCGGGAAGCGGCTCGATTGCTTGAGCTTGGATACAATCAGCAAGGATGACAAGTGCAGACGCGTGGCAGGTTGTGCCGTGAATGAATTCCGCAGAAAAATTGCCGCAGAATCCGAATCGAAGGATTGGATCGCTCGCTGGCGAACAATTGCGCGCAGAATACGCGTTCCACTGGGCTTTGTGGCGGCTGCTGTCTATCTCTGGCGCCTCTTTGAAGCCGCTCCGCAGCCAATGGCAGTAGCTGGCAGCCTTCTGTTGGTCCTTCCTGGACTGTGGCTGCGTGGATATGCCGCCGGGTATGTGAAGAAGAATCAGGAACTGACGCAAACAGGGCCATATGCATACACTAGGAATCCACTCTACCTGGGATCGATGCTGATGGCGGCCGGATTTGCCGTCACACTGATGAGCGTGGCGTTTGCCGCGATCCTGCTGGCAGGATTTGTGATGATTTACGTTCCGGTGATTGCAGGCGAAGAGGAGTTTCTGCGAAATCACTTCGCGGCGTATGAAGATTACTGTCGCAGAGTTCCGCGCCTGCTGCCGCGTCTGCTGCCGCGCGGGCAGAAGACGCCTTGGCAGGTCTCGCACGGCGTGAACGCTGAAAACGCCAACAACGAGGGCGGATTTTCCTTCGCGCTCTATCGAAAACACAGGGAGTATCGCGCAATGCTGGGAGCGCTTCTGCTGTATGCGAGTCTCGTAGCTGCGCGTCTGCTCCACATGCACCGGATGTAAGCGGTGTGCGTTTGGGAATGGAAATCTTCCAGAAGCATTTCGCCGCTTCGGAAATGTTGCAACCAGGATCGTCTAGAATCGAAGAAGCACGTCACCGCAGGACGCGCTGCACCTCTGCTCACCCTACGAGTTTCGTGCGGATATTGCCTGCGAGATTTCACTGGACAATGACGTGAGGAGCCGCTTCTGAAGTTCCGCATGAGAAAAGTTGTACCGCTGCTGGCATCCTCCGCGCTCTGCCTGGCCATGCAGGCCATGCGTCCTGACGCGGGGAAGCAGTTGCCTTCGCTGCCACCGCCGCAATCGGGATTTCAGTTTCCGCAGCATCAGACGCTGACCTATGCCGTGGATTGGAGAGTCTTCCCCGCCGGTGTTGCTGTGCTGCACTTCGATGCTGACGGAACGCGGGAGCGGCTGTCTGCAACTGCCGACACGTCGGGCGCGATCAATCTGCTGTTTCATGTTGCGGATCGTTTCCAGTCGAATTTTGATCGCGAGAACGGATGCACGGCAGAGTTTGACAAGCAGACCATCGAAGGTCGTCGCCGGATCGACTCCACAATGCGGCTGGACTACGCAACCGGCAGGTCGATTCTGGATGAACGCAATCTGACGAACGGACAGAAAAAGCGACTGGAGACAGGGATTCCACATTGCCTGACGGATCTGCTGACGGGCGTATTCTATGCCGCTTCGCAGCCGATGGAGATTGGCAGGGATTTCTATCTGCCGGTTGCCGATCCTCTTCGCCCGGTGCTCGTGACGATGAAGGTGGAGAGCCGCGAAGAGGTGAAGACGCAGGCGGGCAGCTTTCACACGATTCGCGTACAGCCCACAGCCGATGCCGGCGTGGTGAAGAATCGCGGCGACATCTGGATCTGGTACACCAACGACGAGCGTCATCTGCCGGTGCAGATGCGCGCTCGCCTGTTCTGGGGAACTATCACGTTTCGCCTGGTCTCGGTCGAAGGAAAGTAGCGCTGCGGATTCGCTCCGCGTGCTCAGCGCCCGAAGGCGAATGCAGGCGAACACATCGGCAGCGCTTTCACGCCCGTGCCGTCAAGCGCAAAACAGGTGGTACCGTCCAGGTCGGTGCGAAAAGTGCGGACATGCGCCGCTTGCAGCTCTGCGAGCACCTCTGGCCTAGGATGTCCAAAATGATTGTGGCGTCCACAGGAGATGACTGCCCAGCGCGGTGAAACCGCAGCCAGGAACGATGACTGGGTGCTGGAGCGGCTGCCGTGATGACCGACTTTCAGGATCGTGCTTTGCAATGCGCTCGTTTGCATCATGCCGTCTTCCTCCGAAGCCTCGGCGTCGCCGGAGAGCAGAATAGAAGTAAAACCAAATTGTGCACGCATCACAAGCGAATCGTCGTTGGCAGGCTGTGAACCGGGCTGGTAGCTGAGCGCAGGTGCAAGAACGCGGAATACGACGCGATCCAGGGAAAACTCCTCACCGAGGTGAAGGTGCCGAGTGCGTACGCCCTCCGAAGCTGCCTCGTCGAGCAGCGCCTTGTACGCGGCGACCGGAGGATTGTTGCCAACCCAGAGTTCGCGTGGATGAAAGTTGCGCACAACCGCGCTCAGTCCACCCATGTGGTCGGCGTGCGCATGGGTGAGCGCAACCGCATCCAGGTGGCGTATTCCGCGGGACCACAGAACCGGCGAAACCACATCTTCGCCAATCTCAAAAGCGGCTTGCAACGCCTGCGCATTGGATTGCACGCGTTCGTATCGAAGCTGGCCACCGCCATCGACGAGCAGCGTGTGACCACCCGGCGTGATGAGCAACAGCGAGTCTCCCTGACCCACATCGATGACCTGAAATAGAAGCTGGTTGGGAGCGGAGACGATTGGGCGCGGCCAAAGCACAATGGGCAGCACCAGCAGCAAAAGCGGAAACGCACCCATCCGTAGCGCTGGTCGGCACTGCGTAGCCACAAAGATGGCGGACAGAAGCACGACAATCACCAGCAGCGATTGCAGGAGCGCAGGTGAGGGGACTCGGATATCCGCCCATGGCTGACGCGTGGTGATGCGGATGACGAAACGCGCCGCGTGGAGCAGAAGAGCCACGAAAGCGGCGGGCAAAATCGCCAGCGGTTGCCAGATGACAAGCGCGCCAAGGGTAAGCATGGCAGCGGGAAGCAGGATGGAAAGCAACGGCAGAATGATCAGGCTGACGGGGAGTGCAAAAAGTGTGATCCGGTGAAAATAGGCGGCCATAGGGAGCGCCAGCGCGAGTTCGACGATGAGACTCGTGCAGGTGACCTCGATCATTCGAAGGACCCCTCGCACGACGACGGCAACCACACTCTCCGCTATTCCGTCATGCGCTTGCGGCGAGATACGGTGAGCGAGCCATCGCATCTGAGTTCGAAACTGAATGAGCGCAGGTGGAAGCGACGTGTCGCGGCGAAGATCGGAGATATCGTGGGCCGCGAACAGCAGCGGCTGCACAGAGTCCTTCAGAAATGGAATTGCGATGCCCGCAATCGACGTCACCGACAGAAGCGTCATCTGAAGACTTGCGTCGAGGATGCTGTTCGGTTGCTTGGCCAGGATGCAGAGGGTGGCGAAGCCGATCAGGTTCAGCGGCGCGCGGCGACGATAAACCAGACGTCCAAGGAGAAAAAGCGTGATCATCCAGAAGGACCGCTGGACAGGAATGGCAAAGCCGGTGGAAAGAGCAAAGAGAAACGTGCACAGGATCGTGACGACCGTGGACAGAGTGCGCGGCACGCGAATTTTTTCCAGCAGGAGAAGTAAAATCGCGGCGAGAATGGCCAGGTGAAGACCGGAGACCACAATCAGGTGAAATGTTCCCGTGCGTTCGAAACCACTGCGCAAGGGACGATCCAGAAAGTGACGGTCGCCGGTCAGCATCGCCGTCAACATCGCCGAATCCTGGGGTTCCATGCGAAAGAGTGTTGGAAGCAGGCGCATGGAATCCGGGAGAGCATCGATACGCGCAGCCGCTGTTTGACGCCAGCGATTCAGCAGGCACGATGTGCTCTGCTGGCCCTCGCGGCCGATCTGCAGCAGGCGACCGGGAAGGTCGGCATGGATGTCGCCACCGGCGGAGACGGCTTGTGAGGCGAGGTAATTCTGGCGATTCCACACGCCGGGATCGTGATAAACGGCTGGGGGGCGCAGTTGCATGAGAATTCGAAGCTGGTCGCCACAGTGGACGTTCCTTGGCGCATGGTCGCGCCAGAGGGCCGCGACGCGAATCCGGCTGGCGGAAGTATCCGGCACCGGTACCATTCCATCTGAGGTGTCCGTGATCGATTCGGTGCGCGTAACTCGCAGGTCGAAGGTCTGCGAGAAAGAGGCCGAATCGGATGGATGAACTGCCGTTGTCGCGTCTCCTGCATCCGAGGCGTTCTCTTCCTTGCGCAGTGGTTCTGCGGTGGCGACCACTCCTTCGACAGTACGCAGCAGTCCGTCTTCGAGCGCGTTGATAGAGGGGGACGGAATAGGTTGCGGCGCAGTCTGCGACGACCAGAAGCCAAGCAGCACCCAGAGCGCGCCAAGTGGCATCCATGCAAGACGCGGTGCGCGGAAGACGCTGCCCCACGAAACTCCGGCCAAAGCAAAGACCCCAATCAGAAGCCATCCGGAGCGAAGATAGAAGCTCTGTGCCAGAAGTACGCCCAGGGCGAAGAGCAGCGCTGCGCAGAAGAGCGGGCTGTGCGCGGCGAATGGAAGCGCATTCGAAGTGGAATCCTCATTCCGGCTGTGTGGCTCGGAATGCGGCGCGGCGATTTCCGGCAAGTCAATGCTCCAGACGGGAGATGAAACTCGACAAAAACGCAGCTCGGGGCAATGTGCGGCGGTGCAACGACTCAGACGTCCTGCTAGCTTTTGCGGACGAGTTTCACAACGGTCTCGATGTGGTACGTCTGAGGAAATAAATCTACCAGATGGATTGACTCGATCTGAAATCGCTCGGCGGTGAGCAGTTTCAGGTCGCGGGCAAGCGTCACCGGATCGCAGGAGACATAGGTCATGCGGGCAGGATGAATGGCGGCAAGCAGAGCGCAGGTTTCTGCGCCAAGGCCGGAACGCGGAGGGTCCAGAACAAGGAAGTCAGGGCGCTTCTCGCGCTCCCTGCGATTCTGATGCAGAAAGGAAAGAGTCGAAGCCTCCACTGCTCGACTGGATGGATTTTTCAACGCATTTTGGAGGGAGCGGAACGAAGTATTCGCGCCTTCTACGGCGATCACGCGGTCGAATTGCATCTCGAGAGCACGCGCGAAAAATCCTACTCCGGCGAAAAGATCCCAGGCCAGCGATCCTTTTTCATGCTGCGTCACCAGCGCGCGAAATGGCTCCAGCAGCCAGCGATTGACCTGAAAAAATGCGCCTGCTGGAATCTCGTACTGCGTCTCTGCAACAGAGTAGAGCAGCGTCCCGCTGCCCACCTGGGCTATCTGCGCGGAGGCCGGATCGTTGTCGCCGGTTGCGAGCGTGATTCCGCTGAGCGGTGAGCCGATCTCTTCCAGCATCGTGTCCAGCAGGGAAGCAAGCCGCAAGACAGGCTGTGCTGCGACTTGCGTTTCTCGCCGCGTGGCCGCAACTCCCGCGCCGTTGGCATCGGACGGAATCAGTGTAACCTGAACCGCATCTTGCGTTGGATTTGTGATCAGCTCGATTTCGGCGATGCAATCCAGATGTCCCTGCTGCTTCAGCCACTCCGCGATCCGCAGCGCCAGAGGCACAAGGACGGGAGAAGCAATCGGGCATTGAACGATGGGAACAATTCGATGGGAAAAGCGCGCGCGATAGCCGAGCCGACTGCCGGAGTTTGCGATCGTGGAATCGACCGCGAGTCGAATCCTATTGCGATACGCCCATGGATGCCCGTCCAGCAGCAGGATCGGCTGTGGCACATCAAGGCCCGCGCGGCTCAGGGCGTCGCGAAGAATCGCGAGTTTGAAATGACGCTGCTGTTCCGAACCGGCATGCTGATAATGGCATCCGCCGCACTGACCGAAGTGAACGCACTCCGGTCGGAGACGATCCGGTGAGGGCTCGATAAGCGTCTTCGCCTCTCCGCGCGCGTAATTACGTTTTGCTTCGAGAATCTCCATCGCGACGAATTCGTGCGGCATGACCAAAGGCGCGAAGACGACCTGTCCATTGTGACGAGCGAGAAAATCGCCTCCGTAGACGGGCTTTTCAATGCGCGTTTCGATACGCTCACCGATCTTCATCTGTGCCTCATATAGAAGAGGCTGAGTCGCTGAAGGTCTAACTCTTCCATGAGACGTTTGTGCAGATATTGCCTTTGCACAAGCTGCATCTGCGCTGCCGACATGCGGGTACGGAAGGCTGCAAGATCGTGCGCAGCGCGTTGCTTCCACTCAATCAGCCGGGATTCCGGAACTGCTGTAAGCAGCGCGGCGAAGAGTTTTTCTTCCAGCGCGGTGAGCGTCGTCTCCAGTTCCTCGGGATGCGCGTGAACGCCCTCCGCATCGTCGGCAAGTCGCAGCAGGTGCTGCGCGATCGATGAACAGGCATCCTGCGCGATGGGCGCCGCGAGCAGACGCTCGGCGGCGGTGCGCAGATGATCTGCAATCTGAGCCGAGGAAAGCTCCAATTCGGCCTGCGTTCGGGACCGGGAAGTGGCTCCGGTAGCCGCCTCTGCCATCTGTTCGGCGGCCTCCATCACGGCCTGGGTGCACCAGGCCAGTCCGTTGATTCGCGCAGCCGTCCGGCCACGCTTGCGAGCCTCATATTTCTCGAATGCGTTGTCGATGCCGCGCAGTACCGCGGTGAGCGGAATGCCTGCTTCGCGCCATGTCTCGATCAGCGCCCAGTCCAGCGTGGAAAGCAGTAGAAGCGAGCCGCGGCGACGCTGAAAATGCTCTTCGATTTCGGTGAAGTAATTGACGTAGTTCTGCACAAGCGTGATCACCGGATGCGGTTTGACTGACGGGCAGCGAGACGCTCCGGTCGATTTTTTTGAAATAGCAGATACAGCCCTTCGAGCGTCAGTTTGTCATCGTGTTGCTGAAGAAATTCGGAATCCTCGAGGACAAGACCGGCCAGGCCGCCCGTGGCGATGACGCGCGGCGCAGCGGGAGAAGTGGCCTGCATCTCGGCAATCATGCGCCGCAGGATGCCATCGACGAGGCCGATGTAGCCGTAATAGAGTCCGCTTTGCAGGTGGGCGACGGTGTTGGTTCCGATCACGTTTGCAGGACGACGGATATCGACGCGTCCAAGCCTGGCCGCGCGCGCAAAGAGCGCATCCGCACTAATTCCCAGCCCTGGCGCGATGACGCCTCCAAGATATTCTCCGCGCGCGGAGATGACATCGAACGTGGTTGCAGTTCCGAAATCCACCACAATCGCCGGACCACCATACTTTGCAAATGCAGCGACCGCGTTCACCAGGCGGTCGGCGCCGAGTTCTGAAGGATTATCGACCAGCACGGGCATTCCGGTCTTGATGCCCGGCTCTACAAAAATCGGCTGGATTCCGAAGTACGATTCGCAAACCTGCTGGAGGGTGCTCTCCATCGGCGGCACGACAGAAGAAATGATGATGTGATGCACCTGACGGGTGGAGATCTGATGGAGGTTGAAGAGATTGACGAAGAGAACGCCGTACTCATCTGTGGTTTGCGAGCGATGCGTGGAGACGCGCCAGTGCGCGACCAGCGAGGCCGCCGTCGCGCCGACGGATTCGGGAGCACTGGAATCGAGCGCGAACAGACCCAGAACGGTGTTGGTGTTTCCGACATCGAGTGCGAGCAACATAAAGGAAATCCTTCGTGAAAAACGGTTCAGGAATGCGAACCAGAATCTAAGGATGGAATCCTGGCTCGCGCAGGCCGCCCGTGGTGATCGTTTGTGTGCCGCTGGCGGTTTTCACAAGCAGAAATCCTTCAGGATTCAGACCAGCCGTAATGCCACTTACCTGCAGAGGTCCATGCACCTCGACAGATTTACCGCGAACCCAGGTGGAGACTGCCTCCAGGCGGCTGGGGATGGCCGCAAAGTACGCCGGACGTGTCGCTGGGGAATCCACGCGCGACAGCTCGGCATGGAGTGATTGTAGCAGCGCAATCAGCAACCCTTCGTTTTCGACCAGGCGGCCTGTTTCGAGATCAAGCGAAGTAGCCGGCGTAGCGAGATTGGGCGGGAATTGCCGCTGGTGCAGATTGACTCCGATTCCGATCACCGCGAAGAGACCACGCGCCGCATCCGTCTGCGCTTCCACCAGAATTCCTGCGCACTTGCGTCCATTCAGCAGGAGATCGTTCGGCCAGCGCAGATCCGCCGAAAGAGCGGTGGTTTCCAGAATCGCGCGGTGCAGGGCAAGCCCGGCCATCAAGGGAAGCCACACAAGTTGCGCAGGCTTCCAGTGCGGCCGGATCAGTATGCTCACGTAAAGCCCTTGTCCGGCTGCGGAATGCCAGCGATGATCGCCGCGTCCACGGCCGGCAGTTTGCTCACCGGCAAGATAAACGGAGCCATGAGGTGCTCCACCGCGCCCCTGCTGCATGGCGTGGATGTTGGTCGAGTCGATCTGAGAAAACCAGTGCAAACGCCCGGCAAAGATCGTCTCAGCGAGTGCTTTGTTGGCGACTTGCAAATCCATTCGGTGCTCAGTTCACGGCTGCAATGCGCATCGAGATATCGGCCGCCGGAGCGGAATGGGTGAGCGCGCCCACCGAGATGAAGTCCACACCGGCTTCCGCGTAGGCGCGAATGTTTTCGAGAACGATGCCGCCTGAAGCCTCGATCGGGATCCAGCCGTCTCCCCTGCGAATGCGCTTGACGCAGGCTGCTGTCTGGTCGGGCGTCATGTTGTCGAGCAGGATAGCTTCAGCTCCTGCCTCCAACGCTTCGGCCAGCTCTTCCATCGAGCGGACTTCGATCTGGATGCGCTTGCCCGCAGGGCGCGCCGCAAGCGACTGGGCGAGCACGCGGCGAATTCCGCCGCCAAGCGCAATGTGATTGTTTTTGATGAGAACTCCATCGGAGAGATCGAGCCGGTGGTTGGTGCCGCCGCCGCAGACAACGGCATATTTCTCCAGCATGCGCAGACCGGGGATCGTCTTGCGCGTGTCGAGGACGCGCGCCGAGGTTCCGCGGAGGGCATCCGCATAGCGGCGTGTAAGGGTAGCGATTCCGCTCAGGTGCTGGAGCAGGTTCAGGATCACGCGCTCACAGCTCAGCAGAGCCTGTGCGCGATGGCGAATGACGGCCAGCGGCTGACCGTCGCGGACAGCAACACTATCGAAAATCTCAGGATGGCTGACGACCTCGAAACGAGTCGCTTCAGATGGGTGGAGCGCGGCGAAACGATCCAGAAAAGCAGAGATGCAGCCCAGCCCGCAAACCGTCAGATTCTGGCGCGCGAGAATCGTCGCCGTTGCCTGGAGCGCAGGGTCCACGGTCAGCCGCGTCGTCAGGTCGCCAGTCGCAATGTCTTCCTGGAGAGCGCGGTCGAGAAGCGCTTCAATATGGTAGTTCTTCCATTCCATCGTGCCTGCACACCTCCGCTCCTGTCGTCCTCTATTCGTCGTTTCCCGGCAATGCCGCAAAAGCCAGTTGGGTCTTCGACAGCAGAACCTCAGCATCCGCCCGCTGCGATTTCAGTCCTTCCACGACAGGACTCGGCGCTTTGGATAAAAATCCCGGATTCCCAAGCTGCTTATCGGCGGCTGCAAGCATTTTTTCCAGTCGCGCAATCTCTTTGCTCAGCCGCTCCCGTTCCGCGGCAATATCCACCTTGCGCTGGTAATCGATGGCAAGATCGAAGGCGGCTGTCGAGCGCGTCGCAAGATGCGATGGAAGAGAATCGCAGAAGTGCAGTTCCCGGACACGCGCCAGACGCAGGATGATCGCCGCATTCTGCCGCAGGGTTTGTACGAGATCGACTGCCGCATGGACAAAAACAGGCGCTTCAGCTTTCTCCTCCATGCCGATCTCTTTGCGAAGCGCGCGCGTCTCGGTGATGAAGCTCTGCACCAGTTCCATGCTGCGCGTGGAAGCATCCTGCAATGCAGAATCGTCCGCCAATGGATAGGCTGCCAGGGCGATCGACTTCGCAGGCGGTTGACCGTTGTAAAGCGCGTGCCAGATCTCTTCCGTCAGGAACGGCATGAACGGGGAGAGCAGTCGCAGCGTCGATTCGAAGACGTCAGCGAGCGTCTGAAGCGCTTCGCGCGCAACTGTGCGATCGTCGGAGGGGCCGAATTGCAGGCGGAGTTTGACGATTTCCAGATACCAGTCGCAGAAGCTGCCCCAGACAAAGCTGTAGAGCGACTGCGCGGCTTCGTCGAAACGGTAATCGGCGAGCGAAGCATGGACGGCAGTTGCCGTGCGATGCAGTTCGGCCCAAATCCAGCGGTCTTCCAGCGGTGCGGAAGCGTCGATGGCGGGCAGCCGGCCGGCGGAGTGGATTTCGACGGCAATGTCCACTTCGGTCGCGCGATTCAGATTCAGAAAGGCGAAACGCGCGGCGTTCCAGATTTTGTTGGCAAAGGCGCGGTAGCCCTCCGTGCGCGCCACGTTGAATGCAATGTCGGTGCCAGGCGAGGCCATGGAAGCGAGCGTGAAACGTACTGCGTCCGTGCCATACAAACGCACAGTCTCAATGGGATCGACAACATTGCCTTTGGTCTTGGACATCTTGTCGCCGTGCGCGTCGCGCACCAGCGCATGGATGTAAACCTCTCGGAAAGGGACGGTCTCGGCCGGCGGACGCGGCGAACCGTCCGGCATGGGCAGATCGGCAGAAAACCAGCAGCCCAGCATAATCATCCGCGCCACCCAGAAGAAGAGAATGTCGAAGCCGGTGACAAGCAAGGATGTCGGATAGAAGGCCGCAAAATCCTGCGTAGGCTGGCCATCCGCAAATGGCCAGCCAAAAACGGAGACCGGCAGCAATCCGGAGGAGAACCAGGTATCCAGCACATCGCTGACTTGCGTGATCTGAGCGTTGCCGCAATGGCTGCACTGCGTCGGCGTCTCTCGCGCGACGGTCATCTGACGACAGTCCGCGCATTCCCATGCAGGAATGCGATGGCCCCACCAGAGTTGTCGCGAGAGGCACCAGTCATGGATGTTCGCCATCCAGTTCAGATAAATTTTGCGGTATTGGTCCGGAGTGAAGCGAATGGCTCCCTGCTCGACGGCAGCAATGGCTTTTTCCGCCAGCGGCTGAATCCGCAGGAACCACTGCTCGGAGAGGCGCGGTTCTACAACTGTCTTGCAGCGATCGCAGATGCCGACAGAGAGAGCATGATCCTTTGCTGCAGCCAGCAGGCCCAGCGCTTCCAGGTCGGCGAGGATGCGTTCGCGCGCGGCATAGCGGTCGAGGCCGTGGTAGGAACTACCCTCGGCCAGCATGCGCCCCTGCTCATCCATGGCGTTGATGGGTTGAAGAGAATGACGCTGCCCGAGTGCAAAGTCATTGGGATCGTGCGCGGGCGTCACCTTCACCGCTCCGGTGCCAAATTCCGGGCTGACCCATGCATCCGTGACCACGGGAATTTCTCGGCCTGCGAGCGGCAGCCGCAACCGCTTGCCGTGGAAGACGGAGTAGCGCTCATCCTCCGGATGCACGGCAACCGCTACATCGCCCAGCATCGTCTCCGGGCGCGTTGTGGCAATCGTTAGGAAACTGCCCGGATCACCGACGACTGGATAACGGATCTCCCAGATTTTCCCCTGCCGGTCTTCGTGCACCACTTCAAGGTCGCTGATCGCGGTCTGGCAGCGCGGGCACCAGTTCACGATGTACGCTCCTCGATAGATCAGTCCCTGCTCATGCAGACGAACAAAGGCTTCTCGCACGGCGCGGGACAGGTCTTCGTCCATCGTGAAGTATTCGCGGCTCCAGTCAACGGAGGCGCCGAGCCGCTTCATCTGGTCGAGGATGGCTCCGCCGTAGAGATGCTTCCATGCCCAGACGCGCTTCAGAAAGGCTTCCCGGCCCAATTGCTGGCGCGTCGTGCCTTCGTCAGCAAGCTGGCGCTCGACCATCATCTGTGTCGCAATGCCGGCGTGATCGGTTCCAGGCACCCAGAGCACGCGCCTGCCGCCAAGCATGCGCTGCCAGCGGGTGAGGATATCCATCTCCGTCTGGTTGAGCATGTGGCCCATGTGCAGACGGCCCGTTACATTCGGCGGAGGCAGCAGAAGCGTGAATGAGCCGGGTGTTCCGGAGGCGTGAGCAGCCGCCGTCTGGTCGAAGATTCGCTCTTCCAGCCAGCGCGCGGCCCAGTGGTCTTCGATGGCGGTTGGATCGTATGTCTTAGGAAGTTCCTGGGGCATTGGATGATCTTTGTTGCAACTGGCGCGACTTCAATGGGCACGGCCCATTTCGCAAACTGTTATCTGGGCCGGACGCAAGTCGTATCCGGACTTTATCCCGAGACGAAAAAACATACCGATAAGTCCCTAACATACCACATTGTTATGCTTTGGCAGGGATGCGTGGTTCTCTTGGTGCCGGATACCGAGCACAGGCAGGATAGCTGACCGGGCGGTTTCTTCATCATGGAGTTCATTCGCCATTTATTCGCAACCTTGCATGTGCTACCCTTAGATTAAGCCGCGAAAGTCGAGTGTCACAAGCTGTGGAGAGGAAGTCGCGTTCCACTCGAACAACCGCTTCAAGCACCGGACAGTCTCTGGACATTCGAACCATGAAGAAATCAAACCGGACAAGGCTCGCTCTGATCGCGCTCCTGCTTGGCTGCTGGATCTTTGCGGATGCACAGTCGGCAGTTACGTCTGCCGGTGCTGCCTCTGCCAACTCTCCCACGCAGCCCACCGTTCAAGACGCCGACCTGAACCAGTCCGCCATCGTCGATCCTGGCCTGGCGCCTGGCGATACGCTTGCCGTCAGCCTCTACGACTTTCCAGATATGAAGAGCGATGTGGATGTGACCATCGATCCACAGGGCGATATTCATCTGCCTTACGCGGGAACGATAAAAATCGCCGGGCTGTCTCCATCTCAGGCTGAGAATCTGTCCAGAAACTAAGTGGATCGTCTCAGGAGCAGATGAGCGAAGGCGATGTGGATCATGGTTTCGGCTGAAGTATGACGGAGTTCGTAGTCTTTGCTGAGTCTACGTGACCAGTTGAGC
>JAKAXU010000007.1 GCA_021816455.1 Acidobacteriota bacterium
GGCTCCAGCCTCATCCACTGCTTGTCGGTCAAATCGCTCGGGTACATGCACCTACCCTATCCACCCAAACTCTCTCCGCATATTCCTTCCAAGGTTCCTTCGCTAGTTTCTGGACAGGTTCTTAGAACGTAACGCCGCTGTCGACGGTGCGTCAAGGGAGGATTTGCGTCGGATGAAAGGTTGCAAAACGATGCTCAGGCGCGTCCGGCTCCGCGCTCGATCAGCCGCGTAGTCGAGTGGCCCTCGACGATGGGCACGATGCGGACCTGTCCACCCCAGGAGGCGATCTCTGCGGCTCCGACGACGGTTTCGATGTTGTAGTCGCCGCCTTTGACGAGGATATCGGGTCGCACGGTGAGGATCAGCTCGAGCGGTGTGGGTTCGTCGAAGACGGTGACCGCGTCGACGCAACCAAGAGCCGAAAGGACGCGGGCGCGCTCACGCTCACCGACGATGGGTCGGGTTGGCCCTTTGAGTCGGCGGACGGAATCGTCGCTGTTGATGGCGACGATGAGCCGGTCTGCAGTGAGGCGGGACTGCTCCAGAACGGTGATGTGGCCGATGTGGAGCAGATCGAAGCATCCATTGGTGAAGGCGACGCGCTCGCCGTTGGCGCGCCAACTGGCGACTCGGGTTTGCAGCTCGCTTCGCGAAACGACCTTTTCCTCGGCGTGGAGGCTGATGGAGGGACTGAGTGCGCCGAGCAACTCATGGCGCTCGATGGGCACGGTGCCGACTTTGCCGACGACGATGCCGGCGGCGAGATTGGCAAGCTGGATGGAGGTGAAAGGATCGAGGCCGCTGGTGAGACTGAGCGCCATTACGGCGATGGAGGTGTCTCCTGCACCGGAGACATCGAAGACTTGGCGGGCTTTTGCCGGGTCGATCCGGATGGAGTCCCGCGAGACCAGGGCGATGCCTTTTTCGCTGAGCGTGGCAGTGAGAAAATCCAGTTCGAGGTTGGCGACAAGGCGCTGGCCAGCGATCAGCATACGGTCGAGCGAGCCGATGTCGTCGTGAGCCATGAGGCGTATGGCCGCCGTGAGTTCGCCGAGGTTGGGACAGAGGGTGGTGGCGCCGCGGTAGCGGGAGAAGTCGGCACTTTTGGGATCGACGAGGGCGGGGATGCCGCGGCGGCGGGCGGCACGCAGGACGGTCTGGCAGGTCTCTGGCGTGAGCACGCCTTTGGCGTAGTCGGAGAGTACGACGGCGTGGCAGGCATCGAGATGGCGCTCGACGGTCTCGAGCAGGCGCGCGGCCTGATCGGCGGGGCGAGGATCGAGACGTTCGCTGTCCAGTCGCAGCATCTGCTGGCTGCCGCCGAGGATGCGCAGTTTGGTGATGGTGGGAAAGGCAGGATCAGCGACAAAGTCGCTCTGAATGCCGTCGCGGACAAGTTGGGCGGTGAGCGCGCGCTCATTGTCGTCGCCACCGGTGAAGCCGATGAGGGTGACCTGAGCGCCAAGCCGCGCGAGATTGAGGGCGACATTGGCCGCGCCGCCGGGCTGCTCGTTCTGGTGAGTGGCGCGGACGACGGGAACCGGTGCTTCCGGCGAGATGCGCGCGACATCTCCGCGGATGTAGCGATCGAGCATGACATCGCCGAGGACGAGAACCCGCAGGCGCGGCCAGGAGTGTTCGATGCAATCCAGCGCGGCGTGAATCTGCTCGATCATCGCATCTCTCCCGTGGTGTGGGCAGCGGACTGGGCCGGTGCGGCGCCGGATTGCAGCCAGTCCAGCTCGATCCAGTCGCAGAGCATGTGGCCGGCGAGGATGTGCGCCTCCTGGATGCGGGCGGTGTCGCGCGAGGGAACGGCGAAGAGATGGTCGCAGAGATCGGCCATCCTGCCGCCGCCTTCGCCGGTGAATCCAACGGTCTTCATGCGTTGTGCGCGGGCGATTTCCAGTGCGGCGACGACGTTACGGCTATTGCCGCTGGTGGAGATGCCGACGAGGATGTCGCCGGGATTGCCCAGCGCTTCGACCTGGCGCGCAAAGACGGCGTCGTAGCCGTAGTCGTTGGCGACGGCGGTGAGGACGGAAGTGTCCGTGGTGAGGGCGATGGAGGCAAGGGCTTTGCGCTCGCGGCGGAAACGGCCAACGATCTCTGCTGCCAGATGCTGGGAGTCGCCGGCACTGCCCCCGTTGCCGCACCAGAGGATTTTGCAGCCCGAAGCGAGGGCGCGGGCCATGGCGAGGGCGATGCGCTCCAGCAGCTCCTGCTGCGCGGAGATGGCTTTGACGACATCCAGATGATCGGTGATGGCGCGAAAGAAAACCGTCTGGACGTTGGGATGCTCGGACATCGGGATCTCCTGATCACTGTGGCGGGGCTGGGAGTGCAATTGCTGTTGCTATCATAATTGGGTGACGGAGCAAGAGAAACCGGCAATGGGTGGGGCTGTTGGGCAGCGTGGCGAATGGGATGTGGCCACGGTGTTTCTGGATCGCGATGGAGTGTTGAACCGGAAGCTGCCGGAGGGCGAATATGTCTCGTCGTGGGAGCGGTTTGAGCTGCTGCCGGGCGTGATGGAGGCGATTGCCGCACTGAACCGGGCGCAGAAGCGCGTGATTGTGGTGACGAATCAGCGCGGAGTGGCGCTGGGGCGCTACGCGGCGGCCGATGTGGAGCAGATTCACAGCCGATTGCAGGCTCTGCTGGCCGAGCGCGGCGCGCAGGTGAACGCGTTTTACTTCTGTCCACACGACAAGAAACAGTGCCAGTGCAGGAAACCTCTGCCGGGCATGTTTGAGCAGGCGCGCGCGGAGTTTCCGGAGATTGCCGCGGAGAGCTGCGTGATGGTGGGCGATTCGCTGTCGGATATCGAGTTCGGGCGCGGCGCGGGCATGCGGACGATCTTCCTTGAAGGGGACGCGGAGCATCGCAAGCCGGGATGGGAAATGGGAGCGGAGCTGGCCGACCGCGTGGCTGCGGATTTGCCGGAAGCGGTGCGGCTGATTCTGGGCTGAACGGCGGCACTACTCCCCGAGGGTGGCCAGCGTGGTGTAGGTTTCGCGGATGCCGACTTCGATCGGAGTCATGGAAAACTGGCAGCCGAGGGCGCGCAATCCGGTGAGGTCGGCTTCGGTGAAGTGCTGGTAGCGGCCTTCGAGATCCTGCGGAAACGGAATGTACTCGATGGGCACATGGCCGTGAATCTCCATGAGAATCTTCGCGACTTCATTGAAGCTGCGCGCTGTCCCGGAGCCTGCGTTGACGACGCCTTGGTAACGGCGTGGAGATGAGCCGCGGGCCGGAGCGTAAGGGCCGATCTCGGCAAAAAACATGTTGAGGCGGGCCAGATCGCGGACATAGACGAAATCGCGGCGCTGCTCGCCGTCGGCGTAACCGCCGCTGCCGGCGAAGAGGCGCACTTTGCCGGTTTCGCGCATCTGGCGTGTGAAGTGGTGAAGGACGGAAGCCATGCGTCCCTTGTGCTGCTCGCGCGGACCGTAGACGTTGAAGTAGCGCAAACCGACGACGGGAATGGGCACGTTGCCGAGCGCTAGCTGATGACGGAGATGGTGGTCGAAGGCAAGCTTGGAAAAGCCGTAGACGTTGAGCGGGCGCTCGTTTTCGAGCGTGGGCGTGAAGCGGCCTGGACCGCTGAGTCCATAGACGGCGGCAGTCGAGGCGTAGACCAGCGGCGCGCCATTGGTGATGGCGAATTGCAGCACTTCGCGCGAGTAGCCGAAGTTGTTGTCCATCATGTAGACGCCATCGTCTTCCAGCGTGTTGGAGCAGGCACCCTGGTGCAGGATGGACTCGATTTTCCCGGCGTCGAGAGCATCTGCGGCAATGGCGCGGCGGAACTCGGCTTTGTCCATGTAATCGGTAAAGCGAACGCCGTGGAGATTGCGGAATTTGGCGGCGTTGGCCAAGTGATCGACAACTAGAATGTCGGTGATGCCGTGGGCGTTCAGCTCGTGAACGAGATTGCTGCCGATAAATCCCGCGCCGCCGGTGACAATGTGCATTTGCCGCTCTCCTGCTGGTTCCGGTGCTGGTTGTAGAGGATGGCCGGTATGGTGGAACTCTTCCCCCTGTCAAGGATCAGCGTCCTTGCCGGAGTGATTTCCTTTCCGAATTGTATGTCAGGTTCCTGCGCCGAGCACGCGCTCGCAGGCGGCGAGCATCTCCGCCGGTGTGATGGAGAGCAGGCAGCGACGCTGTTCGATGGTACAGGTCTCCAGATTGCAGCCGAAGCAACTGGTCTGATGGTAGAGAACCTGATGGCGCGCACCGACGGGGAACCAGACACCGGGCAGGCCGCGCGCGGAAAATGCAATGACGCAGGGTGTGGCTACGGCGGCAGCCAGATGCATGGGGCCGGAGTCCGGACCGAGGAAAAGCCGTGCGCGCTTCAGCACGGCGGCCGTCTCGCGCGGGGTCAGTTCTCCGCAGAGGTTCACCCGTGGGCCGCGCCAGCCTGCGGCGGCCTGAGCGGCGCTGGCGCGATCCTCGGCTGCGCCGATCAGAGCGAGTCCGTGGCCGGGAAAGCGGGCGCACAACTGCTCCAGCAGCGAGCGCCAGTTCTCTGTGCCCCAGTCTTTGGCCTGCATCTTGGTGCCCGGTCCGCAGACGAAGAGCGGGGATGGAGCCAGCGGTGCGAGCGCAGCGGAGGCGCGCCTGCACTCGTCCTTGGTCAGCCGCAGGTTCCAGTTGCATGTCTCGTCCGGAGCGGCATCGCCGAGCGAGCCGAGGAGTTCGGCAAGCCGGTGCGACTCGGGCTGAAAGCGCCCGGTCACTGGGTCAAGGAGCCGCCTGGATTCCGATGCGGCAGAAGCGCCGACGATGCGTGGGATGCCGCAGGCGAGGCGGAAAAATGAGAGGTCGCGGCGCACCTGCCGGGCGGAACGGACGGGCATCAGGTAGACGAGAATCTGAGGGCGAAACCGGCGTATCTCGAAGGCGAGGCGCAGCAACTCCAGCGGGTTGCGCGTGCCGACGGAGTAGCGCATGTAACCGTGGACGAGTCCGCTGTCTCCCAGTACTGCCGCCGACGCCGGAGCCTTCGCATGTACTGGATAGTTCGTGAGCAGAATGCGTTGCGCGCCAGGAAAAGTACGCTCGACAAGGTGAAGGCTGGGAAGCGCAACGGTAGTGTCGCCGAGGCTGCCGAGGCGATAGATGAGGACGCGTGAGAGGGAGGAATCCGCTGGCAAGCCGATCTCCTAGAAAAAAGTGCACATATGAAGCGCTCTCTTCTATGGTGACACAGCGCGGATGCAAGCCATTTTCAGAACTGTTTCAATGCGACCATGGCCTGAAGCAGGTCGTCGGGCTGGGGCAGGATGGCGTCCTCCAGCACAGGCTGATAGGCAACGAATGTATCCATTGCGGCGACACGCCGGACGGGAGCGTCGAGATCGTCGAACAATTCGTCGGCGATGCGTGCGGCAATCTCCGCGCCATAGCCCCAGCTTTTCATGTCTTCATAGGCCACAATCACGCGGTTGGTCTTGCGTACACTGGTTGCGATGGCCTCCCAGTCGTAGGGGTTGAGCGTGCGCAGGTCGAGAATTTCGGCCTGGATGCCGTGCTCGTGCATGGCACGCTGCGCGGCTTGGAGCGCGCGCGGGACGAGTGCGCCATAGGTGACGATAGTGAGGTCGGAGCCGGCGCGTACGGTGGCTGCCTTGCCGAAGGGAATCGTGTAATTCGGGCCAGGGTAGGGCGCACGTCCATAGGTTTCGCGATAGAGCCGCTTGTGTTCCAGGAAGAGCACCGGGTCGTCGCAGCGAATGGCGGTGCGCAACAGTCCGTTGGCGTCCAGCGCATTCGACGGGAAGACGACGCGCAGTCCGGGGATGTGGGTGAAGATGGATTCGCCGCTCTGCGAGTGATAGATCGAGCCGCCGGTGAGGTATCCGCCGATGGGAACGCGCAAGACGATGGGGGCGCGGAAGGTTCCGTTGGAGCGCCAGCGCATGAGGGCGAGTTCGTTGCGTATCTGGTGGATGGCGGGCCAGATGTAATCGAAGAACTGGACTTCGACGACCGGCTTGAGGCCGCGGACGGCGTAACCGACGGCGCGACCGACGATGTTGGCCTCGGCGAGCGGGGAGTTGAAGACGCGCGCGGAGCCGAACTCTGCCTGAAGTCCAGCCGTGAGCTTGAAGACGCCGCCTTTGCCCTTGGTTTCCCTCAGCGCAGCCTCGCGGCTTGCGTCGGCAACATCTTCGCCATAAACGAGAATCCGAGGATCGCGGCGCATCTCATCGCGCAGGCAGGCGTTGATCAGGTCGGCCATGGTCTTTTCGCCGCCGTCCTGAGCGGAAGACTGAGGCTGGGTGGTCAGCTCCGGGGAGGTGGGATCGAAGTCCTGGGAGTAGACGTGGAGCGGGATGGAAGAGACGAGCGGGAGGGGAGCTTCAATGGCGCGCTGAGCGGCGGCGGCAATCTCGGCGTCGATCCGCTGCTCCAGCGCGTTCAGCTCAGTTTCCGACAGGATGCCTTCGCGGAGCAGGCGCATCTGGAGCTTGTGAACGGGATCGCGCAGCGCATCGGCGGAGCGCTCCTCGGCGGTGCGGTAGAGCCTGTCATCGTCAGAGAGCGAGTGGGAGTAGACGCGGACGCAATGGCCGTGGACAAGCGCGGGTCCACGCCGCGCTCGGCAGTAATCGACGGCGCGGGTGAGTGCGGCAAACGATTCGTCGGCTTCAGTGCCGTCGATCTCCTGGACGAAGAGATTGGGGAAGTTCTTTACAAGACGCGAGATGCTTCCGCCGGGGGTGTTCACTTCGACGGGCACCGAGATGGCGTAACCGTTGTCTTCGACGAGAAAGACGACGGGGAGTTTGAGATTGGACGCGCTGTTGAGAGCTTCCCAGAATTCGCCCTGGGACGTTGAGCCTTCGCCGATGGAAGTGAGCACGACTTCATCGTTCTGGAAGTGAACGGGGTGGAAGGCGCGATAATCGGTGACCGATGGAGCAGCCGCTTGAGGGAAACGCGCGAAGTAGAGGCCGGCTTCTGCACAGCCGACGCCATGCAGAAGCTGAGTTGCCGTGGAAGAAGAAGTGCTGACGATATTCAGATCGGGCGAACCCCAGTGCGCGGGCATCTGACGCCCGCCGCTGGCGAGGTCGGTCTGAGCGCCGACGGCCTGAAGGAACATCTGGTCCGCGCTGACGCCGAGCGCAAGACAGAGCGCCCGATCGCGATAGTAAGGCACGACCCAGTCGTAGCCGGGCCGCAGAGCTTTGGCCGCGGCGACCTGAAGTGCTTCGTGGCCGGCTGCGGAGATCTGAAAGAAGGTTTTCTGCTGGCGCTTCAGCATAATTTCGCGATCGTCAATGCGTCGCGAGGTGTACATGAGGCGATAAAAATCGACAAGCTGATCGGCGCTCAGGCCGTCGTTGTCGGTCTGCGCAGCCCGAGGTTCGGTCATGGTCGCAGAAGGCCCATTTTGCTCAGTCTGCGGAAGCGTCTTCGCCATGTTTGCAACCTCCTGAGGAAACGCGCACTTTGTGTAGCCCCAGAGATTGTATCAATCTCCAGTGAGGGAGGAAAGGTGGGTTGATCCATCGAAAGTATTGACGATTGAATTGCTGGCGTGTTTTATTCGTCATGCTCAGAAGAATTATCGGATGGGTTCGGCAGAGCTTCGGACGGAAGCCTGAAAACTTCCGAAACGAGCAGCGCGCAGGAGCCAAAGACAGCCCTGTGTGGTTCAGAAACGGAGGAGTCAGGGAATGCCATTTCACTTTTCGCTGGTTGCAGTTTGTGCAGCGTCGTTGTTCTCCCAAAAGAGCCTGCTAGCTGCGGCAGAAGTTCCGGTGGCTGGAGTTTCAAGCGCGGATGCGGTGTGGCTGTGGATTGCATTCGCAGTGGGATGTGTGGCGCTGCTGGGTGCCTTGGCGTTTGCGCGCTCGGTGATTGGCGCCGACTCCGGCACGGTGCCGATGCAGGAGATTGCGCAGGCGATTCGCGAGGGAGCGGAAGCCTTTCTGGCGCGGCAGTATAAGACGATTGCGGGCATGACCGTTCTGCTGGCTGTGGTGCTTTTTCTGGGGTACAGGGCTTATCCGCCGACGGCTTCGCTGGCGCTGAAGGTGGTCTTCAGTTTTTTGGTGGGTGCGACGTGCTCGGGCATTTCTGGATTTACCGGGATGTTTGTGTCGATTCGTGCGAACCTGAGGACGGCAGCTGCGGCTCGGACGAGCCTGTCGTCCGCGCTGCGGCTGGCGCTACACGGCGGTGCGGTGACCGGACTGATTGTTGTCGGGCTGGCGTTGTTGGGCATCAGCACCCTGTTCCTGCTCTTCGGTGGGTTGCAGCATCCGCAGGTGGTGCCGTATCAACTGGTTGGTTTCGGATTTGGCGCTTCGCTGGTGGCGCTGTTTGCCCAGCTTGGCGGAGGCATTTACACCAAAGCCGCGGATGTGGGAGCGGACCTGGTGGGCAAGGTGGAGGCGGGAATTCCGGAGGACGATCCGCGGAATCCGGCCGTGATTGCCGACCTGGTGGGAGACAATGTGGGCGATTGCGCAGGCCGCGGCGCGGATATTTTTGAGTCCAGCGCGGCGGAGAGCGTGGGTGCGATGATCCTGGGCGCAACACTGTATCCGGTGCTTGGCGTGAAAGGGATTCTGTTTCCACTGATCGTGCACGCCATCAACATCCTTGCCTCGATGATCGGAATCGGCGTGGTGCGCAGTAAGGAAGGCGACGATCCGATGCATGCGCTCAATCGCGGCTTCTATGTAACGAGCCTGCTGGCATTCGCGGGCTTTGCGCTGGCGGTGCATTTCATGTTGCAGGATCGCTGGTGGCTGCTGGCCGCTGGGGCGGTGGGCATTGCGACGTCGTTCCTGTTCGTTTCGATCACCGAATACTATACGGAGACGCGATTTCGCCCGGTGCGATCGATTGCCGAAGCGTGTGTGACGGGTCCGGCGACGAACATCATCACGGGGCTTGCGGTGGGCATGGAGACGCCGGCGCTTCCGGTGGTCGTGATCAGCGGGGCACTGCTTCTGAGCTACTACTTTGGCGTGCTTGGATTGCAGGATGCAGAGGGCATTACGCAGTATGCGCGAGGCATCTTCGGGACGGCGATTGCGACGATGGGAATGCTTTCGAGCGCGGCCTACATCCTGGCCATGGATACCTTTGGGCCGATCACGGACAACGCGGGCGGCATTGTCGAGATGAGCAACCAGTCACACGAGGTGCGCGACCGCACGGACAGCCTGGATGCGGCGGGAAACACGACCAAAGCACTGACCAAGGGCTATGCGATCGGATCGGCTTCGCTGGCCGCGTTCCTGCTCTTCTCGGCGTATCTGGAGACGGTGCATGACATTGTGCGGCATCGAGTGGAAATGGCAGGATTCACGCTACCTGTTGGATGGAGCTTTTCAAGCGTGAACCTGGCGAATGTACCGGTCTTTGTGGGTGCGCTGCTGGGCGCGATGCTCACATATCTGTTCTCGTCGATGGCGATTCGCGCGGTGGGCCGCGCGGCGGAGATGGTGATCCAGGATGTGCGCGCGCAGTTCAAGGAGAATCCGGGCATCATGAATGGCACCAGCCGACCGGATTATGGACGTTGTGTGCACATCGTGACCGGCGCGGCTCTGAAAGAGATGATTTTGCCCGGCGCGCTTGCGGTGCTGATGCCGGTGACGATCGGGATTCTGTTCCGTCACCTGAGCGCGCGCTTTCATCTGGTGAGCAGCAGCGACCTGCCCGCGTCGATGGCGCATATCGTGAATCTTTCCGGAGCGGAGTCAGTAGCTGCTTTCCTGATGGTGGGTACGATCAGCGGCATTCTGCTGGCGATGCTGATGAACAACGGCGGCGGAGCGTGGGATAACGCGAAGAAGCTGATCGAAACCGGGATGTACGGCGGCAAAGGCTCCGATGCACACAGGGCTGCTGTAGTGGGCGATACGGTGGGCGATCCGTTCAAGGACACGGCGGGTCCGAGCCTGCATGTGCTCATCAAGCTGCTGGCGACGGTGACGCTGGTGCTGGCACCGCTCTTCGTGTAGCTGGTGACCGGAGAGCTGATATAGAAAGAATGCAGAGGTCCGAGAGTGACGACTGCATTCTTCTTGTTTCTGGTTCCAATGACGCAAAAGGGTTTCTTCGACCGACTGCTGGATGAGTGGGTTGCGGATGGGCAGGAGTTTCTGCACGTCAAGCTGCCAAACCTGATCGTGGTTGCGCTGATTGCGCTGGTGCTGAGTCGGCTGATTGCGCTGGCTACGCGCCGCATGGTGACGGTGGCCGAGCAGAACAAGGCAAGCGCAACGCGCCTGGCGCAGGTGAAGACTTTTTCCGCGATTCTGCGCACAACGCTGCACGCCACGCTGTGGACGTTGACGACGCTGCAGGCGTTATCGATTCTGGGCGTCAATCTGGGGCCGCTGCTGGCCTCGGCGGGCGTTGCGGGAATCGCAGTGGGACTGGCCGCACAGACGATCGTGAAGGACATCCTGAACGGGACGCTGATCCTGCTGGAGGATCAGTTCAATATCGGAGATTCGGTGCGCATCTCCGGCATGAACGGCGTGGTGGAGGCGATGACGCTGCGGCGAACTGAGGTACGGGACGGAGATGGAACGCTCTACGTGATTCCGAACTCGCAGATTACGACGGTGGCTAACCTGAGCCGGGAGTTTTCGCAGGCTACGGTGAATGTTTCGGTGGACTTCTCCGCGCCGCCGGACGAGATTCTGGAGTTGCTGCGGGAGACGGCGATGGAGGTGCGAAGGGACGCGCGTTTCGCGGCGGATTTTCTTGCGGATCCACAGGTGCTAGGGGTGGATGCGATGCATGGGTCGGAGATGGTGTATCCGGTCCAGTTCCGTACGCGCGCCGGACAGCAGAGCGGGCCGGTGCGCGAGTTTCGGCGACGCATTCGGCTGGCGCTGGAAGAGCGCAAAATGCTTCCGGGCGATCCGTATCGCACCTTTCACGACTATGGATCGCCGAGTGGCGGACCAGCACCAGGCAAGCGGGGGGTGGTGCGACCAAACGAGACACCCGGAGAGGGCGTGGCCAAGCCGGTGGACCTGACGGCTCTGCCTCCGCAGGAACACAATCTGTTCGACGCGGAGTGAAGCGCATCCGACTGCTGCGTAGAGCCTGTTACTGCACGGGTTCGAGCGCGTCCAACAGTTGATCCGGATCGTCGATCGGCGGCAGGCAGGTACGACCGCGACAGACCAGTGCCCATGCACTTCCTGCGTGAGGCAGCGGAACCTGCGGGATGGTCAGAGCCAGCGCTTCGGGCAGTGTTTCGGTCAGCAACTGAGGCGCATGGAGGCGAATGACGGTTTTGTTGACGGCGAAGCGCGCAGTGGCGAGTGCTTCAAGTCGGCTGGCAGGCTCGTCCGCTCCGACGACGACGACCTGCACGGGATCGAGCAGAAAGCGGTTGAGAGTCAGCGCGTAAGTGCCGACGTAGAGGCCGAAGTGTTCGACGATGCCGGCGAAGGCTTCGAGAACATCTTCGGCGACCTCGCGGTATTCCGAGCGACCGCTCAAGGCTTCGAGGCGCAGCAGAGCAGCGGCTGCGACGGGATTGCCGGCGGGAGTGGGCGCGTCCTGAAGCGGACGGCGGCGCGCAACGAGAGCGCCAAGGGATTCGCTTTCCGGGCGTTCGACAGGCAGGTCGAGAAAGACAGAGGCGGAGCGATCGAAGAAGCGCGCGATCATGGCGTCGGCGAGTTTGCATGCGGAGCGGTAGTACTCCAGCGATCCGGTGGCGAGCCAGGCGTCGATGCAGGCGTGGACGGTGAAGGCGTAGTCGTCGAGGTTGCCGCCGATGCGCTGTACGGGAGAGCCGATCTGCCCGTAGGCGATGACGTGCGCGAGTTTGAGGCCGCCGTCCCAGGCCTCAGCGAGCAGGCGGTCCAGTGAGCGAAGCGCAAACTGACGCGCGGAAGTCAGGCGCAGCACGCGCGCAGCTTCCAGATAGGCGGTGATGGCCATGCCATTCCAGCCCGTGTAGAGCGTGCGGTCGATGAACGGAGTCGGACGCTGGGCGCGCGCGGCCAACATCTTCTGGCGCGCGGAGGCAAGGCGCTGACGCGCTTCTTCGAGAGAGATGTCTGCTTCGCGAGCCACATCGTCCAGGCTGAAACGGACATGGAGGACGTTTTTGCTCGGGTTGTGGTGCATGTCGCCCAGTTCTCCTATATCCCAGTAGCGGGAGGCGATGGCAAACTCGGCATCGGTGAGCACGTCTCGCGCTTCGTCGCGTGTCCAGGTGAAGTAGTCGCCGTCGTCGTCGAGGTTGATGTCAGCGTCCTGCGAGCTGTAGAAGCCGCCGTGATCACGGTCGGTCATCGTGGCATCGAGCCAGGCGATGATTTCCTGGGCAGTCGCGGCAAACTCAGGTTCGACGAAAGTCTGGTAGGCATGGACGTAGCAGCGCAGCAGCTCGGAGTTGTCGTAGAGCATCTTTTCGAAGTGCGGGACAATCCAGTGCTCGTCGACGGAGTAGCGGTGAAATCCTCCGGCCAGATGATCGTAAACGCCGCCGCGGCTCATGCGCTGGAGCGTGAGTACGGCCGCATCGCGCGCCTGCTCGCTGGCATTGCGGACGGCGACGTCCATGAGCAGATCCAGAGCTGCGGGATGAGGGAACTTCGGCTGCGAGCCGAAGCCTCCGTTGCGCGGGTCGTGCTGCTTGAGGATGGAGGCGACGATTTTGTCGGTGAGTGCGAAGGAAAGTCCGGCGCTGCGGCCGGAGAAGTTTTCATTCTGCTCGACAGCGGCCATGACGCTGGCGGCCGATTCAAGGACTTCTTCGCGCCGGTTGCGCCAGGAATCCGCCATGGTGAGCAGGACTCTTCGAATGCCGGGGCGGCCGTAGCGTTCTTCAGCAGGGAAGTAAGTGCCGCCGAAGAACGGGCGGCCGTCGGGGGTGAGAAAGGCCGTGAGCGGCCAGCCACCCTGTCCGCTGATGGCGGAGACCGCGGCCTGGTAGCGCGCGTCGACATCGGGCCGCTCGTCGCGATCCACCTTGACGGCGATGAAGCGCTCGTTGAGGATGGCGGCGATCTCGGGGTTTTCGTAGGATTCGCGATCCATGACGTGGCACCAGTGGCACCAGACGGCGCCGATATCAAGCAGAACGGGCTTGTCTTCTGCGCGCGCGCGCGCAAAGGCTTCTTCACCCCAGGGGTACCAGCGGACGGGCTGGTGGCGCGCGGAGCGGAGATAGGAGGACGCGGCGTGTTCGAGAGGGTTATCGGAATGAGCGGGATCGAAGGAGGAAGGTGATGGCATGAATGTTCGTTCCTGTCTCCAGCATGACACAGGAGGGAACGAGTATGGAGGATCAGATGATGCGCAGTTGACTTTGGGCAGGCGGGTGGGCAGTCGGATGCCGAGTATGTGGCGCAGCGTAATTTCCTGACGTCTCCGAAGCGATGGGGATTTAAGCTGGAGGATGAGTCCAGACGAAGGACCGGCAGAGGCCGTTGGAGGTTCCGTCCCGATGACGCAGGGCAGGCAGGGAATCGGTTTTGCAGCAGTCGAGCGGTTCGTGCGCGAGATCGAAGCGGCGAGCGCTTCGATGCAGGGCGGGATGCCGGCGCCGGATATGCTGCGCACGGGCTATGTGCTGGCAGGGGACGATGTTTTCCTGCAGGAGCGCTGCCGCAAAGCGGTGCTGACCGCGTTTGTGCCCGCGGAGATGCGCGAGTTTAGCCTGACGGAGGTGGACTTGGCGGAGCAGTCGATCTTTACGGCGCTGGACCTGCTGCGGACGCCGTCGCTGATGGTTCCGTTTCAGGTGGTGATCGTGCGCAATCTGCGGCAGCTTTATACGCGTGGGGCAAAAAAAGAGGAGTTTGCGGAGCTGGAACGGTATGCTCACGCGCCAAATCCGCAGGCTCTACTGATCCTGGTGGCGGATCACTTCACGATTCCCGGCGATCCGCGCCGCATGGATATGGAGGACAAGAACAAATTTGAGCGGCTGCGGGAGACGTTGGGCGAGCACTACTCGATGGTGGAGCTGGCGCGCGTAGAGGAAGCGGATGCGATGCGCTGGGTGGTGTCGACGGCGCAGCAGCAGGAGACGCGCATGGATGCGGACGCGGCGCGGGAGCTGGTGGATTCGCTGGGCAACGACATGATGTTGATTGCGACCGAGCTGGAAAAGCTGCTGCTGTACACCTCCGGGCGCGGACGGATTACGCTGGGCGACGTGGAGACGATGGTGTTGAGCGCGCGGCAGCGTTCGCTGTATGAGCTGACGGAGGCGATCAGCGCGCGGGACCGGGTGCGCGCGATTGGACTGCTGCACGGACTGCTGAACAGCTCGGACGCTGGAGAGGACGCGGCGATCGGACATCTTTACATGCTGGCGCGGACTTATCGCCAGATGATGGTGATTCTGGAGAAGAATGTGCGCGATTCGCGGGCCATCTGGCAGGCGCTGTGGCAGGGATTCCGAATACCTCCGTTTGCGGCCGACGACCTGATCCGGCAGGCGCGGCGTTTTCGGAGCCGACGGGAGCTGGCGCGCGGTCTGCGGTTGATTGCGCAGGCGGATATGGAACTGCGCAGCTCCCCACCGGACAAGCGGCTGGTGTTGGAGCGGCTGGTGCATGCGCTGGCGAGCGAGCCGCGCGTCGGAGCGCCAGATGCTCTGTCCAGGCAGCTTGTGTTTTCAGCCCTGAGCGATTAGAGCGCTTTCGCTCATTGTCTATACAGACGGACAAGGGTGAGTGTGGCTTTTCATTAAGGAAAAGCCACGCCGAGAGCGCCTTCACTGGAAGCAGTGTGAGCGAAAATGCTCTAGCGGGCAATACGCGGCATCGGCGGATTTCTGCTGCGGCAAGTCCTCAGTGGACGCCGTGAGCGCGCAGCCAGGGGCCGTATTCGCGATCCACGCCTTCGGTGTGGTTGTGAAACCAACTTCGGAGATTTTCCAGCCAGGTGGTGAGGTAACCGGCACCGGGACGTTTTCCATGCCATTCGTAAAGACGTTCGAGCATCGCGCGATGTTCGATGCGATGCTCGTCGAGGCCGGGAAAGCCGAAGCGCTCCAGGAGCCGCTCTTCGCTGGCGAAGTGCTGCTCGGCGAGGGTGATCAGGCGGGTCATGTAGGCGGTGAGGGTGGGTTGATCGGCTCCGTGCGCGACGGCGGCGAGGACCTCATTTAAGGCATCCATGAGGGCGGCGTGCTGGTCGTCCATGGATGCGATCCCAACCGAACAGGCGTAACTCCATATTAGGGACACAACAAAACCTCCGGAAAGCCATCGCAGGAAAGGACGCTTCTCTTCGCTCTATCGGCAAAAGGATTCAGCTTCGCTGTCTCTTATATCAAAAAACATATGGACCTGTTTCCCACAGGGGGAAGCCCAGAGGGCCGAATGCGGCGGGCTACTCCAGCAGAACCTCCGGTTCGACGGGATGGCCGAGGGTGGTGAGAGTGATGGCGGCGGCGAGGATCAGTGCTCCCCCAAGCCAGGCGAGCGGGCCGAGCCGATCGCCCAGCAGACGCACGCCGAGATAGGAGCCGAGAGCCGGTTCGATGTTCAGGAAGACACCGGCGCGCGAGGCGGGAACGTGGTGAATGCCCCAGTTCCAGAGAAAGGTGGTGGTGGCGGTGCAGAGCAGTCCGCTGGCGGCGAGAGCGAGCCAGGCGGTAAGGCTGACATGGCGCACTGGCGGCGGTCCGTCAACGACGAAGACCCAGAGCGCCAGCATGGAAGTGCCGACGAGGATGCTCCAGGCACTGACGGCCAGTGGGCTGTGAGCGTCCATCAGGTGTTTGTTCATGAGCACCCAGCAGATCGCGATGGCGAGCGAGACGACGACGAGCAGGTCACCGGTGAGCGTGGGCCGGGCACCGGAAGCAGATGCGGGATGGCCGCCGAGAACGATGCAGCCGACACCGACCGTGGAGGCGAAAAGCGCAAGCCAGCCGATCCAGTCCAGGCGCTCGCCGAGGAAGATGGCGGCAGCGACGGCCAGCAGGACGGGCATGGTGCCTACCATGAGCGAGGCGTGGCTGACGGTGGTGCGCGCGAGACCGTGGAACTGAAGCAGGAACTGGATGGGAATGCCGAGCAGGGCGGAAAGCAGGAGGATGCGCACTTCGGCAGGCTGCCAGCGACGTCGGCCAGGGCTGAAAAAAGCAGCAGGCAGCATGCCGACGCAGGCGAAGAGAAAGCGGTAAAGCACCATGTGCGCGACGCTCATCTCGCGCAGGGCAATTTTGCCGAAGTAGAAGCCGGTTCCCCACAAACACCCGGCTAAGGCGCAGGCGCCATAGCCCAGCCAGCGGGGATGCGAGGGCGCGTGGCTGTTGAGGGCAGGTCTGGACTCCGGGGTGGGTCTGGCGTGCCGATGGGAGGAGTTCGTCATCAATGGATCGCGTCTTCAGTTTCAGTTCTATCATCCGCTTTGGGCTGGAGAGTCGAACCGGTAGGATGGGAGAGCCTGCACAGGGACGAGGAAATCGGTGAGAATACAGAGTGATATGGGGATGATCCGGCGAATTGCTGCACTTGCCTGCCTGGCGGTTGTGTGCGTGGGCGGGAAATGGACGTGCGCGCAGTCGTCGGCGCAGGTGGACCCGAACTTGCTGGTGCCGCAGCCCGGGCAGGCGGCTCCTTTGCAGAAAAAAGCGAAGAAAAAAAAGAAGAAGACACAGTCGGACAATCGCAGCCTGCTGCTGGCTGGTCATACGATTCCGGCGGCACCGCTGGGTTTCGCGCCTCCCGCTGCGCACTATCTGACGCACCATCTCTCGCAGATGTCGCTGGATTTTCTGGATGAGGATCACTTGTTGTTCACCTTTCGCGTGCCGGGACTGATTCCGCGGCCGGTGGTCGGTGGCGCGGCTCCGCCGTATGAGCGGCATATTCGCGCCGTGGTGGTGCAGATTTCGACCAGCCAGATACAGGCAGAAGATTTGTGGACGCTGCATGATACGGACCGCTATCTGTGGATGCTGGGCGATGGTCGGTTCCTGCTGCGCGATGGCAATCTGCTGCGCATCGGAGATCGCACACTTCGGCTGCATGCGTTTCTGCGTTTTCCGGGGCCGATCGACGCGATCGAGACGGACCCGATGGACCGCTACCTGGTGGCCGATACCGAGGAGGCATCGGCGTTGCCAACGGTGAAGCGTCCGAGCCTGCTGAGCGCGACGGGATCGGTCTCGGAGCCGCCGTCGACCGATTACCTGGTACGAGTGTTGGACCTGACGACCCGTAAGGTGGTGCTTTTCAGCCATACGGAGGGGGTAATTCACCTGCCCCTGAGCGAGAACGGCTACTACCAGATCGAGCGCGCCGAAGGACTGGACTGGCTCATCAGCTACTCCGACATGACGGGTCATGGGGCACCGTACTGGAAGATTACCTCGGTGTGCATGCCGCCGTTGGACCCGATTGCGCCGGGCTACCTGCTTGCCACGCCGTGCAGCGACGATGGATCGCGGGCGCTGGTGATGCTGTCGCGGGCGACCAAAAGCGTACTGTGGCATGTGAATATTCCGGCGACGAGCGTTTGGCCGGTGCTGGCGCGCGCGGCAAACGGGCTGCGTTTTGCCCGGGCGACCCTGGAGCTGAGCCAGCCGGTGACGGCAGGGAATCCGATCGATCCGGAGGATATCCGTGGAGAGAAAGTTGCGGTTTACAACACCGCCGATGGGGTGATGGAGTTTGTGGTGGATACCGATCCGCCGCAGGACGCCGGAGGTAATTTTGCGCTTTCGCCTTCGGGGCGGCGCGTGGCAGTGCTGCGGCAGGGTGGAATTCAGGTCTTTGATCTGCCGATGCCGCCCGTTTTGGCACCGGTTCCGGCGGCGAATGCCGACAGCGCCGCGACGCACTGACGACGTGCTTGAAGGGGTGTTCGCAGCAATTGCAAGGGATGTACACTACCGTTGGGTTTTGAGCATCGTGTCCACGGCAACGTTACAGTACACGGCCGCTGCAGTTACGGATCGAGGACGCCGCCGCGCTTCGAATGAGGACGCGTTCGGCTACTCGGTAGAGGACGGCGTGTATGTGGTCTGCGACGGGATGGGCGGTGCGGCGGGTGGGGAAGTCGCCAGCACGCTGGCAGTCGAGGAGATCCTGCGGCTGCTGGCGGGTTTTCGCGAGACCGCGCTGCGCGAGGAAGCTGGGCGTTCCGATGCGTCGCATTCGGGTGATGTGCCGTCGATCGTGGCCGAAGCGGTGGATGCGGCCAACACCGCGATCCACTCGCGGGCGCAGCGCAGTCTTCGGCTGAACGGAATGGGCACCACGCTGGTGGCTGTGGTGGTGGGCGAAGAACGGTTGTGGGTGGTCAACGTGGGCGACAGCCGATGTTATCAACTGCGCAGCCGGGGCCTGCGGGCATGTACGGAGGATCATTCGCTGATCGAGGAACAGGTGAGGATGGGCAGGATGACGCGCGCTGAGGCGGCACGCTCTCCGCTGCGGCACATCATTACACGTGCGCTGGGTACGCAGCGGCAAGTGACGCCGGATGTCTTTGAGCTGAAGCCGGAGCCGGGTGACATGTATCTGCTGTGTTCCGACGGTCTGACCCGTGAGCTTGCCGATGGTGAGATTGAGAGGATTCTGCGCGCGGAGGGGACACTGGAGGAGCGCTGCGCAGCACTGGTCGAGGCGGCCAATCGATCCGGCGGGCAGGACAACATCACCTGCGTGCTGATCGGAGTAAGTGAAGCAGCCTGATAGATGGCAGGCTTTCGCGCGGCCGGGTTTCCAGGCACGGTGCCGGCTGATACCATGGCAGGTTCATCTGAGGAGCGAAGCTATGGATTTGCAGGCTGCAATGCAGCCAGGTGTTGACAGCGTTGGAGTCATTGGCTCCGGCACGATGGGCAGCGGCATTGCCCATGTTTTTGCGCGGGCGGGATATTCGGTCGTGCTGTGCGATGTTTCCGCAGACGCTCTGGAGCGCGCGCGGAAGTCGATTGGCGCGAATCTGTCGCGCGAGGTGAAGAAGCAGAAGCTGACTGAGGCCGAGGCGGAAGCTGCGCTGGCCCGGATCACGTGCACCACGGAGCGGACGCTGCTGGGCAAGGTCAGGCTGGCGGTGGAGGCGGCGACGGAGCGCTTCGAGCTGAAGCGGAAGATATTCGAAGAGCTGGATGCGCTGCTGCCTGCCAACGCCATCCTGGCCTCCAATACTTCGTCGATCTCGATTACGCGGCTGGCGGCGGTGACCGGTCGGCCGGAGCGCGTGATCGGGATGCACTTCTTCAATCCGGTGCCGGTGATGACGCTGGTGGAGATTATTCGCGGCTTGCAGACGGCGCCGGAGACGTATCAAGCGGTTGAATCCATCGCTCGCGCGTTGGGCAAGACGCCGGTGGAGGTGAACGACGCACCGGGATTTGTCTCCAATCGCGTCTTGATGCCGCTCATCAACGAAGCCGCTTTTGCGGTGATGGAGGGCGTGGCGACGGCCGAGGCCGTCGATCAGGTCTTTCAGCTGGGTATGGCGCATCCGATGGGGCCGTTGACGCTGGCGGATTTCATCGGTCTCGATGTCTGCGTGGATATTCTGCGGGTGCTGCAGGAGGGTTACGGCGACCCGAAGTATCGGCCGTGTCCGCTGCTGGTGAGGATGGTGGATGCCGGTTGGCTGGGGCGCAAGTCCGGTCGCGGGTTTTATCGTTATCCGGCCGAAGGCGCGCCGCCGCGGGCCGGGCGATAGCCTTGCGCGCAGGCGTAGCCAGCCTGCCGGACGGAGCAGAAATGTCACGGTGACCGAAAAGGAACAGGGATAATTGTGTACCAGTTCTTCCACAGTGCAGCAGGCGTGCGCGGGGCTATGCTGTATGGATGGTGCAGTTCACGGTGCTTGCATCGGGGTCGAAGGGCAACAGCTCGCTGCTGGCAGCAGGCTCCACACGCATTCTGGTGGATGCCGGACTCAGCGGCAGGGAGCTGTTCCGAAGGATGCGCCTGGCAGGACACGATCCGGCGACGCTCGATGCGATTGTGATTACGCACGAGCATACGGACCACATTCAGGGCATGGCCGCGATTGCGCGGAAGCTGAAGATTCCGGTGTATCTGACGGAGGCGACGCATCGGGAATGGGTGCGGCTGGTGCGCCCGCGTGTGCGCCGGAGCTATGCGCAGTGGCTGGAAGAGTATCGCGCGCGCAAGGTGGAGCAGGTCGCGGGTGAGATTGCGGCGATGGCCGCAGTCGCCGAACCGGAGCAGGTGGAAGCACTGCAGGATGCGGAGACGGCGGATGGGCAGGATCCGGCACAGATGCCCGAGGTGCGGTTCCTTCGCGCCGGAGAAGCGCTGACGATCGGCGAGGTTGCCGTGCATCCGTTCACGATTCCGCACGACGCGGTCGATCCGGTTGGGTATGTCTTTCGCGCCGAAGGGGTGAAGATCGCGGTGGCGACCGATCTGGGTTACCTGCCGCCGAATGTGGTTGAGCAACTCCAGGGCTGCAACCTGCTGATGTTGGAGTCGAATCATGACCCGGAGATGCTGCGCGACGGGCCGTATCCGTGGTCGGTGAAGCAGCGGGTGCTCTCGCGCGTCGGACACCTGTCGAACGACGCAGCGGCGGAGTTTCTGGAGCAGAACTGGGATGGCAAGGCGGAATGGGTGATCCTGGCGCACTTGTCGGAGAGCAACAATCTTCCGGAACTGGCGCGGATGGCGGCGGAACGAGCGCTGGCCTGCCGCCAGGCAGGACTGTTTGGTCGGCGATTGTTGCTGGCGCGGCAGGACGAACCGTTGGAAACGGTGGTGCTGTAAAAGCCGGGAAAGCCTCTGCGCTGTTCCTGCCGGAAGCAGCTTTCCTCCTCGCTGTTTATTGAATGATTAGCTTACTGCGGTAATGCGCTGCATTGAATACTCTGTATATATCGATAATTTGATTGACTTTCCCCCCATAAAGCAAAGTCCTCCCATCGGTTTGATCCACCAAAATTCGGGATTCCCCTTGGAGAGGTGTTCATGCTTCGCAAACCCGTTGTTCTTGCTCTCGTTGCATGCTCCACGCTGGCCGCATACGGCCAGATGCAGAGATCGGCAACTCCCAACCCTTCGCAACATCCTTTGCCTCGCTATCGTCAGATCGACCAGCTTGCAGTTCGGTCGCGCTCCGGCGACAAGCGATCCACTCTGCTGCTTACCCGCATGATGTTTGAGAACGCATCGGTTCCTGATCAGGTCGCTGACGCCATGGGATTCACCGGCCGCGTCTCCCGCGCTGAGGCAGACTTCCAATCCGGCGCTCACGCCCCTGTCCATGAAATCGACATCGTCCGCGCCGTTAACCACCTGATGGAAGGCCTTGCCGCTCCGCAGTGGGCGCGCACCACGCAGCCCGAAGTCCGCAAGTTGCGCATGCACCTGCTGGTCGGCTATCCGCACCTGATCGCCAGCGCTCAGCCGCCAGACAGCAAAGGCCACCGCAAGCCGCTGGCCGAGACAATGTCGCCGCTCGAAGCTGCCTTCATCGCCACCACACTGGTTTACCAGAAAGCCTACAACCCGGAGTACATGTTCACCACGGAAGAGCTTTCCCACAACTCTCCGGCGGATATTGCCAATCGCAAGACCGAGCAGCTTCAGCGCAGTTCTCTGCTGGAGAAAACCTTCCACGGCCAGAACGATAGCATAAGCTGGCACGACCTCATCAGCGCCAGCAACCTCTTCTTCGACGACCTCAACATGCCCGTCGCACAAAACATCGCCTCCAGCGATCCGAAATCCGCTCCCAAGGCAATTCCCGGAGGCGCGCGATGAAAAAGCACTTATTCTGCTGTTCGCGACTCCGCTGCTAAGTTTCCTCGTAGCAGGTTGTTGCCAATATTTGAATGATTGCCCGACCGTTACAGTTGGTCCAAGCCTTCCCCAATCGGTCATTGAGGCTCGAACCTCGGTCGGAGGTGTTGTTGAACCGTGGGAATATGCCGTTGTGCAGGCCGCGGCTATTCCGAATGGGCCGAATGGATACAGTTGCACACCAAACTCAACCGGATGCTATCTAAGTTTTCAAGGGCCCACGAACTCCGGTGGCGACTACACGATTAAATCTGATGCGATTCCTGGCGACTGGCAGATCGGGATCGAAGCTGACCAGAACTGTACGCAAGGCGCTGCGTCGCAGATACTGTACCTGACGCCAAGTACGACTTACACACCGACTCTAATCGTTTGCAATAATATTGCGAGCGGCAGCTTGATAGCCAGCCCCGCATTTTGCACACAGACTCTGAACGACGCTACTGGCGTTATGACGAACGATTGCCCGTCAACGATAACCCTAACGTCTGCTGATGGCGTACTGCCGACTACACATCAGCTTAACGTATCGGACTATAGCGATACCGGAACCCAGAGGTATAGCTTCACAGGAAGCGCTTCGAATCCAACGTCCATTCTTGTTCCTGTGCCTCCACCAACCGACAGTGGCCAATCCGTCTTGGTGGTCTTCGATCCACAAATTAATGCACTTGTTGGAGCAGCGCTTTTCACTGTCAATCAGGTCATCTATACCCCGTGCGGCACGAAAAGGAATTGCTGATAGTTGATACTATGATGCTGTAAAAATGCCGCCTGAAACACGCTTGTACGCGGAGAATACCAGCAGGATCGCCTGCCTCCGTATTCTGGCCAGCAAAAAACGAGGCGCTAGAGATTTCCAAACTGAATAGTGAAAGGATCAATCCCTTGCTCCCACTGATGAATCCTCGCCTTTCAGGATATGCCCTCGTGCTGGGTGTATTCCTGCTCGCGTTTTCTGGTGCTTTCCGCGAGACAGCGTATGCGCAGAGCACACCGCATCCGTTCACAGCCCTCCCCAACTGGCAATACGGTTTCTTCGCTGCTGGTGGCTACGCGCAAGATTATAAGATTTCATACCAGTTTACGCTTTCGACGGGTCAGTTAGATGCGCCATCCGCAAGTGTCAAGCTTGATTTCTGGAATGCCGGATTTGCCGGTGGGCGCATGCTTTCCGCGTTGCACGGCCCTGGCCCGCTGCGTGGCCGCGCGGAAGCCATGCTCGAAATCATGCCATTCTGGCTGGCAAGATATCCGAAACAAAATTTGGTTTTCATTGACAAATTGCAAAACGGCACCGAAACACAACCCGGCTACGGCCCAATCGACATGCACGGCGCTTCGGTTACGCCATTCCTCATCCGCTGGAACTTCCAGCGTCATTCCGACACCCGCATCCTGCCCTGGGCGCAAGTGGGAGGAGGTCTGCTCTGGACCAACCACAAATTTCCATATGCTGGAGATACCAGCGTCATCAACTTTACGCCGCAAGTCGGCTTTGGCCTCAACACTCGCATTCGCCCGCATCAGACGCTCGACCTCGGCCTGAAAGCGATTCTCATCTCCAACGCGGGCCTCGGCGACACCAACCCCGGTGCCATCAGCCTCCAGTTCTCCGCCGGTTATTCCTGGTGGAAGTGAGCCAGCATCCGAAACGGAAAGCCAGAATCGCGTGTGCGGCAACCTGGGAATGGGTGGTCGAAAGGTCAAAATCTGAGGCAGAGAGACTAAAAATCGGTTACTATGGTGTTAAGTGTGGTGTACTTCCGGCTCGGACCCGTTGGCGAGCGAATCAACCACACGCATCTTTCCGAACCCATTCCATGGCAAAGCGAGTCTAAAGAATATGGCAGGAAGCGGTTGTACGGACAGGGTGGTGGGCGCAATTCTGCGCAGTTGGCGATACGATATATCTGCGATCTCCCCGGAGATGCGCCGGGATTATGAGCAACATTTCATCGAGTGTGCGCACTGTCGCGGGCGGCTCAAGTTTCATCGGACGCTGGATGGCACGCTGGCCGTGCTGACTGCGCTTTCGATGCTGTCGTTTCTGTTTGCGCTTGCCGTTCTACAGAGGGTGAAGTTTCTGGAACACGTTGCGTTCAACATCCTGCACCTGGAAGTGGTTTCGATGTATCAGATGCTGGTCTCTGCGGCTGTGGCGGGGCTGGTGTTTTCGCTGATCGCGTTCGTGCTGGTGATGACGACGACCCCGGCTCCGACATATCTGGGCGGCATGGCGCGGGATCGTGCGCGGACGCTGGAGGCGCGACTGCCGGAGTCGATCCGCTCCCTGCGCTCGCGTTCTTAACCGAGGCCTGATTCCGGGTAGTGCCCCAATTCTGAATTCCGTGCGGACGAAATCTCTCGGTAGATTTTATGAGGTCTTGGAGCTTGGCGGCTTCATGCCTCCGGTCAGGCTGCTCACTTCGCTGACTTGATGGCTGCGGCACCAGCGCTCGAGTTCCTTGGACAGCCTTTCGACGGCGCGCGGATCGGCGTAGCTGGCGGTGCCGACCTGAACAGCGGTGGCTCCGGCAAGCAGGAACTCGACGGCGTCCTCGGCAGTGACGATGCCGCCCATGCCAAGAATCGGGATGGAGACGGCCTGCGCGACCTCCCAGACCATGCGCACGGCGATGGGCTTGATGCCGGGACCGGAGAGTCCACCGGTGATGTTGGCCAGCAGCGGCTGACGCGTCTCCGGATCAATGCTCATGGCCAGGAAGGTGTTGACCAGGGAGAGAGCATCGGCGCCGGCGCGTTCGGCGATGCGAGCCATCTGTGCGATGGAGGTGACGTTTGGGCTGAGCTTGACGATCAGAGGGCGGTTGGCGATGGCTTTGACGCGGGCCACCAGATACTCGAGGGCGCCGGGGTCGGCGCCGAAGGTCATGCCGCCTTCGTGGACGTTCGGGCAGCTCACGTTGAGTTCGTAGGCGGCGATGCCGTCGGCACCGTTGAGCCGCTCGACGACGGCGAGGTAGTCGTTCACCTGATAGCCGAAGACGTTGACGATGACCGTGCAAGCCGGGTAGCGGCGCAGCGCGGGTAGCTTGGTTTCGAGGAAGGCTTCGACGCCGATGTTTTGCAGGCCGATGGCGTTGAGCATACCGGCGGCGGTGGGCACCATGCGCGGCGGTTTGTTGCCAGCCATTGGCTCAAGGGAAAGCCCCTTGGTGACGAATGCGCCGATCTTTTCCAGCGCTACGATCTCTTCAAACTCGATGCCGTAGCCGAAGGTTCCGCTGGCGGCGATGACCGGGCTGACCAGCTCCAGCCCGGCAAATCGTACTGTCATGTCGGGCTTCAAGTCAGGCCGCGCTCCGTTCGCTTTTCTTCAGGATAAACGCCTTCGGGAGTAATGGAGCGGGCGGGTGATGTTCTCAACGCGCGCGGCCGGGTGTGGAGGCGGTGACGCCGACCGGGCGAATCGCCTGGGTGAGCACGTGCCCGATCGCCGCCGACGGCTGGTTGATGCCGAGCAGCGAGGCCAGAGTCACAGCCAGATCCACGGGTTCCACCCGCTCGCGATAGGTGCCAGGGCGGAAGGCCGAGCCGTAGAAGGCAAGCGGCACATGGCGGTCATAGCTCCAGGGGCTGAAGTGCGTGGTGCCTGTTTTGCTGCCCCAGGCCGAGAGGTTTTCCATCTGATAGCCGCCAAGCACGAGCATCGTGTACCAGAGTCCGCGGTCGGTGTAGCTGTGGGCCAGTTCGGTACCGAAGGGCGTATGCGGCAGGTCGCCGCCAGCCATTTGCAGGCGGGTGTAGGTGCCGACGACCTGAAGCATGGGCGGGAGTTTGCCGTTCTGCGCCTGTTCGTGGGCCACGGCGGCGTTCTGTTCGTCGATGCCGGAGCGTAGAGCCGCGCCAAGCGCCTCTTCGGCGGTCTTTTCCTTCACGCCGACAGCTGGTCCGCCGGGGGCGAAGACGCGCGGGTCAAGCTGGAAGTAGGGCAGGTCTTCACCCGGCATGAGGTACGCGACACTTTTGCCGGGGGTGAAGCGGGCATTTAGCGCGGCGTTTACGCTAGCAGTGAGCGCTTTCATCTGGACGGTGGCGGCGTGGATGCCGAGGGCGGCAGCCTGCGCTGGAACGGGCGCGACACCATGGTCGGCGGAGAGCGCGATCCAGACATTGCCGAGGCCGATGTGCTGATCGAGCCAGGCGAAGAAGCCAGCCAGGTCATGGTCGAGGCCAAGCACCATGGCGTGCTCCTGCTCAGAGTCCGGGCCGTATCGGTGACCCATGATGTCGTTCGGCGAAAGGGAGACGGTGAGCATGTCGGTGGTCGCCGACTGGCCGAGTTTTTCGCCGACGATGGCCGCTTCGGCAAAGTTCAGCTCATAGGCATTGGCAGCCGGGGTGATGCCGACTTTGCTGAAGAAGCTGCCTTTGCCATCCCACTGCGCGGCTCTTGCAGCCCGGTCGCGTGCCGGGCCAGAGTTGAAGGCCTGTGCCCAGGCGGGCAGGTCATCCCGATAGTAGCTGGAGGTGAGGAAAGCTCCGGTCTTCTGGTCAATCCAGTATGCGGCGTTGGCCGCCTGGCCGGCGGGCAGAATCGCCGCGCGGTCCTTGAGCGATATGCCGATCACCTTCGAACGGCCCTGAGTGGCGAGACGCAGCTCGTCGCCGACGGTGGTGGCGCGCAGGTTCAGCGGAGACGCGCCGGGCGTCGCGGAGGTGGTCGAGCCGGTGGGAATGCCGACCAGCCGATAGCGCTCATCCTCGACTGAAGTCACTTTGTGGGTGAGCGAGCGCGAAGCATCCCAGAACTCGTTGGCTTGAATGCCGTGGCCATCGGTGTAGGCGCCGGTGCCGAGCGTGGAGTGGCCAGGCGCAGTCATGGTGTTGGCGTAGTTGTAGTAGCAGTCGGGGAACCAGGCTCCGTCGTCGAGCAGGAGGCGGAATCCACGCGCGCTCAGCTCGGAGCGGTAGCGCTGGAGGTAGTCGGCGCGAAACTGGTCAATGACGATGAGGACGACGAGTTTCGGGTGGGCGCTGTATGCCTGGGCGCGCGCGGGCAGGACGGGAGTGGCGAGCAGCAGCAGGCCCAGGATGCAGGCAAATAGGCGAAGGAGTGGCTGGTTGCGCAACATGCACTCATCTTAAACGCAGATTCGGCCTGTCTACGTGAACGTACCATCAACTCAATGGCTTATCCATGGGTCGCACGAGGCGCGGCTTGATCGGCTTGCAGGGAGTGCCTGCGCAGACCATCCAGGCTGGCATGGATTTTGTGACTATGGAGCGGGCGCCGATCACTGCGCCTTCGCCGATGATGACGCCGGGGGCGAGCAGGCAGCCGGAGGCGATCCAGCTTTGAGAGCGGATGTGAATGGGCGCCGAGGTGAGCCGAAAAAACGGGTCGGTGTAGTCGTGCGTGGCGGTGCAGATGTAGTTGTACTGCGAGACGACGACGTGGCGGCCGATGGTGACCGGGGCGAAGTTATAAACCTCGGTGTCGACGCCAAGAGACGAGCGCTCGCCCATGGTCAGTTTCCACGGCATCCATACCTTTACGCCGCGATCGATGAGGCATGCCGGTCCAATCCTGGCTCCGAAGAGGCGAAGAAGCGCGACGCGCAGCGGGCTGAGCGCGCGTGGCATGCAGGAGAGAAACGGAAGTTGAAAGAGCGCCCAGAGCAGGCGCAGGAGTTTTTCGCGCGGCGTCGATGGCGCTGGAACGCGATAGAGGTCGATGCGCAGCGGACCCTCGACGGCGTCCGAGGCGGGGTCGAGCCGGTTGGCCGACTCGGGGACGGCGAAAGGATCTGTGCTGGAGTGGGTCATCAAAGCTGGTCCTTGCCGCGGCGTGGTTTGGCCCCGCTCGTCTATAATCGCAGAGAACCAGGAATTTCTGTAGGAGAAGTGCGTCTCCGGCACAGTTTGCCGGATGGTCCCGCCGAAGGTCGTTACCCACACATGATTCGTTTTCTGCAAAAAGATAATCGCCTCGTCAAGTCCATCTTCATCGTCATCATCGGCGCAGCCGTCATCACGATGGTCATTACGCTGATCCCTGGCATCTTCCAGAACGTGTCGAACACTGCCGACACCTTTGCGACCGTGTATCCGCACTGGTACAGCCGCTTGCTTTTCGAGGGGGACACGATCAGCGTCTCGCGGGTGCAGGAGATTGCTCAGCAGCAGTTGCAGCGGCAGCGGCTGCCGGATTTTTATCTTCAACTGATGGTTCCGCGCGTGGGCCAGCAGCTTGTGATGCAGCGCATTCTGCTCTTTGAGGCGGCGCGGCTGGGCATTGGAGCCGGTACGGCCGATGTCAGCGACTTTCTGCATAAGGGGCAGTACGGCGAGTTGCTTTTTCCTGGCGGGAAGTTTGTGGGTATGGACAAATACTCGCAGTTCATCCGCGGGCAGTTCGGGATCTCCACGGCGGAGTTTGAAAAAGAGCTGCGCGAGGACATCACGATCCAGCGTCTGCGCGCCTACATTACCGCAGGTGTGACGGTCTCCGACGCCGAGGTGCGCGACACCTATCGCAAGCAGAACATCAAGATCAAGTTTGACTACGCGGTCATCGAGGCCGACGACCTGCGCAAGCAGATCAACCCGACCGATGCGGAGCTGCAGGCGTTTTTCACGAAGAACGCCGCGCGATATGCCAGCGCGGTTCCGGAGCAACGCACGATCACCTACTTCGCCTTCACAGCGGATCAGGTTCCGGGCGGCGTGCCGCAGGTGAGTCAGCAGGAGATCCAGCAGTATTACACCGAGCACATGGCCGATTACCAGACGCCGGAGCAGGCGCGTTCGCGGCATATTCTGATCAAGTTTCCGGGTGGCGCAGCGAAGACCGACGCAGAGGCCAAGGCCAAAGCCGAATCGATCCTGAAGCAGCTTCAGGGTGGTGCGGATTTTGCGACACTGGCCAAGAAATACTCCGAAGATCCGGGCAGCGCGGCGCAAGGTGGCGAACTCGGTTTCGCCAAGCACGGCACAATGGTGCCGGAGTTCGACAAGGCGATCTTCACGCAGCCGATCGGAGCGCTGGCCATCGTGAAGACACAGTATGGCTACCACATCGTGCAGGTGGAGGAACGGCAGTCGGCCCATACGCAGCCGTTGAACGAGGTGCTGCCAACGATCCAGGTTTCGCTGATTCGGGAAAAAGAATCGAAGGCCGAAGCGGCGTATGCGCAGAGCCTGACCGATGAGGCAGCGAAAAACGGGCTGGCGAAAACGGCGGCGGCGCACAAACTGGCGCTGGTGACTACGCCGCCGGTAGGCGTGCAGGGCATCATCGCCGGACTGCCGGACAGCACGGAACTGCTGGGCAAAGCCTTCATCGTGAAGCAGGGCGCGCCGCCTGCTTTTGCCCCGACGGGCGAAGGCTATGCCATCTTCCAGGTGACCGGAATCACTCCGGCGCATGCGCCGAAGTTCGAGGAATACAAGGCGACGATCGCCAAGGACTACGCCGACGAGCGGCTGCCGCAACTGCTGCAGGAAAAGACGAAAGAGCTGGCGGACAAGGCGCACGCTGACAATGACCTGAACAAGGCGGCCAAGGAAGTGGGCGCGACGGTAAAGTCGAGTGACCTGGTGGGCGAAACCGGCCAGGTACCGGATCTCGGGCAGATTTCGACCGTTGCGCCGGAGCTGTTGAACCTGAATGTGGGCCAGATCAGCGGACCGATCAATGCGCAGCGCACCGGCGTGGTGGCGAAGATCACCGACAAGCAGACGCCGAGCGATGCGGAGATTGCGAAGAACTTCGACCAGACGCGCGATCAGATACTGGACCAGCGACGCGAGGAGGTCTTTGGTGTCTTTGTGAACAGCGCGCAGGACAGATACAAGAAGGCGAATCTGATCAGCCTCAATCCCAGTGCGATGAAGTCGATGAACCTGGGCCAGTAACGCATTCGGAACAGTCATTCCGTTTAAGCGACAGTGCATTGCAGCGAACGCCTGCCGGGAAGCTCGGTGGGCGTTCGCTTTCAGGCTGGCAGTTTGCGACGCCCTAAAACAGGCCCCGGTCCGGACGGCGAAGCGGCTGCAGGAAGTGCTCTAATGCAGGTATGCGCTTTGCTCGTTCCTCCGGTATTTTGCTTCCGGTAACCGCTTTGGCTTCACGCGGCGGTATCGGCGACCTTGGCCCTGAATCCTACCGCTTTCTGGAGTTTCTGGCTGCTTCGCGCCAGCATATCTGGCAGGTTCTTCCGCTGTGCCCGACCGGATATGGCAACTCGCCGTATGCGGGCAGTTCTGCCTTTGCCGGAAATCCTTACCTGATCAGTCTGGAGTTGCTGGCGGAGTGGGGTTGGATCGATGCCGAAGCCATGGATGGCTTGCCGACTGGAACGGGGCCTGTCGATTTCGACGCAGTGGAAGCGCGGAAGATGCCGGTGCTGCAGGCGGCGGCGGTTCGTTTTCTGGAGCGTGGCCCGGTAGACTCGGAACTTGCCACGCAGTGGGCGCAGTTCGGCAGATTCTGCCTGGCTGAGGCTGACTGGCTGGAGGATTACGCGCTCTACGCGGTTCTGCGCCGACTCTACGGTACCGGGGCATGGACGGCGTGGCCCGAGCCAGTGCGCCGCCGGAATCCGCAGACACTGGCCGCATTATGCGCGGCGCACGCGCAAGCTCTGGCGGTGGAGCGCGCACTGCAATTCGCCTTCGATCTGCAATGGTCGCGGCTGCGGGCAGCGGCCAACGAAGACGGCATCCGGATGATGGGTGATATTGCGATCTTTGTCAGCATGGATTCGGCGGATGTGTGGGCCAATCCGTCGTTGTTTCAACTGGACGAGGATTTGCAGCCGGTGCGCGTGGCTGGAGTTCCTCCGGATTATTTTTCGCCGACCGGGCAGCGCTGGGGCAATCCGCTTTATGACTGGGAGGCGATGCGCGCCGCCGGGTTTGCGTGGTGGATCAAGCGCGTGCGGCGTGCCTGCGCACACTTCGATCTGGTGCGGCTGGATCACTTTCGTGGATTCGAAGCCTATTGGTCGATTCCCGCCGACGAGGAGACGGCGGTCAACGGCGAGTGGGTGAAGGCTCCGGGAAGCGAACTGTTTCAACACCTGGAGGCCGCGCTGAGACCGCTGCCGCTGATTGCTGAAGACCTGGGAGTGATTACTCCGGAGGTTGATCGGCTTCGGCAGGAGATCGGGATGCCGGGAATGCGCGTTCTGCAGTTTGGCTTCAGCTCCCGAGCGGCGCACAATCACCTTCCACATCGCTTCGACGCGCAGACGGTGGCCTACACGGGCACGCATGACAACGACACGACTCCTGGCTGGTGGGCGCAGGCGACAGCGGAAGAACGCGCGGCGGCCGAGCACTACATCGGTCCTGTGGGAGACCATGGTGCGTGGGCCGCATGGGGGCTGATACGCGCGCTGAGCGCATCGGTGGCTTCGCTGGCGATTGTGCCGGCGCAGGACGTGCTGGGACTCGGCTCGGAGGCTCGCATGAATACGCCTGCGGTTGCTGCGGGCAACTGGAGTTGGCGCGCGCCGGAGGGTTGCTGGCAATTGCCGGGGATGGCCGGACTGGCGCAGGGATTGGCCGGACTGGTGCTGGTGACTGACCGGGACAACGATCCGCTGGGCGGCGCGGACGGTGGAGACAAGCGGACGAATGCGGAAACAGCAAGCTGAAAATTGCGATACTGAAAGCAGAGAACTCCGACGAGCGCATTTCCGACGAGTGAAGCCAGCAGCCTATGCCCGAGTTTGCCGCACGAGAACAACAACGCGAGAGCATTGACCGATCGAGTGGAGCGCACCTGGCTTCGATCTCGGTCGCCGCTTCGCCGGTTTTCTGGCGGCGATTACTGGGTTTTGTCGGGCCGGGATTCCTGATCTCGGTCGGCTATATGGATCCGGGCAACTGGGCGACGGACTTGGCCGGCGGCTCGCGCTATGGGTATGCGCTGCTGTTTGCCATCATGCTCTCGAACCTGATGGCGATTCTGCTGCAGAGCCTTTCGCTGCGGCTGGGCATCGTGGCCGAGCGCGATCTGGCGCAGCTTTGCCGCGATCGTTATCCGCGCTGGGCATCGCGCGCTCTGTGGGTGCTGGCGGAGGTGGCGATTGCGGCCTGCGATCTGGCGGAAGTGATCGGGTCGGCGATTGCGCTGCAACTGCTCTTCCATCTACCGCTGCTGGCGGGAGTGCTGATCACCGGTCTGGATGTGCTGCTGATCCTGCTGCTGGAGCGGCGCGGCTTCCGCACGGTGGAGGCGCTGGTGATGGTGCTGATTGGCACGATTGCTGTGTTGTTCACGGTGGAAATCGTCCTGTCGCGCCCGGAGTTTGGCCCGATCCTGCGTAATCTTTTCATCCCGCAAACGGCGCTGGTGACCGATCCGGCGATGCTCTACATTGCGATTGGAATTCTGGGCGCGACGGTGATGCCGCATAACCTGTATCTGCACTCGTGGCTGGCGCAGATGCGCGACTATCCGCGCACGCCGGAAGGGAAGCGCGAGGCAATCTGGTTTGGCAATCTGGACTCCACTGCCGCGCTCACCTTTGCGCTCTTCGTGAATGCGGCGATTCTGGTTCTTGCCGCCGCGGTCTTCCATCGAAGCGGGCACACCGATGTAGCCGAGATTCAGGATGCATATCGGCTGCTGTCGCCGCTGCTGGGCGCTGCGGGCGCAAGCGCGATGTTTGCCGTCGCGCTGCTTGCCTCCGGACAGAATTCGACGCTGACGGGCACGCTGGCTGGGCAGGTGGTCATGGAAGGCTTCCTGGAACTGCGCATGCCGCAATGGCTGCGCAGGCTCGTTACGCGACTGGCGGCGATTGTACCGACGGTAGTTGTGGTCGCGCTCTATGGCGAACACGGTATCGCGCGGCTGCTACTGCTCAGCCAGGTGATCCTGAGCATGCAGCTAAGTTTTGCCGTCATTCCTCTGGTCAGCTTCACGGGCAATCGCACGATCATGGGCAGGTTTGTGAATCCACGTTGGCTGCAGGCACTGGCGTGGTTGGTGGCGGCGGTGATTCTGCTGCTGAATCTGTGGCTGCTGGTGGATTCGATTCGCGGCTGAGCCGCTGCGCTTTACACTCTCCACCTGCACCGCCGACAATGAAGGTGGAATTCAAACCACTCTGGGATACCCATATGCCACTCTCTGGAGAAGCCATCCGCCTGATGAACTACATTGACGATGTTTCCGTTACTCTGCGCCGCATACTCTCTGGCGTGGCGACGCTCGATGACGAGGAGCGCGCGCTGGTCTCGGCGCATCTTTCGCAGGCGCATCCCAGTGCTCAGGATGTTCTGGACGCGCTGAAGGCACGGTAGTCCGAGGTATTTTCCGCATGGACGGGCCGCACTCCGGTGCTGGGCGCCACCTCTGTTTTCAGGATGGATGCATGATTTCGGCAGCTTCAACGACTATTGCCATCATCGGCGCGGGACCGCTGGGCCGCAGTCTGGCTCTGCGCGCCGCTCAGGCGGGCTTTCGCGTGGTGCTGGAAGACGTGATGCCGTCGAATCTGCGCCACGCGCAGGAAGCTCTGCGCGCTTCGCTGGGTGAGTCTCTGGTGGCGAGCGGGAGAGGCGTACAGGGCAACGGGGAGGGTCGTCTTGCGGTCTCTTTCGCATCGACGGTCGAGGAGGCTGTGCGCCAGGCGGAGATTGCCATCGACTGCGTTCCCGACGAGTTGGAGTCGAAGCTGGAGATATTCTGCCTGCTGGACAGGATGGCTCCGCCGCGCACGATCCTGCTGACGCCGACGACGACGCAGTCGATTGCCGATCTGGCCAGTTGCACCTATCGCCCGGAGCGATGCCTGGCGATTGCGCTCAGCGCACAACAACTGGCGGAAGAATCCAGTGGATCCGTGGTTCCGTTACGGCGAACCAGGTTGACGCATCCCGTCGCCGAAGCGCTGGTGGTGGAATTTTGGAATCGGCTGGGCTGCCGGGTCGATATGGAAACGGACTCGTTCGGGATTGCGCAGAGCTGATCCGAAACCGGTTCTATCGTCGGCTTCTCCGGCCAATCGGCTGCCCGTCCGGATCGATTCCAATCGGAACGCCGTACTCATCCAAACCTGCGGCCAGTGGGACCCTGCGCACTTTTTTTCGCGGCTTGCCGAGAGATTCGTCCAGACGGAAGATTCCGGCGGCCATTATGGCCAGCATTGGAATCGCAACCATGATTGCAGTCAGGTCGGATTGGATTTCCATCGGATTCTCCCTTATGGAGCCGCGCGTATCAAGGAGTGTTTCTGCGCGACTACTCCTTGTATCGACTTGTTCTCAGGGAGATTTAGTTACCGAAGTCACTGCATGCAATGCCGACAAGGAATGGCTGGAAGTTGACGGATTGGAAGGGATGGCTCAGGACCAGTAGCCGCGGTCGAGCGTGCGGTACTGGATAGCCTCGGCCAGGTGCGGGACGGCAAGCGACTCTGCGCCTTCGAGATCGGCGATGGTGCGTGCGACTTTCAGGATGCGGTCATGGGCGCGCGCGCTCAGCCCCTGCTGTTGCATGGCGCGCTCCAGCAGGCGCTCGGCGTCCGCGCCCAGCTCGCAGTGGGCGCGGACCTGGCGCGTGGACATCTGGGCGTTTGCGAAGATTTTTTCTTTGGTGCGATAGAAGCGCTCGCGCTGTCGTTCCCGTGCCTTCATCACACGGTCGCGGATTTGCGCTGAGCCTTCGGCGGCCGCACCGCCGCGCAGTTCCTTGTACTGCACGGCGGGTACTTCGATGTGAATGTCGATGCGGTCGAGCAGTGGCCCGGAGACTTTGGAGACGTAGCGCTGGATCATGGGCGGCGTACACATGCACTCGCGAGACTTGTCGTTGAAGTAGCCGCAGGGGCATGGATTCATGGCTGCGGCAAGCATGAAGCGCGCCGGAAAGGTGAGCGACATGCTGGCTCGCGCGATGGTGACGGTATACTCCTCGAGCGGCTGTCGCATGACCTCCAGCACGTTGCGCGGGAACTCCGGGAGTTCGTCGAGGAAGAGCAGTCCATTGTGCGCCAGGGAGACTTCACCGGGGCGCGGAATTGCGCCGCCGCCGATCAGTCCGGCGTCGGAGATGGTGTGGTGCGGAGAGCGAAAGGGCCGCTGCGCGACAAGTCCGGCAGCAGGGTCCAGAACTCCGGCGACGGAATGAATTTTGGTGGTTTCCAGAGCTTCTTCAAAGGTGAGCGGCGTCAGGATCGAGGGGAGCCGTTTGGCCAGCATGGTCTTGCCGGAACCTGGCGGGCCGATCATCAGGATGTTGTGGTCGCCGGCAGCGGCCACCTCCAGCGCGCGCTTGGCGGTCTGCTGGCCGCGTACATCGCTGAAGTCGGCGGAATAGTGTTGCAGTTCGGCGAGCAACGCGCTGGTGGCTACCTCGAAGCGCGGTCGCTGGACTTCGCCAAGGAGCGTGGAGTTGAGCAGGTCGATGACGTCGATGAGGCTTTTGACGGGGTAGACATGGACGCCTTCGACGACTGCTGCCTCCGGTGCGTTGACCGCGGGTACTAGCAGGTTGGCGATGCCGCGCGCGCGGGCAAGAATGGCAATGGAGAGAATGCCTGGCACAGGGCGCAGCGTTCCGTCCAGGCCCAGTTCGCCCACCAGCAGGAATGGGCTTAGATCTTTCAGATGCAGTGCGCCGTAGGCGCAGAGGATACCAATAGCGATGGGCAGGTCAAAGCCCGCGCCTTCCTTTTTCAAATCCGCGGGAGCCAGGTTGATGGTGATGTGCGTGGGCGGGACGAGGAAGCCGGAGTTCTTCATCGCCGAGCGGACACGGTCGCGGCTCTCGCGCACAGCGGCGTCTGGCAGGCCGACGGTGTGGAAGCGATCTTCCTCGGTGACGGTTCCGCTCAGATCAACTTCCACATCGATCAGGTTGGCATCGATGCCATAGACGGCAGCACTCAGGACTTTGGCCAGCATAAGCAGTTACCGGCGAGTGTAGCATCGCGGGCTTCAAGAGGGAGCGACGGTGGGCAGCGGCGCGGGCGTGGACATCTGTTCCGGCATGCGCCAGCGATAGACTCGCCGGGAGTTCTGCCAGAAAAATTTCTCGCGGGCTTCGGCGCCCTTCGTTGCGAAGTACTCCCGCACGATGGCGAAGGTCTCCGAGTAAGGCAGCCACTGGTCGCTGTTGGGCCAGTCGCTGCCGAAGAGGACGTGGTCCTCGTCGAAGACCGAGCAGAGAATATCGAGCGTGGGTCGATAGAAGCCGGGATCGCGCGGCACGTGATGGTGGATGCGGCGGGGAACTTCGGAGAGTTTGGCGTAGACATTGGGGTTCTGACCGAGAGAGGCGAGCCGTCTGCGCCAGAGATCCCGCGCGGATGCACTTTCCAGTTCGACAGCGGCGGGCAGGTGATCGATAACGATGCGCAGCTCCGGAATGCGGTCGGCGATGGCGTCGACGGCCTCCAGCAATTCGATGTCGGGGTTGGCAGTGTCGAGGGCCAATCCGAGAGCGGCGACGGCCTTGAGGTGCGCGAAGACGCCCGGCTTGGCGATGTCGCTGGCCAGATCTCGCTGCCAGAGATTGCCGGTGCGGAGGCCGAGCAGAAGAGGGTAGGCGGCGAGACGGTTGAGCTGTCGAAGGAAATCCGGGGCGCGGAGATCGAGGTTGCCGACAATGCCGACGATCATGGGGTTTTCTTCTGCCACGCGCAGCAGCCAGTCGTTGTCCTCCAGGCGCGGACTGGCTTCGATGGCGATGGCGGCGCAGACGCCATGCGACGCGGCGAGCGCGGCAAAGCGCGCTGGCAGTGCGGGCTGATAGAGAATTGCATCGGTTGGCGCGGGCCAGGGAATACCGCCAGGACGCGCCGGATCGAAGAGGTGAATGTGTGCGTCGAGAACAGGAAACAGGGTGGCCATGGTCGAACCGCGGAGGTAATCCGAACTTTACCCGAAAGTAGGAAATTCTGAAACTCTGGAGCGCTGCCGGGAATGCGGAGACCGGCCCGGCGAGTGGGCGGAAGCCCGAACTCCTCTTCCACAGGGTAGGCTATGAACGACCGCTATTGAAGGAAAGAAGTTTTGACAGGGATGATTTGCAGGCAACGGGCGTTTTTGCGGGAACCGTCTTCTGCAATTCGCGCGTTTTCAATTGCATCATGTATTGTGTTCGGCAGAGGTAGATAAATGAAACGATTTGCTGGATTCTTGCAGTTGGCGGTAGTTGCCTTGCTGGGGGCGGTGACTCTTGCCGCGGGAGCGGATACTCTGACCATAAGGGTCATCAACGGAAAGTTACACGGCAAACTGATCAACCACGACAAAGTGCGGGCGTTTCAGGGAATTCCGTACGCCGCGCCACCGGTTGGCAAATTGCGCTGGAAGCCGCCGCAACCGGCAGCGCACTGGAAGGGCACGCTCGACGCGACGAAGTACGGTCACCATTGCGCGCAGAACCATGTCTTCGACGACATGATCTTTCAGGATTCGACCTCTCCCACCGATACCGGATCGGAGAATTGCCTGACGCTCAACGTTTATACGCCGGCCGATGCGACGCGGAAGTCGAAGCTGCCGGTCATGTTCTGGATTCACGGCGGCGGTTATGCCGGAGGCGGCAGCTCCGAGCCGCGCCACGACGGGGATTTCCTGCCTCTGAAGGGAGTCGTGCTGATCACGATCAACTATCGTCTGGGCGTCTTCGGATTTCTGACGCTGCCCGAGTTGTCCGACGAGCAGGATGGATCGAGCGGTAACTACGGCCTGATGGATATGGTGGCAGCTCTGCGCTGGACGCAGGAAAACATTGCGGAGTTTGGAGGCGATCCGAAGAACGTGACGATCTTCGGTGAGAGCGCGGGAGCGTTTGCCGTGAGCACGCTGATGGCGGTACCCTCGGCGCAGGGGCTCTTTGCCAAGGCGATAGGCGAAAGCGGCGGTGCGTTGTCTGCGGGAACGCTGGCGATGCCAACAGCCGATGCGCAGGGGCTGAAGAACGAAAAGCTGCTGGACGATTTGCATGTGACGACGCTGGAACAGTTGCGGGCGGTGCCGACGGAGGAGATTCTGGCGGTAGTGAAGAAGCAACAGGTGACCCATTATTCACCAGTGGTGGACGGCAGGTTCATCCCGGAGGCGGTGGTGGATACCTATGTGAAAGGCAAGCAGGCGCACGTGCCGCTGCTGGCCGGCTTCAACCGCGACGAAGGCAGCTTTCTGGACAAGGGGATGACGGCGGAAAAGTGGAAAGCGTTCGCGGCCAAGCGGTATCCGGACCAGGAGGAAATTTTCCTGAAACTGTATCCGGCGACCAACGATGCCGTGGCGGAGCGATCCGCGACCGATTACGGCGGGGACGCGTTCATCGCTTTTGCCACCTGGAAGTGGATCGAGTTCGATCGCAAAACCGGGGATTCGCCCGTCTATCGTTACAAGTTCGATCTGGGCGCGCCGCCCAGCAAGTTTCATCCGGATCCCGTGGCCTTTCACTCCGATGACATCGAGTATGTCTTCGGTACCCTAGCGACGCGTCCCGGCGCGGTGTGGCGTCCGGAGGACTGGAAGCTGAGCGACCAGATGATGACCTACTGGACGAACTTTGCCAAGACCGGAAATCCGAACGGCCCCGGCGTTCCGGAGTGGCCCGAGTATGGGGTGGGCGACCCGGTGCAGCATCTGGACAATCCGATCACCTCGCGTCCCGATGAAAACCGTCCGCGTTACGAGTGGTGGCTGCAGCAGGATGAAAACGCGGCAACCAGGCATCCATCCGCCACGAACTGAAAGACGCGATGCGAGAATCACGCCCGGCTTCGGCCGGGCGTTTCGTTTTTGTGGACGAGGGATCCGAAGTTACTGCGGTTTACTCGTGGTCGGCAGCAGGCCTGCGGTCGGGCGTCGTCCGGAGTGAACCCAGGCCAGCAACTCATCCATCGCTGTCAGCGTCTGCTCCCGGGAGATGTTGCAATGCCCGTCGGCTTTGACAAACTGCTGAACAAAAAAATGGCTGCTTCCCATGCGCTGCGCCAGGTCAGCGTACTGGCTGACGGTATCGGGTGGAATCACCGGATCATAAGAAGTATGCAGGGCAAGGAGCGGTCGATCGAGCACTCCGGTCGGGGTATACCAGGTCTTCAGATAATCGAGTGCAGCATTCGATGCCGTGTACCGCTCGACGCCCGCGTTCAGCGCATTGTCGTCCGGGCCGCCGAAGTAGAGCAGATTCGCATTGTTGATCGTCGGCGCGCCGATCTTCTGCTCCAGATCACGCTCAATGTACGCAAGAAAGACCAGCACCCCGGCCATGTCCTCGTCGGTTTTGAAGTGACCCAGTGCCTTGATCTCGGCGTAGCCGGTGGGATTGTCGTGCAGATGTGCCTGCACGTGATGCGCGAGCGCCTGGTCCAGATTCACATTGGTGGGGATGTGCTCCGGTCCGGGAATCAGCCCCGGATAGTAGTAATCGAAGGCTGCCAGCATTGCGCCGCCATGTTCGATGGCCCAGGTGGCAGGCTCCAGCAGGCCGCAGAGCGCCAGCGCGCCGTTGTATCGGCTGGGGTAGCTTTCGATCGTCGCCAGGGTGAGCATGCCGCCCATCGAGTGGCCGGTGACGTAAGACTCCCTGGGCTGGCCGTAGTGCGCGATGAAATAACGGCGCAGAGTCTCGGTTTCGCTCATGGCCTGCTCCACGGCCCATCCGGTCACCGAGTATCCGGACTGGATGACGGCAAATCCGCGTCTTGTGAAGCCGCTGCCCATGGCATTCGGCCGGGCCTTATCGAAGGCAACCGGCGTCTCCGAGTATCCGTGATAATAGACGATCAGTGTCCCGTTCCAGTGGACCGGCATATCAATTCGAAACGGAGCGCCGTCCAGGGTTCCGGTCTCGACATGGACAGCGGCGTCCGCCGGTTGCCCGTGAGCGGTCTGCTGCGGAGCTGAGGCCGTCGCAGGCACTCCCCACGCCAGTGCGATCAGGCACAACAGCGCCCTTAGGCGGATTTTCGATACAGGATTTTTCATGCGATGCTCCCGAACATTGCAGCAGATTGGCCTTGGTGACGGCGTGCAGCGGGCACAAACTTGCCTCACGCCCCATGCTTCGTGCCACACTGGAAGAGTGTCAGCACAAACCATCGTTATCCTCGACTTTGGGTCACAGTATACCCAACTGATTGCGCGGCGCATCCGCGAGTTCAACGTCTTTTCCGTGGTATTGCCTTGTACGGCTCCGCTGGACGAGATTCGCGCGCTTGCGCCGATCGGTCTCATCCTCTCCGGCGGGCCGTCCTCGGTCTATGACGCGGACGCGCCTCCGGCCGATCCGGCTCTGCTGTCTTTTGGAGTGCCGATTCTCGGCATCTGTTACGGCCTGCAATTCATCGTGCATCATCTGGGTGGACGGGTTGCCTCCGCGTCGCGTCGCGAATACGGTCATGCCGAGGTCTCGATTCTGGACCCGGCAGCGCCGCTGTTTGCCGGTGTGCCGACTGCGATTGAGGCCTGGATGAGTCACGGCGATGAAGCGCAGCAGTTGCCGGAGGGTTTCCGTCTGATCGCGCAGACCTCAAATGCGCTGGCGGGCATTGCCAACGACGAGCGCCGCATCTGGGCCGTACAGTTCCATCCGGAGGTGCATCACACGCCGTTGGGCAGCCAGATCCTGCGCAACTTTGTGGTTGGCCTTTGCGCCGCGCAGGCCGACTGGACGCCGACTCGCTTCATCGAATCGACCGTTGCTTCGATCCGCGAAAAAGTCGGTTCAGGCCATGTGCTCTGCGCGCTTTCGGGTGGAGTCGATTCTTCGGTCGCCGCCGTGCTGGTGCATCGAGCCATTGGCAGCCAGCTCACCTGCGTCTTTGTGAACAACGGAGTGCTGCGCAAAAACGAATTCGAGCAGGTCACGCGCAATCTGCGGGAAAAACTGGGCTTGAATCTGGTGCCTATCGATGCTTCGGAGCGGTTTCTCGACCAACTCTCCGGAGTCACCGATCCGGAGACCAAGCGCAAGATCATCGGGCGCGAGTTCATCACTGTCTTTGAAGCCGAGGCCGAGCGCATTGCGGCGCAGGCGGGCAGAATCGACTGGCTGGTGCAGGGAACGCTTTACCCGGACGTGATCGAGTCGTCCAGCGTGCGCGGTCCGTCGCAGACGATCAAGAGTCATCACAACGTGGGCGGCCTGCCGGAGCGCATGAAGATGAAGCTCATCGAGCCACTGCGCGATCTTTTCAAGGATGAAGTGCGCCGCATTGGCCGCGACCTGGGCATGCCGGAGGAGATTCTCGGTCGACAGCCGTTTCCTGGCCCGGGACTGGCCGTGCGTATCGTGGGCGAGGTGACGCCGGAGCGCGTCGCCATCCTGCAGAATGCCGATGAAATCGTCGTAGGGGAGATCAAGGCTGCCGGGTTGTATTCGCAAATCTGGCAAAGCTTTGCCGTGCTGCTTCCGGTGCGCAGCGTCGGCGTGATGGGCGATCAACGTACGTACGCTTATACCTGCGCCATTCGCGCCGTGCACTCCGAAGACGGCATGACGGCGGACTGGACGCCACTGCCACATGAGCTGCTCAAACGCATCTCCAATCGCATCGTGAACGAAGTGCGCGGCATCAATCGCGTGGTCTACGACATCACCTCCAAGCCGCCCGGCACGATCGAGTGGGAGTAGCGATGGTCCTGCTCAGCCATCCGACCGGGAACGCCAATGTCGCTGCGGTTGCCGAGGCGTTGCAGCAGGAAAATCTTCTGACAGCCTACTTCACCTGCATCCACTGGCGACCAGATGCGGCTTATGCGCGATGGGTTCCGGGCGGAGTGCGCCGGACGCTGGAGCGACGCGCGCGGGTGCGGATTCCGGCAGGGAAAATTCATACCAGACCGGGCAGGGAACTGGTTCGCAACCTGCTGCTCCGTACAGGGGAAAACCGATTCGCTGCGGGCGAGGACAAGCCGTTTTCGATCGACGCTGTTTATCGCGATCTGGACCGACACATCACGCGGCGCCTGAGCGATTTTCCCGCGGTGCGCGCTGTTTACGCTTACGAAGACGGTGCGCTGGAGCAGTTCCGCGCAGCGAAGCAGCGTGGCCTGCGCTGCATCTACGACCTGCCCATAGGTTACTGGCGCGCCAGCCGCGAGATCGCCGCCGAAGAGGCAGAACGGCGGCCTGAGTGGAAAAACACTCTGCAGGCGCTGGCCGACAGCGATGCCAAGTGCGCGCGCAAGGATGAAGAGCTTGCACTAGCCGACACCGTGCTCGTTCCCAGCAGCTTTGTGCGGCGCACGCTGGATCATTTTCCCGGCGCGCAGAAGCAGGTGATCGTCGCGCCGTTTGGTGTGCCGGCTGCCGCAGCATCTCCGCGTGCGATGACGGATCGCTCAAAACCACTGCGCGTGCTCTTCGTGGGCGGCCTGTCCCAGCGCAAAGGAATCGCCGATCTTTTCGAAGCGGTGGAGAAACTCGGCAGCGCGGTCACGCTTACTGTGATCGGGCGGAAGACAGCAGGGCTTTGCCCTTCTCTCGACGACTGTTGCCGGAGAGTTCGCTGGATTGCTTCACTGCCGCACGCGCAGGTGCTCGAAGAGATGCGCCGACACGATGTCTTCGTCTTCCCGTCCCTCTTTGAGGGGTTGGCGCTGGTGCTCGGTGAGGCCATTTCTCAGGGACTGCCGGTGATTACGACGCCGAACTCGGGCGGGGAAGATATTCTGCGCGATGGGGTGGACAGCTTCTTCGTGCCTATTCGCTCGCCAGAGGCGATTGCTGGACGGCTGCTACTCCTGCACGAGGACCGCAAATGGTTGAAGGCGATGAGCGATGCGGCGCTGGAGCGCGCCGGGGAACTGACCTGGGCTGCGTATCGGCGGCGAGTCGTTGCAGCGGTTCATACGGCTATCGAGAGACCGGTTTCGACGACGTAGAGGGAGGGATTGCGCCGAGTTGAGGTTTCAGAATCGGCGCATTCAGCGGCGCGGTGTCGATGTCGATGCGCGTTCCCTGTGGGAAGGCAATCTCGTGCCCATGCCGCAGCCATGTGGAGCTGATCGAGAGACCCACGGCATAGAATCCGATTCCCGCGGCGAGAGAACGAGATCCGGCGGCGAGGCCAGCGATGCGACCGGCAGCACCGAAGCCGTTGGAGGCAGCGCCGGTCTGTGCAGTCATATTCCCATCCGTGTCCAGCGCATGTCCGGCCAGCAGGCCCATCGCAATGGGCGCAAGCACGCTGCCGTTGCTCTTGCCGGAGACGTTGCCCTCGGCGTCCATGTTCATCTGCTTACCGCCGTTAGCCATTGCGCTGGTGACCGAGCCTTGCACGGTCTGCGTCGCTCCGGCGGGCATCTTCAACTGTTGAAAGCTGAAGCGCAGATGTCCGCTGCGGCCAAAGGATCGAGCGGCTTTGCTGGTGGTTACGCGGCCCAACAGCTCGGCTCCCTGAGGAATCTTTAGCTGGTGCTGCGCATCATAGGTCGGCTCCACGACGCGTGCTTTGATGGCGTCCCCTGCTTTGGACGAGCGGGAACTGATCGGAGTCTCCAGTTCGGCGTGAATCAGCCAGTGCGGTCCGGGATCGGCAGCCGCCGGGGTGGGCTTTTGCGGCTGGGGCTTGCGTTTGGCGCGTTTTTTGTGCGGCTTTTGCGGCGGAGTGAAGACCGTAGGCTGACCGGAAGCCTGCAACTGATGGACGGCCAGCGAGTCGGTCAGGGGGAAGCTCCATGTGGCGCCTGCGTTAATCTGCTCCGGATGGTAGGGGAGCTGCTGATAGAACGCAACTTTCAGCCGGTTGCCCAATCCCGGCGAGGTCAGGAAGTCCTTGGTGGCCGCAGCCCGCTGCCGCAATGCGCTCCATGCTCGCGCAAACAGCGAGTGCCGCTTGTTGGTAGCACTGGCCGCGAGGGAAACCATGGGCAGCCCCGCCTGTGCCGCATCTGCATGAATCGCAACCGCGCCGCCGCTGGTCTCGATCGAGTCAAAGCGTACCATCGGATGATGGATCGGGGTGAAGTCTCCATTGAGTTTTGCCCAGATACGGGCCGATTTGTCCGGTGTCAGAGCTTCCAGGTGCCCCCGCAGCAGTGTGCCCTTCGGCAGCACAAGCGCGTTGTTCACGTAAATGGGCGCCAACAGTTGGCCATCGATGACGGTGCCCTTCTTCATCGGATAAACGCGCGTGGCCGAGACGCTCAGGTAGGTTCCTTTGGCGATGGCTGCCGGCGGCAACGGCTTGACCGGAGGTGCAGCAACGACCGGAGGTGTAGCTACGACCGGAGGTGCCGCGGGTGGATTTGGGCGTTTGTGAAGCGTCTGAGCGCAGGCTACCGCCGCCATTCCTGCCAGAATCAGCGCAGTTCCCCCAGCCTTCCATCCATGGGACATTCTGTTCGACCGCAAGTGACCCCCGCAGAATCGTTTCTCACGGTATCAGACTGCGCGTTTTGAACGAAGAAAGCAAACCTGTCGCAGGATCGGTCGTAGAGCTGCGGATTCGGTCCTCGTACGGGCAGCATTTAGACTGAAAAGGTGACTACCCCTGTCAAAGCTGTGCGCGGCACACGCGACCTGCTGCCGCCGGAAACCGCGCTCTGGAGCCGGATCGAAGCCACGGCGCGCGAGGTCTTCGCGCGATACAACTTCGGCGAGATTCGCACCCCGATCTTCGAGGAGACAACGCTGTTTGCGCGTGGAGTCGGCGAGGAAACCGACATCGTTTCCAAGGAGATGTATACGTGGGAGGATCGCGCTCGCGCACAATCGGAAAAGACGCAAAGCCTGACATTGCGCCCGGAGAACACGGCCGGCGTGGTGCGCGCCTACATCGAGCACAAGCTGAGTGAGACCGGCCAGTTGCAGAAGCTCTTCTACATCGGTCCGCAATTTCGTCGCGAACGTCCGCAGAAGGGTCGTTACCGGCAGTTTTTTCAGATTGGAGCCGAGGTCATCGGACCGCCGCACGCAGGATCAGAGTCGCCGCTGCGCGATGCCGAGGTGCTGGAGATGCTGGCTTCCCTGCTGGAGGAGCTGGGCATTGAGGGCTGGACACTACGGCTGAACTCCGTCGGTTCGGCCTCTGACCGTCCCGCCTATCTGGCAAAGTTGCGCGAAGCGATTGCTCCGGTGGCGCATAGGATGTGCGCTGACTGCCAGCGCCGCGCGGAGACCAATCCGCTGCGTGTGTTGGACTGCAAGGTCGCCGAAGATCAGGAGATCATCGAGAGCCTGCCGCGCATCGCCGATTCGCTGGATGAAGCCAGCCGCGCGCACTTTGCCGCCGTCTGCGCGGCGCTGGAAGCGGCCCGAGTGCCGTATACGCTCGACCATCGCCTGGTGCGCGGGCTGGATTACTACACGCGCACGACCTTCGAGTTCACGCACGGAGGACTGGGCGCACAGAATGCGCTGCTGGGTGGAGGACGTTACGACGGGCTGAGCGAGGCGATCGGCGGACCCAAGGCTCCCGGCATCGGCTTCGCCATCGGTCAGGATCGGCTGGTGCTCACGCTGCAGGCGCAGGAACAAGAGGAGGCAGAGCGCGCCGATGCCTGGGTTGCTCCGGTGGGCGAAGCGCAGAATCCGGCCTCACTTGCACTGGCCCGCGAGCTACGCCGGGCTGGGCTGCGCGTGGAACTGGGCGACGGCGGTTTTCGCGTTCGCAAGTCGATGGAAGTGGCCGACAGGCAGGCGCGCCGGATCATTCTGCTCGGCGAGGATGAGCTTGCATCGGGCGTGCTCACCGTAAAGGATTTTTCCACGGCAGTACAAACAAAAATTCCGCGTGCAGAGCTTGCTGCGCATCTGCTGGCTGCGCGCGCAGAAGCGAAACAAAAGAAGGAAAAACAGCGTGCTTGATTTTCTTGGAGACCTGAAACGAACCCATCTCTGCGGCGAACTGCGAGCCGCGCATGCGGGCGAGGATGTCCTCCTCATGGGCTGGGTCAATCGTCGCCGTGATCACGGCAATCTCATCTTTCTGGACCTGCGCGACCGCAGCGGCATTGCGCAGATTGTGCTTGATCGCGATCTGACGCCGGAAGGCCATGCGAAAGGCGAAGCGATTCGCCCGGAGTATGTCGTTGCCGCGATGGGCAGGGTGCGTCTGCGCGGTGCGGCGGCCGTCAATCCAAAGATGGCCACCGGCGAAGTCGAGATCGTTGCTTCGCAGCTCTTTGTCTTGAATGACGCGAAACTGGCACCGTTTTCACCCGCCGAGGAAGCCATCGTCAACGAGGAGGTGCGGCTGAAGCATCGCTATGTCGATCTGCGCCGCGCGGAGATGCAGCGCAACTTCTGGCTGCGCCACCGCATCACGCTGGCTATCCGGCAGAGCCTCTCCGATCTTGGCTTTCTGGAGATTGAGACGCCGATTTTGACCAAGTCCACGCCGGAGGGAGCGCGCGATTTTCTGGTTCCCAGCCGCGTTCATCCGGGCGAGTTTTACGCGCTGCCGCAGTCGCCGCAGATCTTCAAGCAGATTTTGATGATCTCCGGCTTCGATCGCTACTTCCAGATTGCACGCTGTTTCCGCGACGAAGACCTGCGCGCCGACCGCCAGCTTGAGTTCACGCAGGTTGATCTGGAGATGAGCTTCCCGCGCGAAGAAGATGTCTTCGCGGTGGTGGAGCAGTTCCTGGCCGCCGGTTTTGCCGCTGCGGGCGTTCGATTGCCCGTCCCGTTTCCGCGTATTCCATGGGATGAGTCGATGCGCCGCTTCGGTGTGGACAAGCCGGATCTACGGCTGCCCGGACTCACTGATATGCGCGCGGCCTTCAGCGATGCGGAGATCGCCGCGCTCCAGCTTGATCCGGACCTGCCCATCGTCGCTCTGCGCATTCCGCGGGTCGGCCAGCTCAGCCGCAAGGAGCGCGAAGACAACCATCCGCTCTTCGACGCCAGAAAAGGTGCGAAGTTCATTGACGACCTGAAGCGGCTGGAAAAGGGATTTCCGCACATCGTCGCTGCTTTGCGGGAGCGGACCGGAGCCTCCGAGGAGGATTTTGTCGTCCTCCTTGCCGGTGACCCTGCGCACCCGATCAAAGCCTCGGATACAAAGATTTCCGGACGGCTTTCAGAGCGGGAAATTGCGGTGTATGCGGCAGCCGGCGCCTTCCGCGTCGAGCTGGCGAAGAAGTACGCCGACCGCCACGGAGCTTTCGCTGTCACGCAGTCGGTGGTTGCCGCGGCAGATCCGCTCAGCGGCTCGCTTACGGACGGCGCACAGGCCTTCCAGCCCATCTGGGTCACGGATTTCCCGATGTTCGAGCACGATGCGGAGACGGGAAAATGGATGCCCGCGCATCATCCTTTCACCTCGCCGCACGATGCCGATATCGACCGGCTCTTCACCGATCCGGCCACGGTGCGCGCGCGCTGCTATGACCTGGCAATGAACGGCCTGGAGCTGGGTTCCGGCTCCATCCGGATTCACCGTCAGGATGTGCAGCGGCAGATATTCGACGCGCTCGGCATCACACCCGAAGAGGCGCGCCTGCGCTTTGGATTCTTCCTCGACGCGCTCGAATACGGCACGCCGCCGCACGGCGGCATCGCGCTGGGTCTGGATCGCATTGCGATGCTGCTTGCCGGGGCGCCCAGCCTGCGCGAAGTAATTGCCTTCCCGAAGACGGCGCGCGCCATCGATGTGATGGTGGATGCGCCGACCCCGGTGAGCGAGCAGCAACTGCGAGAGCTGCATCTGCGTGTGGCGCTGAAAAGCTGAGCGGTCACGCGCAGTCTGTGCGCATGGCTCAGTGAGTGCTGAGCCATGCCTCCAGGTTTGCCTGCTGATTGGCGCGCAGAGTCGTGCAGTCGCCGATTTGATCCGTTGCCCGCGCCAGCGCGTGCGCAGACGAAGGCACCCGATGCGCGGCGAAGAAGCTCGTCACCTGCTGCTGCATTTCTGCGGAGCAGAAGTGCCCGGTGGAGCCGACCATCGATGCGCCGGAGCTTGCAGTCAACTGCGCCAGAACGGCGGAGAATTGATTCTGGATAAACTTCCAGGCCACCGTCTGCGTGCTTCGGTTGATCAACTCGATCTCCAGCATTGAGGCCACATCCTGATTGCGGACGCGACCGGAGACGGAGTATTCGAGGGCGCGGGTTTCGAGCGCGGGATACTGAAATCGAGCGAGCGCGCGCAGCGAACTGGAACGGATTTGCGGGTTGCCTGAGTTTTCGGCCAAATGCTGCAACCGGTCAAAGAGTTTCCGGTCGCCAAAGCGGGAGGCGATTTCAAGCGCGTTCTGCGCGAGCGTGGGATCCGTGCTGGCGGGGTCGGCGAGATTCTGCGCGGTAATCTGTTTTGCTTCGGCGATGAGAGATTTGTCTTCGCCTGTTCCGGCGACGAAACGCAGCAACTCGGCGCGAAGCTCGCGCGTCTCAGGCGAGTCAGCTTTCGAGGGTGCGCCGAGGCGTTGATACGCTGGCCCATAGACACGGCGTATCCATGCAGAGAGCTGCGAGCGGTCGGAGTCCGTGGCCGCCACGCGCTCGGCGATGGCATTCACATCCTCGATCACCGTACGCACGACCTCAGAGTTGCTGTCGTCAGCCATGCGCGCGGCAAGATTGAGAAAGTCGCCGACCTTTGCCTCGTTCGCCTGTGCCAGCGCCCAGGAGTCGCCCAGCAGGCTGATGCGCTCCTCCGGCGTCAAAGTGGATTCGGCCTCTGTGGCCAGCGTATGCAGTGTTGCCGCAGCGTACTGCGTACGATAGTAGCCCTTCCCGCCGGCATTCAGGAAGCTGTCGTGGGTGGCCGCCAGCCTCTGCTGCGGCTGGTCAAGGAGCTGGCAGTTCTGCCCGTTTCCGTCAGCCACGCACACCGGGATTTCCCAGGTCTGCGGCTTTGCCGTAACACCTGGATTCAGGAAAAATCGCTGCTGCGTGACGGCGACCGCGCCGTTAACCGCATCGCTCACCTTCACGATCGGCACGCCGGGCTGCACAACAAAGCTGGCCATGATCCGGTCAATCGGCTTATGGCTCGCGGCCGTCTGCGCATTCCAGAAGTCCTCTGCCGTCGCGTTGCCGTAAAGGTGCGCCGCCAGATAGTTGTGCACTCCCTGGCGGAAGACCTCTTTGCCTTCGTAGTTCTCCATCATCAGCAGCACTGCCCCGGCCTTGCCGTAGCTGATGCCGTCGAACATTTCGTTGATCTCGTCCGGTGTGTTGGCCTCCGCGCGAATCGTGCGCGTCACGCGGCGCGCGTCCAGGTTCAGCGTCGTCTGCGTATTCGCGGCGACCGACTGGCTGATCTTCCACTCCGGCTTCCATGCCTCCACAGGCTTGTTCTCCATCCACGTGGCAAAGCCTTCGTTCAGCCAGATGTTATTCCACCACTCCATCGTCACCATGTCGCCAAACCACTGATGCGCCATCTCGTGCGCCACCACGGAGGCCACGCGCTTCAGCGCGTCCACGGAGGCGTGCTGCTCATCCACCAGCAGGTCGGTTTCGCGATAGGTGATCGCTCCGAAATTCTCCATCGCGCCGGCTTCAAAGTCCGGCAGCGCGATCATGTCCAGCTTGGGCATCGGATAGCGAATGCCGAAGTAGGTGTTGTAGTAATGCAGCACAAACTCAGCGGCCTTCAGAGCAAAGCGTCCATACTGTACCTGGTCCGGAGTGGCGCAGGCGCGGATTGGCACGCCATCGCTGGACCCGGAAACGCACTGGAAGTCCCCCACTAGAAACGCCACCAGATAGGTGGACATGCGTGGCGTCACGGCGAAGTGCAGCGCGTGCCTGGCGCCGCTATCCACCGGTGTGTCGCTCACGATGTTGGTGTTGGAGATGGCCGTATCGCCTTTGTCCACTACCAGCGTCACGTCAAAGGTGGCCTTCATCGCCGGCTCATCAAAACAAGGGAAAGCGCGTCGGGCGTCGGTGGACTCAAACTGTGTGACGGCGTAGTTGCGACGGGCGGTTTTGGAAAGATAAAAACCGCGTAGTTCCCCGTTCAGCGTACCGGTGAAGGCAATGTGCAGCCGGTGTTCCCCGGCGCTGATTGTGCGGGGAAAGTGCAGCGTGGCCTGTTGTTCCCCTTCATCCAGCGTCACGCTGCCAGTCAACTTCTGGCCGTTGTCGTCGATGCTCACTTTGCTGAATTGAATCTCAATTGCATTCAGCGTGATGGAATCGCTCGGCGTCGCCAGCTTGACTGCGATGGTCTCGCTGCCGGCATAGACGGCTTTCTGCAGATCGGGTGTCAGGCGCAGTGTATAGTGCAGCGGCGTGACCGTCTTTGGCAGGCGCTGCGCGCGCGCCGTCATGGTGCAGCCGAGCGAGAGGGCCGCGATGGCCAATATGAGTGTGTTCCTCCGCCAGCTCTGCCAGCGGCAATTCATCCAGTTCCGTTGCATGAAATCTCCTCGTGGTGACAGCCAAGTTACTGCAAATGCGGGCGCGTGATTGCGGATGCATTCGACGCCGCGCTTCATGTTCCTTCGCAAGCATCTTTACACGTAGGGGCCATCGACTGCACCCTCTGCAAACTCGCATCGCGTTGCTCGCAGATACGGTTCTGAAGTTGCACAGGATGCGACTGTGCGTCGGCCTGTCGCCTCTGCTACGCTGAGTCGTTACGCATCTGCAACCGGAGCCATATCCTGATGATCCAAACCACATCCATGCCACATGCTGCCCCGCTCACTGTCCTCAGCGAGGAAGAACAGCTTTTACAAAGTACCGTTCGACGCTTTGCAGCGGAGACCGTTGCTCCGCTGGTGCGCCCGATGGAGGAAGCAGCGCAGTACGCTCCTGGGCTAATCGACAAACTGGCCGAACTGGGACTGCTGGCCATCGAAGTTCCGGAACGCCATGGCGGCGCGGGCGGCAGTTTTTTCGAATCAATTCTTGCCGTGGAGACGTTGGCCGAGGTCGATCCCGCGGTGGCGCTCATCGTTGATATTCAGAACACGTTGAGCGTGAATGCACTGCTGCGCTGGGGCACCCCGGCGCAGCACGAGCGATGGCTGCCGCAGCTTGCGGCGGGAATGCTCTGCTCGTATGCGCTCAGCGAGGCCGGGTCAGGCTCCGATGCTTTCGCTCTGGAGTCGCGCGCCGAGCGCACGGCTGGTGGATATCGGCTGCGCGGACGCAAGCTGTGGATAAGCAATGCGCGCGAAGCCGGATTGTTTCTGGTCTTTGCCAATCTGGATCCCTCCGCGGGCTATCGCGGCATCACAGCGTTTTTGGTTCCGGCGGGAACTCCGGGCCTGACTGTCGGACGACTGGAGCACAAACTCGGCATCTGCGCCTCCAGCACCTGCGAAGTGCTCTTTGACGATTGCGAGATTGCCGCCGACCACCTGCTGGGCGAGGAAGGCAAAGGCTATCGCATTGCCATCGAGGTGCTGAATGAGGGGCGCATCGGCATCGGCGCGCAACTGCTTGGGCTGGCCAGCGGCGCTTGGAAGCACGCTGCGCGGTATGCCCAGCAGCGTCGCCAGTTCGGCCGCCCGATTGCCGATTTTCAGGCCGTGCAGTTTGACCTGGCCGAGATGGCGACGCAAATCGAGGCGGCCCGGCTGATGGTCTACAACGCGGCCAGGCGCAAGGACGCCGGATTGCCGTTTGTAACTGAGGCCGCAATGACGAAATACTTTGCCTCGCAGATGGCCGAAAATGTGGCCAGCCGGTGCGTGGAAATCTTCGGTGGAAACGGCTTTGTGCGCGACTACCCGGCGGAAAAATACTTCCGCGATTCCAAGATTGGCAAGATTTACGAAGGCACGTCGAATATGCAGCTTGCGACGATCGCCCGTCAGTTGCTGAGCGATCCCATCACGATCTGATGGCCCTCACAACGTCAGGGCGCGGGCTGCCGCCGCGATCCTGCGAACGTGCTCCGGGCGCGTGCGGCAGCAGCCGCCGACGATCTGTGCGCCGGCTCCGTACCACTCCGCAGCGAGCGCGCCAAACTCGCTGGGGTCGGTCGTGCCGGTCCATCGGCGCGCCGCCGCGTTCCAGCTTTCGCCGGAGTTGGGATACACCAGAATGGGCAGAGAGCAACCGGACTGCAACTGGCGTATCAGCGAGGGAATCCAGCGCGGGGCAACGCAGTTGACGCCGATGGCGACGACCTGCGACGAGGCGGCGACGGCCGCCGCGCAATCACGCAGCGGCTCTCCGTGCGCCACATGCTCGCCATCGCGGCAGGTGAAGCTGATCCAGGCCCGCAGCGCAGGCCACTCTGCCAGCGCCTTCAGGATAGCCTGCGCCTCATTCAGCGAGGGTACTGTTTCAAAGGCCAGCAGATCGGCTCCATCGTTTCTTCCCGTGCTCGCCGCCAGTACGGCAATGCGTTCCCGATGAAAGCGGACCAGATCGTCGAAGGAGCAGTCGTAGTTTCCGTGGTACTCGCCCCCGTTGTGCAGCGCGGCTCCCAGCGGCCCCAGCGATGCGGCGACCAGAGCGCGTCGGCCTGGAAAGCCTTCGCGCGCCTGCACAGCAAGCTCGACCGCGTGGAGCAGGGCTGCGTCGGCATGCTCCGGGGACAGCCCCAGTTCGGAGTAGCCGCGGCGGGAGACCTGATAGCTGGCGGTCGCGATGCACTCCGCTCCGGCGTCCAGGTAGGCGCGATGGACGGCAGAGACCAGATCCGGCTGCCGCTCCAGCACATGGGCGGACCAGAGCGGGCCGCTGAGGTCGGCACCGAGAAACTCCAGTTCGGTGGCGAGACCGCCGTCCAGAACACGCATGCCCCGGCATGGGTTGTTGGCCGACTCATGCTCCACCGTCTTGCCCATAGTCTGATCGAAGGTGGTCGGTTCGTGCATGGAGAGATTGTAGTCTGCGGGGCTGCGCCGAGTTGCCCTCGGGCGCGGTTTTCAGAGATACTGGAAGACAGTGCGTGTAAACGCGGCCCGAAGGGTCGTGGAACGATCGCACGGCAAAGAGTGCGCGCCTAAAATCTCAGCGACTGAAAGATAGGATCGACATCGATTCGGAAGGTTGCAAGCCGCAGGCGACAAGTGCTCTGTTTGAAAGGAAAAGATACCCGTGGTTATGATTCGTCTGGCGCGCGTTGGCGCCACCAAGAAGCCGTTTTACCGTGTTGTGGTGATTGAGAAGGATCGCGCCCGCAATGGCCGTTCGATCGAAGTGGTGGGCACCTATGACCCGCGCACCAACCCTGCCTCTGTGCATCTGAAGCATGAGCGAATCCAGCACTGGATCGGCGTTGGCGCGCAGATGTCGGATCGAGTGGCGAAGCTGGTCGCGAAGTTCCCTGCCGCAGTCGCCGCTGCCTGAAACGGCGGCCGACGCAATCGGCAGGAGGCGCACCTGGTAGGGGTTTGGTCTGCGGAATCCTTTTATCTCTGGCGCAACTCGGCTCCGATTGATACTATCTTCCGGACGGTCCTAATTTGTCCTGGATGTGGCGCGGGAAACGCTCTCCTGTTCACGGCGCGCAATGGAAACCATGGAAATTCTGGTTCCCCGCCAGGCTCCTCAGACCGCTAGACTTGCAAGACCTGGAAAATAGGGCACGTTCATGACCCAGATCGATACAACGGAAGTGGAAGACCTAGTGCTCGAGATGGCGCGGGCCTTAGTAGATGCGCCGGAAGCCGTGGAAGTGGAATGTGTGGATCACGAGGAGAGCACGGTGGTGCGTTTGCGCGTTGCGCCGACCGATGTAGGCAAGGTGATCGGCAAGCAGGGGCGCACAGCGCGGTCGATGCGGACGATTCTGGCCGCGGTCAGCATGAAGCTGCATCATCGCTTTACGCTGGATATTCTGGAAGAAGGCAACGTCTGAGGGATGCAGCATCGTCGGCGGAACCGGTCTGGTTGGACGGTCTGGCGGTGGAAGAAGCTGTTCTCGCAGCGGGGGTCTCGGCCGGATACAGGACGCGCGTGGTGGCAGACAGGTTTGTATGACTGACCGAGAGGAATGGGTCTGGCTAGCACAGATACGCCGTCCGCAGGGCCGTAAAGGCGAGGTGCTCGCCACGATTCTGACTGATTTTCCGGAAAAATTTGCCGAACGAAAGCATCTCTGGCTGCTGGAGAAGGCTGGCACGCCGGAGGAAGCGGCGCGTCCTGTGGAACTGGCGCGTCATTGGCTGCATAAAGGTTCGGTAGTGCTGCACTTTGAAGGCGTCAGCTCGATTCCGGAGGCTGAGGCGCTGCGCGATCAAGTGGTGGCGATACCGCGCGCGGAGCGGGCGCAACTGGACCCGGATGCCTACTATGTGGGCGACCTGATCGGCTGCGCGGTGGTCGATGAGCAGCCGAACGGCTTGTGCATGGTGGGTACGGTCGAAGGCGTGGATCGCGAGGCGGGTCCGGTGGCGCTGCTGGTGGTGCGCGGCGCGAGCGGTGCGGAGTTGCTGATCCCGCTGGCAAAAAGCTATCTGCGCGCTGTGGATTTGGACGGGGGACGGATCGTGATGACGCTTCCCGAAGGATTGCTGGAATTGAACGCGCCGGGCACCGCGGAGGCAGGCCATGCGTCGTGATTCTGAGCCGCGGAATCCGCTGCGGATCGAAATTGTGACCATCTTTCCAGCCTTCTTTGACGGGTTTCTGCGTCATGGAGTGGTGGCGCGCGCCGTGGAGCGCGGCCAGGTTGTAGTCGGTGTGCATGATCTGCGGAGCTATACCCATGATGCGCATCGGACAGTGGACGATCGACCGTTTGGTGGCGGCGAAGGCATGGTTCTGAAGCCGGAACCAATTGGCGAGGCGCTGGATGCGCTGGGAGTGCGTCCGCGGACGGAACGAGCCGGGGAGAGCCGGGAGACGGTGATCCTGCTGGCGGCGCAAGGGCGTCCGTTCACCCAGGCGACGGCGCGCCAACTGGCGGCGCTGGAGCGCGTGGTGCTGCTGTGCGGGCGCTACGAAGGCATCGACGAGCGCATTCGCGAGCTTTACTGCGACCGGGAAATCAGCATCGGGGACTATGTGCTGAGCGGCGGCGAACTGGCCGCGGCTGTGGTGGCCGATGCGACGATCCGGCTGGTGCCCGGAGTCCTGGGCAACGCTGCCTCAACAGCCTTTGAAAGCTTCGGCGAAGACGATGCGTCGATCGAGACCGACGAGAACGGTGTACCACGCTCGCAGCATGGCGCGGGCGGATTGCTGGACTACCCGCACTTTACGCGCCCAGCAGAGTTTCGCGGACTGCGCGTGCCGGAGGCACTGGTGAGTGGGGACCATCAGGCGGTGCGGCGATGGCGACGCGAGCAACAGCTTGCGACGACGCTGCGGAATCGCCCGGAACTGCTGGAGGAGGCGACGCTCTCGGATGAGGACGAACAAACGCTGGAGCGGCTGCGATGCTCCGGCAAGCGCGTGGGATGAGAACGCCTGGGTAGGAAGCAAAAAATTGCCTGCCATCCTTGGGAAAGATTCTTTACATGGCCCCCGTTATATCTATCTCCATCCAATAGCAATAAATGTTCGGAAGTGTTGACCCAGATGGCAGCTTGAGAACCGATTGGTGGATAGTTGCTTGCTGCGGCGACTCCCAGCGTGCCGTAGGATCCCCGAAGTCGTGATCGCCCCGTCATGCAGGAGCTGCTGTGCAAGGCAGGCGAAGGCCAGCAGGCAAAGTGTTATGAGAAGTATGCGGGAGTCGGTGTGTTGTGCGTGAGCGGGTATGCTGGAAGGGTGATGCGAACGAGCGCAAAGGGTGAAGTGGTGGGGGTGCGATGCCGGCGCTGGTGATTGCGTTTATCGGGGCGTTGGTCTTTGGCGCTCATCTGTTTGTGGCGATGTTTGCCAAGACGCGCGTGCCGGATGTGCTGCTGCTGATCGGAATCGGTCTGTTGCTCGGCCCGGTGACGCATCTGGTGCGGCCGGAGCAGTTTGGCAGCGTTGGCCCGGTGTTTACGACGGTGACGCTGGTGTTTCTGCTGTTTGAAAGCGGAACGGAGCTGCAACTGGGGACGATTCAGCGGGTGCTGCACGGTTCGTTTCTGCTGTCGGTGTTGAACTTTGCAGCGACGACGGCGGTGGTAGCCGTGGCGGCGTGGAAGGTTGCGCATCTGGGGGTGGGCACGGCGATCCTGATGGGCGCGATTCTGGGCGGGACGTCGCCAGCGGTAGTGATCCCGATCGCGGCGCAACTGAAGATGCAGAAACATGCCGGAGCGGTGCTGTTTCTGGAGTCGGCGATCAGCGATGTGGTCTCGATTGTGCTGGCTCTGGCGCTGCTGGACGGGCTGCATGCGGGCAATCTGGAAGTGGGCAAGATTGTGGGAACGCTGCTGGGATCGTTTTTGCTGGCCGGAATCCTGGGCGCGGCTGGAGCGATCTTCTGGTCGAATCTGCTGAGCAGGGTGCGGACACTGCAGAACGGGATGTTCACCACGGCAGCGTTTCTGTTTCTGCTCTTCGGGCTGGCTGAGATGCTGGGCTACAGCGGAGCGATTGCATCGCTGGTCTTTGGAATTGGATTGGGCAATGTGGCCTGGCATGGGGCGCTGTTGGCCAAGCGTTTCCCCTCGCTGGAGCCGGTGGGACTGAATAGCCGCGAGAAGGGATTCTTTGCCGAGATTGTGTTTCTGCTGAAGACGTTTTTCTTTGTGTATATTGGGCTGTCAATCCAGTTTAGGAATCTGTCTTACATCCTGTTCGGGCTGGGAGTGACGGTGCTGCTGTTTGTGGTACGGATTCCGGTGGTGCGGTTTGGAGTGACGCGGACGACGACTGTGACCGATGCGAGCCGGATGGCCGCGATGGCCCCGAAGGGACTGGCGGCGGCGGTGCTGGCCTCGCTGCCATTGCAGCAGGGACTGGCGCACGGAGATTTTATCCAGAACACGACATATGCGGTGGTGCTCTTCAGCATTCTGCTGACGTCGGTGCTGATTTTTCTGCAGGACCGGACGTTTGTGGGGCGGCTGTACCGGTGGATGCTGTCGGGCTTTGCCAAAGCGGATGAGTCGGACGGAGCCGGGGAAGCGCCTGAAGCATCCAAAGCATAAAAAACGGCAACAAAACGCCCCGGAACGGGCTGCGTTCCGAGGCGAAGGATTGCCGCCGGTTCAGGCGTAGATGCCGCGCTGCTTGATGGTGAAGGCGACGCGATCGATGGCCAGCATATAAGCCGCAATGCGGTTGTTGACGCCGTGGGTTTCGGCGTAACGGATGACGTCATCGAAGCTGTTGCTGAGGATCTCTTCCAGTCGCTCAATGACGGTGGACTCATTCCAGAAGTAACCCATGCGGTCCTGGACCCACTCGAAGTAACTGGCGGTGACGCCGCCGGAGTTGGCGAGGATGTCTGGAACGACGAATACGCCTTTTTCGGCGAGGATGTCGTCGGCGACAGCGGTGGTGGGACCGTTGGCGCCTTCGACGAGGATGCGAGTGCGGACGCGCTCGGCGTTGCGGCTGGTGAGGACGTTTTCGGTGGCAGCGGGGATGAGGATATCTGTCTCGGTTTCCAGGAGCGCGGCGGAGTCGAACGGCTCGGCGCCTTTGAAGCCGTGGATGGAACCGTTGCGCTCGCGATGTTCGAGAAGCTTGCCGATGTCGATGCCCGCGGGATTGTAGAGTCCGCCGTCATACTCGGCGATGCCGATGACTTTGTAGCCCTTGAGCGCGAGCAGGCGGGCGGAGTTAGAGCCAACGTTGCCGAAGCCCTGGATGATGACGCGGCAGTCTTGGACGGGGATTTTGAGGTAGGCGAGACTCTTGTCGCACACGACGAGGACGCCGCGTCCGGTGGCCTCGCGGCGGCCGCGCGAACCGCCGATGTTGAGCGGCTTGCCGGTGACAACGCTGGTGACGGTTTGGCGCATGTGCATGGAGTAGGTGTCCATAATCCAGGCCATGGTCTGCTCGTTGGTGTTGACGTCGGGAGCCGGGACATCTTTTTCCGGGCCGATGAACTCGATGATCTCGGAGGTGTAGCGGCGGGTAAGCCGCTCGATTTCGCCCTGGCTCATCTTGCGGGGGTCGCAGATGACGCCGCCCTTGGCTCCGCCGAAGGGAATATTGACGACGGCGCACTTCCAGGTCATCCAGCTGGCAAGCGCGCGGACTTCATCGAGGCTGACGTCGGGTGAGTAGCGGATGCCGCCTTTGCCTGGTCCACGGGCGATGGAGTGCTGAACGCGGTAGCCGGTGAAGAGTTCGATGCGGCCGTCGTCCATGGTGACGGGAAAGTGGACGATGATCTCTCGCGAGGGCGAACTGAGCACCTTCCATAGGCCGGGGTCAAGGTTGAGTTTGCGCGCGGCAAAGTCGAAGCGCGCCGACTGTGCTTCCCAGGGATTGATTTCCTGTTCGAGGGTGATGGTCGAAGCCATACAGAGATTCTCCAGTTGCAGCGTCGGGCTGAAGATGGGTCTTCACGGCCCGCGCACGCCTGCCGCTGAGGAGCCTATCGGCGGAAAACGGATGCCGCGCGACGGCTGCCGAAGCGAGGACGGTGGATCCGGTTCGGAGACGTACCCTCGCCCGCAGCGCGAAAACCAGCTTCGCCGGGCGGTCTGGCTGGGAACCGGCTGCTCCAGACCAAACGAGTAGAGTCTAGGCCTCGCGGGAAAGCTCCGTCAACTGGTGCGCGGCAAGGGAAAAAGATCCATCAAGTCCATCCCAGGCTCTACGGCGAAGGATGCGAGCGGGATAAGAAGGTTTTGCGGAAAGCGAAGAAAACGCGAAAATCACAAAAGGATTAACACGAAAGTGATGAAAAGGGCAGGCTGGAGAGCAAAAGTGTATCACGATTGAAAAAAATGACTGGTAGACTCGGCCTATGACGACACAGAAGAGAGTCCTGGTGGCTGGTGCGGGCGGATTTATCGGCTCGCATCTTGCGCGGCTGCTGGCAAAGGAAGGCAACTGGGTGCGCGGAGCGGACCTGAAGCTGCCTGAGTTTTCCGAGACGACCTGCCATGATTTTGTGGTCGGCGATCTGCGTGATCAGGCCGTTGCGGCGCGCGTCGTGGAAGGGATCGACGAGGTGTACCAACTGGCGGCGGATATGGGCGGCGCGGGTTACATTTTTACCGGTGAACACGATGCGGCGGTGCTGCACAACTCGGCGACGATCAACCTGAACATTCTGGAAGCTGGACGGCTGGCCGGAGTAAAGAAGTACTTTTACTCGTCGTCAGCGTGCATTTATCCGGAGCGGAACCAGTTGGACCCGAACAACCCGATCTGCAGCGAGGAGTCGGCATATCCGGCAGCTCCGGACAGCGAGTACGGGTGGGAGAAGCTGTTTAGCGAGCGGCTGTACTTTGCCTACGCGAGGAACTACGGGATTGAGGTGCATGTGGCGCGGTTCCACAACATCTTCGGCCCGGAGGGAACCTGGCGCGGCTGACGCGAGAAGGCTCCGGCGGCGATCTGCCGAAAGGTAGCTGAGACGGCCGACGGCGGCGAGATGGAGATTTGGGGCGACGGCGAGCAGACGCGCACATTTTTATATGTGGACGAGTGCGTAGAAGGCGTACGACGGCTGATGGAGTCGGATTTTTCCGGGCCGGTGAATATCGGGTCGGAAGAGATGGTGACGATCAACCAGCTTGCGGCGATGGCGATGGAGATTGCCGGGAAAAAGCTTGGCAAGAAGCACATCCAGGGACCACAGGGCGTGCGCGGGCGAACGTCGGACAACCGGTTGATCCTGGAAAAGCTGGGCTGGCAACCGACGCAGTCGCTGAAGGCGGGGATGGAAAAGACCTGCGTCTGGGTGGAGAAGCAGGTGAAAAAGGCCGCGCGCTAGATTGTCCAGGGTAGATTGTCCAACCTGCCGAGACAAATCCTGTGGCCCCTGTCGCCAAGGTTGGCGTACAGGGGCCTGACTGTTTGCGGGGATGATTTTTCGCTGCGTAACAGCGTTTGTCTGCGACAGAAGAGCTCGTGTGCGGATGTGCGACGGGTGCTGCGAAACGGTTAGACTGAGCAAGTGATGACACGAGCAGAGGAGCATCTTCCGGGACGGAAGCAGTTCATGGCGCTGGCGAAAGAGCATACGCTGGTGCCGGTATATCGCAGGCTGACAGCAGACCTGGAGACGCCGGTTTCGGCGTTTCTACGCGTGGCGTGGGATGAGCCAGAGTGTTTTCTGCTGGAGTCTGTGGAAAACGGCCAGCAGGTGGGCCGCTATACCTTCATTGGACTGAACCCTTATAAGCGGATTGTGGCGCGTGGCGAGTCGATTACGGTGATCGAGGGGCGGCGCACGGTGCGCATGAAGGGCGATGTTTTTGCCGTTCTGCGCGAGGCGCTGAGCGGACACAAACCGGCGCAGGTGGCGGAGTTGCCGCCGTTTACGGCTGGTGCAGTGGGATTTTTCAGCTATGATGCGGTGCGGCGGATCGAGAAGCTGCCGGAGACGGCGGCCGATGAGTTAGAGGTGCCGGATGCGTGTCTGCTGTTCTTCGACGAAGTGCTGGCGTTTGATCACGTGCGGCGGGAGATTTTGCTGGTGGTGACGGCGGACGTGACGCTGGAGACTCCTGGCGCGGCGTGGGAAAAGGCAGTGAAGCGGTTGAAAAGGCTGGAGCGCAGGCTGGCGCGTCCGCTGCCGAAGCTGCCGCGGGCGACGAAGGCAAAGGGCAAGCTGAAGATTGCGCACCGGACGCGGAAACAGGATTACATCGCCGGGGTAGAGCGGATACGCGAGTATATCCGCGCCGGGGATGTCTTCCAGACGGTCTATGCGCAGCGCTTCGACCTGGAGCCGGAGGTGGATTCCTTCGCGGTGTATCGTGCGCTGCGCATGGTGAATCCATCGCCGTATATGTATTTTCTGCGTGTGCAGGGAGAGCCGACGAACGAAGCGGGCAGGAAGAGTAAGAAGAAACGACAGAAGAAAACACAGGGACCGCTGGAGATTGCCGGTTCGTCGCCGGAGCTGCTGGTGCGTGTGCTTGACGGCAGAGTGGAGTATCGGCCGATCGCCGGGACGCGGCGGCGCGCAGGCGACGAGGCCGAGGATGCGGCGCTGGAAGCCGAGATGCTGGCCGATGCGAAGGAGCGTAGCGAGCACGTGATGCTGGTGGATCTGGGCAGGAACGACGTGGGCCGGGTGAGCGAGTTCGGCAGTGTGACAGTGGATCGACTGATGTATGTGGAGCGCTACAGTCACGTCATGCACATGGTGAGTGCGCTGAGCGGACGGCTGCGGCCGGAGTTGACAGCGGTGGACGCGCTGCGGGCGTGTTTCCCTGCGGGAACGCTCTCCGGAGCGCCGAAGGTGCGGGCGATGGAGGTTATCGAAGAACTGGAACCGGCGCGGCGCGGGATTTATGGCGGAGCGATTCTGTATGCGGATTTCCGGGGCAATCTGGAGAGCTGCATCACGATCCGTACGCTGGTGGCGCAGAATGGACACGCGCATGTGCAGGCGGGAGCGGGGATCGTAGCCGACTCGGTGCCGGAGGCCGAATATGAGGAGTGCCGGAACAAGGCACAGGCGGTGATCCGCGCCGTAGAGCGGGCACGCAAGGGCTGAGTGTGGTCCAGGTGCGGGCCGAAAGTGGGCGAAAGAAGCGAAGCGCCGGGAAGAGGCGCGATCTGCCTCGTTTTGAAACATCCACGACCGACTGATTCAATTTGAAACGTACAGAAGAAGATTGGGCATACGCGTCTCTTGTGGAAAACTCCGTTTCGGGGGAATCTGACATTGTTTAGCGAATGTCCGGAGGTAACTTCGCGCAAGTGTGTGGGCAAGGAGGAGGACGATGTCCATCGCGTTAACGGCGAATACGACGGCCGGCGGCGGAGCGGGAGCGACGATCTGGAACACTTTGGAAGCCAGCGTTGCGACCGGAAGCCCGGCGGCGCAGATGCTGGCGGCGCTGACTGCGGGCAGCGGGACGGCGGCGGGAGCCGTTGCGAATGGCGCAGGCGCTTTGGTCGGCGCGCTGACCCCGGTTATTGCCAGTGCACAGGCGACGCTGGACAGCATTATGGCCAATCCGGCGCTGAATCTGAGCCGGGTGCTGACTTCGCCGAGCTTTGCGGCGCTGGTGAGTACGTTGAACGGCAGTGCGAACGGAACGAACGATGCAGGTTCCGGCAATAGATACTCGACTGCATACTCTACGACTATCGGCAGCGGCGGAGAAAACTCCAGTGCCGGGACGACGAGCGGCTCCGATTCCGGCGCAACGGCTACGAGCGTGGACGGCAGCTATTTTTCTCGTCTTCTGGGTGAACTGGAAAGCGTGATGCAGACGCCGACCGGAGGCAACGCGGCTGAGAGCCTGCTGGGCAGGCTGTCGAGTGTAAAGTTGGCTGTGGCCTGAGCACCGTCGCAATTGGAGCAATCGCGCAAGGGGGTGCTAGACTTCGGTTGAAACCGAGGACTACCGAGTGGCGATGCGTGCCGATGAGCCATAACCAGAAACAAATCAGACAGAAGGCGTAATTCAGCTGACGCGACGCCAAGTGATGGCGGCATTGGGCGCGGCGACAGTGATGAGCCGGGTGCCTATGGCGGGAGCGGCGACGCTGGTTGGCGAAGTGTCGGACATTTTGTGCTTGAGCAAGGCGTCGGCGCGCGATTCCGGCTAATTATGTCGGACGGAGCTATGAGAGCGCGCAGCTTGCGGATACGGATTCTTTGCCGCGGAGAATCGCGATCTAGTGGCGCTGTTTCGCCTGCTCGCGCCGCACGGCGTTCTTCGCATTGGCGGCAATTCGAGCGGACAGGCGCTGGACACCGCGCGCAGAAGAGCGAGTGACGAGCCGGGGAGGCAAGATGGAAGTGAGATTGCTGACGGCAAGCGTGGCAGCAATTTTCCTGGATCATCCGCTCGGCTGAGTGCGTGCCTTGTGGGCCTGCTCAGGCATGGCCGAAGAGGTGACGGAAAAAGTGACCGATGCGGTGGAAGACGCCTGGTTTCCGCTGCGGTGCGGGCTTCTGCGCGGAGGTTTGTGAGGTGGTCGGCGCCACCGGGGCCGCGGCGACCGGGGCGGGCAGTTTGGTTACGGCGACTGCTTCCGGGCTGGTGGCTCCGTTGTAGGTGAGCGCAGCTGTAGCCTGTGCGTGGACGACGCCGGGTAGAGTGGCGTTGGGTGGTGGCGTGGGCAGAGGAGCAAGCCCGGCAGACTGCGCGACGGGGAATGCATTGTTGCCGAGGGTGCGCGTGGGTGCAGCAGGGCAGCCACAGGATTCCGATTCATCGTCCACTACTTCCGTGACGGAGCCTTGCTGGAAGAGAACGCGTTGGTCGGGTTGGACACGGTAAGCGCCGCCGGTGAACAGACTGCTGACGGTGACGTAGGGAGGATTCTTGCCGGGGTTCTCAACGCAGGTGTCGCCGTGGTCTCCGAGGCGGACTTTGACGGCGGATTTGCCTGGGCCGCTGATCAGGATGCGAAAGTCCGGGGTGAGGATAACGTCGGAGTCGGCGCCGGTGCGGAAGTCGGTTTCCAGCGCGCCGCGGTCGAGCGAGACCATGAGGCCGGAGTGGTCGGCGGCGGCGTGGGCTGGGTCCATGGTGAGGGTGGCGCGCGTGGTGGAGCAGAGGCGCAACTGGCCGCGGCCAGGCAGGGTGAGGATGGCGGTGTGCGCACCGGCGGTGACCGAGCCGCTGGAGCCGATGGCGGCGCGGCTGCCGAAGACGGTGAGCGATCCTGCGACGGTGAGCCCGGAGTCGAGCTTGACGAACGCGATCGGCGAGGTGGGTGTAGCCGTGACGGGTGAGGCAGCCGTGGATGACGCTGGCGTCGGCGGCTGCGGGACAGCCTGCAGTGCAGCGGAAGCATGCATGCAGGCCGCGGAAAAAAGTGCGATGGATGCGATTTGGAATGGGAGAGTGAAGCGGCGTCGCATGGCTGGCGGCATATCCGGGCTACATGGCCAGGAAGTTGCGGATCATCTGGCGGCCGCCTTCAGTGAGCACGCTTTCGGGATGAAACTGGACGCCTTCGATGGGCAGCGTACGATGGCGTAGGCCCATGAGAACGGGTGCGCCGCTGGAGTCGGACGTGTGCGCGGTGGGCAGGAGTTCGTCCGGCAACGTGGCTTCATCGACGATGAGCGAGTGGTAGCGGGTGCAGGTGAGCGGGGTGGGCAGTCCGGCGAAGATGCCATGGCCGTCGTGGGTGACAGGGCTGGTTTTGCCGTGCATGAGTTCGGCTGCACGGATGACTTGGCCGCCGAAGGCGGCTCCGATGGCCTGATGACCGAGGCAGACGCCGAGAATGGGCGCTTTGCCCGCCATGCGCTGGATGAGCGGCACGAGGATGCCGGCTTCCTGCGGCGTGCAGGGGCCGGGCGAAAGCAGGATTCGTTCGGGATGGAGCGCCTCGACCTCGTCGACGGAAAGCTCGTCGTTGCGGCGAATGACCATCTCCGCGCCGAGTTCACCGAGGTACTGAACGAGGTTGTAGGTGAAGGAATCGTAGTTGTCGAGAACGAAGACCATGCTGTGTTGAGTGTAGCGCAGGGGATGGTTGCCCAGTGTTGAGATGGGGTATGCGATATCCCCGTAAGAAGCTCCAATACTTTATTCCAATGAAAAATCACGATTTATTTGACGGAGCTGAACTTGACGGATGCAAATGGACACGCTACGATCTGGGCGGAAAAGAGGAAGTTGCCCTCTGCCGTTGCAGTGCTTTTGTCAACAAGCCTTTTTGCGATGGCCAACATTCGAAGATTGGCTCCCAGGCGGCTGCGGAAGCAGCGGTCAAAGCGGGATAGGGGTAAGGATCCGGTGTCGATTCCAGGCGATTCGGTGCAATGCATGTTAAATGAGCATCAGCAAATGGAGATTCAGCGCCTGTGGACGCGCAAGGTAGCGCAGGATGAAGCAGGCGTTCCTTTTCGGAGCGCCATCGCAACCTTATGCCGGCGAGCGCGGAATTTTTGTGCGCACTGGCTTCTGGTATCGGGGCCAGAAACATACTCGAGATTGGCGGATCCAGCGGTATTTCTACCATCGCCCTAGCGGTCGCGGCCAAGGCGACCCAGGGAAGAGTCATCTCGCTTGAGATTGAACCGATTCGGCAGGCAGAATCAAAACAAACGATTGCAAGATTGGGTCTTAGCGACTTTGTCGATTTCCGCCTGGGTGATGCTGCCCAGACTTTGCCGGAGCTGAGCGATCCAGAGTTTGTTTTGATCGATTGCGAAAAGCACGACTATATCCGCTTTTTCGACATGTTGCGGATGTATCCCGGCGGCATCGTTGAAGCCGACAATGTCGTTTCTCATCAACTCGGCACTTATGTAGCGCATGTGCAATCGCGACCGGGAGCACAATCCGTAACGTTGCCAATCGGCCATGGTTTAGAGATCACTCGAGTTGCCAATTGAATCGCGCCGGTGTGGTCGCGAGGAACGTGTCATCCTGCACGCAAGAGATTTGTGCTGCTCGCAATCACATTTCGCTAGTACAAGTGTTCCAAGATTACTTTCTCACACGGCTGCATGAAGCAACATCAATACAACGTCAATGACTGACTCGATTGGCCGAAGACGTACCCATTCTCCCTGCGGGCGTCCCATGAGCCGGGTGGCCCATACTTCTGCAAACCTCATCGCGGAAGGGTGGGAAAGCAACCCGATTCGTCCATTTATAAAATCATCGAAGGAAGATAAAACGAAACGCGAAGGATCCTCGGGATTACTTCGCTGCGCTGCCCCGTGCGGCTACTTCTTCAGAATCTGCATATCCAGCGGTTTTTCCAGCACAAAGTCCATCTGCTCGATGGCTTCGAGCGCCCGGCGAAGCGCTGATGTTCGGCAAGGCTCGACGGTGACGACGAAGGGCAGGCGGTCGGCGCAGCAGCCGGGTTTCTGCAGGATCGCGTTGATATTGATCGACTCCGCAGCCAGCGCGCCGGCGATGGAGGCGACGATGCCGGGTCGGTCGCGAACGAGGAAACGGATGTAGTGGGGGACGGCCGGTTCGATGGTGACCTGCGCCGGGAACGACTCGCCCGGAATGCGGCCGAGTCCGTGAGCGAGGTTGACGAGGTCGCTGACGACCGCGACGGCGGTGGGATGACCGCCTGCTCCGTGACCGGAAAAGACGACTTCTCCGCCGTGCGTGCCGCAGGTGACGACCATGTTTTCCGTGCCGGTGGACCAAGCCAGGGGAGACTGGCGCGGGATGAGCATGGGACTGACGACGGCGGCCAGGCCCGCGGAGGTCTGCTCGGCGCGGGCGATCTGGCGGATGGTCGAGTCGAGTTCGGCGGCGTAGGCAAAATCGACGGCGGAGACAGTGGTGATGGGGCGAGCTTCGATCTGTTCGGGGTGAACGTGGACGCGCATGGCCAGACGCATGAGGATGGCGAGCTTGGCGCGCGCGTCATAACCGGCGACATCCTCGGTGGGATCGGCCTCGGCATAGCCTCGGTGCTGGGCGTCGGCAAGAACGGTGGCGTAGTCTGCGCCGGACTCCATGGCGGAGAGGATGAAGTTGCAGGTGCCGTTCAGGATGCCCTCGACGCGGGTGATGCGGTCGCCGGAGAGGCCGTGCTCGATGCCGGGAATAACCGGAATGCCACCGGCGACGGCGGCACCGAAGAGCAGATGGCAGCCGTTGTGGCGGGCAAGGGATTCCAGTTCCGGGCCGTGGAAGGCGATGAGTTTTTTGTTGGCAGTGACGACGCTCCTGCCTGCGGTGAGTGCGCTACGGACCCAGCCGGAGGCCGGTTCCAGGCCGCCGACCAGTTCGACGAATACATCGATGCCAGCCTCGCGGGCAAACATATCCTCCGCATGGTCTGTCCACAGGACCGAAGACGGCACCCAGTCGGTACGCTTGCGTGCGACGTTGCGGTTGGCGACGGCGGCAAGCTGCAGTCCTGCGGGTGCGTCTTCGATGAGGATGCGCGCGACGGAGCTTCCGACGGTGCCGAAGCCAATGAGTCCAATGCGCAGGGGATGAGCTGGGGCGGGGAACGAGGCGGGGACGGACGACGGGTTGGACACGCGGGGATTCCTCAAGCTAAAAGTTCCTTTCATGATAAACGCAGGACTGCGCGTGGAGGATGCCTTAACTTCGGATCCGGGCGGCATGCCGGGGTCTCCATGCTGGAGCGAGCAATGGAGTCGGAGACCGGTCGGGTTGATAGAATCGTGAACAGGATGCGGACTATGAGCAGAGGATTACAGTGGTTTTGCGCGGCGGCAGTGTGCGCCGGGCTGGTGACGGCAGGGTTGGCGCAGATCCCCGGCAACACAGGAACACCGGCGACAGCTGGAGCGCAGACGGCGGTCGGGATGACGGCCCAGAGCGGCGCGGGACAGAACGCGGGACAGAACAACGCAACGCAGCCGGGCAGCGATCAGGGCTTCAAGATCGTGCGTAACGTGAACGAAGTCAACCTGATTTTTACGGTTACGGACCGGCATGGTGCGTTTATCCCGAACTTGCGACTGAGCGATTTTGCGCTGCTGGATGATCAAAAGGCTCCGGAGCGGGTGACGAGCTTCACGCAGCAGACAAATCTACCGTTGCGTGTGGGTCTGGTGATCGACGCGAGTACATCGATCCGGCAGCGATTCGATTTCGAGAAGCAGTCTGCGACGCAGTTCCTGTTGCAGGTGCTGCGGTCGCGGGCAGACCGGGCGTTTGTGATGGCATTCGATGCAACGCCGACACTGGAGCAGGACTGGACAGACAACATCGATGCGCTGGAGACCGGAGTGAACAAGCTTCGGCCCGGTGGGAGCACAGCGCTGTATGACGCCGTGTATGAAGCCTGTCAGGCGAAACAGTTATCTCAGACGCGCGGACAGGAACCGGTGCGGCGCGCGATTGTGGTGATCTCGGACGGGAACGACAACCAGAGCCGCGTCTATATCGACGAGGCGATCAAGATGTGCGAGAGAGCGGAGACGATCATCTACGCGATCAGCACGAACTGGACTCCAAGCCGCGGACGCGGTGACGACTCGCTGCGCAAGATGGCCGAGGCGACGGGCGGACGGGCGTTTTTCCCTCCGTCGATGGAGGATATGGTCAACGGCTTCAACAGCATCTCGGAAGAGCTGAGAAGCCAGTATCTGCTGACGTATACGCCGGCGGATTTCAAGTCGGACGGGGCGTTCCGGACAATTTATCTGTACTGTTTGGACAGGCGGTATCATGTGCGCGCGAAGAAGGGTTATTTTGCGCCACGTGAATGACGGGGGCAGGCGAGAATCACGAAGACGATGGAACAGGCACGGCGCTCGCCGTGCCTGTTCTGTTTCAGGAACAGGCACGTCGAGCGATTCCCCATCCAGTGCGCAACTCTGAATACATTCCAATTTTTTCCTCTGCGACATGCGCATTCACGGTCGAATGGAAGCAGAATCTTCCGGGGGTAAGGAAACGTGATCCGGCAAACGATCAGTTGCGACATGTGTGGGGCTGACAAGAAGGAAACGAATCATTGGTTTGTGGCGCTGGAAGGCGACGGCGAGCTGCGTCTGGGAACGTGGGCGGCGCTGGGCAAGCGTCGTCGTGGCGCGAGGCATCTGTGCGGGCAAAAGTGCCTGTACAAGTTGGTAGATGATTTCTTTGTGGTGCGCGCAAATGGCGCACGCGCGGCGGCGGAAGAGGGGTTGTCAGCATCGCAGGCGATCGAGGAAGGCGCGACTGAGGCCGGGCTGGGAGCAGCCATCGATTTTGACGATTTCGAGTCGTCGGCGCAATTGATTCCGCCGCCGGGAAAACCTGTGCGCGTGAATATGGACGCGGCAAAGGCAATGACGGCGGATGCGGGAAAGACAGTATCCCGCTCCACAGCAGCCCGGCTCGTCGCATCCCGGCCAGTAGCAACGAAGTCTGTTTCGGCGAATCTGGCAACGGCCAGTCCAGTGGTGACCAGTTCGGCAGCGACCGGTGTGGCCGGAGCAACAAAATCCGCAGTCTCCCGCAAAGGCTACGTTGATTCTGCTCCGACGACCGGGTGGCCCGCAGGATCTTTGGTGGTTGAACGCGAGGCCGCGAAGGTCTCCGCATCGCCCGCCGAAGTGGGGAGGTCTTCCTCCGGAGGCGCAGAGGCGAAGGCAGCAGAAACACTCACAGTAGCGGCGGCGAACGCGCTGAGAATCGAAAGGGTACGGCAGGAAACAGCTCGGATGGGAGCACCCGCTGCGACAGCCTCCCAGTGCGAGAGGTCGTCCAGCGAACGGCGAAACACGGCCGAAGCGTGGCGACGGGAGCAGGCGCGGGGAAGACAGTCCACGACGCAGATGAGACAGGGTGTCGAGAGTACCACGCTGACGCCGAGCAGGATTGAGGCGCGGCTGCATCCGATTTTGCGGCCGAGCACGCTGGAGGCGTAAAGTGACTGCTCTGGGAGGGTGTTGGTGGTTGTGAGTTGAATGCGGCCGGTGGATTGCGGTATGTGGATTGCTTTCGGTCCGGTGCGGTGGCATGCGTCCGCCTGACACGGTTTGCAGGGCCAACTTGCGTAGGAGCTATACGGACAGGACCGGATGCGCGGAGTCCGTTCAGCGCCCTGAGCTGCCGAAGCCCTTTTCCGCCCGGGTGGAGTCGGCAAGCGATGCGACGGCCTGGACAGGCCCGGTGAGTACGGGGATTGGGATCATCTGCGCGATCTTGTCGCCGGGGGCGATGGGAAACGGCTCGTCGGCGAGGTTGGTGAGCAGTATTTGGATTTCGCCGCGGTAGCCGGCGTCGATGACGCCGCCGGTGACGGCGATGGAGTGCGCAGCCATTGAGGAGCGGTCGCGAACGAGCAGTCCGAGGGGTTCGCCGGAGACAGGATGACGCGCCTCGACCGCGATGCCGGTACGCAGACGGGCCGAGCCGTGCGCAGGCAGAGTAGCGGATTCAAGAGCGAAGACGTCGTAGCCAAGGTCTTCGCCGGGATGAGCGACCTGTGGCAGGCGCGCGGCGGGGTCGAGCAGCAGAACACGAAGCATAAAGTGATTGTACGAGGCTGAGTGGGAGTGGGTCGCGGGCTGGTGCGGAAGACAGTGGCAGGCGGACCGATAAGCCGAATTCTGTCGTGTGCGGTCATTCCTCTAGGCACCGCATTGCTGCGGATGCTCATCAGCGACCTACCCGGAGGTTTCGGCACAAGCTGGAACCGCCTGTCACGCATCGGACCGATACGCCGCGCCGCCCGGTTCCACGGGATTGAGGCGCGTCCCTCCCTATTTGGTCTTGCTCCGTGTGGGGTTTACCTTGCCTTCGACTTCACAGCCGAAGCGGTGCGCTCTTACCGCACCTTTTCACCCTTACCCCGATGGAATGAGAGCAAGCTCTCATTCGTGTAGCGGCGCGTCGCAAAGGGCGCATCCGCTCACCAAGGCGGTATGTTTTCTGTGGCACTGGCCGTCCGCGAGCCTTAAAGCTCGCGTCCCGGACGTTATCCGGCACACTGTCCTATGGAGTTCGGACTTTCCTCTGGCGGCGTGGCGGCATGCCGCATGGCCGTCAGCGACCGCATAGTCCGCCTGCCTGATTGATTGTATATGGGGTTGTGAAAGGATGGAAAGCAGAAGAGGGATGGAGCTTGGGGACGTTTGCCGTGGAGAACTTCGGATGCAGGGCAGCGCGGGCCGATGGTGAGGCTGCTGCGGCGGAACTGCGCGTGCGCGGACTGACAGAGTGCGGACTGGATCAGGCGGCGGTAATTGTGGTCAATACGTGCAGCGTGACGGCGGAGGCGGATCGTGAAGCGCGGGCATTTGTACGGAGAGTGCGACGAAGGAATCCGGAGGCACGGGTCGTAATGACGGGCTGCTACGCGCAGCGTGCGCCGGAGGAGGTGGCTGCGCTGGAGGGTGTCCTTGCGGTGGTGGGCAACAGCCACAAGGGATTGTTGCCGGAGATTGTGGAGCGGTTGGCAAGGGATCGGAAGGCAATGCGCGCTGCGGCTGGGGCAGATGGGAACGTGGCGACGGGCGATGCGCTGATTCCGGCAGCGCGGTTGATGAGCACCTCGGCGGTGTGGGCGGATGACGCCTTTGCGCATGCGTGGATGGAGTCGGCGGGCGTGGCGCATTGGTCGGCGGTCGGCGGGCAGACGAGGCCAAACCTGAAGATTCAGGAAGGGTGCGGAAATCGCTGTTCGTTTTGCGTGATTCCGTGGACGCGAGGCGGGTCTCGCAGCATGGCGGCAAACCGGGTTTTGGATGAGGTGCGCGGGTTTGTAGCGGCTGGTGGACGGGAACTGGTGCTGTCGGGGATCAATCTGGGCCACTGGGGGCGCGAGCTGAAAGAGGATGCCGCGGCACGGATGGGCGGTCTGGCCTGGCTGGTGCGACGCGTTCTGGATGAGACGTCGCTGGAGCGAGTGAGGCTGAGTTCAATTGAGCCGATGGACTGGACTCCGGAGTTGATCGCCGTCATGGCAGAACATGGCGGAACGACGCAGGGCGCTCGCGTGGCGCGGCATGCGCATCTTCCTTTGCAGTCGGGCAGCGATGGGGTGCTGCGGCGCATGCACCGACGATATCGCCCGTGGCATTACGCCGCGAAGGTACAGGCATTGATGGCCGCATGCGGCGACGAGCTTGCATTGGGTGCGGATGTGATGGTGGGATTTCCCGGCGAAACAGATGCCGAGTTCGAGGAGAGCCTGCGGTTTGTCGAGTCGCTGCCATTCGCGTACCTGCATGTATTTCCGTTTTCCGCACGGCCCGGAACAGAAGGTTGGAGGATGCATGCTGATCAACCGGTGGCGAGCGCTGCGGTGAAGGAGCGGATGGTGCGAATGCGCGCCGCGGGTGCGTCGAAAGCGCAAGAGTTTCACCTGCGTATGCATGGGCGCAGACTGTGCGCGCTGACACTGCACACGCCGGAGCACATGCGCGCGAAGGGGCGGACGCTGACATTGACGGAGAATTTTCTGGAATTGGAAGTGTCGGGCGCGTTGGCGGCGAATGAACGGATTGTGGTGGTGGTGGGTGATGCGGAGTTGGTGGAGATGGAAGCAGTGGCCCAGCCTGCGACTATAACGTGAAGGAGTTGGCCTTCGGGCTGAAATTGTGTGATCGCCGCATTTTGCAAGATGCACAGACATCCGGCGCAGTCGGGTCAGCAGCCGGTTGTGTGGGGTGAGGGATTGGCGTAGAACTGAGTAGAGATGATGCGACTGCGACAGGCTGGAATAGCGGTGGTGCTGGTCGCGCTGCTGCTGACGGGGGTGGATGCCTCGGCGCTGGAGACGCTGGTGGCGGCGTGGAGCAGCGGATGGGATGCGCCGACCGCTCTTGAAGCGCGGCTGCCGGCGTGCTGCCGAAGGCATGGCAATCATCACTGCCCGATGATGGACGGTGGAGACGCGAACAGCAGGGTAGGCGTCGACGCACATCGGGCGAGAGTGCACAGTGTGTGCGGATGTTGCCAGGATGGCGCTGCGCGCGCGATGACGTCGGCGACTGCGTGGATGTCGGGTGCGATGGTGCTGGATGTTCGCGCGAGCGCAGAGGCGCTGCGAAGCGTGTGCCGAGAGCGACGAGCGCGATCGGTTAAGGGCAGGCAGTGGCGGGATCGCGGACCGCCGATGTCGCTCTGAAGCAGAGTGCGAACCGCGTCGGCGGCAGCACGGAAATTTTCCGGGACAAAAAAAGATGTGCAATGAGCGAACACTGGCCGCATCGTGACGATGCGGTTGAGGAGATTCGCCCTGGCAGCGTGTCGGCAAGTAGGTTGCGAGCGACGCGACGGAGATGGTGAGATGCGCAGAGGGTGCGTGTGGGCGATTTGGTGTGTTTTTGTGATGCTGCGTTGCAGCACGATGGCGTGGGGGACGGATTTGGCAGCGGTGCATGGTGTAGTGCATGATCCGCAACATTTTCCGGTCCCCAGGGCAAGCGTGGAGATGAAGGCGGTCAGTTCGGATCTGAAGTTTGAGGTGGTCACGGATGGCCTCGGCGAGTTTGACCTGACGGGTGTGCCGATCGGTACGTACCGCCTGACGGTGGTGGCGATGGGGTTTGCGCCGGTGACGAGTACGGTAACCGTTGAGGCAGGGGTACGCTCTGTGCTGCATTTTTCGCTGAGCATGGGAACGGTGCAACAGACGGTGACGGCTCAAGCGACGCAGACCGATACCGTGACGCCGACGACGACTGTGAACCGCGAACAGATTGCCGAGACGCCGGGTGCTGACCGCACACTGGGGACAGCGATGATTACCGATTACGTCCCAGGGGCGCTGATGGCGCACGATATGCTGCATGTGCGCGGCGGGCACCAGACGACCTGGATGCTGGATGGCGTGGCGATTCCGAATACAAAGATTGCGTCAAACGTGGGACCACAGATCGATCCTGGGGATATTGAGCAACTGGAGGTGGATCGAGGAAGCTATTCGGCGGAGTTAGGCGACAGGACTTATGGGGTCTTCGACGTGCTACCGCGGAATGGATTTGAGCGGGACAGGCAGGGCGACGTGCGAACGATAGGCGGGAATCTGGGTGAGGCGGAGATGCAGATTTCGCTGGGCAATCACACGGCGCGGACGGCGTGGTACACAAGTGTGACCGGATCGCGGGCAAACTATGGACTGCAAACGCCGGTCGCGGCAATCTACCATGACAGTACAAACTCCGAGAGCATCTTCGGGTCAGTGATTCGCAACCAGACGGAAAAGGATCAACTGCGGTTTGTGGGGCAGTATCGCCAGGATTACTTCGATATTCCGTATGACCCGAGCACCACGGATTATGAGGCTACGTCGGGGTACTACGCTTCCGAGGGGCTGCGGGATGCGCAGCAGGAACGGGATGCATTCCTGATTTCTAACTGGGTGCATACGGTAAGTCCGAAGCTGACCTACCAGGTGGCGCCGTTCTATCACTTCAACGAGGCGAACTACAATTCGCTGCCGACGGATATGCCAGTGGCGACAACGTGGCATCAGCGGTCCAACTATGCAGGAATGCAGACGGATGCGCATGCGGAGCTGCCAAGGAATAGTGCGTCTGGTGGGTTATATAGCTTTTATCAGGCAGAGAACGATCTGTTCGGATTGCGGGTAAATGACGGCTCGGCGGCAAACGTGCCGGTTCAGCCGGCGGCGACAGACGCAGGGCTGGTGGAGTTCTATATCGAAGACCACTGGCGCGTGAACCAGTGGATCACACTGCTTGGAGGAATGCGGTTCTCGATCTTTCGCAGCCTGCTGAATGAGGAGGCGAATTATCCGCGAATTGGAGCGACAGTGCGGCTTCCGAGGTTGAACTGGGTGCTACGTGGCTTCTATGGGCACTATTTCCAGCCGGCTCCTGTGGAGACGGTTTCGACAGGGCTGCTGGATTATGTGACGCATCAGGCAGGGGAGAACGTTTTTGTTCCGCTGCCTTCGGAGCGCGACGAGGAACACCAGTTCGGGATCGAGATCCCCGAATGGGGGTGGTTGCTGGACGTGGATAACTTCGAGACGCGGGTCAATAATTTTCTGGATCACTCGAATGTGGGCGAGTCGAATATCTATTTCCCGATTGCGGTGGATGGAGCACTGATTCGCGGCTGGGAGATGGCGCTGCATTCGCCCGAGGTGGCGCGGCGAGGGCAGTTTTATCTGACGTATTCGAACCAGATTGCGGAGGAGCGCGGGACGGTGATCGGCGGATTTGCCTGCTCGATTCCAACCGACCCTTCGTGTGACATCGGGCCGGCGTATGTGCCGGTGGACCACGACCAGCGGGACACGCTGAATACAGGATTTACGGTGCAGTTGCCGCGGCAATCGTGGTTTGCTTCGAATGTGTATTACGGGTCGGGACTGCACAATGGGCTGGCGGGGGCACATGAGGGACCGTACAACGCGAATTACCTGCCGGCGCACACGACATTCGATATCTCAGGCGGCAAGAGCTTTGGCGAGAGATGGAGGGCGTCGGCGACAGTGGTGAATGTGACGAATCATCGTGTACTGCTGGACAACTCGATTACAGTCGGAGGGTTTCATTTCAATGATCCGCGGATGGTGTACGGAGAACTGAGGTATCGATTTCGCTTTTGAGCGAGGCAGGAACGAGTCTGCGAACAGCCGGGCGTGGCCCGGCTGATTACGGGATGAGCAGGAGCTTACCGGTGGTTTTGCGAGATGCGATGTCAATCAGCGCCTGAGCGGCTTCCGCGAGTGGGTAAGTGTGTTCGGTGCGAAGAGTGAGCGAGCCATCGGCGACCCAGCCGAGGACATCCGCTGCTCGGGATTCGAGCTCACTGCGGGTCTGGACATAATGGGCGAGTGTAGGGCGCGTGACGTAAAGTGAGCCTTTGGTATTGAGCAGGATGGGATCGAAGGGCGGCACGGCGCCGCTCGATGCCCCAAAGAGGACAAGCATGCCACGCGGACGCAGGCACTCCAGGCTGCCTGCAAAGGTTGTTTTGCCGACCGAGTCGTAGACAACATCGACGCCGCGGCCGTCAGTGAGTCGGCGGGTTTCTGCAACGAAATCAGATTGGGTATAAAGGATGATCTCATCAGCCCCTGCAGAGCGAGCGAGCGCGGCTTTTTCCGGCGTGGAGACGGTGGTGAGGACGCGTGTGCCAATTCGATGGGCAAGCTGCGTGAGCAGCAGACCCACCCCACCGGCCGCTGCGTGGATGAGAGCGGTGTCACCGGGCTTGAGTGGGAAGGTGGAAAAAGCAAGATAGTGCGCCGTGAGTCCCTGCAGGAACGCGGCGGCGGCCTGGTGGAGATCGAGTGCAGGCGGGACGCGGACGAGTTGCATGGCAGGCACAAGCGCATATTCGGCGTAGGCTCCACACACGGCTGCGGAGACGACATGGTCACCAGTGGCAAAGCCGGTCACACCTTCACCGAGCGCGACGACGGTGCCGGAAGCCTCCATGCCAAGAGTGAGCGGTAACGCAGCAGGATAACGGCCCTCGCGGAAGTAAATCTCGATGAAGTTGACTCCGGTGGCGGCAATTTTGAGCAATACCTGACCAGGGCCGGGCGTGGGGATGGGAATGTCGACCAGTTGCATGACCTCTGGGCCGCCAGTGCGGTTGATCTGGATTGCCTTCATTGGGGATATCTCCTTACGGAATGGGCGAGTTGGATTGTCTTCGCAATTGATTGTATTCGGACAGCTTAATTCAGTCAGCGCCATCCAGGGACACGACTCATGGCAGGGTTGCGCCGACGTGGAAATACTCAAGCCGAGGGATCACGTCTTTCGGGGAAGTGCCATGCAAATGTACCTGATCGGTTCCACGTATAGCCTGTATGAGTTCTATATGTAAGGCACCTTATGGCCAGAAGCGTAGCACGTGTGGGCTATTGTCGGGTAATCAAGCTCTGGGTAGAGTGAAGACATTCAGTTCAACGGGAACTTCCCCATATCTCTTGATTTGGATGAAGAATTCAAATGGCGAAGCCGGGATCGACGATATGGATACGGGAAAGAACGAGAGTAGTTCCGTAGGTCCGAAGGAAGATCGGAAGGTGGCACTCAGTCGCGCACAAAGATTCGCGATTCAGGCAAATGTTCGTTTTCGTGTGCGCGGAGAACGGCTGTGGAGAGAGGGCGTAACGGAAAACATCAGCAATACGGGCCTCCTCTTTCGATCGAATGAGATGGTGCAAAAGGACAGTATGGTGGAAATGACTATTGATTTACCAGCTGGGAGTAAATTTGCAGGGAATGCAAAGATGATCTGCCAGGGAAAAGTAATTCGATCTTGGGAGTACGTCCAGGGATTTGGTGCGCTCACGGCGGTCAATATCAAGAGTTCTCGTTTGACTCGTCGGTGATGGTGAATATCTGTGTTGCCGGACTGTTGGAAGAAGTGGAAGTTTGTGGCAGTGCGATTGAGATATTTTCTTCCAGACGTGGAGGATTGCGACTGGAGATGGTTGTGGAAGGTAGGCCGAATGCGCTGTCTGGCATAAGCCTCCGGCAGCAATGAGAGTGAGCCGAAGTATGCAAAAGGCCACTTGATGTACTGGGGAATCGTGGGTCGGCGCCATATTGTAGCGGAGGCGCCGAGGCAGAAACGTAATTTTATGAGTGCGGCGCGGGTGCTGTAACTCACAGGGCGAAGCTTTACCCTGAGTGCTATAGCATCGAGCTTTTCTCAGTTTTTGTTTGTCTTGGTGAGGGACGATGCGAGCGAGTGAAGTCGGGGTTACTTTGGACGTAAGTGCTTGCCTGGGTTGGTGGGCTGTGTACACACGCCACCAGCACGAAAAGCGTGTCAGCCAAATGCTCTTGGCCAAAGGCATGGAAATCTTCCTTCCTGTGTACCAATCTGTGCGAAAGTGGAAGGATCGAAGTGTTCAACTTGAACTCCCGCTCTTTCCCGGGTATGTGTTCGTTCGTGAGAGTCTGACCAATCGACTCCAGATTGCCTCGACGCCTGGCGTCCACACAATTGTTTCCAGAGGTGAAAACTTCGCTGTTATTCCGGGCGAAGAAATTGAAGCGCTTCGCCGGGCTGCAAGAGAGGACTCCGGAATTGAGCCGCATCCATTTCTTTGTAATGGTGATCCGGTTCGCGTCATTCGCGGCCCGCTTAAGGGTGTACGAGGTTTTCTGGTGCGGCGTAAAAATATCAGTCGTCTGGTTCTGTCAGTAGAGATGCTTGCACAGTCGGCATCTGTCGAGGTGGATTTAGCTGACGTTGAGCCGGCGCGAGGGACAGCTGAATACTGTCATGCAGATTCCGTCAATATTCTGCGGGAGATGGTTGCTTCGCAGCAGATACATTGCTGAGGATCACCTCATATTTTTCCGCTTTATTCGCAGAACTGAAAGATCAGAATTTGCAAAGTCGCAGACGATTCCTCGGGTTGAATTGGTTGCGCTTTCGACATATTTGGAAGAGGGATATGCGCCATAACATTCTAATCCGTGATTTAGTCGGATGCTGTCTTTGCGTTTTTCTGGCCATGGCAAGCGTCACGTCTTCGCTCGCACAGAGCACGAAGACCATTCCAGCCCAAAAGACGAAAAGTAAATCGAAATCCAAGGATGCACTTCGAACAGACGCTGCTATCAAGCCACCCATCGACTATGTCATTGGTCTTGGCGATGAGTTGGCAATCAATGTGTGGAAGGATTCGGAATTATCAAAGACAATGCCTGTTCGCCCGGATGGGAAGATTTCCATGCCGCTTATCGGAGATATTCAGGCTGCAGGCCTGACTTCGGATAAGCTTCGCGACGAAATCATAGCGGCACTTGCACCCTATGTAAGTCACCCTGAAGTCAATGTAGTGGTGGAGCAGATACGCAGCAGAAGCTTCAACGTGATGGGGCAAGTGAACAAGCCTGGATCATTCGAACTGATTCGTCCCACTACAGTGCTGGATGCGCTCGCATTAGCTGGAGGCCTTCAGGAATTTGCCCGGGCCGGACACATTTACGTGCTGCGCCCATCTGACAGCGGCACGAAAGACAAGATACTTAAGTTCGACTACCGCAAAGTGATTCGCGGCCACCACCTGGAAGAGAATGTTTATCTCAATTCAGGCGATACAGTGGTGGTTCCATGACAGGACATATTGTGAAATATGTAATTTCAATATCGATAGTGTTTCTTCTTGCCAGTCCGACTATGTTCGGACAGGTGGACAGTCAGGGCAACCCGGATCCCTTCGGGACTGCGAGTCAGCCTACGATTAACATTACTCAGTCTCAGACAATGGGGAACGCTATTGGATTGGAAACTGGTTATAGCGCGGGTTACACGGACAACGTTCTAGCCCTTTCTTCACCGCGTATATCGGACGAAATTCATAGTCTGTTGGCTGACCTTACATTACTACATCAAGGCAGTCAGGTATCTTTTCTGGTCGAGTACGTACCTTACTATGCATTCTATCAGAATACGTCGGCATACGATCAATTTGATCAGGTGTTGTCTGGTGATCTGAAATCGATGATCACCTCGCATGTGATGCTGCGATTGCGAGATTTTTATAGCAACACAACGGGGAGTAACCCCCAGGCTGCCGGGACTGCGAGTTCCTCGCAATCTGGATTGCCAACTTCACCAAACACATCTGTCTTGACGCAGCTTGCCGCAGAGCAGCAAAACACGGTCCGCGGGGACTTGTCATGGCAGCCCAATGGGCGTTCGACGTTCACGGCTCTGGGCAGCTATGAGCAGAGAAGTTTTTCGGAGCAAGCAGTACAGGCTTTACCTCTGCTTAATCTTTCCGGTGTGGATGGCGGTGGACAATATAGCTGGAGGAGCAGCGAACGAACAACTTTGGGCGTCCTTGGCTTGTTCCAGGACATTCAGTTGAGCGGATCGATTCCAGTGGCTTCACCACAAAATATGCTTTCGGAGTCAATATTGCCTTCTTGGAGCTGGCAGGCAACGCGGGAAACGACCGTGCAGGCATATGGTGGTCCTCAGTTTCTCCAGTTTCAGGAAGTTCCAGCTGTGGGCCAGAATGGAACACCCACCACCAGCCAGGTAACGTGGGCGGCTGGAGTGTCCGTCACTAAACAGGACGACAGAAACGTACTCGTTCTTACTGGACAACGGTTGGCTTCGGATGGTGGTGGTTATCTTACCTTCGTTGCTTATTCCAGTCTCTCAGCTAGTTACCATCACCATGTCGCAAAAGGTTGGGATGTGTACTTAACTGCTTCCTCTGGGTGGGACAGTGGGCTGGGTACCAGCAATCCGCTGGGGAATCTTACGTCGCAGCAAGGAAGCTTTGCACTTACTCATCCAGTTGTTGGAAAACTAATGTGGAATCTGCAATACATATTTAGCCGACAGACAGCCAGTGCTGCTGTGCTGGAGCAGGCAAACTTTCATAGAAGCTATGTGACTACTGGTCTACTTTATCAATGGAATCGTCTTGAGCTTCGACGATGAAGTAAGAAGAAGACATTAAAACAATGGGTGATATTCAGAAAAATGCAGAATCACACTTCCCCAGAAGGATAGGCCAATGAGTAAGCAACTTCCGCAGTATGAATCTGAAATCGCAGTTGTAGAGCCGAAGTGGCGCCAACCCGAAGTGCCTGCGCGAACCCATGGTACAAAACGGGAAATGCGGTTGGTGGGCGTGCAAAAGGGCGCTGTATATTCCCAAGAGATATTTGCTGCACTTCTTCAGAGGGAAAGACGACGTTCGGAGCGGTCAGGTAACCCTTTTGCTTTGATGTTGATCACGGGTCAATCGAGCCAGAGCACGGAGACGCTCATTGAGTGTCTGTGCAGAGATATGCGCGAAACAGATATTGTGGGGTGGCATCGGGCCGGTGTGGCAGGAGTGATCCTGACGGAATTTGGCGAGCAGGAGATAGCGGCTGCGATGCATGGCGCAGAAGTGCGTGTGCGCGAATTATCTGCAAGACACCTGAATGAAGAACGCGGTGTCCGAATCGAATTCCATGTCTTTCCGGAGGTTGTTGGCCGTGCGGACGCTGGGAGTGAATTTGCTTCAGAACTGTATCCGGATATTGCCATGAATGAAGGTCACAAACAAATTCGAAAGTTTGTGAAGCGGATATTTGACATTGTAACGAGTATGGCACTGATCATTGCGTTTTCACCGATCCTGATTCTCTGCTTTGTTCTCGTCCGCATCACGTCGAAAGGTCCGGTCTTCTTTCGGCAGGAACGTGTCGGACAATTTGGGAAACCCTTCAAGATGCTCAAATTTCGGTCGATGTATATGGCATCTGAGAACTCAGTGCATAAGGCGTATGTCCAGCAGTTTATATCGGGCAAGGCAGATGCGAGTGAGAACGGAGGAATGTACAAACTGGTCCGCGACAAGCGAATCACCCCAGTGGGAGGGATTTTGCGGCGGACCAGTCTGGACGAACTACCGCAGTTGTTCAATGTCTTGCGTGGCGATATGTCACTGATTGGCCCGCGACCTGCACTGAGATATGAAGTTGAGAGCTATCGATACTGGCATAGGCGCCGATATCTGGAAACTCGGCCGGGAATTACCGGATTGTGGCAGGTCAGTGGGCGGAGCAAGATCAAATTTGACGATATGGTTCGGCTTGATCTTCGGTATGCAGAAAAGCAATCCATCTGGCTCGATCTGATGATTATATTCCGCACACCGTTAGCGATGGTGTCTGGTCGCTGACAGCAGGATAGTTATCTGCATTACCACAAATCTGTTTCTGAAAGAGTTATTGTCATGATTCGAGTCGGTGTAATCGGCTATGGGTACTGGGGGCCACGCGTTGCTAGAAATTTTCACTCAGGAACGACACGACTGATCTCTATCTGCGATCAGCGCGCGGACTCTCAGCAGCGTGCGCGAACCGATTATCCGGATGTGCGGGTAGTCGGAGACCCTACGGAAATATTCAAGGCGACCGATATCGATGCGGTTGCTGTTGTCACTCCGGTATGGACGCATTATGATTTTGCCAAAGCCGCTCTGGAAAACGGGAAACATATTTGGGTAGAGAAGCCATTCACAAGCACCTCAGCCCAGGCAATGGAGTTGATTGAAATCGCAGAGCGCAAAGGGTTGACTATCATGGTCGATCACACGTTCCTGTTTACGGGTGCGGTGAAGAAGATGCGCCAACTGATTGACAATGGCGATCTCGGCAAGTTGTTGTACTATGACTCGACACGTGTCAATCTTGGTTTATTTCAGCACGATGTCAATGTAATCTGGGATCTTGCTCCGCACGACCTTTCCATTCTGGATTACCTGGTCCAGGGCAAGGCTCAGGCAGTAGTGGCGACCGGGCAAAAGCACCTGAATGATTTCGAGGACATGGCATACATCACGGTATATTTCAGCGAAAAGCTGATCGCGCATGTGAGCGTAAACTGGCTGTCTCCGGTGAAGATTCGGATGACCCTTGTGGGTGGCGAGAAGAAGATGTTGGTGTGGAATGATCTGGTGGCCGATGAGAAGCTTCGCGTCTATGATCGCGGAGTGCATATGAATAGCCGAAACGGCGTGTACGACCTACTGGTAAGTTACCGCTCGGGAGACATGTGGTCACCAAGGGTAGAACAGGCAGAGGCGTTGAGCGAGGAGGCGAAGTATTTTGCCGAATGCATTGAAACTAAGCAGAATCCCATTAACGATGGGCATGCTGGTCTGCGGGTAGTCCGGCTTCTGGAGGCGGCGACAAAGTCGCTAAAGAACCGTGGGTGTGAGGAGTTGCTATGATTCAAGATCCATATCTTTGTATTTCCTCCGATGTGAAGCTTGGTGAACGGGTTCGTCTCTCAAGATTCATCAATCTATACGGTTGCGAGATCGGCGATGACACTGGAATCGGAGCATTCGTGGAAATTCAGAAGAAAGCGCGGGTGGGCAGCCGCTGCAAGGTGTCCAGCCATACATTCATATGTGAAGGTGTGGTTATCGAAAACGAAGTATTTATCGGACACGGAGTGACGTTTATCAATGACACTTACCCGCGTGCGACGAATGGAGATGGCACAGTACAAAGCGATGCCGACTGGTCTGTACAGTCAACCCTGGTGAAGCGCGGAGCGTCTATTGGGTCGGGCGCAACGATTCTCGCCAATGTCGTCATCGGCGAACGGGCGATCATTGGGGCTGGTAGTGTGGTGACGAAAGACGTGCCAGCGAAAGCAATTGTAGCGGGAAATCCTGCCACAGTGCTTCGGTATATCGAAGACTCATGTGATCCGATGACGGAGGGTGTGCAACTGAACGTCGAGAGCATCGAAGGTCATGCTGCATCCTCGTTGCCGAGCGAAGAAAAGAGCCTTCGATGAAAGTCTGCATGGTTACCTATTCGTTCTATGAGAGTGACTCGCGCATAATGCAATATGCGAAGGCACTCACTGAACGCGGGGATAGCGTGGACGTGATTGCGCTTCAGGCGGAAGAAACGCCGAAGCAAGAAGTGATCGATGGAGTAAGTGTCTTTCGCATCCGTTCCAGGAAAGTAAACGAAAAAGGAGCGAGGCAGTATGCATGGAGGATTCTACTCTTTCTTGCGACAGCGTTCTTGTTTTTTGCACGTCGGAGGAACTGGAATCGTTACGATGTAATTCATGTTCACTCCGTTCCGGATTTTCTTGTCTTTTCTGCAGCAATTCCCAAGTACATGGGGACATCGGTTGTCCTGGATGTTCACGATATTCTGCCGGAGTTCTGTGCAAGTAAGTTTGGCATCAAATCCGACTCGATAGCATTTCAGATGTTGATGTTGGTGGAGAAATTCAGCGTCGGCTTTGCGGATCATGTGATCGCAGCGAATGAAATCTGGCGTGACCGAATGATTTGCAGATCTACTACGGCCAGTAAATGCACTGCGATTCGGAATTACCCTGACCCGTCAATATTTCATCCGTATCCGAGGCCATCCTGTCAGCGGGGGGAGAAATTTATTTTTCTTTATCCGGGAACACTGAACTATCATCAAGGCCTCGATGTTGCGCTCCGTGCGTTTGCCCGTGTAGCTGATCAGATGCCAGATGCGGAGTTCCATATCTACGGCGAGGGACCGGAGAAGACGAAATTGATTGCCCTGCGTAACTCGCTCCATCTGGAAAGCAGAGTAATATTTCATGGGATGATTCCATGGAGCGAGATTGCCAACGTAATGGCAAGAGCAGATATGGCCGTTGTACCCAAAAGAGTAAGCTCTGGATTTGGTAACGAAGCGGCGAGTACGAAAATTCTCGAATTTATGTATTTAGGGGTCCCTCTCATCGTTTCGAGAACTCGGATCGACAGCTATTATCACGATGACTCAATGGTGAGATTTGTGACATCGGATGATGATCGGGAGCTGTCAGAAGCTATGTTGGAGATGTGGCTATCGCCTGAACTGCGCAGCAAGATTGCAGAGAACGCATTACGCTATGCCGCACAATATCGGTGGGAAACCAGGAAAGAAGAATACCTGACAATACTGGACAATCTACGACAGGAGAAGCACCCTGAATCTAGAGTTACGGGCACAAATGAGTCCGCCCATGCGTAAGTATCGTCTTGATCGTGCGATAAGCGAATCGATCGGATATTTCGGTTCTGGCGGTGCATCAGCAGTTCGCATTCCAATTCTGATGTATCACGGAATACGTAAGGAGATCAGCGGTCTCAGGCCATATTATGAGACGCATACCGAGCCGGAAGTATTCGAAACGCAGATGCGTTGGCTGAGTGAGCAGGGCTACACCTCGATGAGCCTAGAGTCGGCACGAAGGCAACTTGCCGGAAATGCTAATTGCGAGAAGCATGTTGTGATCACATTTGATGACGGATATCGGGACGCCTATAGCACGGCAATTCAGTGATGGTTCACTACAGGATGACTGCGACGCTATTCGTCGCACCCGGGCTGATTCAATCTCCGGATACACCGGATCGTGAATATATGACATGGGATGAGGTGCGAGCTGCAGCGAGTTATGGGATGGAAATTGGGTCGCACACCTTGACTCACCCTCATCTGGCCCAGCTCAGCTATCGGGAAATCGAGTATCAGTTGCGCGAATCAAAGCGAGTTCTGGAGGAAGAGACCGGCAGAACCGTTCAGGAGTTTTCATGGCCATATGCTTTCCCGGAGCACAGAAGACGCACAGTCCTTAATGTGGAGACAGCGCTGCGTGCATGCGGATATAGAGGCGGTGTGACGACAAAGGTCGGAAGTGCAAGAGTTCAGAGTGATCCGTTCTTCTGGCCGCGATTGCCGGTCAATACTTACGACGACAGGGGCCTGTTCAGCATAAAACTTAGCGGCGGATACGACTGGATCGGGAAGGTACAGTCGATGAAGAAGTGTCTTGTGCAATTCGTTATTTCTTCCCGCGATGATGAGCAAGCGAGGAAGATGACTCCTACGCGAGGGTAAAAGTTTCGCATGTTAGATGTCTCGATTATCATCGTTAACTGGAAATCGACAGATTATCTGTGCGCGTGCCTCGATTCGCTCGGTCAATATCTCCGTGAGGTGTCGTATGAAATTATCGTTGTGGATAATCATTCCGATGACAACTGCGAGACGGTGATTGGCAAGAAATATCCTGAAGTGCAGTTGATTCTGTCAAAAGAAAATCTTGGTTTTGCACGGGCCAACAATCTCGGTGCTCAAGGAGCGAAAGGAAAGTACCTGCTCTTTATGAATCCGGATACTGAGATTCATTCCGATGCGATTTCAGGAATGGTTTGTTGGATGCAAGGTCATTCCGAAGCTGGCGCGGTCAGCGCGCTCCTGAGGAATACAGACGGAACAGTGCAGGAGAGTTGTGTTCAGACTTTTCCTACAATCCTGAATCAGGTTCTGGATGCGAATGTTCTGCGGCGAATGTTTCCAAGATCGAAGCTGTGGGGAACAGAGGCGTTACACGCGCGCAAAAATGCTGTAAAGGCACAAGCCATTTCCGGAGCCTGTTTTATGACATCCAGGATTGCGTTTGATGCGGTGAATGGTTTCTGTGAAGAGTACTTTATGTACTCAGACGATCTTGATTTAAGTTACAGGATTCGTAAGGTAGGGTACGAGATTTATTGCCTTACTCAGTATGAGGTGACTCACCACGGTGGGAAAAGCTCGAGCCATCAGTTTGATGGATTTGAAGACTTGAAGCAGCGTGAGTCGATGGAGCAGTTTTTATGTGCGACTCGTGGCCCTTCCTATAGCCGTGCATATCGGAGGACAATGGCTTTTGCAGCCTGTGTTCGGCTGATTCTAATCGGAGGTCTTCTAACGATTCCGAGACAGGGAGAACGTCGAGGCCGTCTGCTTGGTGCGGCTCAGAAGTGGTGGTGCATTCTGGCTTGGGGGCTGAGAAGGTAGAGTCAATCATGTTGTTGAGGAAGAAGCATGACGACTGAAATATTGGATGATGATGTGATGGCTGCAGATACAAAACTCCGTGTGCGCTATGCGCTGATCATGCCTGTCCGCGATGAAGAGAACTTTCTTCCAGCAATGGCGGAATCCGTAATCTCACAGGCAATTCAGCCGAAACGCTGGATTATTGTTGATGATGGATCACGCGATCGTACGCCGGAAATTGCGAGGCAATTGGCCAGGAATTTCAGTTTTATTCAATTGATTTGTCTTCCGAACAGAGCACAGAGGTTGCCGGGCGGAGAAGGAGCAATTCCTTCAGCACTTAGAGAACTGAATCTTCGTGAGTATGATTATTTAGCGAGATTTGACTCCGATCTTATCCTTTCTCCGGACTACATGGAGAAAATCTTTTCCGAGTTCGAACGCGAGCCGAGACTAGGCATAGCAGGAGGGGGACTGTATATTGAAAGCCCGGATGGTCTGGTATTCGAAGAGAGTCCGGAAGACCATATCCGTGGAGCACTGAAGATGTACAAGATGGAATGCTTTGAAGAAATAGGCGGAATGACAGCGGATATTGGTTGGGATACGATCGATGAAGTCGAAGCAAGAAGCAGGGGATGGATTACGCAAAGTTATCCATCTATTGTGGCGATACATCGCAGACCAACAGGTACAGGAATCGCCAGCGCAAAAGTATTCCGAAGCAGAGGTCGAGCAGAGTACCTAACATGGAGCCATCCCTTATTTGTGTTCGCCAAAGCTTTTCGTACTGCGTGGATATACTCGCCGCGTGTGGCGGTTGGGTATCTCTACGGTTTTGCTTCTTGTTATTTACGGTCCGAGGAGCGAAAGCGAAGCAGAGAGTTTATTCGCGTTCGACGGAAGGAACAAATGCAGAAATTAAAGGTTTTGTTTTACCGCAGACAGATACAGGCAAAGTCATCCGCTACAAAACCTGCTTTGTGAATCTCCCATTTGCGGATTCAGTGCCGCCGAAAGCTTCCATCAATGCCCTTAGTTCTCGCTATCGACGTTCTGATTGTTGCATGGCTCGTGTGGACTGCGGCTACCAAGGGATTTGAACGGACACTGCCTGGGGCAACCTTTCTGCTGATGCTTTTTCCCGTGGAATGTCAGATCGCTGTTCCCGGCTTATCCGATCTTGACGCACAACGGGTGATTGTTATCACTCTGCTTGTGTTGCAATTTGTCTTTCCCGACAAGAAAGACACGGTTGGTGGCAGGAGCTACCTTTCATTGAAGTGGCTATTGATCCTGCAGATTGTGTGGCTTGGTGTCGCGACGATCAACTCGGCTGTTGTGGTGATCAGCGTGAAGGCTGTTATCTCGCAGATTCTCGATTTCATGGTGGTGTATTGGATATATGCCCGTAATATTCGGCGCGGAGGGACGGTGCGCGGCATTCTTGGCGGTTATGTGAGTGCGCTGATTGCGTTGTCGGTGATAGGCATTGCGGAAGTTTATCAGGACTGGAGCCCGGTTGCCTTGTTTCCTACAGTCGCACATCATTTCGGCGCTGCAGATGTGGACGACAGAGCGGGAAGAATTCAATCAACTTTCGGACACCCCATTCTCTTCGGACTTGCACTTGCGATGGCAATTCCGGCTGCACTCTGTCTGACTTCACTTGCAAAGGACAAACGTGAGAAGTGGTTTTTCGGGCTTGGAATTCTTCCCATGTTTCTCTGCATATATAAAACTGGTAGTAGAGGACCATGGATCGCACTGTTTATGAGCCTCTGCCTGCTTGCCCTCCTCGGAGATTCCACGATACGAAAGAAACTAGGCGGGATTGCAGTATTGGTTCTGGTGGTTTTGGTTGTGCGGCCTGGCGTCTTTGACACCCTCCATAATATCTACGCGGGTAGTAAGGACTCTGACAGCGCGATGGGGGAATCCTATCAGTGGCGCTACGTGTTGTATGGATTGGTTCCTGTGGAGTTGAACCATAGCATCGGACGCGCTCTATGGGGACATGGCCCGAATTCGTTTTATTACCTTGGAATAAAAACCGCGGCGCAGGTGGATGGAGAGATACATATCGTTCCAGTCGAAAGCTGTGACAGTGCTGTGGTATTACTTCTGATCGAAACTGGGTATCTAGGATTTGCGATCGCCATGCTGCCACTTCTCACTGTGTGGCGCACTGCACTATTGGGATGCGTTCGATCTACCGGACTCGATCGCTTGATTCCGCTGACTTTCTTCTGCATGCTATGTGCGTATTTCTTCCTCATGACAAATGTTCAGAACTATGGGTGGGGTCAGCAGTCATACATGCTGTGGATTGTTATGGCCATGGCGATGCTAAACCCGGCACTGTTGCGTGCGGAAGAAGATATGCCGGAGACCATCGTCGAGAAGAAGAGAAAACTGAGGTCTCCGTGGACTTCTGATCTGGCATGGGAGTGTGTTGAAGAATCAGCGTCATCCTTACCTGGAGTTTCTGCTCTGCATTCTCCTGTCAGATGGAGCAATTTCCAGACGGAAAACAACAGAGCGTCACAATACAATACTGAGTGAAAAGGGGATACGGGATGATGACTACTACTCCGACGAACCGGGCAATGCGCGAAGTGGCGGAGCGGAATGCGCCTGATATCCCCCCCCGGAGCACTGCACTGGAATGTGTAACGCTTCGAAGCTTTGCTGAGATTGAGAGTATTCGCGAGGTGTGGTCAAGGCTTCATCAGCATCCGCATGCCGATCTGGATTTTTTTCGCCTGGTTGCAGAGACGACCGAAGATGCGATTCGCCCCCATGTTTTCGTGGTGCGAAGCGGAGAAGCTATCCGTGCCATTCTTGTGGGCAGAGTAGAAATGCGCCGAATCGATGTTCGATCGGGATATCTCCATATGCCGGCACCACGGATTCGGACTCTTACCATGATTCATGGAGGACTACTGGGTAATCCTTCCGCGAAGGAATGTGAACTGCTAGCAGATGGGGTCATGACATCCTTGAAGAAGAAGGAGTATTATTCCGTCTACTTCAATCATCTCGACCATGATTCGCCTTTGTACCACGCGATTCGGAGCAGGACGCCGCGAATGATGCTGGACCTTTGTTCGGTTGTGGAAGAGCACTGGTATCTGACGCTGACAGAAACTTTTGACGAATTTCTCAAGATGAGGGTCTCAAAGCATTATCGGAGTGGCATAAGGCAGAAGAGAAATCGAATCCACAAAGTTGCAGTAGGACAAGTGGAGGTCGATCTGACGACGCGTCCGGAGGAAGTAGATCAAACCGCAACGGATATTGAAGTCATTGCAGCCAAGGGCTACCTGCGAGCGCTGGGAGCAGGGTTCAAGGATAGTCTGAATGAGCGACAGAGGTTGAAGCACAAGGCAGAACGCGGGAAGCTGCTGATCGTGACGTTACGCGTCGGCGGCACAGTATGGGCATATACGATCGGCACCGCATCCAAGGGTGTTCTTTATATGGACCATACCGGTTACGACCCACAATATAAGACGTACTCGCCAGGCAATTATCTTTTGATGCACCTGATCGAGAAGTTGTGCGACGACAAGGTGTTCGAGGTTAAGGCAATCGATTTTGGGACTGGGGACGCGCAATATAAAGAGGCGATCTGCGATCGAAAGAGAGAAGATATATCATTCTGGATATTCCCTGAGACTCCTGCCGGAGTTGCATTGAATACTTACCGAACGATCCTTAATCTCGCGAATGTAAGTGCTAAAAAGTTGCTGGGAAAGGAAGTACAGGGACGCGTGAAAAAAAAGTGGCGAGACCTGATGCGCTCCGATAAGTCTGCGGAAAAGGCAAGTTTGCCAGGTGGAGTACCTTCCAAAGGTGAGACCGAACGTGATGCGACAGCTGAAACGGACTGATCGGCTGTCGCGTATTCGACTCTTTTTCAGGGTGCTTGCAGTGCGCCCCTGCTCCATACCCCGCCGGAACCGCGAGTAACGCCTTCCATGTCCATGTTGTATGGAGAAGGAAGGGAGATTCCAGCGTTTGTGTTATTAAGTAGTTTCAGGTCATTGGTCAGTTGAGTAAACCCGAGCAGCGATCCAGAAGACGTGGACGTAAGCGTGGTAACAAATGCGCTGGCACTGGATCGCTGCACATGTGGACTGTTATCGGCCGGATCATTCGATCCACTGAAATATGCGTTATAATCCCACGTTCCGATGGGAGGGTTGGAGGGATTGCAGGCGCTTGTTCCTTCCCAGAGATTGTTTTCGGTTACCGCATCGGTCGGAACGGTATACCAGGCAAATGCGTTGCAGGTGTTGTTGGTTGAGAGTCCGTAGATCGTATTATTAACGAAGTAACTTCCAGTGGGCGTAGTGTTGAAATCGCCAATAATTCCATCGCCGACGAAGGAGGTGCTAAGGCTTGCGAAGGCGGGATCCCAGAAGAAGATGTTCCCGTAGATGTACCATCCCGATTTCTGTGGCGATCCAGCAGATGCATCGGTGATAAACCCGCTGCTCATGCAGTCCTGCCATATGTTGTAACGGGCAGTGAAGTCGGAGACGGTCGTCTGGATGCACTGCGAGTGGGTGGAGTTGAGACCGCTGTGATTGTAGCTGATCCAGTTGTATTCCAGGATAAGTCCGGAGCCGCCGCCGTTGGGGCCATTGAGGGAAAGATTGTCACTTCCAGTGTTATGAATCCAAGAGTTTCCGATGTAGATGCTGTTACATACCGAGTAACAGGAAAATCCTTCATCGGAGTACTGACTACCAACCGTATTTGTGCCTTCAATTTCCACATAGTCAAATGCCCAATTCGAGTACTGGCCCGTTGAAGACTGTGCACCAACGGCGTAGTCGGAGTTTGGGGCCTGGTTCCAGAACTTGATGTTGTATCCACTGACCCAATCAGAACCACGTGATTGTCCATTGAAAGCCCAGTGGTCCGTGATGATCGTTGTGTTGGAGTCGAAGATGGCCTGTCCGGCATAACTGCTGTTCCAGTCGCTTGCCGCTCCATTGGCGGAGTCTGTTGCCGCTTCGATCTCGATACCGAGAGTACCACTGTCGGGCGTGCTGAACGTGGGCGAACCATAGTCGCCGGCCGCAATCCAGTAGATTACTCCACGCTGCATTCCCGAGGGGGCTATCTGGCCTGAATTTGTCCCGAAACCGGTGTAAGCGTTGGTCCAGTCCACACCGCTGCCCGAGCCTGATGCGCCTTTATAGACGTAACAGTTACCTTTGCCATCGCATCCGCCACTCCCAGACAGAGTGCCAAAGCTGGATGTAAAGGCTGTATTGCTGGAGGTGCCAGACGAGCCAGAGCTACCGGAGGATCCTGATCCCGAACCCGTGCTGCCCGAACCAGAACTGCCCGAACCGGTGCTGCCCGAACCGGTGCTGCCCGAACCAGAACTGCCCGAACCGGTGCTGCCCGAACCGGTGCTGCCCGAACCGGTGCCTCCTGAACTGCCGGAAGTGCCTGATCCAGAAGAGGTTCCTCCGGAAGAAGTTGTTCCGCCAGTGGAGGTCGCCGAACCGCTGCAACCGGAGAATCCAAAGGCTGCAAGGCTTAGGCTGGAAAAGCAAACGATGAGGATACGAGCGAGATGCAACATGCGGGAAGCGCTCCTCGTCTGGTCGGAACAATTCTTCATTAGATTAAACTCCAGCAGGTCATTGCGGGGTAATTATTGATGGAATTAGCAATTTGTGTGCCATACTCGGCAAGATTTCCAGATAGTTGATAGCAATGGGATTGCCTCCAGACCATACGATTGTGGAACCGGAGATTTCCTGCGATCGGGAAGAAATGGGAGAGGTCACCATGAATTTTTTTCCGCTTTCTGCCAAGCCTTTTGCCTGGCCTTCAGCGCCATTCGCGATACTGCTGTTAGCCACAATAGTTCTGCCTGCGGTAGTTGGATGTAAGGGTTGCACGGCGACGACGTTGCCACCATTGACGTCGACCGGTTCCAGCCACTTTGTGCAATGGTCCACAGGAGATGCCGGGAGCGTTACCACGTCGCGAACATACGAGGGACAGGCGGCGATACCTGGAGACGTGATTGTCGTCTTCTGCCACTGGAACGGCGCTCAGATTTCAGCCACTATTCATGATCAGGCCGGGAACCGGTATGTCGCTGCTTTTCCCGCGGTCACTGTGTCCCCCAACCACTGGTTCGGCGTATGGTACACGGTGAATGCTTCCTACCGGAAACCGCTCGCGGTGATGGCTGCATTTTCGAGGAAAACCACTTCGTACGCTGTGATAGACGTAGCGGAGTACAGTGGGTTTACAACAATTTCTCCGCTGGATGCGAAAAGTTTGTCAATGGGAAGTGGTATGACTCAGGACTCCAGAGCGCTGACGACGAGCAATGCCAATGACACGATCATCGTGTGGTTTGGATATACGGATCACAATTTGCCGTATTCAGCCGGTGCCGACTTCGCGAAGCGTAAGTATGAAGCGACGACGATGTTGGAAGACAGAGACGTGACCAGCGTCGGATCATACAGTGCAACAGCAACTTCATACCATCGTGGCAACTGGATAGCTTTTGCCCTCGCCTTCAAGGATACGGGCCCCTGAGGCCTGTTCACCATAGCCTCGCAGTAAGTTTGTCTTTTTGCGGTGATTCATTCTGATATTTATGACTGATCAACTGACGTCGTCCAAAGTCTGTGCAATCGATGCACTGACGCGCATTGTTCTGGTGCAATCGGAGCGCTTGACTGGAGAGGCGCGCCTGAATGTTGCGGCACAATTCTACGGTCTGCATCTGGAAGCTGTGGCGCAGTCCACAGCGGGCATGAGCGCAGAATTGCTGCAGATGCTTCAGGCAGAAAACACGGTAGCCGCGGCCGTTTCCGCGGAGGTTCTCCCGTTGCTTCCCTGTCGCGATCTGCTCGATGCGCTGCGAAGACGAGATGCAGAGAGCATTCCGCTGCTGATTTTCGATATTAGTCCCGGCACCAGTCAGCAGAGACTTAGGGAATGGTGTGGAGACCAGACTCCGAAGTTATCTCCGCGCGAAACGGAGTTGGTTGTTACTTCCTGGAGGTGTGGGGATTCCAGTGAGATTCTGCATGAACTGTCGAACGAGAGTTTACCGGCAATTGCCGCGCCTGCTTGTACGTTCAGGACTCACCCGAAAGGTGCCCTGCTCTCGATCGAAAGCAAATTTGGAGCGCAGAGTTTCTTTACATGGAATGGAGATGCGCGGCACCGTATCTTCTATCTGTCTGCACTGGAGGATGTACCCGATCGGTCTTTGCCCAGGCTTCATTCAAGCGTGAAGCACTTTACGCGTCTCGCACCGATGATGATCTTTGTGCGTTATGCAGGTGGTGAACGCTGCTGGCATGCGCCGAAGCGTTTTGCCAACCTGACCATCGATGATCCGTGGCTTCGGTCGAGGTACGGTCATCTGGAGTTTGAGAAGTTGCTTGCCGAGATGCTGGCGATAAAATTTCACACCACTGTTGCGTTTATTCCCTGGAATTATGCACGCAGCGATGAAGTAACGACGAAGATATTCCGTGAGCACCCGGAGTTATTCTCGGTTTGCATTCACGGAAACAATCATGTTCATGGAGAATTTGCAGACTACAAAACAACGCCGTTGGCAGAGCAGGCTAGTGACATTTACGAGGCGCTTCATCGAATGGATGAATTTGCGCGCCAGACAGGTGTGAACTTTGACCGGGTCATGATTTTTCCGGAAGAAAAGTTATCACCCGCCGCAACACTCGAGGTGATGGAACGGGCGGGTTATCTTGGTACGGCGAATGCGGAACTGGTGGCAGCAGGAGAAGGACGTCCGAGCGACTCAATGTTTTATCTGCGTCTTGCGCAGACAGGAGGCACAACTCTGCCGCGCGTACGCCGGTTTCCGGCGGAAGTGGGAGTGCCCCAGGCGTATCTTGCCGTTCAATCCTTCCTGGAAAACCCGTTGTTGTTTTATGGTCATCATTCGCTGTTTGAAGGCGGGAGTGATGCATTCCGAACCGTGGTGAGCAGGGTGCGAGAGAAGTGGCCGGACGTGAAGTGGACGCGCCTTGGAGAGATATTTCAACACCTTTATCGCCTTCGCGTGCGTGGCGACGGAGACTATGACGTACTGGCTGAAGGCGGCAACCTGATCGTGGAGAATCCTTCGGATCGGCTCGCAACATTTCATATACGGAAGGCTGTATTTGCAGGACAGAGAATTCAGTCGGTTCATGTGAACGGAGAAGCTGTCGATTACCGAAATGAAGGGGGAGTCCTGCAGTTGGCCCTTCGGATGGAGGCAGGTGACGCTGCTCGTTTGAACGTAAACTACGACAGCTCCGAAGTTTTTGTAACTTCGCGAGCCGCCAGGAAGAAAATCCGCGCTGCGATTCAAAGACGTCTCTCCGATTTGAGGGACCTTGTGCTGTCACAGAATGTGCTGGGTCGGCGTCTGGTTGGCCTGTATTACAGAGGTCGTTCAGGATAACGAATCGGGTGCAGTATGCATTTATTCGGATGTCGAAAGGGTGCCTGTAGCATCCCTTCTGCATCATGCAGAAGGGATGCTACAGAGACGACTGCGAGCTGGAATCGGAGTGAGCATGCTGCTTGATAGAGCGTGATCGATTCGCGTCCGATCGTATCTCGTTAAACCAGACAGGATTTTCACTTTCACAACCCATCGTCTGGCCAGGTGCTCGACGATATGCAACGGAGAAGAAACTATGACGATTTCACTTGCTACTCCCGCGGCTTCCGATTCTGCGTCCAATGCAGTCGCCACCCCTGTGCCATTTCTTGATCTTCGTGCCGCATATTTCGAGATTCAGAAAGAAGTAGAGCAGGCCATGCTGGACGTTTGCGCGAAAGGGAATTTCATTCTCGGGAAGGAAGTAGAGCAGTTTGAGAATGAGTTTGCGTCCTTTCAAGGAGTGAAGCATTGCATCGGAGTAGGCAATGGTCTGGACGCCCTTCATCTGGCTATTCAGGCACTTGGGATTGCGCCTGGGGACGAGGTGCTGGTGCCGGCGAATACGTATATCGCGACCTGGCTTGCGGTCAGCTATGCCGGCGCGATTCCAGTCCCGATCGAGCCTTGCGCAGATACTTACAATATGAATCCGGAGCGGGTTGAGTCGGCGATTACGTCGAAGACGCGCGGCATCTTGCCGGTACACCTTTATGGGCAGCCTGCGGAGATGGACCCGATCGTGGAAATTGGCAAGCGACACGGCTTGTGGGTGCTGGAGGATGCGGCGCAGGCACACGGCGCGCGCTACCGAGGGGTTCGACTGGGCGGCTTTGGGGATATGGCGGCATGGAGCTTCTATCCGGGAAAGAATCTGGGGGCATTTGGCGATGGCGGAGCAGTTACGACGAACGACGATCAGCTTGCGGATCGTATCCGTGTTTTACGGAACTACGGATCCCGCGTCAAGTACTACAACGATGTTCGCGGATATAACAGTCGGCTGGATACAGTGCAGGCGGCGGCGCTGCGTGTGAAGCTGAAGTGTCTGGATGAGTGGAATAAGCGTCGAAACGCTGTGGCCCGGCAGTACAGTGAAGGGCTGTGCGATTTGGGACTGGTGCTGCCGATGGTTCCCGACTGGGCAGTTCCGGTGTGGCATCTGTATGTGATTCGCACGCCGAAGCGGGATGCACTGCAGCAGCATTTGCGTGAGCGTGGTATTGGCACAATTATTCATTATCCAGTGGCACCACACCTGCAGGTTGCATATCGGGATCTTGGTTTGCAGAAAGGGAGCCTGCCAATTACGGAGATGTTGCAAGATGAGATTCTGAGTCTTCCGATGGGGCCGCATTTGAAATCCGATCAAGTGGAGCATGTGATTCAGTCCGTGCACGAGTTCTGCCGATGAGATCGATCGTACGTGCGACGGCGATGTTAAGCAGCAGCTCGCTGATCGGAATTCTGCTTGGGTTGGCTTCCTCGAAAATCCTTGCGACGGTGCTTCATCCCGCCGGCTATGGCTACTACGGAGTTCTGCAGAGTTTCATTCTGGCAGGAAGCCTGCTGGTGGGAATCGGAACACCGACCGGTCTGGTACGAATGGGGGCGACTGCGGCGAAGAATGGGGAGGATGAGGCGGTCTTTGCTCTCAGCAATGGAGCATGGCTACTGTACGGAGCGATGACGTTGCCGTTGATCGCTGCCTTCTATTTTTTTCGTGCGCCACTGAGCTACTGGATTCTAGGCAGCACGGAGCACGCAGCAGATATGCTTCCGCTTGGCATTGCGTTGGCTGTTGCGGTGGCACTCAATGTTCAGAACGGCATCATGAATGCATGGCATCGGGTGGAAGCGCTTGCTTCGTACGGCGTTGTCAATGCAGTGGGCAACGCGTCAGTGGGAATAGGCTCGGTGCTCTTATGGGGAGAGCGCGGGATAGTACCCGCCGTGGTGATCAGTTCATTTACAAGCTGGTTTGCCTCGAGATATTTTCTCATGCGCAGCGTGGGCAAAGCCCGCGTTCGGATCGGTTTCCGAAAGTCCGTTGAGTCGGCACGTGCACTGTTTGCCTTCGGCGTTCCTTACTCCATCAGTGTCATGGTTGGGAAGGGCGTTCAATATGCCATGCCGCTTGTTGTCCTACACCTGCTGAACGCCGCAGGAGTCGGATATTACAAAGCTGCGGCAACGATTACGATTGGCTACCTCGGATTTCTGGTGACCGCGATGACGCAGGATTATTATCCGCGCGTTTCGGCGGTGAAGGATGATCCGAAAGCAATGACTGAGGTGATCAATGAGCAGCATCGGCTGATCATCCTGCTTGCTGCACCGGTGATTCTGGGTACGATGACGCTGGCTTCGTGGGTGATCCCACTCATCTACTCTTCGAGTTTTCTGCCGACGGTGGATATTCTGGAGTGGCAGTTAATCGGTGATATTCTCAGGCTTTCCAGCTGGACGATGTCCTATGCGATTCTGGCTCGGTGTCACCCGTCAATCTATTTTCTGAGCGAAGCGGTGCTTGGCGCTGGCACCTTGCTCACAACCTGGGGAGCCATTCGATATTTTGGTCTTGCAGGTCTTGGCATTAGTTTCGTTATCACATATGTCCTTTTCTATGTGGTTGTCTGGATCATTCTGCGGCGCGAACTGCAACTGCGATGGACAAAGTTCAATCGGAATCTGATGATTGCAGTGCTGAGCGCCGCCGCACTGATACGCTTGCTGCCATCGACTCCGCTGGCATCCTTCCGCATCGCGATTGGAGTTGTTCTTACCGTCGGTTTCGGGGTCTTCGCGGCCCGAACCCTCTGGCGCGAATCAAAGACAATGCGCGTCAGCGAAACAAAACAGATCCAGGAATCCATCACAGAGACTGGAAAATGATGAAACAGACTGTTATCGCTCCGACTCCATCGCTTGCTCGCAGGATGCGCGTCGGAATCCTCGGAGCCTCGTACGAGACACCAAACCTTGGCGTCAGTGCGCTGGCTGCTGGTGCGGTTCGCTCGATTCGAAATTGCTATCCGGACGCAGAGGTATTTTTTCTGGAGTTTGAGCGGCAAGCATCCGTACATTCCATTCCCGATGGAGTGTCGACTGTTGATGTTCCCCTCGCCCACATGCGGTTTTCGTGGAAGATATGGCTTCCAAACAACATTCTTGTCCTTCTGGCACTAGCTCTGTGTTCGAGAATATTGCCGACGCGCGGACTTAGAAACAGAGTGATTGGAATCAACACATGTCTGCGCAGGATATGTGAGAGCGAGCTATTTGGAGCCGTCTCTGGCGGCGATAGTTTCAGCGATCTCTATGGTCTGTCGCGTTTTTTTTATGTGACACTGCCGTCGATTCTGGTGCTGATTCTGGGGCGTCCTCTTGTGCTGCTACCACAGACGTATGGCCCGTTCCGTTCCTCACTGGCTTCGAAGGTCGCGTTGTGGATTGTGCGGAGGTCGAGCCGAGTATTCTGTCGCGACTATCGTTCTTTGCCCGCGTTTCTGGATCAGGTTGGAGCAGGACGGGATGCCATTCGGAGAGAATTCTGTTATGACATGGCCTTTGGTATCGACGCGCTGCCTCCAGGCAGGATTGAGATTGAGGGGCTGACTCTGGACAAGGAGCGATCGCCCGATCTTGTCGGTTTAAACGTGAGTGGTCTTCTCTATAAAGGAGGGTACAGCGAAAACAATCAGTTTGGCCTGCGGAGTAACTATCGCGAGATGATTGCCGCACTGATTGAGCGATTGGTTGCAAATGGCGCGCGGGTGTTACTGGTTCCTCATGTCTTTGCCGAAAGTGGGTCAGAGGCTGAAAGTGATTCGGTGGCCTGCGAGGAATTGTACTCGCAACTAGCCCCCTCCTATCCCGGGAAACTAGGAGTTCTGCGGGGCATTTACACACCGCATGAGATGCGATACATCACCGGATTTTGTTCCTTTTTTCTTGGTTCGCGCATGCACGCCTGCATCGGGGCATTGTCTTTGTGTGTTCCTGCAGTCGGTCTTGCTTATAGCGACAAGTTCCTGGCGGTGTTGGAGACAGTGGGCATTCCGTCGCTGGCAATGGATATCCGGTTTGTCCCTGCGGAGGATCTGATGAGAGCGATCGATGAAGCCTGGGCCAGTCGTGCCACGCTCTCCAGACAACTGGAAGAGACCATTCCTCAGATCAGAAATACGGTCCATCGCCTTTTTCAGATGGAGGATGTAACGAGCAAGGATGGCACAGGAAGTTCGTTCCCGTGCAGTGAGCTGACAGCGCGATGAAGTGCATCGCCAACTTGTCGGCTGGATCGTTCTGGCTCCGACAACTCAAGAAAAACGATGAAAGTCGCGGATAAGTTGTGAAGCCAGTCTGCGAAGAGTCCGATGGAATTTTTGCGGACGATATGCTATCGACAATCCGGCGGTCAATTCCTGCCGGAGATAAGAGTACGAAATGACCATTCATACAATCGACCCCATGACCGATCCGCGCTGGGATACGCTGGTGGGGAAACATCCGAAGGCTTCTGTCTTTCATGCAGCAACATGGCTTAGATCCATTCGAGATACCTATGGTCACGAGAGCCTCGCGCTGACTACCTGCTCACCGAATGAGTCACTGACGAGCGCGTTGGTGCTCTGCCGAGTGAAGAGTTGGATAACGGGAAATCGTATAGTCTCACTTCCATTCGCCGATCATTGCGACCCGCTGACTTCGTCCGAAGAGGAGACTGCAAACTATCTCCATAGCCTGGCGCAATACTCAGAAGAAAAGGGCTACAAGTATGTGGAACTGCGGCCGACGACAGCGCTTTCCGGGGACCTGATGGCACAAGATTCCTTCTCCGGTTGCGCTGGCTATGCATTCCATACGCTTGATCTTGAACCCGCGATCGACGAGTTATGGCGCGGCCTTCATCATAGCTGCATCCGGAGAAAGGTGCAGCGGGCGAGACGTGAGTCGCTGGTGACTGAGTGGGGGCGCAATGAGCGACTTCTGGGGATGTTCTATCAGCTGATGGTGGAGACCCGTAGGCGGCATCAGTTACCTCCTCAGCCAATTCACTGGTTTCGGAGTCTGATTCGAAATTATGGCGATGACGCTGTGCTGTGGGTAGCTTCCAGGGAGGAGCGTCCTGTGGCTGCCATCCTCACGATCGCCGGCTCGCAGGCTGTTGTCTATAAGTATGGTTGCTCAAGTGCGCAGGATCATAACCTGGGCGGAATGCCCTTGCTTTTCTGGCATGCGATCGAGTATGCAAAGGCAAGAGGGGCGAGGATATTTGACTTTGGACGCTCCGATCTTGACAATCCTGGGTTGATTGCGTTCAAGGGGCATTGGGGAACGAAATACTCCACGCTTACCTATTATAGGAACGGACAGAGATCAATGGTTCCGGAACACGATTCGAAGCGCTTGCGCATGGCGAGACACCTGTTTGCGCGATTTCCGGAGTCGTGCCTGGTTGCAGCCGGCAGGATTCTTTACAAACACATGGGTTGAAGAGTCATTCCACCACGCCTCACCTGAGTGTCCTATGAATAAAATTCTTGAAAATCATTTCCGTATTCCAGCAGGTATGGTCGAAATCAAAGGCCCCCAGTCCTTCACCGCGGAGAGTGGATTTTTCCGGTTTGGTCCGTTGACCCACTGTTATGGCAGAAGGTGGACGGAATGTGCGAAGAAGAGCGAGCTATCGCACGATTCTGCAAGCTCTGTGCGCAGTAAGGGTGGCGTGTGCTTCCTGCCATTCGACCTCCAGGAGATTGTTGATGGTCTTCGTTACGAGCGCTACATCTCTGGGGAGGCAAATCAGCGGGTTGGTTCTCTGGCGCGAGCGGTATATTACGCAATCCGGCCACTGCTTCCGGTTGGCTTGCGCCGGTATGCGCAACGGCGTGCGCTGAGGGGATGGAATCATCCAGGCTTTCCCGTCTGGCCGGTGGATCGTACTGTGGACTTGCTTCTGGAGCAGGTTTTGTTGCTTGCGATGGAAGCAAGGGGTTTACAGGAAATCCCATTCATCTGGTTCTGGCCGGACGGAAGTACGGGTTGCATCACGATGACACACGACGTGGAGACGAAAGCCGGATTAAGGTTTTGCGAAGAATTGATGCAGATGAATGAGCGATACAGGGTTCCAGCATCGTTTCAGCTCATTCCGGGAGCCAGATATTGTGCGACTTTGGACGATGTAGCGGGCATTCGCGGTCGGGGCTTTGAAGTCAATGTTCACGATTGGAAACATGATGGCGCGATGTTTTCCAGTCGGCAGGCATTTCTCGAAGCTTCTGCGAGGGTACAAGGCTGCGTGGAGGAATGGAACGTAAAGGGATTTCGTTCGGGTGCATTATATCGCAATCCCGACTGGATCTCTGAAATGAAGATTGCTTACGATATGTCCGTACCGACTTCGGGACGGCTTGAAGCACAACCTGGTGGCTGCTGCTCTTTGTTTCCGTGGTTCTTTGCAACTCCCTCCGATACTGCGCATGATAGGAATGCTGGGTCCGTTCTGGAGATTCCGGTAACAATGACGCAGGACTATTCGCTCTTTCACGTTCTTCAGGAGTATTCGCTGAGCACGTGGGAGGCAGAACTAGCCGAAGTTCTTAATGGAAACGGTCTTGCAAGCTTTATTGTTCATCCGGACTATATTCGCGGTAATCGCGAGCAGCGGCTCTACCTGAGTCTTCTGGAGCAGATATCGCGATTGCGCAGCGACCACAAAGTGTGGGTGGCGGCACCGGCAGAGATTCATCAGTGGTGGAGTCTGCGTGCCGGTATGACGCTTGTTCGCATGGGAGATGGCTGGTGTGTGGAAGGCGAGGGAAGTGAACGCGCCTCCATCGCCTGGGCGCGGAGATCGGAGGAAGGTTTGTACTTCAAAGTAGATCAGGTGGTGAGCGCTGAAGGTGAATTGTACTCCGAGTCGTGAGTTAATTTTCGTAATACATCTGCGATAGATTATGGTTGGAACTGCGATGTGGGAGCTGCGATGAAGGATCATATTGATCGACGCAAAGCGCGCGGTACAGCGTGAAAGAAGATAGGTTTCTCAGCAGAAGAGGTTGGAGGAAGCAATCGTGCCTGAAGAGAGTAGCGATATCAACGGCCTGGTAGGTCGTATCTTGTCAATTGTCGCGAGACGACGCTGGTGGATTGTTCTGCCGATGTGTCTGATTGGGGCTGGGGCCGCACTTGTGTCTCTGGTGCTCCCAAATCATTATCGGTCGGCGGCTACCATTGAGGTCGATAGCCGAAAAATCTCGAATGAGTATGTTGTGGCGATCAATACGGGTAATCCTACAGATGTCGTGAACGCGATTCAGAACAAGATCTTATCGCGCACACGCCTGCTTCAGATTGCCGACGAGTTTCATCTTTACCAGCGGCTCGCCGGAAATCCGGAAGCGCGGTTGGAAGCAATGCGCAACGATATCGAATTGCAGCCGCTGGATAAAAATTCCAATCAGAAGATGCTGAATACGTTCCTGGTGGCGTTCACAGCGTTAAGCCCTGACATTGCACAGAAGGTTGCTGAGCGACTGACGCAGCTATTTATCAGGGAGAATCTCAACTTTCAGCAGGAGAGAGACAAGGGAGCGACGGCGTTTCTCAACCAGCAACTTGTGGTGGTGCGTGCAAATCTGGATAAGAGTCAGGCAGCGTTGGCAACCTTTAAGGCACAGCATCTGGGTGAACTTCCGGAAGAGCAGCAGAGCAATTTGGAAGCACTGACGGGGTTACAGATGCAGCTTCAGACTGCACAGAGCAACCTGATGCAGGCGAGGCAGCAGCGAGCCGCGTTGCAGTCTTCGCTAGCGTTTCAAGCCGCTTCGAATGCTGATGGGGTTACTTCGTCCACAGAGTCGACGCCTCTGTCGAAGGCACGGGCGGATCTGGCGCAGTTGACGGCTCAGCGCGACGCGCTGTTGGCGCGCTACAGCCCGCTTTACCCAGACGTGATCAACCTGAATCAGGAAATTCTGAAAGCGAAGGCTCGCGTTCATGCGCTGACGAGCGAATCTCCATCCGGCAGTGCAGGAGTGACAACGCCGAAGGAGACATCCGATCCGGCCGTGGTTCAGATCAAAAGTCAACTTGCGGCAACCGATGCTGAAATTAAGAATGCGGAACAGATAAGTGCTAAACTTCAGACGAAAATTGACGAGTATCAGTCGAAATTGGGTCTGGAGCCTCTCCGACAGCAGCAGCTTTCTGAGCTTGAACAGGAGTACACTGTTGCACAAAAGCAGTACGCTGAACTACTCGGCAGGCAATCCGAATCGGAACTTGCCGCGGGAATGGCGCAGCAGGAAGGAAGCAAGGATTTTCAGATGATTGATCCGCCCGATTTTCCCTGGCAACCATCTGGACCGCACCGCATGAAGATTGCTGCGGGGGGGCTTGCCGGAGGGTTGTTTCTTGGACTTGCGCTTGCATTCCTAGTCGATAGCCGCGATCGCTCCTTTCATACCGAGAGCGAAGTCAGGACATATCTTTCGATACCTATGGTCGTCGGAGTTCCTCCGCTTGATACTCCGAAAGATATGCGGGCACGCCGCAATACACGACGAATTGAATGGGTGATGGCGGTCGTACTCACCCTTCTGGTTACAGCGGCGGAGATACTGGTTCTGCGTCGACTTTGACGCCGTCAACGGTCTGCTTACATTCGATGCGTTAATTGTGATATTGAGTAGCAGAAAGGAATCGCTTCTTGGACAGCATCTTGGAATATCTTCAACGTGGTGCTAAATCATCTCCGAGCAATCCGAGCCCGATGCAGAACCAACTCGGGCAAGGCGGCTATCAATCGCCCAATGCCATTGTGGAAGTTGCGGTAGAAACTCAGCCCGAATCCAGGATAGTTCTGCACTCTGAACCGGACAGTCTTGCCGCAGATCGCTATCGTCTCGTGCGCGTCTACCTGACGTCTCTCTGGAGCCGCAAGAAAATCCGGCGCGTGATGGTGGCAAGTGCTATGCCTGGGGAAGGGAAGAGCACATCCGCGATCAATCTGGCATTTGCTTTGGCAGAGCGAAGCGAGACCCGAGTTGTGCTCGTCGAGGCGGATCTTCGCCAGCCAGTGGTTGGTGAACGACTCGGCCTTCCATCCGGTCCAGGCCTTCTTCACTGCCTCCGCGATGGCCTGGAGCCGATGAAAGCAGTGCGACGGTTGCAGCATGGAGGCCTTTACGTGCTGTCCGCAGGAGAGACAACTTCCAATCCGATCGACCTACTGAACTCAGAGCGCTTTGCGAGCGTTCTAAATGAACTGGCTGCAGTTTTTGATTGGTTGATTATAGATGTTCCTGCGATTGTTTCGGTGCCGGATGGGCTTGCGATTCGCCTGCACTGCGATGCCTGTCTCTGGGTAACTCGCGCCAACCGTACACCAAAAGAATTGGTTCGGAGTACGATACAGCAATTTGGAGAAGATATAGTGATTGGATTGCTTTTGAACGATGTGAAACAACAGGAAGATCGGTACGCTTATTATTATGCTTCCTCTAAATCGGATTCATAACTGTATTTCCGCCAGGGAAACAGGAGAAATTGCGATTTGAGCAGAAAAGCAATCGTCACAGACTTTCAGACAATGCTGTTGAGCTGTAGGCGTAGCCGGATGGATTGGCCTGCTTGTATTCCGGTCAAACCCGGAATTCCTACCCACATCACAACGGAATCGCTGCCCACATCAGAGCGTTTTCAGTGCCCACATCCACTGGAACCACCTGCCCATATGGACCAGAATTGCAGCATGTATCCGAATTGGCGATCTGAGAAGGTGAGCGGCAATGATTGATTGCACAAAAAGCTTCATGCAGTGAAAAGATGCTGACAGTTTTAAAATCTGTTATTTATGGCGGATGGGCGCTTGACATGGGAAGACGGAGATGAGAGATTAAATCAATAGCGTCATTTCTTACTTTCTCGTTCCAATCTGATGGCGCAAAAAGCACCACGCTACAGGTTTTTCGATTTGCGCCGATAGCTGATAGAGGAACGGTTACGAGCTTGTCCCTGAGGTCTTCCCTGGTGCAGCTGCGGACGGGCCGCAGGACAATCCGAGTCGATGCTGTCCGCTGAGTGGCCTCATTTGGGGTTCCAGAATAGGTAGTTCGTATCTGTACTGGTGAAACCATGATCATGCCAACTGTCTTTGAAGGAATCACAGGATCCAGGACGGCCTCGGTTGCGATGAAGACAGCTCGAGTCGTGATCGCGGATGGCCAGACGATGTTTCGCGAAGGGATGAAGGCGCTTCTGACGGCGGAGCAGAAGTTCTCAGTCGTGGGTGAGGCAGCCGATGGAAAGGCTGCGCTGGAGCTAGTGAGTCAGGTCAAGCCCGATATCCTTCTCATGGATTTGGAGCTTGCAGGCCTCGATGCCATGGGGGTTCTTGCGGAACTTGCTCTGGTCGAGTCCAGTACCCGTACATTGATATTGACCAACGCTATTTCACGAGCGGATTATCTGCGTGCGTTGCAACTGGGTGCGCGTGGGATTGTGCTGAAGTCGTCCCCTGCCAAAGTACTGGTCGAAAGCCTCCTTTGTATCACTGCTGTCCAAATTAGCCGGAAGAGGGCTTTTGGGATAGCGAAATGTGCGGTGTTTTCATGCCTTGGCTATTGATTTCCGGTTGAGGTTGGCATTCGTGCTGTCCAAGTTCGTTGAC
>JAKAXU010000041.1 GCA_021816455.1 Acidobacteriota bacterium
TCCCTCGCCTTGATCATAGGCGAAAAGAAGTTTACGACGCAGATCATCCCCAAGGGGTTTTCCCATGTCTTTGTTCGCCGCAAAGAGTCGCCAAAACCAGTCTACACTATTTAGGAAAATGCTCTAAGCGCCCGGCAGAGTGATCTCGACGGCAAAACGCCCGATCTGCAGCAGAGCCTTGTTCCCCGGCTCCGGCTGCCAGATGCGCAGCGACTCCACGCGCGTTCCCGGCGGCATATGGTGCGCTTCCACATAGCCCAGCAGCTTGCCGCTCACCGCCTCGTGCAGATGAATCCGGATATTGTCGCCGTCGCGCTCCCAGCCGAAGATGTATTGCCCCGGCTTCAGCGCCACTTCGCCGATGCGCATCGGCGCCTGCACCAGCAGGTAGTGCGAGTACTTGCCGTCTGCAGAATATCCGGCCGTAATCAGCACCACTCCGGCGATGAAATGTCCTTCGCCGTCCGTGATGCCGCTGGCTGTGCGCATCTCCGTCTCGATGTGCTCTTTTTCCACCGGTGCGCGCAACGGCAGAACCGCGCTCAGCTCCGCATCGGTCGCCTTGCGCCAGGTGTGTTTTTGCGCCAGCGCGCTCATCGGCAGCAGGCAGCAGCCGAGCATCAGCCATGCCGGGAAGCTCCGTTTCATCGCCTCAGATCTCCCGTCGAATCCAGTTGCACCAGCCCGCGCTGGATCGCCGCCGTTGCCGCCTGCGTCCGGTCGGAGACGCCCAGCTTGCCCAGCAGGCTGTTGATGTGCGTCTTCACCGTCGCTTCACTGATCTCCAGCTCCACGCCGATCTCCTTGTTGCTCTTGCCGCGCACAATCTGCTCCAGCACGTCCTGTTCGCGATGTGTCAGCTCCTCGGCTCCCATCCGCTCGGCCAGCTTCTGCGCAATCACCGCCGGAATGCAGGATTTCCCCGCATGCACCTGGCGAATCGTCGTCATCAGCACTTCGGCCGTCATCCCTTTCAGCAGATAGGCGCGCGCCCCGGCCTGCAACGCACGATAGATATCCTCGTCGCCGTCGAAGGTCGTCAGCACAATGAACCGTGCGTAAGGATTGCGCCTGCGAATCGCCTGGATCACCTCCACTCCGCTTCGCCGCGGAAGTCGCAGGTCGATCAGAGTAATATCCGGCCGCAGGCGGTTCCATTCCGCAATCGCCGCTTCCCCATCGGCCGCCTCGCCCATCACCTGTATGCCGTCCTCCACGCTCAGCAGCGCCGCCAGCCCCTGCCGCACGACGTGATGGTCCTCCACAATCAGAATGCGTATCGCCACCGTCGAACTCCTTTCACGACTCGCTCCCCGCTTCCATCCGTGCTCCCGATGTCGGAACCGTGATCCGCACCGTCGTCCCGCTGCCTGGCTGGCTTGCGATCTCCATCATCGCACCGATCACCTCGGCTCGCTCCCGCATGCCCGTCAGTCCATAGTGTCCGGTCGGCGACTCCGCCGCCGTCGTATGCAGCGTAAACGGAAAGCCCACACCATCATCGGTGACTGTCAGCACAACCGTGCGCTCATCGTACTCCAGCCGCAGCGCCAGATGTTCGGCCTGCGCGTGCTTCTCCACATTCAGAATAGCCTCTCGCGCAATGCGCAGCAGTTCTTCCTCCACCTTTGGCTCCAGCCGGCGCGTCGCTCCGTGAATATCCACCGTCGCATGCAGCTCCGCCCGGGCGGTCTTTTCCACCAGACGACGCAACTGCACCGGCAGCGTCTGTTCGCTGGCATCTTGGGAGCGCAGCGCCCAGATCGATCGTCGCGCATCCTCCAGCCCGTCGCGCACCAGTTGCTGCAATCGCTGCAACTGGCTTCCCGCCGCCTCCATCCGTTGCCGCCGCAGCAGCTCGCCCAGCACCTCCAGTTGCACGGAAACACCCACGTAACCCTGCGCCAGCGTATCGTGAATCTCGCGCGCAATCCGATTCCGCTCCATCATCACCGCATCAAAACGCCGCCGCGCCAGATACAGCCTCCACCGCACAATCAGCAGCACTGCGCAGGCCACAAGCGCCGCCAGCAACAGATAGAACCACACCGTCTGGTAGAAATGAGGCCGCAGGACAAACGCAATCTCCGTCTCCGTCCACGGATGCCCATTGCCAGGCTCGCCCAGATACGCACGCACCCGGAAGCGATATCGCCCCTGCGGGATATTCGTGTAATACGCCGTGCGGCGCGTTCCGGCCTCGGTCCAGTTGCGGTCAAAGCCCTCCAGCTTGTACGCGTACTGCACGCGCTGCGGCATCGCAAAGCTCAGACCGACATAGTCGAACTCGAAGCGCAGATGGCCGGCCGCAATCTTGTCCGGAAGATTGCCATGAATCGCCTGCGGCAGATCATCCACCGTGAATCGCTCCACAACAACCGGCGGCGGCGGTGGCAGCGGACGGAAGTGCGCCGGATCCAGATAAACCACGCCGCGCGGTGTCGTGAACCAGATGCGCCCATCCCCGCTGCGCAGGATCGTCGGATGGCTGTCGCTGCTCGTCTCGCGGCTGCGCAGTCCATCGCGCGTGGTGAAGTGGTCGACGGTAAGCGCCTGCACGGCAGCGGAGTGCTCCGCCTCATTCCGCTCCATCGAAACCAGCCCGGCCAGCTTCGCCGCATTCACCCGATAGATCCCATCCTCGGAGGTGATCCACAGCCACCCGCTCTCGTCCACCGTCAGACCGTGAATCGTCTCCGGCAGTTGTCGCGCCGCCACCGACGGCACGGCGAAAAATCGCTCTCCGTTCCACAGCGTAATTCCGTGACCCCGCGTGCCAATCCACAATCGCTCGCCATCGCCGGCCAGCGCCGTAATCACGTCTCCGGAGAGTCCATCGGCGGTGGTAAAGCTGCGGACCGGTCCTTCGATGTTGCATCCCGACGGCGCAGTGCGAAGCTTTGCCAGTCCATCCAGCGTCGCCACCCACAGTGTTCCGCTCGCGGTTTCCATCATCGCGCCAATCAGGTCGCTGCCCAGACCGTTGGTCGTCGTCCAGGTCAGCCCCGGATGGTCGGCTTGCGTCGGATCCAGGCAGGAAAGTCCATGTCGCGTGCCAATCCAGACCATCCGATTCCGCGCCACGTAAAGCGAGCGAATGAAATCATCCGGCAGGTTGTCGGCCGCCGTGATCGTGGTCAGCCGGTGTCCCCGCAGATGGCTCAGCCCGTCCGGCGTTCCAACCCAGATCGAACCGTCCTGCGCCGCCGCCAGCGCCAGAATCACGTTGCTCGGCAGACCATTCGCCGTCGTCAGCAGATGGCTGCGCGCGGCCTGCGTCTCCGCAATCTCATTCACCCCTGCCTCGCGCGTTCCCACCCACAGCGTGCGGTCCGCACCCTCCACGATCGCCGTAGTATCCGCTGCGCTCAGCCCGTCGCTTTCGTCCAGAAAATGGAAGCGCGTATCGCGCAGAATATACAGTCCGCCCGCCTCCGTGCCCAGCCAGATCGAGCCTTCCCTATCCTCCAGGATGCTTCGGATCGCCTCGCGCGCGATCGCGTTCGCTTCCGGCATCCTTTCCAGCTTTCCGCGAAACCAGCGGGCCAGTCCGTGATTGCTTCCAATCCACAGCGCGCCTTCGCGATCCGCGAAGATCGTCTCGATGCGTGTTCCCGGAAGCTCAGCGCCGCAGCGATAGCGGGCGAGGACGTGAGAATGGTTCTTCCCCGGGCCAGCAGCGCCGCGCCGCAGCAGAACCATCCCATCCGACCCGGCCACTGCAATGGTTCCATCGGACAGCTCCGCCAGGCGTTGCGCGCCTTCGCCAGGCCACTTCGCCAACGACGCAATCTCCGTCGCCTTGTCCCCCGCAACGCTCCACACCGCGCTCGAGTCGGCAGCCAGCAGAGTCCCCGGCGCCTCACTGGCGGCCGCGACCATCGGCGGTGACGACGATCGCAGCACCTCGCGCCATCCTCCGCCGCGCCACTGCCACAGCGCCTTTGGGGTGGTGATCCACAGCGCGTCGCCGCGCGCCACCATCGCGGTTACGCTGCCGACTGGAACAGGTGGCCCGTCCGAACGGAAAACGCGTCCATCCTGGCTGCTTGCGATCCCGCTCCCCGCCCACGCCCAGAGCACTCCATCCGCGGTTGCCGCAAGCCCGTGAATCGGCGCTTCCGCCACGCCCTCCCGAGCACCAAAACGCGTGGCCTTCCCATCGCGCCAACGCACCAGCCCGTCGCTGGTGCCTATCCAAAGTCCCTGCAAATCCGAAGCGTGGTCCTGCACAGGAAATGCCAGCAGCGCCTGAACCTCCGCATCCGGAAAATGCGCCGTCGTCGATGGATTCAACAGCAGAAAACTGCTCCCGTCAAAGCGCGTCAGTCCAAGCTCCGTCCCCGCCCACAGAAACCCTTCCGCCGATTGATACAGCGCGGTGACTGTGTTCTGTGGCAGTCCGTTTTCGATCGTCCAGTTCTGCCACCCCAGCGTTCCCAGCGGCGTCGTCGGCTCCAGCGCCAGTAACGGAAGACACAGCGCCGACAGACAGGCAGTCGCGGCCAGAAGCCGACAGACACTGCGGACGCAACCGGATCTCCACTGGGACATCTCCAGCAGTCGAACATGCGCTCCCATCGGGAAGCAAATGGAATCCGCAGCAAAGGTCAACTGCAATTGCCAAACGCTCCTCCGAAGGTTGGAGAGAAATGTCGTTCAGCGAGGCGAAGACACGCCGGAACGCAAAGGATAGGATGAATTTGTTCTGGATGATGATCCAGCGGCGGCGATGCCTGAGTGCTTCGCCGCCGATTCTTTTTTCCGCCGCCCGCGCTACACTGGCGGTGGAGGTTTTTCATGAGCGAAACGCACGAGGTAGAACTTGCATCGAACGTCGGATTCACCGCGCCCAACGGCCCTTTCATCACCACCGGAGACCTGAACATCGAGACACTGGACGGGCAGAAGCTGAGCCAGCCCAAGGCCTCTTTCTGCCGCTGTGGCGCTTCGGCAAAGAAACCCTTCTGCGATGGCACGCACCGCACCGTCGGCTTTGCCGATCCCGGCGAAGCGCTTCCCGCGGCGACAATCGAAGCTCCCGCGCCCGCCGGCCCGCTCCATGTAACCATGATTCCCGACGGTCCGCTCATCGCCTCCGGCCCGCTCTCCGTGCAGAACGCGCAGAAGCAGACCATCGCCAACAACACGACCACCGCGATCTGCCGCTGCGGCGCTTCGGCCAACAAACCCTACTGCGACGGCAGCCACAACCGCGTCGGCTTCAAGGGCTGAGCGCGCGGCCAGGATCGGTCATGCCATTTGTCGAACTTCCTCAGACAGATATCGACTTCGAGGGCGGCGCAAAAAAGCCCGTCCTCGTCCTGGCCCATTCCCTCGGCGTCACGCGCGCCATGTGGAATCCGCTCATCCCCGCTCTGCAGCAGCACTGGCGCATCCTGCGCTATGACCTGCGCGGGCACGGCGACTCCGCCCAGCCGGACGGAGAGTTGACCGTCGAAGCTCTCGGCCAGGATCTTCTGCGCCTCACGGAGAGCCTTCCCCGCTTCTCCTTCTGTGGCGTCTCGCTCGGCGGGCTGATCGGCCAATGGCTTGGCATCCATGCGCCCGAAAAGATTGACCACCTCATTCTGGCCAACACGGCGATGAAATTCGGCGAGGCTGCCGCGTGGAATGCGCGGATCGAGCTGGTCGCCTCGCGCGGCCTCGCGCCCGTCGTAGAGGGCACGCTCGAGCGATGGTTCACGGCAGAGTTCCGCAGCCGTCATCCGGAGCAGGTGGCTCCGGTGCGCGCCATGCTGGAAGCCTGCAATCCCGTTGGTTACATCGCTTGCTGCGCGGCCGTACGCGATGCGGACTTCCGCTCGCTTGCCTCCCGCATTCAGGCCTCCACGCTGGTGCTGGCCGGTTCGCTCGATCCGGTCTCCACGCCCGACGACTGCCGCGCGCTTGCCGCGCAGATTCCAGCAGCGGAATATATCGAGCTGCCCGCCGCGCACCTGGCCGCTGTCGAGTGCCCGGAGAAGTTTGCAGCCGCCATCCGCTCGTTCGTCGCCGACCGCTGAGCGACGCCTGCGCTTTGCTGCGTCGGCCTGCACACTGTCCGATGCATTTCCGCCGCGCATTGTCAGATGCATTTCCGCTTCGATAGGATAGGTGTGCTGCCGCGTACCGCGAAGCTTTGGCCGCGTCCTGAGCGCTGCCGTGGCGAGTGGCGTGGGTGATCTTTGATGAGCCGTCCTTCAACCTGGGCTTTTGCGACCCTTCTGTTGCTCGTTGCCGCCATCGCGCTGCAACGCAAAGGATGGAGTGCGGGTCAGCAGAGTCTGGCTCCCGCCTCAACTTCCGCCAACTCGAAGACCGCCGCTCCGACCACTGCTCTGAAGACCGTCGGTCCGGACGACGCAGACCTCAGCGCCTATGATCAGCGCACACGCGCAACCTACAGCTTCCAGTTTGGCAAAGGCGAAATTGCGCTGCCCGGCAACGCCGCGGACGAGAAAAATCAGTTCCTGCCTCCGAGCGCCTTTCCCGACGCAGCCTACTGCGGTCACTGTCATCAGCAGGCCTATCATCAGTGGAGACAGTCGCTGCACGCCAACGCCTTTCGCGACCCTTTTTACCGTCACAGCGTCAACATCCTGCTTCAGACCAAAGGGCCGGAGTACGCCCGGCACTGCGACAGTTGCCACGACCCCATCGGCGTGCTCAGCGGTTCGCTCAACCCGGTTGCTCCCATGGATCGGTCTTTCGAGCGCGACGGCGTCACCTGCATGGTCTGCCACTCGATTCAGGCCATCTCCTCGCGCGAGGGAAACGGAAGCTACGTGCTGGCGGTCCCCTCCGTCCTCGTGGACGCGGATGGTCGGCGCATTCCCGGCATCGTTCCCGACGCCGAGATTCTCGCCCATCTCGACCGGCACTCGAAGGCCGTCATGCAGCCGCTCTATCATCGCGCCGAGTACTGCGCCGCTTGCCACAAAGCCAACCTGCCCCCCATGCTCAACGGCTACAAATGGCTGCGCGCCTTCAGCGCCTTTGACGAGTGGCAGCAGTCCAAATTCTCCCACCAGAATCCGCTCACTTTCTACTCGGCGGACGAGAAGGCCTGCCAGAACTGCCACATGCCGCGCGGCCAGGCCAACCTGCCCGAGCCAGGTGCCAAGAACGGCGGCTTCGCTTCGCATCGATGGACCGCGGGTAACTCCGCCGTGCCCTTCTACTACGGCTATGACCGGCAGTTGCAGAAGATCATCGCCTTCCTGCGCAGCAACCATTACCTCAACGTGGATATCCTCGGCCTGCGCATCCACGATGCCGACTTCCATCCAGGCAACGCAGGTTACTCCGGCGGCGATGCCGGAAGCGACGATGTCATGCACCTGGTTGCTCCGCTCGGCTCCAGTGCCTTCCAGCTTCCCGCTGGTCGCGTCGTCGATGCCTGGGTCGTCATTCAGAGCACCGGCGTCGGCCACTCGCTCATTCCCGAGGTGCGCGATCTCTATCAGGCCTGGGTCGAATTCACCCTCACCGACGCCAAAGGCAAGGTGCTCTTTCACAGCGGATATCTCCGCCCCGATCTCTCCCTCGAGCGCGGCGCTCACAGCTTCACCAACCGCCCCGTTGATGTCACCGGCGAGTTCGTCGACAATCACACCGTCTGGGCCATCCACTCCAACGCCTATGACAATACGATCCAGTCCGGCAGCTCGACGCTCGTCCGCTACCGTTTTCTGGTCCCCGCCCAACTCACCGGTTCGCTCCGCATGACGGCCCGTGTGGACTATCGTCATCTGCGGGAGTCCTATACGGACAACGTGCTGGGCAAGGACCATCCTGCCTATCCGGTGGTCGTTCTCGCCTCCGAGACGCGCTCCGTCACAATCGGAGACAACCAGCCCGCCAAGCCCGACGCAATGGAAAACCAGAACGAAAACGAAGACTGGATGCGCTGGAACAATCTGGGCATCGCTCTGCTCGATCAGTTGCAGTATCCGCAGGCCGAATACGCCTTCGAGCGTGTGCTCGCCCTTCGCCCCGATTACAAGGATGGATGGGTCAATCTCGGCCTCACCTACATCGACTGGGAGCGTTACGACAAGGCGCGCATGCCGCTTGAAAAAGCACTCGGCCTGCATCCCCACGATGCGCGCGCTCTTTACTATCTCGCGCTCGTCGAGCGCCGCCAGCGCCACTCGCAGCGCGAGCTGGCGGACCTCCAGGAGGTCGTCGCGCAGTATCCCGAGTGCCGCGACGCACGCAGGGAACTCGGCATCTCCTACTATCAGCAGCATCGGCCAGAGGACGCCATTGCCCAGTTCCGCGCGCTCCAGGCCATCGATCCGGACGATCTGGCCGCCCACTACAATCTGTCCATCCTCTACCGACGCACCGGACGCAAGGATCTTGCCCGCCAGCAGGCCGAGCAGTACACCATCAAGCGCATCGATCCCGGCGCGCCCACCTACTCGCTCGACTATCTGCGCAAACATCCGGAAATTTCCATCGAAAGTGATCCCTGGCACGTCCACACATCCGCAGCGCTGGCCACGCCGACCGCTATGCACTCGGCCGCAAGCTGCGGACCGCCCGCCACCACAGGGAAGAGTCCATAATCTTCCTCGCTGAATCTTTCCCGCTGGATATTCCCCGCTGGATCTTCCCTAGGAGCATCGCATGCTGAACCCGCTGGATCGCCGCCGCTTTCTCAAATCTCTCAGCCGCACGGCCCTCGTGCTTTCGCTGGAAGACATCCTCGCCGTCGCCATGCCGCAGAATCCCCCGGCAGCCCCTGCGGCCGGCCAGAGTTCCGGCACCGTCAAGATCGGACCCCAGGAGCGCAGCTACGATGCGGTGGCCGCCGCGCCGCCGCCCGGTCCCAGGTCGCCCATCGAAGGCACTCCGCTCGGCGTCAGTTTCGTCGATGTCGCCGTCCAGTCCGGCCTCAACGCCAAAACCATCTACGGAGGCGAACTTCACAACAAATATCTGCTGGAAACCACCGGCTGCGGCGTCGCTTTCTACGATTACGACCACGACGGATGGATCGATCTCTTCTTCGTCAATGGATGGCGTCTCGAGGGATTTCCAAAAGGCCAGGAGCCGCACTGCAGGCTCTTCCGCAACAATCGCGACGGCACCTTCACCGATGTCTCCATCGGCTCCGGGCTGGAGCTGAAGACAGGCTGGGGTCAGGCCTGCTGCATCGGCGACTTCGACAACGACGGCCTGGACGATCTCTTCGTCACCTACTACGGCCAGAACGCGCTCTATCGCAATCACGGCAACGGCACCTTCACCAACGTCACCGAGCAGGCAGGATTGATCCAGCCCGGTCCGAAGATTCGCTGGAACACCGGATGCACCTTTGTCGATTACGACCGCGACGGCCATCTTGATCTCTTCGTCGCCAACTACGTGGACCTCGACCTGAAGACCGCGCCGCTGCCGCAGGATGGTCCATGCACCTACAAAGGCGTTCTGGTAGCCTGCGGACCGCCTGGTTTGCCGGGCGGCAAAAACATCCTCTACCACAACAACGGCAACGGCACCTTCACCGACGTCAGCGAAAAATCCGGAATGTGGACCGCGCTCGGTACCTACGGTCTCAGCGTCGCCGCCTCCGATCTCGACGGCGATGGCTGGCCGGACATTTACGTCGCCAACGATTCCGCTCCCGCCACCCTCTATCAAAACCAGAAGGACGGAACTTTCCGCGACATCGCCGTCGAGTCCGGCGCCGCACTCTCTTCAGAGGCCAAGCCCCAGGCCGGCATGGGCGTCTCCATCGGCGACTACAACCGCGACGGCTCCTTCGATGTCGTTAAGACCAACTTCGCCGGCGACACCGACTCGCTCTACACCAATCTCGGCGATGCCAACTTCGAGGACCGCACCTACCCCGGCGGTCTCGGCGTCAACACGCGTCTGCTCGGCTGGGGTGTCGGTTTCTTCGATATGGACAATGACGGCTGGCCAGACATTCTCATGTCCAACGGCCATGTCTACCCAGAGGTGGACCTCACCAAATCCGACCTACGCTACGCCGAACACAAGTATCTCTATCGCAATCTTCGCAATGGACGCTTTGAGGAAGTCACCGACCAGGGAGGCCCAGGAATTCTGGAGAATGCTCCCGCGCGCGGTTGCGCCTTCGGCGACTTCAATAACGACGGCCACATCGACATCGTCGTCAACTGCATCAACTGGCGTCCGCAGCTCCTGCGCTGCGACTCCTCGCTCCATCGCAACTGGATCAAGATCGGACTGGTCGGAACCAAGTCCAATCGCTCCGGCATCGGAAGCAAAGTCATGGTCACCGCCCAGACCGATCCCAAAGCCGAGCGCCCGCTGGTCCAGATGGATGAGCTGCGCAGCGGCGGCAGCTACTTCTCCCAGAACGACATGCGTCTGCACTTCGGCCTCGATCAAGCCACCAAAGTCACCCAGGTACAGGTGCGCTGGCTCAGTGGACAGATCGACCACTTCCGCGATCTCGACGTCAACCGCCTCTACGTCCTGCAGGAGGGCGGAACGATTCTTCGCTCGGTGGAGCTGAAGCCCGCGGCGCAGCCGTCCAACTCCGGCCAAACCAGTCCCGGCCAAACCGGCCCCGGCCAAACCAGCCCCGTCAAAACCAGCGGGAGCGCAGGCTGATGCGCCGCCCAGTGCTTCCCACCCTTGCCTTCGCCGCGTTTCTGCTTGCCGGTCACTCCCTGCGAGCACAGCAACCGGCTGCCTGTCCCTGGCTCACGCTGGGCACGGCATCCCATCTGCTCGGCCTCTCCGCGGTGGCCGACGTTCAGCTCGCGCAGGACGGAACCGGAGTCTGCCGATTTGCGCCCGCCAGCCAGGGGTCCGTCGGCGCTGCTGCCGCACCCCTTTCGCCCACACTCGTGCTCGTCGTTGCGTCCAACCCGCAGCCGTCGTGCGGCAGTCATGCAAAGTCTCTCAGCGGAATCGGAAATCAGGCCCAGGAGTGCGCCGCGCAACTCACAGGAGCCGATGCCAGGATCAGCATCGCGGGCAAGGTCCGAGGCCAGTGGTTTCGCCTCGACGGAAGCCATCTCCCTCTGGCCAGCGTGCGCAATCCCGCTCCCCGATGGCCGGACGACTCCACGCGTCCCACGCCGCTGGAGGTTGCCGCCGAACAGGTCGCCGACAACCTCTACTGATCAGCTTTTGTTCTCATTCGGCTTCTCTCTCGCTGCCAGCTTCCGTTGGCGCGCTCGGCGCATTCGCCTGCGCCAGCAGCGCCTGCACCGGACACTGCGCAGGATCGCAGGCCTCGCGTCGCGCCAGCAGATGCAGCGCCTCTTTGCGCGCCTCGGACGCAGCATACTGATGCAGAATGCGCAGCCGCGTCTCTCCCAATGCGTCCAGCCACTCGCCCGTCTCCGGTTCCAGCAGCGCGTCAATCTCCGCGCGCAGGCGCTGCGCCAGCGCAGGGCTTTTCCCCGCCGTGGAGATGGCAATCTGCAGGTCTCCGCGACGCACCACCGAAGGATAGAAAAAATCGCAATCCGGTGGATCGTCCACTGAGTTGCAAAGGATATTGCGCGCGCGCGCCTCCTCGGCCACCCGATGATTCACCGACTGCTGATCGGTCGCCGCAATCACCAGAAACGCGCCGTCCAAATCGGCCGTCTCGAATCCACGCGCTACCCAATCAAAGCGCCGCTCTGCTGCCGCTTCCCTCAACTCCGGCGATGCCTCCGGCGCAACCACCGTCACTCGCCCTCCGGCGCGCAGCAGGCTTGCGATCTTTGGCGCAGCAATCGTGCCCGCTCCCACCACCAGACACCGACGCTGCTCCAGTTTCAGATAGATCGGGAACATTTCCACGAAAGTTCTCCTCAGTTTCCCCTGTCAGCTCTGCCCGTGCGCAATCTCCGGAATATCGTCCCGCAGCGGAGCCATCGCGATCGAGCGCCCGATCAGCAGAATCGCAGGCGCTGGCAGCGGCGCTGTGGCATGCAGCAACGCAATCGTCGTCCGGTGTATTCGCTGCCTGCGCTGTCCCGCGCAGGAGACCAGAAGCACCGGTGTCTCCGGCAGCCATCCCGCCGCCAGCAGCCCCTCCTGCGTGCGCCGATAGTCGCTTCCCGGCATATAGCGTACCAGCGTCGTGGCGTGGTGCGGGTCGTCGGTCACTCTCGTCCGTTCCTCGGCATGATGGCCTGACTCCAGAACCAGCCGCGAAGCGCCGCCCCGATCGGTCATCGAAAATCCCGAAGCGGCCGCTGCGGCAAAGGCCGCGGTCACCCCCGGAATCACAACAAACGGAACTCCGGCTTCGGTCAGTGCGCGAATCTCCTCGCCTGCACGGCCAAAGATCAGTGGGTCGCCGCTCTTCAGGCGCACAACAATCCGCCCTGCGCGAGCATGCTCAATCATCAGAGCATGGATCTCTTGCTGCGTAATCTTCTTCGTGCCGCAGCGTTTGCCTACGTTCACCCGCTTGGCTCCGGCGCGCGACTCGGCCACAATCTCCTCCGCCACCAGATCGTCATGCAGCACCACGTCGGCCTGTTGCAGCAGATGCAGCGCGCGGCGCGTCAGCAGCTCCGGATCGCCCGGTCCGGCTCCGGTCAGATACACCGTTCCTGCCCGTGCGTTCATGCCTGCGCTCCACGCGGCCGCCAGCTCTGCCCAGGTGCCCGTCTGCGGACCAGCTTCCATCCATGCGCTTTGCCGTTCAACTCGCTCCTTTCGCCACACGACTCATTTCGCCACAATGCGAATCAACTCGACTGCTCCATCGCACTCCAACTGAAAATCCTCACAACAGGCTGCAACCGCCAGCAGTGTGTGTGCGGGCCACGGAACCGATTCTCCGGAACGTATGCTCACCCGCGCCGTGCCGGAAAGCAGAAAAAGATAACTCAGCGCCTGCCCCGCTGTCGTAAACCGGTCGCTCGCAACGTGCCCGCCGACCGTCATGCGCTCAATCCGAAAGTACGCGCAATCCACCAGCCGCGTTCGATCCGCTTCCTCAACTGGTTCCACCTTGCCCGCCTCGGTCCGCAGTCGCAACGCCTCCAGCGACTCCTGAACGTGCAGCGGTCGCGGCCTGCCGTAGTCGTAGAGCCGATACGTGATGTCGCTGTTCTGCTGCGTCTCCAGCAACACCGATCCAGGCCAGATCGCGTGCACCGTGCCCGCATCGACAAAGATCATCTCTCCTGTCTTCACCGGCAGAACCTCGAGCCACTTCTCCAGCGTCCCATCCTTCAGGCTGGCCTCGATCGCCCCCAGCGAAGCTCCCGGCTTCAGCCCGCAGGCAACCTCCGCGTCCGGTCCTGCTTCCAGCGCATACCAGCACTCGGTCTTCCCGCGCGGCGACCCCTTTCGCTGCGCCATCGCATCGTCCGGATGCACCTGCACGCTGAGTTTCTCTTGCGCAAACAGGATCTTGATCAGCAGCGGCGACTCCGCCTCGGCGCGGTCGGCTCCCAGCAGCGCGCGCGCCTGACTGGAGCATATCTCCTGCAACGTCTGCCCGCGTAGCGGACCGCTCAACGCGACGCAGGCATCGCCGCTCAGCCACGCCTCGCCGATCGGCTCCTCCGTCGGCATGTCCGGATACCAGGGCTTCAGATCGCGCCTTCCCCAGATGCGCGAAACCAATTGAGGCTCAAGCGCGAACGGCGGCAAGGTTGGGTAGAGTGCGCTCACACTCTCATCTTAGTGCGCAGCGCAGAGATTGTGCCCGACATTCCCGCCTCCGGGGACTTCGCAGCGAACCGGCACACGCAGAAAAAGCGAGGGCATTTGCCCTCGCTTTTTCTGTGCAACCCTCCTCTGCCAATACGCTCAGCGCCGTGCGCCGCCGCCGCCGTGCATTCCTCCGCCAATTCCGGCGTGCATTCCCCCGTAGCCACCACGGCCAATCCCTCCGTAGCCACCACGGCCGTAGTATCCGCCACGGCCGTAGTATCGACCGTAGCCTCCGTAAAAGCCTCCGTAGAAACCTCCGTACCACGGCGGAAAGAACCCAAAGCCAAACGGACTCCAGAACGGCCCCATCCCGATGTAGGTGAAGTCATAACCGTAAGGATCCCAGAACCATCCCGGCTCGAATCCCGGCGTGTCGGCATACTCCTGCGCCAGCTCGTTGTTGGCCTCGGCCAGATACTGCGAACGAAGATTGCTCCAGTGATACAGGTCGTCCTGGGAGGCCGTCGGATTGAACTCGGCGGGCTTCGCTTTCAGGTTATCGCTCAGCGCCAGTTCATGGTTACCCTTCACCACGTTGTATTTGTCGTGCCCCAGATCCACCGCCGCCTTGCCCTTGAAGACCATCGCCTTCGGGTTGGTCGCGTCGAACTCGTAGTAGCCCGTCTGGAGCATCTGCGTGCGCACTCCGCCCACCAGCACCTCCAGGTCGTTCTCCTTGTGAATCTCGTCCACTTCCACCGCTGCCTTGCCCTGCATCAGCTCAACCTGCGTCTGCAGCAGCCGCGGAGAGACCATGCGAATCGCGCTGTTGTCGTCCACGCGCAGGAAGACGCCAGGCGTCAGCAGAATCTCCGCGCGCCCGTCTCCCGTGGTCAGCATCTGGCCCTTATGCAGCACTGCCGAGCCAACATCGGAGTGCTTGATTGGCTTGCCCTGGAGATAAGCCGTCCCCTCGATGTAGTTGATCGTGCCCAGGCGGGCGATGTCCTCTCCAGACGCCGCCGCTGCCAGTCCAGTGAAGCCAATCAATGCGACTGCAAGCCATCGATGTCTCATCGCTTTCCCCTCTCAACAATGAAAAGACACCGGCGGCGAGGAATAGTTGCGCCTCGTCACCGTTCTTCGCCTTCCGATCCCGCTTTGCGGGACACTCATTCGACGCCTCACCTCTCAACCCGTCGTCGCCATCGACGCCGAGCGCTCAGTGTGGGCTGGAATCTCCAGAATAAGCTGCGTGCCGCCGCCCTCTCGGTTGCTGCCCCGGATCGCGCCGCCGTGCGCGGCCACCACCGCATGCACGAAGGCAAGGCCCAGTCCATGTCCCTGCGACGCATCGCCTTTCACATGCTTCTCAAAAAGGCGCGCCAGAACCTCGGGCGGATATCCGGGACCATCGTCTTCCATTCGTATCTCCACCCAATCCGCCTTCTGGTCAAATTCGATCCACAGGCTCGATCCCTCCGGCAGATGACGCACTGCGTTATCCAGCAAATTCACAACCATGCGATGAAAAAGCGCCGCATCGGCTTCCAGCACAATCTCTCCATGATCCTGCACATGCGCCGTAATGCGCCGTTCCAGCAGACTCGGCTCATACAGCTCCGTCATGGACTGCACCAACTCTATCAGGTTGAAGCGCGTGCGATGCAGCCGGAGAGCGCCCGCCTTGGCCTCCGAGACATCGAGCGACGTCGTCAGCAAATTGGAGACCCGGTCGAGTCTCTCCAATGCCGAGGCGACGTTCTCCTCGCACATCTCGCGGCTCTCGGCCATCAGCGCCAGTTCCAGCTTGCCGCGCACCGCCGTGATCGGGCTGCGCAGATCGTGCGCCAGCGAATCGCTCATCGCATGCAGTTGTTGCACCGCTCCGGAGATGCGGTCCAGCATACGATTCATCGTCGCCGCCAGTTGCGCCACCTCATCGCTGCCTCCCGTGCCCGGAACTCGGCTCTGCAGATTGTCCTCGTCGATTCGCGCCGCCGTCTCGGTGATGCGCTGCACCCGCCGCAGCAGTTGCCGCGACGCGACGAAGGTGATCGCAAATCCAAGCAGGACGATCGCCAGAAAAATTCCCAGAAAGTAGGCTCGCATCCGCCACAGCACCTGACGGTCGTTGCGCTCCGACATGCCCAGATAGATCCGGCTGCCATCGTCGGCAATGTACTGCACCACGCGATAGGGAGCCGGAAACTGCGCGATCGGCAGGTTGACCGGCTGCTCCGGAGTGAAACGGCTGCGTCGAATCGCCTGCAGAAAGATGCGTCCGGAGCCTGGCCCCACCCACAGCTTCAGCGCGTCCTGGGCATCGGTCTCCAGAAAGAAAACCGCACGCGTCGGATCGCCGACAGGACCGCGACCCACCGGAACCTCCTTTGTCGCCAGCTCGGCAATCTCGTCCACTATGCGGTCATACAGCGCGCCGCGCGGTGTGCGTTCGGCCACGTCGCTCAGCACGCTCACCTCGCCCGTCAGCCAGGCATCGCTGCGCCGCTGAATCTCCCGGGAAACATAGTGGTGCAGCAGCAGAAACGCGACGGTTGTTCCCAAAGCAAAGACAACCGTGCTGCCCAGCGAGATGCGCCAGGCCGCCGTAATGCCGCGCTCGCCAGGCTTTCTCTCGCCGTTCCGGCTATCACCTGTCCAGCTCTCACCTGTCTTGGAGAACATAACCCATGCCTCGAATCGTCCGCAGCAGCGGCCGTTCTCCGCGCCGCTCCATCTTGTTGCGCAGCCGATAGATGTGGACATCCACCACATTCGTCTCCGGCTCGATGCGCATGCCCCACACCTGGTCCAGAATCATCGATCGCGTCACCATCCGACCCGCGTTCCGGCACAAAAACTCCAGCAGCGAAAACTCGCGCGTCGTCAACTCCAGCACCTGCTCGCCCCGCCTGGCTTCCCGCCGCAGCAGATCGAGCGTAATATCCTGCACGCGCAGAACAGTCTTCTGCTCCTGTGCGTGTGTCTCGGTTCGCCGCACCATATTGCGCAGCCGCGCCATCAGCTCCGCGATCGCATACGGCTTCGTCAGGTAATCGTCGCCGCCCGTCTCCAGTCCGAAGACACGTTCGTCCACCGACCGTTTCGCGGAGAGAATCAGAACCGGCGCACTCAGCCCAGCCGCTTTCATGCGCCGAATGAGCGAAATTCCATCCCCATCCGGCAGCATCAGGTCCAGAATGACCCCGTCGATTGCCACTCCGCCCTCAAGCGCGCTGGACTTCGCCGCCTCTTCCGCCTCCTGCGCCGTCGATGCAAGAGTCGTCTCATAGCCATTGTCTTCCAGCGACCGCCGCAGAAAATCCCGGTTTGTCGCCTCGTCTTCCACCACAAGAATTCGCATCTGTCTCATGTCCCTATTCCGTCACCGAGCCAACGATCCGGATTCCGATCGTCACCACTTTTCCCACCCGCAAAAACAGCACGCTCGGGTCTGGCAAACCCCACGCCACATACGGCACGGGAAATTCTCCCTGCGCCGTTGCCTGCCCGTGTTCAACCGCCACATTCATCGGCACAGTGATCGTATGTGCATGGCCCAGCAATGTAAAGACGCCCGTCACCTGCAGCGTGGAATCTCCTTCGTCGGCCCAGGCTCCGGTGAAGTGCTGCGGGGCAAATGTGATCGTTGGAAACAGCTTCGCCTTCAACTCGTCGCGCACCATCCGGCGATCCCGCGCCGGACTGTCGCTGTGCCCGCTGGTTGCATTCACCGTAATCAGACCGCCCATCGCGCCCGTCTTCGGGTCCATCGACACCGCGCCCGAGGCCACCGCGAAATTCCCCTTCACCGCATGCAGCGTATCCGTCAGGGAAAAGGTGATAGCGCTCTTTTCCCCATCCACCTGCAACCGCTCTTCCGCACCGGCGCTGCGGCCAACAATCCCGGCCAGACCAAGCAGAAGCACGCCGAAGATTGCCGACTGCCTCGCCAACTGCCCCTTATAGCGCACAACCCTCCAACCTGACTCTTGATCTTGTCTGCAATTCGCAGTCGGCATCCAACTCTTCCTGTCTTCCTTCATTCAGCGTTGCTCTTTCAGTGTTGCTCACAGAGAGCATTTTCAAGTTAAGGCTTCACAAAGTCCGGGTGCCGGTGCCCCATCCTTTGTGCGTTCTTGTGCGCATAAGGATGGAAGACCGGACAAACCGCAACACCGGAATCCGGTCAGCGCTTCTGAATCTCCAACTTGGACGTACCTGCCTGCCGATGGTATCCGGCAGATATCCAAGATGAAGAATGTGTCATTTAAGCCATCGCCTTCGCAGGCTGCAACGATGCCCGACTTCGTTACACTGGAGCAGATGAATCATCACAGGACTCCACGCTCCGCCGCGCTCCTCGCACTTGTCGCGCTTTCCGCCTCGCTGCTTGCGCATGCGCAAAGCGCATCCGATTCGGCCCCTTCGTCCCCGACGCAGTCTTCTTCAGCAGACGGAGTCACGATGGCCATGAATGCCGCGCTGCTCTCAAACCTGTCGGCTGCCCCGGATCCGACCACTTCGGATCCGACCACTTCGGATCCGACCACTTCGGCTTCGCCCCAGACCACCCCCCAGCAGCCCGCGGCCACCGGAGTCCTCTGCGGCATCACCCATCTGGCGCGATGTATCGAAGACCTTGGCCAGGACGAAAAGGGCATCTTCACCAGTCCGGCTCGGCTCCGGCGTCGCGACCTCAAGTGGATCCTGCCCGTCGGTGCGGCGTTCGGTCTTGCCATGGCCTACGACGCACAGGCCCAGCAGACCCTCGGCCTTCATCCCACCCTGCAAAGCAACACCAACACCTTCTCCGAGTTCGGCTCGTTTTATGCCTCCGGAGCCGAGGGCGCAGGCTTCTACTTCGTCGGTCTTGCAGCAAAGAATCCCAAACTCGCGGAGACCGGGCGGCTCGGCGCCGAGGCCGTCATCGATTCCGGCACCGTCACCCTGCTCATCAAGCTCACCTCCAATCGCCATCGCCCGCTGCAGGGCAACGGACAGGGACACTTCTGGGCCGACGGCTCCGCCCACTGGGAGTGGGATTCCTCCTTCCCCTCCGACCACGCCACAGCCTCCATGTCGCTGGCCCGCATCATCGCCGGCGAATATCCGCGCTGGTACGTGCAGACCGCCGCCTACGGATTTGCTGAGGCCATCGGCGTCTCCCGCGTGCTGGCCAAACAGCACTTCCCCTCCGACATCATCCTCGGACAGACCATCGGCTTTCTCACCGGAACCTACCTGCTGCATCACCGCGCTCTCTACGCCGGCTACGGACATCGCAGTCTCACCTCGCGGCTCGTCGATCAGGTGCACCCGGTCATCGATCCGACCACCCGAACCCTGGGTGCCGGCCTCAGCATCGCCTTCGGGCAGTAAGCCCACCCGCTCGACGACGCTTCTTCGCGCCATCCCGGCTCAGACAGCGGCCAGCCGCGTCAGCGCCAGCACTGTAATGTCGTCTTCCTGCCCATGTGCAATCGCCGCCGCGGCGATTGCATGCGCTGACAGCGCCGCCGCGCGAGCCGCCGCCTCAAATCCCAGCAGGTTCCCCTGTGTGTCCTGCGCCTCCAGAACGCCATCGGAGATCAGCACCAGCCGGTCGCCCGGATCGAGCGCAATCTCGCAATTCTCGTAGTCGGTCTCTTCTGCGATCCCCAGCGGCAGTGCGCCAGGCATCTCCACCTCCACCCCGTTGCGATACGGGCTGGGATGTCCGGCGCTAGCCAGCTTCGTCGTTCCGTCGGCGGCAATGTGACACACCAGACACGTGGCAAAGTGCCCCGTTCGATGCGCGCGCAGCGTCGCATTCAGCCCTTCCAGAATCGAGACCGGATCCGACGTTATCGCAATCTCCGCCCGCGCCGCGCCCACCAGCATTGCCACCAGCATCGACGCCGGCAGTCCTTTGCCTGAGACATCGCCCAGCAGCAGAATCAATCCTCCCTGCCCGGTTGGAATGGGGAGAAAGAAATCTCCCCCCACCATCTCCGCCGGGTGATACGCGCACTCCAGTTCCAGACCCGGCACCTGCGGCATCACCTCCGGCAGCAGCAGCCTCTGCACCTGCCGCGCCGCTTCCATCGACGCCACCATGCGCTCCTCGCGCCGCCGCGCATGCGTGAACCGATCAATCAGAAAACCCATCATCGCCAGCAGAAACAGCGTCCGCGCCACAATCATCGGATGCATATGAAAGCCGATCATCGGGATCGCCTGCTCGAACGGCTCCGCCTCCCGGATCAGGTGAAACTGGTTCAGCGTCAGCGTCACATCATCCAGCAGAGACAATCCGTTGATGAGCAGCACAGGCAGCAGCATCAGCCGCGCCGTCACATTCCCCCGCGCGCTTTTCATCGAGAGCTTCCACAACACCCACACCATGATCGGCAGCACCATCAGGATCCCGATCCAACCAGCGATCGGCGCCGACACCACCTCCATCCAGTAAAGCGGCACCGTCAGAATCGACAGCGCGCCCACCGCGACCAGCGCCTTGCGCAATACCGAGAGCGGCGTGCCCAAAACGCGGCTCACAAACACCAGCAGCGAAATCTGGTAACCGACCTCCAGCACGGAATCGACCAGGTCCCACAGCGGCAGCGCCTGCAACCGAACGACAAAGACAATACTGAGCAGCGCATCCAGACCCAGAAAGACCGGTATCAGTCCAAACCACAGATATTCCTTGTCGCCGCGACGAAACCAGTACAATCCCAGCGAAAAGATCGCAATCACCGCCGCCTGCAGGGCAAAAGCGAAGTTGTCCGTGTAAAAATACAGCTCCTGAACCCGCTGTCGCGTCAGCATCGACTGCAGCGTCTTCGCCGTTCCCACCACTCCGCTTCCGTTTGCCGGCCCTGCATAGTAGTACCGAGCAATCGATGGCTCCGCCCACACCCGCAGCGCAATCTGATACGTGTGTCCGCGCGCCCCGTCGTCCCCCGTCGCCCTCGGCAGCAAATAGACATTGCTGTTCACTACCGCCACGCGCAGCAGTGGAATCGGCCGGTGCCGGTAACTGCCCTCCGATCCAACCCGCACGCCGTCCACAAAAACCTCATAGCCGGTGGAAAACGGAGGCAGCAGAATTGCCCAGCCCCTGCGTCCATCCGCCACCGTCACCCGGAAGCGATACCAGCCGTAACCCGTCAGATTCTCCAGCCCCGCATGTTCCAGTCCCTGACTGCTCCACGGCGCATCGCTGCGCAGCAGCATCCAGCCCGAATCGTCCAACCCCGGCTTCGCCCAGCCCAGCCTGCCCTCCGCATCGTCGCCAGGATGAAAGCGCCACTCGCCGTCCAGCGAAGTCAGCGGGACGCTGTTGCTCGGCAGGCTGAAGCTGGCTGCCTCCGAACCGCTCGCCGTCTCTGCTCCACGCGCGAAACCTGCCTGCATCCAAAGCAGCAGTGCCGCAATCGCGCAAAAAAATCTTCGCAAACGCATCGGTAAAATCCTGTACCATTCACTCCGAGAGAACTGGCACGATGCTAACGCACCCAGACACATTTGTCGTCAGCTTTCTAAGCCCGCGCATGGCCCGCCGCCTGGTCCGCCGCTTTCTCTTCCTGCCGCTCATCGGCCTACCCCTTTGCTGCCTGCTTCTGCATGCAACCCCGGCCCAAACTCAGACCCATGCCGCGCAGCCATCCGCGCCCATCGCGCCCCACGCTCTGGCCTCGCCCTCCACTCTGGTCTGGATCGACACCGATATCGGCGACGACATCGACGATGCCTTCGCCGTCGCTCTTCTGCTGCGCAGCCCGCAGGTTCGCGTCGTCGGCATCTCCACCACCTTCGGCGACACCGATCTCCGCGCTCGCCTCCTCGATCACTTCCTCGCCGCCGCGCACGTCATCGACATTCCTGTCTATACCGGGCTGCCCACCTCCACCACCAATCTCTTCACCCAGCGCGCCTACGCCGAGCACTTTCCGCCGCGCAGCCATCCCGACGCCGTCACCGCGCTGCTGGCCGCCGTCCATCAGTACGGCAATCGACTCACCCTGCTGGCCATCGGTCCGCTCTTCAACGTCGCCGCCGCCATCGACCGCGACCCTGCCACCATGCGCCAGCTCGGACGCATCGTCCTCATGGGCGGCTCCGTCCGTCAGGGATACCTCACCGCCGACGCACGCACCACTCCTCCCACCGCCGAGTGGAATATCCTGCAGGACCCGCCCGGCGCCAAGGTCGTCTTCGCCTCCGGCATCCCCATTCGCCTCTTTCCCCTCGACTCCACCCAGATATCCCTGCACCGCGCTGACCGGCAGCAGCTTTTCACCGCGCACGCCCCCTTCTCCGCGCCGCTCCAGTCCCTCTACTCCGAATGGCGCCCCCATGCCTGGAACCACTCCTCCTCGCCGGTACTCTTCGACGCCGTCGCCGCCTCCTCCATCCTCGAACCCCAGCTCTGCCCCACCCGGCCCATGCGCCTGGATATCACCGCCGAGGGCTTGACGAAGATCGTGCCCGGTCCGCCCAACGCCCGCGTCTGCCTCCGCTCCCAACCCTCGGCATTCCTCACCCTCCTCATGAATCGCCTCACGGGTCACCTCACCCCGTAAACGCGAAGATCGCGCCAAACGCCCCAGCCAGCCCGACAGACCGTCCCCAGCCGTTCCGCAGACTTTTCGCAGCCAGCCGCCTGACCCTTCAGCTAAATCCACGCGCGGTAGTGGTGCAATTTCGTTTTCCACAGGGTTAATAGTCCGCACTGGAGGTGCGTAATGGAAATTCCTAAAGAGACGCTGGGACTTGCCGGCGAATATGCCGTAGCCAGCGAACTATGCAAAAGGGGCATCTACGCGCAGCTTACTCTTGGCAATCGCAAATCTGTCGATCTTCTGCTGGACGTTGCGGACGGCGGCATGCTTCGCGTGCAGGTCAAGTCGAAGCAGGGGAACGAGTGGCCAGCTTGCAAAGTATTCGCTCGCGAAAAAGCGGAAGTGTTGGTTCTTGTTGATTTTCACACAAAAGCAGATGGCCAACGGCCAGACTTCTATATTTTAAATGGGGACGATTGGAAAGATGTCATTGATGAAACGGGCTTCATTCCGAAGGGATGGGGCACGATGAGGGACGGTATCTTCGAGTACACAGACGGTTTCAAGGGCCTCAACGTAAATCCCAAGATGGTGCAGAGATATGCGGAGCAATGGGACAAAATCAGCGACATGTTAAACCCCAGGTCCGCAGCCAACCGCTCGTAGTCGCACCTGTGAGAATTCAAACTGCACCACTACCCACGCGCAAACGGCTTGACCTTGGCGCGTCTTCTTGGTAAATTAAGAAGGTTCGTCAAGAATGCGCTTTCGGGTGGGTCCAGCGGATTTCGCAGAGTATAGGACAAACCCCGGCGCGGCCGGAAGATATCTTCGAGGCCAGATCATCCGGACAAGCAAGCTGAAAAGCAAGCCGGATCCGGAGTCACCCCGCAGTAAGCCATGCAGTTGGGCAGGGTGACAGCATGAAGTCGCTACGGTGCCTGCGACCCCCTTCACCTGGAAGGATTATGCAGGCCAAAACTCAGGAAACGGAATCGGTTATCCGGTTTTCACGGATACACGCGGTCACCGTCCGGGTTTTCGTCTGAGATTTGGGTAAGTTGCAGACGCGGGCAGAGAGTCTTTCCGCGGCTATCCATGCCGGGATTGCGCTCCACTGCGCGTTCTGCTGTGAAAACGGATTTGCGGTAAGGAGCAAGGTTTTGCCTACATTCAATCAGCTCGTTCGCAAGGGGCGCACGGCTCCACGGTACAAGACGGCGTCTCCCGCCCTGCAGGCTTGTCCGCAGCGGCGCGGCGTCTGCACCCGCGTCTATACGCAGACCCCCAAGAAGCCGAACTCGGCCCTGCGGAAAGTGGCCCGCGTTCGTCTCACCAACGGGATCGAGGTAACCACCTACATTCCCGGCATCGGCCACAACCTCCAGGAGCACTCGATCGTGCTCATTCGCGGCGGCCGTGTGAAGGATCTGCCGGGCGTTCGCTATCACGTGGTGCGCGGCACGCTCGACTCCGTCGGCGTCACGGCGCGGAATCAGGGCCGGTCGAAGTATGGCGCCAAGCGCGGCAAGGGCGGCGCGGCGGCAGCAGGCAAGGCTAAAGGTAAGAAGTAGTTTGCTGCCGCTTTTGCGGCGGCCAAGAAGGAATTCGAAGATGCCAAGAAAAGGTCACATCGCCAAGCGGGAAGTTGCGCCGGATCCGGTCTACGGCTCCACGCTCGTCACCAAGTTCGTGAACTCACTGATGTGGGACGGCAAGAAGTCCACCGCGCAGACCATCTTCTACCAGGCGATGAGCAATCTGGAGTCGCGCGGCGGCGATGAGGCGCTCAAGCTCTTCAAGCGCGCCGTGGAAAACTGCAAGCCGCTGCTCGAGGTCAAGTCCCGTCGAGTCGGCGGTGCCAACTATCAGGTGCCAATCGAGGTCAATCCCGAGCGGCGCACCTCCCTCGCCATTCGCTGGCTGATCACCTATGGCCGCGCGCGCGGCGAAAAGGGCATGATCGACAAGCTCTCCAATGAACTGCTGGATGCGGCCAACGGTCGTGGCGCGGCGATGAAGAAGAAGGAAGACGTGCATCGCATGGCCGAGGCCAACAAGGCCTTCGCTCACTACCGCTGGTAGGCGTTTCGGACGACAGCAATGTCCTCCGCTCGATGAATCTGCAACCGCGAACCGGGCGTTCGCAAGGAAGAAACTGACGTGGCTCGCACCGTACCTTTGAATCGTTGTCGGAATATCGGAATTATGGCGCACATTGACGCCGGAAAGACGACTGCGACCGAACGCATCCTCTTCTATACGGGCATCACGCACCGTATCGGCGAAGTGCATGAAGGCACGGCGACCATGGACTACATGGAGCAGGAGCAGGAGCGCGGCATCACTATCACCTCCGCTGCCACCACCTGCACCTGGAACAACATCCGCATCAATATCATCGATACTCCGGGCCACGTCGACTTCACCGCTGAGGTGGAGCGTTCGCTGCGCGTCCTCGACGGCGCTGTCGCGGTCTTCGATTCCGTCTCCGGCGTCCAGCCGCAGACCGAGACCGTCTGGCGTCAGGGCGACAAGTATCGCGTTCCGCGCATCTGCTTCGTCAACAAGATGGACAAGAACGGCGCAGACTTCGAGCTGGTGCTGGAGTCGATCCGCAAGCGTCTCGGCGCGCGCCCCGTGGCCATCCAGATTCCCATCGGAGCCGAAGCCGGCTTCAAGGGTGTCATCGATCTGATGGAGATGCGGGCAATCGTCTGGCACGACGAGACGATGGGCGCCAAGTACTCAATCGAAGAGATTCCCGCCGGACTGCTCAAAAAGGCAGAGGCCTTTCGCATGCAGTTGGTCGAGCTGGTGGCCGAGTCCGACGACGAGATTCTCGTCCAGTTCCTCGATGGTCAGATGCCGACTGCTGCGCAGTTGAAGGCAGGTCTGCGCAAGGCCACGCTCGACCTCAAGCTCTTCCCGGTGCTCTGCGGTTCGGCTTTCAAGAACAAAGGCGTACAGACGCTGCTCGACGCGGTCGTCGATTATCTGCCCAGCCCGCTTGATATTCCTGCGGTCGAGGGTCTGAATCCGTCGAATCCGGAAGAGGTTCTGATGCGTAAGGCGGAAGACGATGCCCCGTTCTCGGCCCTCGGCTTCAAGCTCATCAACGATCCCTTCGGCAAGCTGGGCTTCATCCGCGTCTACTCCGGCAGCCTGCGCACCGGCGACACGGTTCTGAACCCCCGCACTGGCAAGACCGAGCGCGTCGGCCGCCTCGTCAAGATGCACGCCAACAAGCGTGAGGATATCACGGAGATTCTGGCTGGCGATATCTGCGCCTGTGTCGGCCTGAAAGAGCTGAAGACCGGAGACACGCTCTGCGCGCCTTCGGCTCCCATTGCTCTTTCCGCCATCACCTTCCCGGAGCCGGTCATCTCGGTGGCCATCGAGCCGAAGACCAAGGCTGATCAGGAGAAGATGGGCCTGGCCCTTGGCAAGCTCTCCGATGAAGACCCGACCTTCAAGGTTCGCACCGACGAGGACTCCGGTCAGACAATCATCAGCGGCATGGGCGAGCTGCATCTGGAGATCCTCGTCGATCGCATGAAGCGTGAGCACAAGGTCGAGGCCAACGTCGGCGAGCCCAAGGTTGCCTTCCGCGAGACGATCCGCAAAGAAGCCGAGGCCGAGGGCAAGTACATTCGCCAGACCGGCGGCTCCGGCAACTACGGCCACTGCAAGATTCGCCTCAGCCCAAGCGAGCCGGGCAAGGGCTACGAGTTCCTCAACGAGATCAAGGGCGGCGCGATTCCCAAGGAGTACATCAAGCCCATCGATCAGGGCATCCGCGAGGCGATGGAGACCGGCGTGCTCGCCGGCTATCCGACGGTCGATGTGACAGTCACCCTCTACGACGGAAGCTATCACGACGTCGACTCCAACGAGATGGCCTACAAGATCGCCGGTTCGATGGCCTTCAAGGAAGCCGCCAAAAAGGCCAATCCTGTTCTGCTGGAGCCGGTCATGGCCGTCGAGGTTACCGTGCCGGAGGAGTTTGTCGGCACCATCATCGGCGACATCAACTCCCGTCGCGGTCGCATCGAGGCTCTGGAGCATGCTGCCGGTTCGCAGCTCGTCAAGGCCATCGTGCCCCTCAAGGAGATGTTCGGCTACGTCAACGACATTCGTTCCTCCACGCAGGGCCGCGCCTCGTACTCGATGCAGTTCGCCCGCTACGAAGAGGCTCCGCGCATGATTGCCGACGAGATTATCGGACGCGCGCAGGGAAGATAGTCGGCGAAGAGTTTTGTGGGGCTGGAGCCGGATGGCCGGCGCCCCGGGAAATAACAGGTAGTACAAGCCAGTTCAAGCTGGGAAAGGGAATTGGGAGATGGCGAAGGAAAAGTTTGATCGTTCGAAGCCGCATGTGAATGTTGGGACGATTGGTCACATTGACCATGGGAAGACGACGTTGACGGCGGCGATCACGAAGGTATTGTCGAAGCACAATCCGAAGAACACGTTTCGTTCGTTTGACACGATTGACAACGCGCCGGAAGAGCGGGAGCGCGGCATTACGATTGCGACGGCGCACGTGGAGTACGAGACGGCGAACCGTCACTACGCGCACGTGGATTGTCCTGGCCACGCCGACTACATCAAGAACATGATTACCGGTGCGGCGCAGATGGATGGCGGGA
>JAKAXU010000042.1 GCA_021816455.1 Acidobacteriota bacterium
CGGCTCCAGCCTCATCCACTGCTTGTCGGTCAAATCGCTCGGGTACATGCACCTACCCTATCCACCCAAACTCTCTCCGCATATTCCTTCCAAGGTTCCTTCGCTAGTTTCTGGACAGGTTCTAAGGCAGGTTGCGGACCGGGCGCAAGCTGACCTGCAGGCCACGAGCCGCAGTTTGGCGATTGCAGTCGAGAACTGCTTCAGCCCAGAACGACGATGGGTTGAAAGAGCGTACCGGCGATGCGACGGGCGATGGCGACCAGTTTCGTCGGGCCGCTGAACACTTTGACCAGACTAGCTGAGGAAAATTCAGGCAGGTTCGCCTGAGCTCCGTTGTGCAGACGGGCAAGGGTGAACTCGTCGGCGGTTACAGCGGGAAATTCGGGGAGGATAGCTCGGGGATGGATGCATCTCGACGCGATGGCCTCTGCGCCGTTTGGGCCGACGGCCAGGGTTTCCAGGTGTTCGAGCGTGTGGGCCTGGGCGAGCGTGAAGGCTCCAGCCTGGGTGCGGCGCAGCGAGGCAAGATGTGCTCCGCAGCCAAGGCGCTGGCCGAGATCGTGGGCGATGGAGCGGATGTAGCCTCCTGCGCTGACAGTGATGGTGAAGCTGGCGATCTCGCCGGAGAAGGCTTGGATCTCAAAGCTTGAGACATGGATGAGGACTGGCTGAAGCTCGACGGGCTTGCCTTGCCGGGCGAGTTGGTGTGCAGGCGTGCCGGAGATTTTCTTGGCAGAGTATGCGGGCGGGGTTTGGAGGATATCGCCGCGAAAAGCCGCGAGATTGGCGTCGAGCAGGTCGGCTGTAAACGCGACGGGTTGGGCGGAGGTGGTAGGCGCGCCTTCGGCATCATAAGTTTCTGTGGCGAAGCCGAAGCGGATGGTGCCGGTGTATGTTTTCTCTGCTGCGGCAAAGAACTGGGCTAGACGTGTGAAGCGGCCGAGAAGCAATGGCAGTACACCGGTCGCCATCGGGTCAAGCGTGCCAAGATGGCCGATGGAGCGCTCCCCGGTGAGTTGACGCAGGCGATGGATCACATCGTGCGAGGTGATTCCGGAAGGTTTGTCGACAATCAAAAGACCGTTCACTTGTCTACTTTAACTGTGCGGAGCGCACACAGGTGGTCTGTGAGTTGGAGGAATGCTTTGACACTGCTTTTGGACGATCGACGGGGACCGAGCGTAGAATGCAGTTCTGCCGCTTGGAGCGCAGGTGAGCGGCGGAGTTGAGGGGGGTCCAATGGAGTGGAGTCGAGTGAAGTGGGGTCGAGTGGTAGTGCTGACAGCGGTGGTTGCGCTGAGCGGTTCGTGGTTTGCGCCTCGGCTGATGGCCCAGGCAACTGTGCAATCGGCGTATGCCGCTGATGCGGGCAAACTGGGGCAGAAATTTGTTGCGCTGGCTGGGGCAATGGCAGGCAAATACGACTGGCGTCCCGGTCCGGGTGTGCGTTCTGTGGCCGATGTCTTCAACCTGATGCTGCGCGAGAACGGGATGTTGACGCGCGTGTTGACGGGTGCTGGTATGCAGCCTGGCGCTGGAATGAAATCTGGCGCTGGAATGAAATCTGGCGCCATGCCTGCGCCGATTACCGATCCGGCGAAGATGCAGGACGCTTTGCGAGCTTCCTATGCCGAACTGCAGAAGACGATCGGCGGCTTGTCGGATAGCGAGTTGAACGCGCCAGTGAAGATGTTTGGTCGTGAGATGCCGCGGCAGGAAGCGCTGATGCTGTTGCTCTCGGATCAGCATGAGCACCTGGGCCAGTCGATCGCCTACGCGCGAACGAATGGAGTGGTGCCTCCGTGGTCGAAGTAGTGCGGAAGGAATGTGTGTGCGTGGGTTCGTACCGGTATGATGGAGAAACAGAAAGAAAATCAGGGCGAGAGCGATTCCGCACAGACGCCTGACATCGGACGGACCTGCACCGAAATGACAACTCAGTTGTACCGCAAATTCTTCTTCCTTCTGCTCGCGACAATCACAGCCGTTGGCGCAATCGCCTGGGGACAGACGACGCAACAAGGCCCTACGCTCTTGAATACAGATTTCGTGAATGCAACCGGCATTGCCGTCGATGCGAATGGAAATCTCTATGTAGCGGATGCTGGATCCGCTCAGGTGGACAAGATCGAAGCCGGAACGGGCGGCGCAGAGCCGGGTGCTGTGAGCGCCAGCTCGACGATGGTAGCGGTTGGATCGGGATTTACCAAGCCAACCGGAGTAGCCGTCGATGCGATGGGCGACATCTTTGTAGCGGATGCTGGAGCGGCGAAAATTTTCGAGATTGAAGCCGGGACAGGTGGCGCTGCGGCTGGAACCGTGAACAGCGGCTCGACGACTGTTGTGGTTGGATCGGGCCTGAAGCAGCCGGTTGCGGTTGCCGTTGATGCGCACGGCAATGTGTATGTCGCCGATCCTGCTGCGGATGCTGTCGATGAGATTGAATCCGGAACAGGCGGTGCAGCGGCCGGTACGGTGAACTCCAGCTCGACGGTGATGGTGGTCGGGTCGGGATTCTCGCAGCCGATGGGCGTTGCCGTGGATAGCTCAGGCAACGTGTATGTGGGCGATACAGGAAACAAGAAAGTATTTGAAATTCAAGCTGGAACGGGCGGCGCAGCGACGGGTACGGTGAACTCCGGCTCGACCGTGGAGGCGATCAGCACCGGCTTCACTTCACCGCAGGGAGTGGCTGTGGACGGGAGTGGCGACGTCTTTTTTGTGACTCCGGTGCCTGGAAATGTCTACGAGATTCTGGCCGGGACGGGCGGTGCAGCAGTGGGTACGGTGACGGCTGCTTCCTCCGAGGTGGCCCTGGGAAACTGGACGACAGAGCCGGTTGCAGTGGCGGTGAAAAGCACGGGTAAGGTTTTTGTGGTTGCCTCGGACGAAGTGTGGGATGTTCGGGCGAACTCCAGCAACGGCACAGCGCCGGTGGAAAACTTTACGCTCTCCGTGAATCAGGGTACGAGCATCGTGAGCGCTGCGCAGGGCGCAAGCGTAACGGTTCCCTTCAGCGTGACTTCAACGAACGGCTTTACTGGCATGGTGACGATGAGTTGCACGGCGTCGACCGGCTTTGGTTGCTCGTTCCAGCCGACCGCGGTTTCGCTGTCGTTGGGTGCGACGCAGACGGGAACTCTGACGGTGACGCAGCCTCCCACGACGGCGATGCTGCGGAGTACAGGAGCAGGGTCACAGGGGGCGGCGGGTTCGATGGAGCTGGCGTCCGCGCTCTGGATACCAGGGCTGCTGCTCGGCGGTTTTGCTTTCCGAAAGAGACTGGCGAGGACAACGCGCATGATGGTCATCGGCCTGCTGTTTTTCACCGGCATGTTGGCGATTTCGGGTTGTTATACGAATCCGATTTTTCATACCAAGCAGACAAGCTACCAGGCCGTGGTCATGGTGACAGCCACGGGTGGTGCAGTACAGCAAAACTTCCCGCTTTATATCCAGGTGCAACTTACGACGCCGATTGTGGGCAACCGGAGCGGAAGCACTGGTAAGTGAGACGGTACAGCAGAGACAGGAAGAAGGAAAAAATCAAGACGCGGCAGAGTGACTGTCGCGTCTTGATTTTTGCACCCATTGGAAGCGCAGATTGTCAGATTGACTGGCCGCTTGGCTGGCGGATAAGCGAGAGAAACTCAGAGCGCGTCTGCTGCTCGCGGTAGCAGCCGACCATCGTAGAGGTGACCGTGGAAGATTGCTGTTTTTCAACGCCGCGCATCATCATGCACATGTGGCGCGCCTCGACCACGACCCCGACACCGCGTGGCTCGATGGCTTCCTGAATGGCGTCGGCGATCTGGCGCGTAAGCCGTTCCTGGACCTGAAGACGGCGCGCGAAGACCTCGACGAGGCGAGGAATCTTGCTGAGTCCGATAACCTTGCCGTTGGGTATGTAGGCGACGTGGACACGCCCGAAAAACGGGAGCATGTGATGTTCGCAGAGAGAGAACATCTCGATGTCCTTGACGATGACCATCTCATCATAATCGACATCGAAGAGCGCTCCTCGGAGAATTTGCGTGGGATTCTGCGTATAGCCGCGGGTGAGAAAGCTCATGGCTTTTTCGACACGACCGGGCGTGGCGAGCAGGCCGTCGCGGTTGGGATCCTCATGCATGCGGGCGATCAGCTCGCGATAGAGTTCCTGCGTAGAAAATTCGGCAAGTGAAGGTGGCGCGGAATGAGTGGACTCCGAGTGGGCAAGCGGGGAGATGGATCGGGGCGATTTGGGAACAACGACTGCATGAGCCATAATTGCTATCCTCGGTCGGCGGCAGGAACCGCGAACAAACGACTGCTTGGTTAAATGCCCTGGGCGCCTAGGTCGCGTGGGAAGCGGCGGCAAGGCTGGTTCTAGAGTACTCGAAGAAGTTGTTTTCTGTTTCCTCGATGCGGACGGAGCGAAGTGTAACCGGTGAAAGTATGGACGCGAGCAGGTGGTAAATCTCGCAACAAAGATTCTCCGTGGTGGAGGTTTGCCCGGCGAAAAGCGGATCGTGATTGAGGTTGCGATGGTCGAAGCGGTCGAGCACAGCGGTGTGCACGGCTGCATCGAGCGTCGCCATGTTGAGGACCATGCCGGTAGCCGGATCGACAGGGCCGGAGACGGTGACCTGCACCACGTAATTGTGCCCGTGGCCGTGCGGATTGTTGCACTTGCCGAAGGCAACCCGATTTTGCTCCGCCGAAAAATGATCGACGTGCAGACGATGGCTGGCGCTGAAGGTATATCGTCGGGAAAAGTGAGCAATCATGCCAGTTCACCATCGTATTCAGCAAAAATCTCCGGGGTTTCGTAAACGCGCACAGAGGTGAGACGCGCAGAAGAGCCTGCGGCGATGGCTGCAGCAAGACGATTCCAGATGGCGATGGCGATGTTTTCCGTAGTGGGAATTGTTTGTGCAAATTCGGGAACTTCAAGGTTCAGATGTCGATGATCGTAGACGTCGATGACCTCGCGTTCGATCAGGTCGCGAAGCCATTTGAGATCGACGATAAATCCTGTGACGGGGTCGACAACGCCGCAGACGGTGACCTCCAGTGTGTAATTGTGGCCGTGACCGGCGCGGTTGGCGCATTTGCCGAAGACGCGGGCGTTCTGCTCCGGAGACCAGTCGGGGTTCCAGTAGTAGTGTGAGGCCGAGAAGGTGGCGCGCCGTGTGATCTGCATAGGTCCTTTCCTATCGTCGAAGTTTAGGATGCAGGAGTGGGGATCGGGTTTCGTCTTTTAAAGAGAAAATCGATCCGGTGAATAAGCGGGAAAGATTTTTTCCGCTCCGGGAATGGATTACGTTGGGTACACTCGGCCTTTCCAGGAGATGCTGCGACGGAGTCGGTGAAGAAGCCAGCTCCGACAGAGGATGGAGGCAAAGAGCGGCAGAGCGAGCGGAGAAAGCGCGCAGTCGAGCGGGGAAAAGTGGGATCGAGCGACGCGGGCGTAGAAGCGCCAAAGGGTGCGCAGCCAAAGCAGAGCGATGAGAAAGCCTGCGGAAAACCAGGGAATGCCGCGCATCGTCGCATGCCAGTAAAGTGCCGCCAGGAACGGCAATAGGACGATCAGGGCGAGATCGAGCAGACGCCAGGCGGCAAGCGCAAGACAGTTGCCGAAGAGCAGGGCAAGATTCTTCGTCCAGCCTTCGATCATGGCGCGCGTGGTCCGGTACATGTGCGTGGAGAGGGCATCGGGCGCTGTACGGAAGCGCAGTCCAAGCTTGCGGCGTTTGACGAGCGAGGCCAGCTCGACGTCTTCGAGAATATCCGCGCGGACAGCTCGATGACCGCCGAGTTCGCGGTAAGCATCGGCGCGAAAGAGCAGGAACTGTCCGTTGGCGGCGGCCAGACGCAGCGTCGGATCGGAGACTTTGGCGGGCGGGTAGGCGAGTGCGAGTTCGGCAAAGATCAGCGGCATGAGCGCACGTTGCCAGAGGCCGGAGACAAGCTGGCGGGGCGAGTAAGAGAGCAGAGCGACCTGGTGCTTTTCGGCTTCATGGAGGGCGCGGCGCAGGCTGCCAGGCTCATGAACGGTGTCGGCGTCGGTGAAGAGAAGCCACTGGCCGCGTGCCTCTTGCGCCGCGGTAAAGCAGGCGTTGGATTTTCCTGTCCATCCAGGGGCGAGCGGAGCGGGATCGAGGACGGTGACTCCGGGTATGGATTGAGCGATAGAGCGCGTGGCGTCGGTGGAGCCGTCGTCGACAAGAATCAATTCCCAGTCCGTACCAAGCTCGAAGATGGATTCGGATTGCGCGGTGAGCGACCGAAGGCAGGCGTCGATGCGGTCGGCCTCATTGCGCGCCGGAACGATGACGGTGAGCATGCAGGCATTGGCGGAGGCGGGCGTCGTACAATCCGGTTCGGTGGAGGTGCTATCTGTGCTCATGGCTTCGTATTATAGGGAGGTGATGCGTGGATGGAATGCGATGCGATGGCGTGATATGCGATGGCTGGCCGTGGCGACGATGTGCGCGGCGGCGCTGACAGGCTGTGACCGGGGAAATCACCCGTCGCAGCCCGGAACTATGGCGCCGGATTTTACGGTGGAAGATGGGGTAACTCGGGTGCATCTTGCGGATTATCGCGGGCAGGTGGTTCTGCTGAACTTCTGGGCAAGCTGGTGCGCGCCGTGTGTGGCGGAGATTCCTTCGCTGGAGGCGCTGCACCATCGCGACCCGAAGCTGGTGATTCTGGCCGTGGACGTGGATGAGGATGAGAGTGCGTACCGGCAGTTTGTGAAGGATCACCAGATGGATCTGAAGACGGTATGGGATCCCAGGGAGACGGCGGCCTCGAAGTTCAACTCCAGCATGTGGCCGGAGACGTATGCGATCGACCGGCAGGGAAGGATTCGACGGAAGTTTGTCGGCGCAACGGACTGGACCAGCGTCGAGGTGACCGATTATCTGAATATGCTGGAGCGATGAAGGCAAAGAAAGACCTGGGGCCGCGACGCGCGCAGAGTCGGTGTGAAGTTGCTATGATCGGATTATCATGACGACGGTGGATGTAGAGTTTCGCTACGAGGGGGAGCCGGGCGCGGCGGTAGCGCTTGCTCTTGCGAATGCAAAGGACGTCTACGGGATTCGGCGGCTGAGCCTGAACCGGGTGGAGCGGACGGTGCGAGTCGAGTATGACGCCACTCGGCTGAATGCTGCGACTGTGGGCGGGTTGCTGAAGGGCGCCGGATTGGGGATTGTGGAGGAAGTGGCGCTGATTCCCGAGCAGCCGGTGGCGGTGGATACGGCGCAGTGAGCGCGGGTTCCAGGTGGGCAGGTGCGCGGTTGATTGGGCGCGGAAATCCTGATATTCTGCAAAAGTTGAAACGGTTTGTGCGCCTATAGCTCAGCTGGATAGAGCGATTGACTACGAATCAATAGGTCGGGAGTTCGAATCTCTCTGGGCGCACCATCTCACTCTGAAAATTGAAGAAAAGGCACTGCCTGAGAAAACAACCGCCTGCACGGGCGGTTTTTATTTGCGCCCATCAAGACTATCCGGTGGACAGAAAATGCGGCGACGCAGAGCGTCGCCGTAGATTTGGTTTGCGATTCAGGATGCCGTTTCCGGGAGCGCTTCCCGAACGAACGGAGTGTTTACCGGTTGGTGAGCGCTTCGACGCCAGGGAGTTTTTTGCCTTCGAGAAATTCGAGGCTGGCTCCGCCGCCGGTCGAGATGTGGGTCATTTTGTTGGCGACGCCGGCCTGGTTGACGGCGCTCACGCTGTCTCCGCCTCCGATGATCGAGGTGGCCGCGGTGTTCTGCGCAATGGCGCGGGCGATGGCGTTGGTGCCGACGGCAAAGGCGGGAAATTCAAAGACACCGGCTGGCCCGTTCCAGAGGATGGTGCGTGCATCGCGGACGATGGCGGCGATCTTCTCGACGGTGCGTGGGCCGATATCCAGACCCTGCCAGTCGTCCGGGAAGTTGACCGATGAGTCCCAGGGCTGGGTTTTGGCGTCGGGACTGAAGCTGTCGGCGAGGATATTATCGACGGGCAGCACGAGCTGGACGCCTTTGGCTTTAGCCTTGGCGAGAGCTTCGCGGGCAACCTCGATCTTGTCTTCCTCAACGAGGGATTTCCCGGTGGTGATGCCCAGCGCGCGCTGGAAGGTATATGCCATGCCGCCGACGATGACCAGCGTATCGACTTTGTCCAGCAGGTTGTCGATGACATCGATCTTGCCGGAGATCTTGGAGCCACCGATGATGGCGACGAAGGGCTTTTCGGGAGATTCCAGTGCCTTGCCGAGGTAGGTCAGCTCCTTTTCCATGAGTAGTCCAGCGGCGGCGGGCTGCAGGAAGTGAGTGATGCCTTCGGTCGAGGCATGGGCGCGATGTGCGGAGCCGAAGGCGTCATTGACATACACCTGGGCAAGCGCGGCTAGCTGCTGGCTGAAGCTGGCGTCGTTGGCTTCTTCCTCAGCATGAAAGCGAAGATTTTCGAGCAACAGTACATCGCCGGGCAGAAGCGCAGCGGCAGCGCTTGTGGCAGGTTGGTCGACGCAGTCGGTGGCAAAGACGACAGGGACGGGATGGCCCATCTCCGCGGAGAGCAACTCGCGGAGCCGGTCGGCGACGGGGCGAAGCGAGTATTTCGGATTGGGCTTGCCCTTGGGACGGCCCAGGTGCGAGGCGAGCACCAGGCTCGCGCCGTGTCCAAGCGCGTAACGCAGTGTGGGAAGCGTGGCGCGGATGCGCGTGTCGTCGGTGATGGTCGCGCCGTCCTCGGTGAGCGGAACATTGAAATCGACGCGGACGAAGAGACGCTTGCCGGCCAGGTCAAGGTCGCGAATGGAAAGCTTTGCCATGAAATTTCTCCGGAGGGTGCAGGCTGGAGGGTGACGCGGCGATGAAACGGCCGCAAGCAGGATGATCAGGCAGGATCATGCAGATGGAATGGGCCGCCGGCGTTGTGCAGACAGCGGCCCGATTCCGTGTGGTTCCTCAGCGGCAGCTTAGAGACCCTTGCTGACGAGGTAACCGATCAGATCGACGACGCGGTTCGAGTAGCCCCACTCGTTGTCGTACCAGCTCAGCACCTTGACGGAGTTGCCGATGACCTTGGTCAGCGGTGCATCGACGATGGAGGAGCGGCGGTCGCCCTTGTAGTCGGAGCTGACCAGTTCATGCGACTCGTAGCCCAGAATGCCCTTGAGTTCGCCCTCGCTGGCCGCCTTCAACGCCGCATTTATGCTGGCCACGTCGGTGGTTTTTTCGCTGATGAAGGTCAGGTCGACGATGGAGACATTCGGAGTGGGGACGCGCATGGAGAAGCCATCGAGCTTGCCGGCCATCTCCGGAATCACCAGCTTGAGCGCCTTGGCCGCGCCGGTTGAGCTGGGGATCATGTTGAGCGCGGCAGCACGGGCGCGGCGCAGATCCTTGTGCGGAAAGTCCAGGATCACCTGATCGTTGGTGTAGCTGTGAATGGTGGTCATGATGCCGCTGACGATGCCGAAGTTTTCCATGAGCACCTTCACCAATGGTGCGAGGCAATTGGTGGTGCAGCTTGCGTTGGAGATGACGTTGTGTTTGGCCGGATCGTATTTGTCCTGGTTCACGCCGAGCACGACGGTGATGTCTTCGTTGGTGGCTGGGGCGGAGATGATGACCTTCTTCACGGTCGAGCCAAGGTGAGCCTTGGCCTTGGTGGCGTCGGTAAAGTGGCCGGTCGACTCGACGACGATCTGCGCGCCGACAGAAGCCCAGTCGAGCTTGGCAGGGTCGCGTTCGGCGTAGACCTTGATCTTCTTGCCATCGACGGAGATGAAGTCGTCGCCGGCGACGATTTCATGCGTGAGGTTCCCCAGAATGGAGTCGTGCCTGAGCAGATGGGCAAGAATTGCAGGGCTGGTGAGGTCGTTGACGGCGACAAACTCGATTTCAGGGTTTCCCAGAGCGGCACGGAAGACGTTGCGACCGATGCGGCCGAATCCGTTGATGCCAACCTTAACTGCCATGAATGATCTCCTTTAGTTGTTGTGCTGTAGGTTTGTAGAGCGAAAACAAGACGTAAAGCGGTAAACGCGCGTTTGCCGGAGCGAAAGGCCCGATGCGGACGAGGCATGATTTCGGGGGCACCACCAAACTCATCAGAATATCATCGCTGTCAACAGCAGGAAGACGATTTTGCGCAAATTTGCCGCGGGATTGAAGCGTTGAAGTTGCTGGAAGCGGGGGTGACGGAGATTGTCCCTGAGCTGGAAACTGGAGTGAAAGAGCGCAGCCGAAACGTGGTCTGCATGGGATAATGGCAGGAGAAAAGCACTCCGGCCGTTGGGCCGAAGGTGCAGTCTGACAGGAATACTGTTACAGCGAGCCATGAGACGACGTTCCCGACGAGAACCCAATACCTCTGAAGCAACCGGCAAGACAGGGCGGGAGATCCCCGCAAATCAGCCTCGGCCACTCAGTCCGAGCTATGTGCAGGAACCGGTTGCGCCGCAGGAGCTTCCGCAGCGCCCGCTGGCGCATAGGGCGGAAGAGCAAAAGCCGGAACGCCGCACGCCGCTGGATTCCGCACCACAGCGTCGGTTGGAAGTGGAGACGCAGCCGGAATCTCCGGCAGAGGCCGCAAATAATGGCGAGGCCCAGACGAACCAGGAGCCGAAGGGCTACGTCGTGTTGACCATTGGTTTGCCGGGATCGGGCAAGACAACCTGGTACAGGCGTCGCGGAGTGACGCCATTAAGCAGCGATATGCTGCGGACGATTCTGTTTGACGACATTACGGAACAGCGTTATCAGGGACTGGTCTTTGCCACGTTGCGTTCGTTGCTGCGCGCGCGGCTCATTGCAAAGATGCCGTGGAATTATGTCGATGCGACGAATCTTTCCGCGCACGAGCGCAGGCAGTGGATCAAGATGGCAAAGAGCTTCGGCTATGAGGTGCAGGCGGTATTCTTCGATGTTCCGCTGGAGGTGTGCCTGGAGCGAAACGCGATGCGCGATCGTCCAGTGAGCGAAGATGCCATGCGGCGGATGGCCGAACGGCTGAAGGCGCCGGAGTTTGAAGAAGGATTTGCCAAGATCACGGTGGTGCGCGTGAAGGCGTCGTGAAAGAGGAAGCTGAGAGCGACGATCAGGCGGTGTCGGCATCGTCGCGGGTGCCGCAACCGGTGAAGGTGCAATCTGTCGAGCCGCAATCAGTTGAGCCGTGGCTGCGCGGGACGTATTCCGAGATTCCCGCAGTGGCGCGCGCTGTGGTACATGCGCTGGAGCTGGCTGCGGAAGACGCCGAGCGATGGACTGCAAACCTGAATGACGAGGAAATCAACCGTCAACAGATGGGTTTGCCGTCTGTAGGCTGGCAGATGCGGCACATCGTGCGCAGCGTGGATCGGCTGTTGAGCTATGCCGAAGGACGGCAACTGAGCGAAGAACAGTTGCGGGCGCTGCGAAGCGAGAGTGAGCCGGGAACGGCGGATGCTCTGCGACTGGAGTTGAAGGCGGGACTGGACGATGGAAGGCTTCGCGTGCTGGCGCTTGTCCACGACGATCCGGAGGCGGTTCGCGGCGTTGGGCGGAAGAATCTGCCGACGACGGTTGGCGGACTGCTGGTGCATGTGGCCGACCATACCCAGCGGCACACCGGACAACTGGTGACGACATCAAAGCTGATCCTTGGCCAGCGAGGCGCATTGCAAGGAACCCAGCATGGCGTGAGCCGGTGAGGGACGCCACGACGGACCAGGTATTCAGGAAGACAGCTTGGCTTCGTTTGTAACCTCGCTGAGAAGATGCCCCATCTTCCGCTGTTTGGTCTCAAGATAACGGCGAAAGGTATCCAGCGGCTCGACCTCTGCGGAGACGCGCTCAATGACCCGAATTCCGGCGGATTCGAGTGCGGCAACCTTTTCGGGATTGTTGGTCATCAGACGCACGGCAGCGACGCCGAGCAGGCGCAGGACGGCAGCAGGCAGTTCGTAGGCGCGGCAATCGGCGGCGTAGCCGAGTTCCAGATTCGCTTCCACGGTGTCGCGGCCCTGATCCTGAAGCTCGTAAGCCTGGAGCTTGGCCATGAGACCGATGCCGCGGCCCTCCTGCTGTTCGTAGAGAAGAATTCCAACACCTTCGGAGGTGATGCGTTCGAACGCCAGCTCAAGTTGGGCGCGGCAGTCGCAGCGCTCCGAGCCGAAGACATCGCCGGTGAGGCATTGGGAGTGGATGCGGACGATCGGTGTCGCGGCATGAATGTCGCCATGCACGAGGGCGACGAGGCCATCAACCTGCGATTCTGTGGAGGGATCGGGGGGGCAGCCGACTGTGAGTGTCGCTTTGTGGCCCTCGAAACCAAGAATGCGGAAGTGGCCCCAGCGCGTGGGGAAATCGGCTTCGGCTTTTTTCTGTACGCTGGTGTACGGCATGATCTGATTGTAAGATGCGCAGGGACGCGTCGAGATTCGTCCTGGAATTCGCACCGGGTTTGGTGGCCACTGATTTGCACCGGATTCCCGTCTGGAATCGCGACGGTGCATTGAAGACGAATGAGTTGAAGCGAAGAGTGGACATAGGAGGAACGGCGTGGCTGATCACAAACTGATTCTGATTACGCTGTTAGTGAAGCTGGGAATTGCGGCCTCGGTGTCGAGTGCTGTTGGCCGGTCGCGGACCTTTCAGCGGCTTCTGATGGCACGGCGAAGGACTTCGGCAGAGACGGTGCTGATGCTGTCGTTTCTGCTGGTGCCACTTACGCTGGGTGTGTGGGCGAGGATTACTGTACCAAATTTTCTGGCTGCGGATATGTCGCTGGATACAGTGACGCTGATCGGGTTGCTGGTGGGGCCTGTCTGGGCGATGCTGAGCGGAATGGCGATGGCTGTGCCGGCGGTATTGCATCGGGAGTATCTGACACTGCCGTTTCTGGCGTCGGTTGGAATGGTCTCCGGAGTGGCGGGATTGTTGATCGACAAGGAAGAAATCTGGTCATTTACGCCGTTTGTAGACCTGAGTCTGTGGCGGTGGGTGAGGCGGACACTGCGCCAGCCGAAATTTGACCGGCAGATTCTTCTCCTGCTGCTCATTGCAGGAATGGAAGCAGTGCATGGATGGCTGGCGACGGAATTTCCGCGAAGGATGTTTGCCCTGCGGACGGATGCATGGTGGCTGCGTGTGTTGGTCTGGCTTTGCGCGCCGATGGTGGTGGGAATTTCTCTGAAGGTATGGAATGCATTGCGCGTAGAAATGAAGCTCGAAGAGCAGAAACGGTTGGTTCTGGAGGCCAGGCTGGATGCGCTGCAAAGGCAGATCAATCCGCATTTTCTCTTCAATACGCTGAATTCGATTGCGTCGCTCGTGCGGCACAGACCGGACGAGGCGCGGGTGATGATTGTGAAGCTGGCAAGCCTGCTGCGGGCGATGCTGAAAGATCACGACAGCCTGGTGCCGCTGCGCGAAGAGCTTGGGCTTATCGAGGATTACCTGGATATTGAGATCGTGCGCTTTGGCGCGGAGAAGCTGCGCGTGGTGGAGGAGATTGAGCTGGGCACGTTGGAGCTGAAGGTGCCGAGCATCCTCTTGCAGCCGCTGGTGGAGAACTCGATCAAGCATGGGCTGGAGCCACGGATCGGCGGCGGCACAATCACTCTGCGCAGCCGACGCGAGGGAGACGCCCTGGTGATAGAAGTCGAGGACGATGGCGTCGGCATGGCCGAACGCGAATTTGTGGAAGCCAGTGGAAACGGGATCGGAATGAAGCTGGTGCGGGATCGTCTACAGATGATTTATGGCGCGAACGCAAGGTTCGATCTGGCTTCGCGCCCAGGACGCGGGACGCGGATCAGCCTGATGCTTCCCGTGGAGAACGAGGGTGGCTGGCCGCCCATCAGCCGATGAGCGAGCGGTAGAAATCGACGTAGCGCGGAATAATACGCGTTGAGCAGAAGCGGTCCTGGGCAGTCTTGCGTGCAGATGAGCGCAGGGCGGCGTGGCGTTCCGGGTCGCGCAGCAGAGCAACGGCAGAGTCGGCCATCGCATCCACATCGCCGATGGGAAAAAGAAGGCCGTCGTAGCCGTCGGTGATCAGTTCCGGAACGCCGCCGACGCGGGTGGCGATGGCAGGCGTCTGACAGGCCATCGCTTCGAGCGCAGCCAGGCCAAAGGACTCGTTTTCGCTGGGCATCAGCAGCAGATCAGCCAGAGGGAGCAGATCATGCACGCGATCCTGCTTGCCGAGAAAGTGAACCCGGTTGTGGATATTCAGGGAGTGCGCAAGCCACTCGGCAGTCGAGCGGTCCGGCCCGTCGCCGATGAGCGCCAGGCGCGCAGGAAGCTGCCTGGCGATGCGGGCAAAGGTCTGGATGACATCGGCGACGCGCTTGACGGGCCGGAAGTTCGACAGGTGCATGAACAGGAACTCATCCGGCGCAGCAAAAGACTGGCGCAGAGTAGCTCTCTGCGATTCATCGCGGATGGGTTGGTATTGGTCGCAGTTGACGAAGTTGTGAATGACCTCGATGGGGCGCGTGATGGAAAAGTTTTCCACGGTTTTGTCGCGCAGCCAGGAAGAGATGCTGGTGACGCCGTCGCTTTGCTGGATGCTGTACTGGATGATGGGCAGGTAGGAGCGATCCATGCCAACCAGTGTGATGTCGGTGCCGTGGAGCGTGGTGACGAAAGGTAAATGACGGCCACGGGTGGCCAGCATCTGGCGGGCGAGCAGCGCGCTGACCGAATGGGGAATGGCGTAGTGGACGTGCAGTAGGTCGAGGCCGTAATACTCCGCGACCTCGGCCATGCGCGATGCGAGCGCCAGATCATAGGGCGGAAACTCAAAAAGCGGATAGTTGGAGACGGGAACTTCGTGGTAGCAAATGCCAGTTTCGCGACCGGAAAGACGAAACGGCTGCGAGTAGCTGATGAAGTGAATCTCATGGCCAAGAGCGGCAAGCTCGATGCCCAGTTCGGTGGCGACGACGCCGCTGCCGCCGTAGGTGGGATAACATGTGATGCCTATGCGCATGAGAACTTCTTTCCGGGATGCAATGGATGATCGAGCTACTGGAGATTGGACGCATCAGGCATCGCTTGCGATGCGGAAGTTGCAGCAGGAAAATCGATCTCTTGCGGTGCGAAATTCCGCTTCAGGGAGCGGAGGGCAGCGCGCCGAAGTGCAGCAGTTGCAACTCAGATGCGCCCGTGAGGAGCCGAAGTGCGTCGATCTCGACTTCCCGGGAGGCGCGCAGACGCGTGCGAATCCGGGTGAGAGTTTCGTCCTGGTAGCCAGGATGGGTGACCAATTCCCAGCGCCCGTCGGGAATCGTGGTCAGCAGCTCTTCGAGAGCGGTGCGGTCAAGCATGCCCGTGGCAAGGACGCCGATCGCGCCGTCGGTGGTCACAAAGCCTTCGTCGGCGACGATGCGGTCGAAGGCGCGCCGGAAGAACTGAAGCGCGCGGAACTGAGCGCGGCGAGCGAAGGGTACGCTATGCGTTGCGCGTTGGCTCCAGCCAGGTTCAAAGGGATTGCGGATGCGATGGATGCCCGCGCGCCGCGCGGCGCGCAAGACTGGGCGCAGGAGGGCAGGGAACTGGTGCAGGTGTTTGTGGGTGTCGATGTGAGTCAGAGTAACTCCGGAGTCTTGAAGGCGTGTGATCTGAGCAAAGGCTTCCGCTTCGAGGAATGCTTCTCGTTGGCTGCGGTTGACGCCGGGAGCAAAGAGTGCGCGCAGGAGTTGAGCTGGCGTGGCAGGCAACTGGCCGGGGCAGCCGTTGGTCCAGTCGATCCATGAATAGCGGCGAAGCGCTGCGGCATCCAGACAGGAGACGCCATCAACGAGAACCACGTGGCAGCCGACGCCGAGCGCCGGCGTCTGGCGTGCCAGTCGGATGGCTTCGTCAGTGGCTGGTGCTGCGGCCATGAGCGTGGCGCTTGTCAGACAGCCTGCATGGGCCAGTTCCACGATGGCGCGGTTGACGCCGGGCGTGAGGCCGAAGTCGTCGGCATTCACAATCAGTTGCTGCACGAGGCTGAGTGTATCAAGCGGCTGCAAAAACTGTCGGCGGCAAACATAAACGGTGCGATTTTCCTGCCATCACAGGCAACGCTGCAGTTTTGGGTTTAGGTCACATCGCACCATTCCCCGGCTATTCGGCGCAAAAATTCAGCGGGTTTGCTGTGGCAAACCCGCTGGGAAGGGAACTGGCTCTCTACATCAGACTCGTGGTGGCTTTACCACCGGAACCTGTGGCCGCGGCGTCACGCGCTGCGTTGTGATTACTAGTTTGGCGGGTGTCAGCTCCACGCCTTCCCAGCCATCCTTCACCGCTTCAATGTGAATCTCGCCTGGCGCCTGTGTTGCCTGCACGATCACCTGTGCCAGTCCATTGAACAGGCTCCGCCTCGGTTCTTTGTCGCTTTCCTGGCAATTCGGATCGCCGTTGCCTACGCCGATCAGCGCGCCTGCTCCCGCCACTTTGAAGCCGATGTGATTATCCGCTGTAGGTACCGGACGTCCTTGAGCGTCGACGGCCTCCACTTTCAGCACCGCCACATCTTCGCCGTCGGCGTCGATCGTGGTGCGATCCGCGGTTAGCCGGATCGCTACCGGCGCGCCCGTCGTCTCGCGCTTGTCCGTCAACACCACTTTGCCGTTCTTGCTGCCGCGTGCCTCAATCGTGCCTGGAGCGTACTTCACCGACCACTGCACATGTCCGTTTACCGGAACTTTCTTGCTTCCCTGGCTTACGCCATTCAGAAACAACTCGACCTCGTCCAGATTGGAGTGCGTCCATACGTCGATTGCTTCGCCTTCGCGGCCCTCCCAGTTCCAGTGCGGAAACAGATGCAGCACCGGCTGGCTGCCCCACCATGCCTTGTAGTAGAAGAAGTTGTCCTTGGCAAACCCGCACATATCCACGATGCCGAACTGCGAGTTTATGCTTGGCCAGCCATACGGCGTCGGTTCTCCGCGATAATCGAAGCCCGTCCAGGCAAATCCTCCGGGCAGCCAATCCCGCGACGCATAGAAGCTCCACCACTGCTCCGCTGTCTCGCTCCACGCCGTGGTGTTCACGTCGTAGGCGCTCACCCAGTTTCGCTTCGGGTCCGTCACATAGACGCCCCGCGTCGAAACCGTGCTGGCCGTCTCTGTCCCCACCGTTGGTTTCGTCGGGTGGTCGGTATGATACTTGTCGATCGCTCCCAGGTTGTAGTTGAAGCCCTCAACGTCCAGCGCCGATGCCGAGCCGGTCTCCATGCTCTTGTCGGCAAACTGTCCATTCACCGCTGCCGTGCATAGCCGCGTCGGATCCAGTTCATGGGAACGCCGCACCATCGTCTCCACTATCTGGTGGCCATAGGTATGCGTCTGCAGAATCCACTCCTCGTTGCCCATGGACCAGAGAATGATCGCCGGCGAGTTCCGATAGCGCTTGATCATGGTCTCCAGTTGTGTCAGTCCCTCGGGGCTGGAGTTCATCTGCCGCGTCTCGCACAGCATCATCATGCCCATCCGGTTGCACGCCTCCACCCACTCCGGCGTTGGCATGTTGTGCGAGGTACGCACCGCATTGCCGCCCATCTCTTTCAGCACGGCCAGGCGATACCATTGCAACCGGTCCGGCAGCGCCGCGCCCACCCCCGCATGATCCTGGTGGTTGCACGTTCCTTTGATCTTCATATTCTGCCCGTTCAGCGAAAATCCCTTCGCCGCGTCAAACTCTACCGTACGCACGCCGAATCCCACGCGCTCGCCATCGATCACCTTGCCGCCCGACTCTACCGTCACCACCGCGGCATACATCTCCGGCGACTCCAGCGACCACAGCTTCGGGTTGCTCACCGTCGCCGTGGCTGTATACATGACGCTGCCATCCGGTGCAATCGTCTGCTCGGCTGCCTCCGCCGTCGCCACCGTCGCTCCCGATGCGTCCGTGATCTTCCACTTCACGACGGCCGTCGCGGTTTTGTCGCCCGCATTCATCACCACAGTGCCCAGGCTCAGCTTTGCCGACGAACCCTTCACTTCGCTGCGCACATAGCTCTCCCACTGGCCCAGGTGCAGTGGGTCATACTTCGTCAGCCACACATGCCGATACAGCCCTGCGCCTTCATAAAACCATCCATCCCCGAAGCTGGCATCCATGCGCACCACGATGACGTTGTTCTGTCCATAGAGCAGATAGTCGGTGATGTCGAAAGAAAACGGAGCATAGCCGTTGTCATTCCGCCCGGCAAAGATGCCGTTCACAAACACCAGCGCACTGCGAAACGCTCCGTCGAAATCCACCACCACGCGTCGCCCGCGATCCGTCTCCGGGATTGCAAAGACACGCCGATACCAGCCCACGCTCGTCTCCGGATATCGCCGCCCGAGCGGCTTGTATCCGTGGCTTTTCTGTTCCTCGTCCCACACAAACGGAAGATCCACCGCCCAGTCATGCGGCAGGTTCACTGTCTTCCATGCGGAGTCGTCAAAGGTCGCCGTTGCAAACTGAAAGTCGCCCGTCTTTGCAAAGTCGCCCTGATTGTTGCCAAACTTTAAGTCCTTCGCAGGATCACATCCATTGCCCATCATGAACTTCCAGCCGAAATCGAAGAGAAGATGCTCGCGCGGAGCCACTGCTGCGTCGGCTTCTGGCGACGCTTCAAATTGTTCCAGCAATGCAGCCGCGCGTGCCATTGCCGAACCGCCCATCGCCGCGCCTGCCGCCACTGCGGCTCCCGTCCACACTCCGGTGCGCATCAGATCCCGCCGCGTCCACTTGTTCATCCCACTCTCCTTCATCGTGTCTGTGACCTCAGCCTCCGCACGGCAGCAACTCGCCTGCGCGAACGCAGTCAAAAAGCAATCCCTGCACGGCACACGAACTATACCGTACTCCAGGCAGGGAAGTAAACGGTTTCAACGACGACGGCGCTTTTGCCGAATTGCCACATGCAAGCGCGTGCTCTGATAGACTCGTAGACAACATATCCCGCCTTTTCCGGAGAGATGGCCGAGTGGCTGAAGGCGCACGCTTGGAAAGCGTGTTTACCGCAAGGTAACGTGGGTTCGAATCCCACTCTCTCCGCCAGCACTTTTTGCATCTTCTATGCTCTCAACAAAATATAAGTAAATATAATGGAATGAATAGATATCGCTCGGCGCAGCTATTGCAATCTTTCCGAAATTTACACTCTTTCCATGCTGTGAACCCCAAAAATCCGAACATCCGAACATGGAAGTGGTCCATGTTCGGGTTAGCCTGCATATCTCACAGTGGATTGATTTTTCCGTGGATTGGCGGGGCTGAGGGTAGTGTCCAGTATTTTTCGCACTTTCAATTTCAGCTATGACTTTGGAAGGTTGTTGGGTTAAGGTTGATTTGCTCTGGCCCCCATGGGGGCCAGAGCAAAAAATCAGGCGATGTCCACGAGTTCAGCCAGCCGGTTCATCTGGAGATATCGTTTGGTTCCCCATCGGGTCGAGGCCACATGTCTGAGCCGCGCGGCGACCAGCATCAGCGCCGAGTTGCCATCCGGGAAGGTCCCCACCACTTGCGTTCGTCGCCGTATCTCGCGCATCAACCGTTCCAGCGGGTTGTTGGTTCGCAGGCAGCGCCAGTGTTCCGAGGGCATCGCGTAGTAACTCAAGGTCTCGTCTGCGCCCGCAGCGACGATCTCTGCGGCCTTGGCCAACTTCATCGTCCGCAGCTTCCCGACCACTTGCCGGGCCTTTTCCTTAGCTGCCGTAGCGTCTTCCTGGGCATGGATGGCTTTCAGCATCGCCGCCACTTCCTTCACCTTGCCGCTCGGGACCGCCGTCCACACGTTGCGGTAGAAGTGCACCACGCAGCGTTGCCACTTCGCTTCGGGATAGAAATCACCCAGGTTCTCTACCAGCCCCAGGCACTTGTCAGAGACGAACAACTCGACACCCTTCAGCCCGCGTTCCTTCAAGCCGCGCAGGAACTCCGTCCAACTCGCCTTGTCCTCCTTCGCGCCTTCGCTTACCGCCAGAATCTGACGGTAGCCGCTCTGCGCCACGCCGATCGCCACCAGCACGCTGACGTTCTTCACTTCACCGCCCCAGCTCCGCTTCAGCCATATCCCGTCGAGAAATACATAGGGAAACTCGCCCACCAGCGGCTGCTGACGCCACTCCTCGATCTGCTTGTAGATTTTCTGGTTCAGGTCGCTCACGTCGACGCCGATACCCGCGTGCCCCACAGCGCCTCGGTGATGTCCTCTACCCGGCGCACACTCACCCCGGCCAGATACATCTCCACCAGCGCCTCTTCCACCGACGTCTCGCGTCGACGGTAGCGTTCGATGATCGCCGTCTCGAATGGCAGACTCCGCAGCTTCGGCACCTGTAGCGTCACTTCGCCCGCCTTGGTATGCTACTGCCGATCATAGCTGCCCGCCCGCGTGTCCCTGCGACCTTCGGTGCGCTCGTACTTCCGCACCCCGCACAGGTGATCCGCTTCCGCGTCCAGCAACGCGTTCAGCGTCTCTTCCACCGTGCTGCGCACCACTCCCGATAAATGTGCGCGAATCTGGTTGTCGTCGATCTGCACCACCGCGCCCAAAGCCTTCGCCTCGCTCGCTGTCTCCACTCCCGCTTCCATCGTCGGCTCCATCACAAGTCCCTCAGAGGTCTCGCTCCTCCTGCTTGTACCAGCCTCCCAAGCATAAAACTCGATTCAAATGTGCGAAAATATCGTACGTTATCGACGTGAATCGCCTTCCAACCCGGAACCAGGGCCGCACCCAACGCCGTGAGCAATCAGCAGCATAACCATCTGCAAGCACAAGACTGCCCGCCCGATAAGGCTGAAATTTCACACATTCTTGATGTCTACACAGCATCACTGCCCAGCTGGTATAAGCATGAACTGCTGAATCGCAATTTTGACCCCTCCCAGCGCCCGTTCTGAATCTGGTCTAAAAACAACTTTGATTTGATCGAATTGACGAATCCTAGGATTAGCAGGAATCCTGAAATCCAGCACCTCGTTCACGGGCGAGCGGTTAATGGAAAACCTCACAGGATCGCTGGAGGCGACCGGTTCTTCACCGAGAGACATTGACGGCCTGCCAGGAATTCTCGTATTCGTCAGAATCACTCCCAGCGCGATCCTTCCGGGACTGTTGTCAGCATTATGTATTGCGACGCGTATTTGATAGCAACAATTCGAATCCACGAGGATGCCTAGATTCTGGCGCGCTTCCATCTTGATCGGTCGCCAATCTGTGGAGCGAATGTTGACCTTCGTAGGGTTGCCATACAGGACATGTGCATCAGGCTTTGGTCGCTTGTCCGGCAATTTGTAATACCAATAAACGCCGTTAAAAGGAATCTTTACGATGATGTTGAGGGCGTCCATCGTGAATGAGTTGTTCACTGGAGATGGAGGGATAAACTTCTTATGTTTTTCGGGTAACGGCCACAAGATTACGCCGGAGTATGATTTTGCTGATGTCTTTACCAGAACACGATGTTTCAAAGGGGTGATAGCTCGAAGTAAAAGCTGCCCATCCAAATACCCCTGCATCTTCATCGCGAGCATACGGTTGGAACAATACGGTATAAACGGAATTGATGTGACCATAATTGCGAGCAAAATAATGAGCCATACTCGAGATACTGACGACAGCTTCGCAACGTTTTTAGAATGAGTTTGTATTGGTGGCGTGAAGGACTGCCAGCAAAATACAGACGAACCGATCCCGAATAACGCTATAGATAAACGGAGATGATTTGTCAGCAAAGTCATCACTCCAGCTTGAGCACATATCGCAGCGCAGAGCGCAGGGAGTAGGCGTCGAATAAGTGGAGGCGAATCGAGGATGCAAAGGAACCTGTACTGAGGCGCGCAATCGTAAGACGATTTATTCGCCTCCTCGGCTGTGAGTTTCCATGTGCGCAACGTGTTGATGACAATCGCCATTTCCACCACGATGACTGCAACAGCCCAGGGTGAGTTTTCGCGCAAGAGAAGCACCAGCAACGGGAGCCATGCGGCTGGAACCGAAGCAATCAGGACCAGACGACGATTGAACACCGAGCCATCTGGCACAATCGCAGATAAGGCCCATCCGGCGATAGCACTCCCAGAGATCGCAGCTACGACGTAGGCGGTCGCCGAGAAAAGCAAACCGATCCACGACAACGAACGTGGTGGTGGAAGCTGAAAAAGAATGCAAGCGACTGCGCCTGCTGCAAGCACAGCGCCAATGAACGGTATCCAGGGAGCGATCAGGTTATCCGATGCGTCTTCCATTAGCCCGATGGCATCCATTTCAACCTCGTGATTCCAAGTTTATTCACAACGGAGGGTTTGCATGGGATCGATGTTCGCTGCTCGCTTTGCAGGTAGAAGGCAGGTGATTGTGGCGCAGATTAAAAGGAGCAACGCCACCCCGGCTTCCATCCACAGGGCGAAGACGCTGCCCGGAGTCCAGTGCCGCAGCGTTTTTTCGAGCGCGAGATTCAATATCACGCCAACTACGATTCCGCCACCCACAGTCGCCAGAGTGGCTCTGACGACGATCCAGACGATATGGCTTCGCTTCGCGCCCAGTGCCATGCGAATGCTAAGTTCGTTCGTACGTCGTGCCATGGCGAAACTGACCGTACTGGCGATGCCGACAAGAGACAGAGCAAGAGCAAGGCCGGCGAAGAACGAAAATAGGATGGAAAATAGACGCTGCTGTGTCCATATCGGTTGATGCCGCAGGATCTCTTCAAGATCATCAATCTGGGAGGTACGCTGATCGGAACTGACCGATTGGAGCGCGACTCGAATGGCGTGGACAAACGCAAGCGGAGTACCGGCGGTTCGAACTAAAAGCTCAGTGCTGTCCCACATGAAGGTCGTATAGGGGACATAGATCGCCGGAGCGATGGACCGCTCCAGACCATCGTTGCGTGAATCCGCCACGACGCCAATTATCTGACGCCACTCGCCACTTTGAGGAGAGGCAGCGGAGAGCGGCCTTCCATCATCTTTGAGCGCAGAAACACGGATCTGATGGCCGATAGCATCTCCATTTGGCCAGTAGCGCTGGGCAAGTGTTTGATTCACGATTGCGACGAAGTCTCCGCGTTGATTCTCAGTCTGGTTCCATATCCTGCCACTGAGGAGAGGAATTTTGAGCGTGGCGAAATATTGCTGGCTGACGAGTGACGTTATTGCCTGCGGCGGCTGCTTTGATTGCTTACCTAGGATGTCAAACGGTCCTGGCGCGCCGCCAAAGGGTGGTGCAGGAGGTAACCCGCTAGACGCCACTGCTACAGAGGCCACCCCGGGGATGGTGGAAACGCGTTCGCGCAGCTGATCTATGAATATTGCGCGTCGCTGCTGGTTCTTTTCGATATCTCTCTTCAATGGAATGCGAATTGCCATCACGTCGTGCGGGTCATAGCCAAGTCGCATGGACGTAATTTTCATGAAGCCTGCAATCGCGGCTCCGGCCACGCCGAGGAGAATGAACGTAAGAGCGATTTGGCCACCGATGAGGAGGTTGGTTGTGCGCTTACCGGTGCTGCCACCATAGGCGCGCGAGGTGCACTGGACAATTTGCGAGACGTTTGGCTGCGAAAGCCGCAAGGCAGGGGAGAGACCGGAGAGCAGGCCCGTGAAAAGTGCGAGACCAATTGAGAAAACGAGGATTTGGAAGTTGATGGTGATGGAAGCCTCCTGCGGGAAAGCGTTGGGCATAAGCCGCAGAGGAATCTCCGCAAGCCAGAAGGATGCGCCTACGCCCATCGCTGCTCCGGAAAAGGAGATAGCTAAAGACTCAACGAGAAGTTGCCGCACCATGCGGAAACGACTAGCGCCGATGGCGCTACGGATGGCCAGTTCGTGATGACGCGCCTCGCCACGCGCGAGTAAGAGAACCGAGCAGTTTGCGCAGCCAATCAGGAGTAGAACAACGACAGAAGCAAAGAGAAGTGCTAGAGTGCTGCCTGTTCGATGTATGTATGGTTCGATAATCGGCTGTACGCTGACACGGAAGGAGTCGGGAAAGTGTTTTGGCGTCTCTTGCTTGAATTGATTGAGTAAGGACTGAAACTGAGCGTTCGCTGTCGCGAGGCTGACTCCGGGTTTGAGCTTGATCCATGGGAAAACTCCTGGAGCTCGATTCGGAGCCCACGGGATGTAAACGTCGGCATTGCCTACGGTCTCAGTAAAGGTGAAGCGCGAAGGCATTACACCGACGACAGTGTAGTTCTGGCGATTGAGTTGCAACGTTCGCCCAACAATGGTCTTGTCACCGCCATAGTGTTCTCTCCAGAACCTATAGCTGAGCACTGTGACATTCGTTGGCTGGCCGGTATCCGGCACGTCGGAGGGCTGAATACCCCTTCCTAGCATCGCAGGAATTCCAAAGAAGGAATATGCGTTGGAGGTGACATACGCAGCACTCACATCTTCAGGAAGATCACCGCCAGTAATTTCGAGACCAGCGAGAGTGAAGCCTAGAATGCTATCGACTGATTTACGGAAACTATAGAACTGAGATGGTGTAAGAGCAAACCAAGTTAAAATCTGTGGATGTTTCTCATCAATAACCCTGGGATTCACAATGCGGTCGGCACCGGCATATGGAAATGGATGGAGTAGTGCGGAGTAGATCAAGCTGAACATTGCAGTTGTCGCACCAATGCCAAGCGTGAGTGCAAGCACTGCAACAGTCGAGACTGAAGGATGCTTGTAGAGGGAGCGGAGACCATATCGGACGTCGCCGCCAATCTCGTCGAAGAGGCGTAGACCAATAGCTTCCCGATATTTCTCTTTTTGAACGCCGGGGTGTCCAAGCTGGATGCGGGCTTTCCGCGCCGCTTCAACAGGCTCCATTCCTTGTCGAACAAGGTCTTGTGCATAAGAGTCAATGTAGAATTGGAATTCTTCTTCCACCTCAGTATGAATACGAGAACGCTCTATAATGGCTCGCCACCAGCAGCGAAGCGTGGCAAGGGGGCTCATACTTCCTCCGGTTTAGATTGCAAAACACTGGCCACAACGCTGGTCATATCAGCCCATTTCGCAGTCTCCACTTTCAACTGACGCTTTCCAGCAGCGGTAAGGTGATAAAACTTGGCTCTGCGGTTGTTTTCTGATTCGCCCCACTCTCCCTCGATCCACCCGCGTCGCTCAAGGCGATAAATAGCTGTGTAAAAAGTTCCCTGCAAAATCTCCAGACGCTTCCCGGATATTTGCTGGATGCGAAGCAGAATGCCGTAACCATGCAAAGGTCCCAAGGACGTGGCCTTCAAAATGAGCATTTCCAGCGACCCTTGCGGCAAATCAATGGGCTTTGCCATGCTTCCTCCTATTTGAGAAAGGAGAGTACACGCTTTTCTCCTATTTAGTCAAGGAGAACCTCACGAAACCCAGCGGGAGTCGTGAAAACAAAAGCTCGCGTTGGCATTATCGAGCGAGGAATCTGACGAGCTTCTGGGTTCTACTCAGTTCGGAGCGCTGCCATAGGATTGACGTGAATCGCCTTCCAACCCGGAGCAAGGGCCGCACACAACGCCGTGAGCACTAGAGCCTGTTATTAACTTTGCGTGAGTTGCCGTGCCAGATTTGCGAGCATGAGTATGGCAAAGGCAAGGTAGTGGAGGCCGGCGAGGATTTTGCCCAGCCGTTCGTAGTCTCTGGCCAAACGACG
>JAKAXU010000043.1 GCA_021816455.1 Acidobacteriota bacterium
AATGCCGCAACCTCAGCAGAGCTGCGCCGCCGACGCTTAACTGGAAAAGTGCTGACTGACTCTTTCATACCTCCAGTCAATCACCTATACGTTCCTCAGAAAATAATGGCCTTGCCCGGAGCAATACCACTCTCTTGCCATTCACTTCGCTGACAAGTATTGAAGTTGATTCCTTGGCGATTCTGGTTCGGTTGTCTTTCATCCTGGTCATTCCGGCCAGAGGATCGCGGAATAATGGAGGGGTGAATCCCGCCTCCAATTCGGAGCTGCTGCGTGACTATCGGCTCTATCTTCAGGTAGAAAAAGGATTGCGTCCCCTCAGTTGTGAGGCTTACGGCTCTGATCTGCGCACCTTCGCCGAATATCTGGAATCGCGTCATGCCGTTCTCCTCACCGCTGCTCAACCCGATCTCTCTGGTTTTCTGGAGCACCTGCGCGGGCATGGCATCGATTCCCGCTCAGCCGCACGCAAGCTGAGCTGCCTGCGCGGTTTTTACAAGTGGCTTCTGCTCGACAGGCGCATTCATCACGATCCCACAGTCAACATCGAGTCGCCCAAAGCCTGGAAAGTTCTGCCTAAATCGCTGGCTGAGTCGGAGATCGCCGCTGCGCTGGATATCGCCGCATCGCGCAGCCATTCCGCCGAGTCGCGCGCTCAGGCTCTGCGTGACCGCGCCATCCTGGAGCTGCTTTACGCCGGCGGGCTGCGCGTCTCCGAGTTGACCGCGCTTGTTCTCAGCGATCTGGCCGCCGATTCTGGCCAGCTTCACGTGCGCGGCAAAGGCGACAAAGAGCGCCTGGTTCCGCTCGGTCAAGCCGCGCTTGCAGCGCTGGACGAGTATCTTCGTGATGCGCGCCCGCAACTGCTGCACTCCGCATCGGCTCGTGCGCAGCGTCAGTCGGCCTGGCTGTTTCTGTCTACGCGTGGACTGGCGATGACGCGCCAGTCCGTCTGGCGTCTGGTGCGCGCCGCCACCTCGTCCAGTCCCCACGCATTGCGCCATAGTTGCGCCACGCACATGGTGGAACACGGTGCAGACTTGCGCAGCGTGCAAACCATGCTGGGTCACGCTGACATCTCCACTACACAGGTTTATACGCATCTGGCTCTCAGTCGCCTCAAGCAGGTGCATCGCGCCCACCACCCACGCGCCGCTCGAATGCGAGCCGCGGAACCAGTCGCAACCCCGTCTGCGGCTACCGGAACGTCTGCTGCACGCTCGCTCTTTCTCGTTCCCTCCGCGGGGAAATCCTCATGAGCACCGTAAAAATCAAGAATGTTACCGGTAGTACTGCAACGCCCGCGCCAGGACTACTCGGAAGCCTGGTTGCCCAGTATCTTGGCGTGCTCAGGAACGAGCGTGGAGCCTCCGTCCATACTCTTCGGGCTTACGAGCGTGAGTTGAATTCCTTTGCACGCGCCATCCATACCCAGCTTGGCAACGATGTGCGCCCCGATGCGATCGGGCACACCGCCATCCGCGCTTATCTCGGCGAACTCTATCAGCGCGGTCTTTCGAAAGCCTCCGCAGCGCGCGCGTTGGCTGCTATCCGAAGCTGGTTCCGATGGCTCGCGCGCTCCGGTCATGTCCAGCAGAATGTAGCCTCGCTGGTCGCCACACCACGCCTGCCGAAGCATCTGCCCCGCGTACCTTCGATTGAGCAGTTGAATCGCGTCGTGGATTCGATTACTGACTCGGACGCAAGCTGGCCCGCGCGCGATACCGTCATCTTCGAGCTTCTCTACGGTTGCGGCATGCGCAACGCGGAGCTGACCGATCTTGACCTTGCAGACATTCACTGGGCCAACGATGTCATCCTGGTGCGCGGCAAAGGACAGAAGCAGCGGTACGTTCCTCTGGGCGATGCTGCCGCGCAGGCACTTCGTGCCTATCTGACGGAACGTGAAGCGAGATTGAATGCTCAGCGCAAATCCTCAGGCGCGCTTCTGTTGAATCTCCATCTGCGTGGTACCGGGCGGCTTTCCACGCGCAGCGTTGCGCGTATCGTGAAACGCATCGCCGTGGAGCGCGGATTGCCGTCGGATGTGCATCCGCACACGCTGCGCCACGCCTTTGGCACGCATCTGCTGGCTGAGGGCGCGGACCTCCGGGCCATTCAGGAACTTCTCGGCCATGAGCGGCTTTCCACCACGCAGCGCTACACCCAGCTCACCACAGCGCAGCTTACCGTCGTCTACGACCGCACGCATCCACGCGCCCGCTGACGCTCAGGGAGCATCTTCCGTCCGGCACAACAATTCCGCGTCTTTTTGTGCAATCGAGGCTTTATCCGTGCGGCGTTTACACTGGAAGAGTTATGTCCGGGAACGATCCAATCCAGCATTCTACGCACAATCCTTCTTCCGCAGGCGTTGAAGCCGACATGCGCGACCGCGCGGAACGCTACGATCCCGCCACGATTGAGTCCAAATGGCAGCAGCGCTGGGACGCTGATCCTACGCTCTACGCTGCAGAGCCCATCGACAGCGGCAAACCGAAATACTACGCACTGGAGATGCTGCCCTATCCCAGCGGAAAGCTGCACATGGGCCACGTGCGGAATTACTCCATCGGCGATGCGCTCGCACGCTACCTCTGGATGCAGGGCTATAACGTGCTTCATCCGATGGGGTGGGACGCCTTCGGATTGCCCGCGGAAAACGCCGCGCTCAAGAACAATACGCCTCCGCGCGAATGGACGCTGAGAAATATAGCCGCGATGAAGCGCCAGATGCGGCGGCTCGGCTTCGGCTACGACTGGTCGCGCGAGGTTACGACCTGCCTGCCGGAGTACTATCGCTGGAATCAGTGGTTTTTCCTGCGCATGTACGAGCGCGGCCTTGTCTACCGCAGACAATCGCGCGTCAACTGGTGCCGCGAGTGCGCAACCGTGCTGGCGAACGAACAGGTCGTCAATGGCTGCTGCTGGCGCCATGAGGATGTCGTTGTCGAGCAGCGCAATCTCGAACAGTGGTTCTATCGCATCACCGCCTACGCGCAGGAGTTGCTGGATGGCCTCGACACGCTCGACGGCTGGCCCGAAAAAGTGCGCACAATGCAGCGCAACTGGATCGGACGCAGCGAAGGTACTGAGGTAGATTTCGCGTTGGACGCACCAGAAACAGCCGTAAATGGTACTGCAATCCGCGTATTCACCACGCGCGTGGACACCATCTTCGGTGCAACCAGTATTCAACTTGCACCGGAGCATCCGCTGGTCGTTCACCTTGCAGCCGGTAACCCCACGCTGAGCACCGACGTACAGGCGCTCATCGAGCAGCAGAAGCGCGCTCGCGAAGCAGGCGAGATCGGGGCCATCGAAAAACACGGCATCGCCACCGGATTCTTCGCCCGCAATCCTTTCAGCGGAGAACGCATCCCGGTCTGGGTTGGCAATTACATCCTGTCGGACTACGGCACCGGAGCCATCATGAGCGTTCCTGGCCACGACGAGCGTGACTTCGAGTTCGCCAGCAAATACGGGCTTGAAATCCGCCGCGTGATTGAGCCAGCCGAAGGTCAGGAGTTCGACGCGCAACTGCCTTTTGTCAGCGAGGCTGGAAAGCTGGTCAACTCCGGCAACTACGACGGGCTAACCTGCGAGGCGGCACAACGCAAATTGCAACAGGTGGCTGAAGCAGGTGGATTAGGCAAAGCGACAGTCACCTGGAGGCTCAAGGATTGGGGCGTCAGCCGCCAGCGTTACTGGGGCACGCCGATTCCCATGATCCACTGTGAGCGCGATGGCCTGGTGCCGGTTCCGGATGAGCAGTTACCGGTGCTGCTGCCCGAGCAGATCGAGATCACGCAGCAAGGTGGTTCGCCGCTTGGCCGTGTGGCAGAGTTTGTGAATACTACGTGCCCGAAGTGCGGCGGCCCGGCGCGGCGCGAGACCGATACGATGGATACCTTCGTCGATTCAAGCTGGTATTTCTATCGCTACACCGACGCACAGAATTCTTCCGCTCCCTTTGACCCAAAGATTGCTCAACACTGGTTTCCCATCGACCAGTACATTGGCGGCGTCGAGCACGCGATTCTTCACCTCATCTACTCACGTTTCTGGACGCGCGTCATGCGCGACCTTGGCCTGATCACCAACAACGAACCCGCGCAGCGGCTCTTTACGCAGGGCATGGTCATCAAGGACGGCGCAAAGATGTCCAAATCGCGCGGCAACGTCATCTCACCGGACGAGATGGTCGTCCGCTACGGAGCCGACGCAACGCGCATGTATGCTCTCTTCGCCGCGCCGCCGGACCGCGACCTCGACTGGCAGGAAGATGGAGTCGCCGGTGTCAGCCGATTCCTTGCGCGTGTCTATCGCATAGTATCCCGTCTGGCTCCGATTGCATTGTCGACAACAGAATCGACCCAGCCGGAACTCTCCGGGGCAGCGCAGCAGCTTCTGCGCAAACTGCACCAGACCATCGCAAAGATCACCCAGGACTTCAGCGGTCGCTGGCATTTCAACACTTCGATTGCGGCGATCATGGAATTGGTCAACGAGATGACTGCGGCCGAGGCGGAGATGGTTTCGGGTACGGTTCCACCAGTCGTTGTTCGCGAGTTGACGCGCTCGCTCGTGCTGCTGCTTGGCCCTTTTGCTCCGTATCTCGCCGCGGAACTCTGGCTGCGTCTCGGCGAGACTTCCGATCTTCTGCGCGCTCCGTGGCCCGTCAGCGATCCGTTGCTGGCGAAGGAAGACGAGATCGAGATTCCTGTGCAGGTCAATGGCAAGTTACGGTCGCTTGTGCGCGTCGCTGCCGACAGTCCGCGCGAATCCATTGAGGCCGCGGCGCTGGCGGACGCGAAGATTCAGGAGTGGCTCGCAGGAAAGACGCCGACGAAGATCATCGTGGTGTCGGGAAAACTGATCAACCTGGTGGTGAAATGATGGCCGTGGAGTGATGGTGGTGAATGGGGGTACAAGTCCGATCTCTGGAAACGCTGAGGATGCGCTGGAGCTGAAGGCTATCCTTGCCGGCAAGCCCGTACGCGCCACACAATCGATGGTCGGTCAGATGTCCCGCGTCTGGCGTCGCCCTTCACTCACAGCAATTGAAATTGCCTGGCGCTGGCTCTTTGGCATTCCTTTGTTTTTCGTCCTCAGCGATCAGGCCCGGCAGATACTTACGCAGTTGACGCCGGAAGCCTCCGGCTTGAGCAAGTTCGACTTCCAGGATCCGTGGACTGCCGCCACGCTGCTCGATCATGCGATTCATCTGTACCATCCGCTCTTTATGGCTGCCTTCTGGAAGATTGTGCCTGTGGCGATCGTACTGTGGGCCATTGTCTCCGCAGTGGGCCGCACAATTCTCTTCGTTCGCATGCAGGAGGCTACACCCGGCTGGCAGCGTCGCATTCCTGCGATGATCCTGCTTCAGGCTATCTGGGCCTCGGCGCTTCTGGCTGCCTGGGTGCTCTGGTACAGCATCCTGGCGGGCATCGCTGCCGTCGAGATCGAGCGCACCTCGATCGAACCGGATGTCGTGGGCTACCTCATCTGGGTCATTTTTTTATCGCTGGCTGTTTATGCCGGTTGGGCTGCGCTGAGCTGGGTGCTTCGTCTTGCTCCCATTCTCGTCATTCGCGAGGGGCGCAGTCTGTTTTCTTCACTGACGCAAAGCCTGCGAGCGGGCTGGGAGCTGGCCAGCAAACTTGCGGAGGTCAACCTCGTCCTGGGCATCGTACGCATGATGCTCATCGTGCTGGCGATGGTCTTCTGTGCTGCGCCGCTGCCCTTCAGCGACGAGTTGGGAGTAGACCAGATGCATACGCTCTATAAAGTCGTTGCCGTACTTTATCTGCTCGGCAGCGACTACTTCCACGTTGTCCGGCAGCAGTCATACTTGGCGCTCGTACGCCGTTATCGCGGACCAGTCTCCGGAGCCGTTGCACCGTCGGCCGTCGTCGATGGCGGATGGTCGCGATAGACGCTCCAGCCTGCAATCAGCTTCTCCACCACCGCATGGCCTACGGTATAGGCGCTGGCTATCGACGGGAGATAGGCGCCAAAGCGGCTCACGTTCTGATACGCAAGACTCGTCGCCGCATCCACGCCGAGCGGTTGCCGGTCATAGTTGCTCACTGTCCGAAGCACCAGGATGCGCTGCCAGTCCACTTGTCCGGCCGTTGCAAGCTGGCTCAGCGACTCCAGCGTTCCCGTGTCTTCCATGGCCGTCGTGACAAAGCTTCCGGCCCCATGCGTGAAATAACGCATCCATGCCATGGCCCATGCGTCCATGCGGTCGCCATGCCAGTAGGTCGAAGACGAAACTTCATCGCCCATGAGCACCATCGGCGGCTTCTGTGCGGACGCTCCGTTGAAGTGGCCTCGAATCTCCGCAAGCCTGGCGGAGTCGGGCAAGGTAATTCCGCGCGTCTGTTCAAAGGCCCACTGAGTCAGCCCTGCATTCAACGCGAAGACCTGCCCGGGCAACGCATCCACCGGCTCTTCGAAGGGATGAGCATGCTGCAGCGGGACCATCCCTGTCGTCCACGACGGCGGAATCTCACGGGCATCGATCTCATAGCCGAGATCGCCATCCACAACCCATCGCGCCCACACTGCTGATCCAAGCGAAGCGCGATCAGGGCTGGCTCCGGCAATCCCCGCGATCAGCCAATACGCATGCGTGAAGTCAAACTCCGGATCCAGTCCCAGCGCCATGATGGTCGCTGCTGCGTGCGCCGTCCCCTGCCCGGTTACGATGGCCAATTCGCCCGCATCGTTCATACGTGCCACGTGAAACGCTCCCGGAACCGGATAGACGCGGTTCAGATGATCACGTTCGACCCACGTTTGCAACTCGCCCGGCGCATCGCCGGTATCAGCGCCCGGTTCGAACATCGCCACCACAACTATCTTCACCGAAATTGGTTGCTTGCGCGCGTCCGCTCGCGCAAGGCGCGGCTGCAGAGCGAAGCCCATCGTCGTTGCGCCCATGACGAGCGACACGCTGGCGAACATACTAGCCCAGCGTCGCCAACCACACTGGTTTGCCATGTGGATCATCTCTTATTCGGCGGGCAGATGCGATTGCTCAGTTGGAGGCATGCAGGTGCGCCGCAGCCTTCTGTGCTTCGACTTTCTGCTCCGTCTCCACCAGAGCCTGCGCCTGCGGCAGATAAGTGATCGCCTTCTGGATCATCGGATCCCAGTCCGCCTCCACGCGCAGTCCCTGCGCCTGTCCGGAGAGGATCGTCACAATCTTTGATTGGACATTCGCTTTCACCCAGCTCAGGTTGGCGTTGAAATCCTGTTCTGACCACGGAATCTTTTCCGTGGTCAGATATTTTTTGAAGTCGGCCAGCACGGCATCGTTCATCTCGAATTTTTTCGTATCCGGATGGTTGGCTACATACTCCGGTGCGTAGTGGAAGAACGCATCGCGCTCCAGCAACTCATCGGTGAAGTGATTGGACTTTGGCGTTTCGATCTTCACGTCCGGAGTGATGCCGCCACCGCCATAGACCGTTCGTCCGGAGTCGGTAAGCTTCACTTCGCGGTTGGTCTTGTCGGCCGGCAGCGCGTTGGCGTGGTTGTAGTAGTAGTCATAGAGCGATACGCCTTTGTAATCGCGCTGAATCAGCCGTCCCGATGGGGTGTAGTAGTGGTACGTTGTCAGCGCCAGTGCCGTTGCATCGGACATGTTGTAAACCGTTTGCACCAGACCTTTACCGAAAGTTGTCTCTCCGGCGATCAGCGCCCGGTCATGATCCTGCAATGCACCAGAGACGATCTCCGCCGCCGAAGCGGTATTGCGGTTCACCAGTACAACAATCGGATAAAACTTTCCGCCGTTGCCGTGGGTTACCGTGTATACCTGGTCTGGATATGCCCGCCCACGCTGTGAAACGATGATCTGCCCTTTGCTCAGGAGGTGGTCACAAATCTCCACCGCCTGGCTCAGCAGGCCGCCCGGATTGCCGCGCAGGTCCAGTACAAGTCCCTTCATGTTGCCAAAGCTGTCCGCGGCGTCATCGACTTCCTTGCCCGCTGTCTCGGAGGAAAAGTTTGCCAGGTGGATGTATCCCACCCCCGGTTGAATCTCATAGGCCAGATCGACCGAGGGATGTGGAATCTCATCGCGTACCAGGTCAAAGGTCAGCGGCTGCGGACTGCCATAGCGAATCGTCGTCAGCGAGACATGCGTCCCTTTTGGCCCTTTCAGCAGCTTGGAAACCTGCTCGGAGTTCATTCCGGCCGTGCTTTTTCCGTCAATCGAAGCAATGATGTCGCCGGGGTGAATACCCGCTTTATAGCTCGGCGTACCTTCATACGGCGTCACAACGTAAATTTTGTCTTTCTGCTGCTGGATCAGCATGCCCACGCCGAAGTAGCGTCCCTGCTGATCTTCCCGCATCTTCGCAAATGCCTTGGGGTCATAGAAGTTCGAGTGCGGGTCCAGCACGTGCAGCATCGATGGGATAGCGCCGTCGAAGATGACGGTATCGGCCTTGTCGCCTGCGATCGGCTCGGCGTAATTCTGCTCTACCAGCGCGTAGACGTCGGTAAATTGCTTCAGGTTGTCGCGAAACTGCGACTGATCCGTCGCTGACTGCGCGCCAACCCTGTTCTGCAGCACTGTTCCAGCCAGCGCGCAAACGCAGAAAAAAACGATCAGGGAAACAGTAGTGCGACGTGCGCGGGAACTCATGCGGCGGGAAACCTCCCGGCGGCTGCGGCGCGCTTCCTCAGCGGCTTCCAGTCAGCGGCCTTGGGCAGAGTATAGCATCGCAGCGGTGCAGCCTGTCTTTGCCCGAAGATCGTCCATTTGCCGGATCAACTGCTGTCGATCGGGTCTCCGGCGCGTCCAAAGATCAATCCGCTCGTAATCGTCCAGGCAGAATTGTCCATTTGCAGAAATCGGTTCCGCCGCTCGCAGCGTTTACAATTACGACAAGGGACCGACGGCCTCGGCAGACGTCCCGATTGAGATCACGAATGGCCTTGAATCTTTCCGTACGCACGCTTCGCGCCTGCTCCGTCGCTGCTGCACTTTGCAGCGCTTCTTTGCTTACCTCTCCTCTTGCCCAGGCCCAGAGCCATCCGGCCGCCGCCACCACCTCCTCCTCGTCGAGCAATCTCGCGCTGCAAAGTCCCTTCGGCGGCCAGGTCGTCGAAGATATCATCGCGCGTGTTAACGACCAGGTCATCACCAGTTCGGATTACGATCGCGCGCTGAAAGAGATGGATCAGGAGGCTCGCCAGCGTGGTGAGACGATGCAGCAGATGGAAGAAGCTCACAAAGATCTGCTGCGGAATCTGATCGACCAGCAACTCTGGCTCTCCAAGGGAAAGGAGCTTGGCATCACCGGTGAAACAGAGCTGGTTAAGCAACTCGATGAGATTCGAAAAAAATATAATCTGGCCAGCATGGAGGACCTCGAAAAAGCCGCCCAACAGCAGGGCGTGTCCTTTGAGGATTTCAAGGCCAATCTGCGCGACCAGATTGTCACCCAGGAGGTGATGCGCCAGGAGGTTGGGCGCAAGGTCAACGTAACGCCCGGAGAGGCCTATCGCTACTTCCTGCAACATCAGCAGGCGTACGCGCAGCCGGAGAGCGTTCATTTGGCCGAAATTCTCATCTCCACCAATCCTCCTGCCTCTGGTGTTGCAAAGACCTCCCAGCTTTCCGACTCCGCGCGGCTTGCTCTGGCCAAAGCCAAGGCGGATGACATCGAAGCGAAGCTCAAAGCGGGCGGAAATTTCGATCAGATTGCACGCTCCAGCAGCGACGGCCCGACGGCCGCTCAGGGTGGCGACCTCGGCAAGTTCGAGCGTGGGAACCTCGCCAAGGTTCTGGAAGACGACACCTTCAGCCTCAAACCCGGCCAGTTCACCCAGCCCATCCGAACTCGACAGGGATATGTCATCCTCAAAGTGCTGGAGCACAATCCAGGCGGTGTTCCGCCTTTCAAGGAAGTCGAGCCACAGGTCGAGCAGGCCTACTACATGAGTCAGATGGAGCCTGCCATCCGCAGCTATCTTACGCAGATGCGCGAAGAAGCTTACATCGACATCCGCCCCGGCTACACGGACACCGCAGCCAGCCCCCGCGAAACCAAGCCAATTTACAGCGCTTACACGCCCCCTTCTCCCAAGAAGAAACGTAAAGTGGAGCGAACGCGCTATCGCGAAACGGACCGCGGATTCCGCCAGAAGGGCGGGAAGCCGAAAGGTCTCCAACTGACGCCCGCCGCTCTCGACACTTCAAAGCCTGCACCGGCTGGAACTGCTGCGGCTCAACCCGCGGCCGTGACCAGCAAGAGCGGGAAGAAGCAGAAGAAACAGAAGAAACAGAAAGTACGCACGCAGAGCTCTGGCAAGAAGGAAAAAATTCGCTACGGACAGGCTCCGATGGAGACTCTTCCTTCTGAGTCCAAGCCTACGCGGGTCGAGGACGCAGGCGCTGTGGCAGAGACTGCTAGCGCAGCCGATGAGCCGCAGAATCCGCTGGAGCAAGCACCGGCTAAACGGCAGAAGACTCGTTTCAGCGATCGCTCCAAGACTGAGAAGAAAGTTAAAAAGAAGAAGAAAACAATCTTCAACTCGACGGATTCCTTCGCGCCAGCCCCGCCCGATCCCACGGAGGTTGCCAATCAGCAGTTGCAGTCGGCTCCGCTCGGTCTGAATGGCGATACCTCGCCGAAGAAAAAGAAGAAGCACCAGAAAAAGGTCGAGGTCATCAACGGAAAGAAGACTCGCTTCCAGGATACCAAGGAAAAGAAAGCGCCCAAGGCTCCGCTGGACTTCACCCCCGCAGGACCGGTGAAAGGTGCTCCGGCTCCGGCTGCACCTGGTTCAACTGCTCCTGCTTCCGATTCCAGCACATCGCCTTCCGGAACGCAGCAGTAATTGCACGCGGGTCCGGCTTTCCGGACTCTCGCGTCCTTTCATCCCCAGCAGCATGAATTGCATCGTTCAGGTGGTGAACTGATGAAGGGAATCCCCATAGCCGATCTTGCCGGGCAACCGGAAAACCAGCTCTTCGATGGCATTTATCTCGTCCTCAGCCGCCAGCAGCGCACCACCAAAACCGGCAAACCCTATCTCAGTCTGACGCTCGGCGACAGTACCGGGCAGATGGAATCGCGCATCTGGGATCCCTCCGACTCCCGCGTGTCCACGCCATTTCAGCGCGGGGATGTGCTCAAGGTGCGCGGTAGCGTGGCGCGCTTTGAAGGTGCGCTCCAACTCAAGATCGAGATGTTGCGTCTGGCCGCCGATCACGAGTTCGAGCGCAGTGAACTGCTGCCCGCCACTACTAAGGATGTTGCCGCTATGTGGCAGGCGCTTGTCTCCACGGTCGATGATCTCAGCGATCCGCATCTGCGCCGCCTGCTTCACGCCCTGCTTGACGATTCCGTTCTCAGCGAGGCGTATCGCCAGGCTCCTGCCGCGCGCCAGTTGCATCATGCCTGGCTCGGTGGCCTGCTGGAGCATGTAGTCAGCCTGCTTGGTCTGGCCAAGCGCGTTCTGCCGCATTATCCCATCCTCGTGCCCGATCTCGTCTTTACCGGCATCATCCTTCACGATCTGGGCAAAATTCGCGAGTTGAGCTGGCAGACCGGCTTTGACTACACCATCGAGGGCCAGCTTCTCGGGCACATTCCGATGGGTGTCTCCATGGTCGAGCGCGCCATGGATGCCATGCCGGATTTTCCGCCCCGCCTGCGCACCATTGTCGTGCACCTGATCCTCTCGCATCACGGACGCCTGGAGTTCGGCTCCCCAAAACTGCCGATGATTCCCGAAGCGCTCATGCTCAACTTCCTCGACGATATGGATGCCAAGATGCAGACTGTCGCCAGCGAATTCCAGAAGGCCGCAAAGCAGGGCCGCGCCGCGCATGAGATGACCGATCGCATCTGGGCGCTCGACCAGCGCACCATGCTGGACACCCGCGCCTGGCTCGCTCAGAAAGACTGAAGGCCGCCAGCGTCTGATCGCCTGCGGCCTTCCTTGATTTCGCTTTGCCTCGAATTACGGCATCGCCTGCACCTTGCTGTGCCGGATCGAGTACGTGAAGTAGATGACCAGTCCGACGAGCAGCCAGCCAATCATCACCATCCACGTGATCCGCGGCAACTGCACCATCAGGAACAGCGCCGTTCCGATCCCCAGCAGCGGCACCAGTGGCACCAGAGGTGTCTTGAAGGGCCGATGCAGATACGGATGCCGCACCCGCAGAATCCACACGCCCGCGCACACAATCATGAAGGCCAGCAGCGTCCCGATATTCACCAGTTCGCTCAGCCTGTCAATGGGCAGAAATGCCGGCATCACCGACACGATCAGTCCCACGATGATCGTCGATTTCCAGGGTGTGCGGAACTTTGGATGAATATCCGAAGCCCACTTCGGAAGCAGACCATCCCGCGACATTGAGAAGAAAACCCGCGACTGTCCCAGCAGCATCACCAGCATCACCGTGCCCAGCCCGAAGATTGCGCCAATCTTCACCAGCAGCGATCCCCAGCTCACGCCCGTCACGTCGATGCCCAGCGCCACCGGATCCGCCACATTCAGTGCGCGATAGTTCACCAGTCCCGTGAGCACCGTCGAAACCACAATATAGAGCAGCGTGCAGAAGACCAGCGAGCCGAGAATGCCGATCGGCATATCCCGCTGCGGATTCTTCGCCTCTTGCGCCGCCGTTGAGACCGCGTCAAAGCCGATGTAGGCGAAGAAGATCGACGCTGCGCCGGCGGCAATACCCATCATGCCGAAGTTTCCCTCTGCGTCGCGCGGCGGAATGAAGGGATGCCAGTTCTTGTACGCCAGTTGCGGATGGCGTGCCAGAAAGTAAATTCCAAGAACCAGAAAAATCCCGACGATCGCCAGTTTCACAATCACAATCGCCGTGTTCAGGTTTGCCGACTCCTGGATGCCCACCACCAGAATCGTTGTAATCGCCAGAATCACCAGCAGCGCAATCAGGTTGAACAGACCCGTTACATGGGGCAATCCGGCGTCGCTCACCCCCGGCGGCAAGGACATCAACGGTGTCCACTGCTTCTGATAGAACACCAGCACCGTCCCCGTCGTCGCCGTCAGTTGAGGAGGGATATAAATGTGCAACTGCTGCAGAAAGCTGTTGAAGTACCCAGCCCATCCCGAGGCTACCGTTGCGGCACCGAAGGCATACTCCAGCACCAGATCCCAGCCGATGATCCATGCCACAAATTCACCCAGCGTCGCGTAGCCGTAAGTATAAGCGGATCCGGCAATCGGGATGATTGAGGCAAACTCCGCATAGCACAATCCGGCAAAGGCGCAGGTGATACCGGCCAGAATGAAGCTTAGCGCCACCGCCGGCCCGGCGTGCCGCGCAGCAGCCTGTCCGGTCAGCACGAATATCCCCGCGCCGATAATTGCGCCGATTCCGAGCGTGATCAGGTTCAGCGCGCCCAGGGAGCGTTTCAGCGTCTGTTCGCCCACTTCCGCGGCTTCCTGGCTCAGCATATTCAGCGGCTTAATCTTAAACAGGCTCGACATAGATGAGAATGCGCCTCCTCAACAGTTTTCATGCAATTCAATATGTGTTGGCTGTGTACGACCCCGCGTCCACAAAAGGTAGACAGGGATTCCCAGAAGAACAATCCCCAGTCCCGGCCAAGTGTACTGTGGCTTGTATCGCAATAATACGACACAGATCCAACCGGCCATCAGGATATAAATGACAGGCAGTGCCGGATAGCCCAGGGCCCAATATGGCCTCGTCGCTTCCGGCCGCTTCACTCGCAGTACCATCAGCCCTGCGATGGTCAGGATGTAGAAGACGAGCACGGCAAAGATCACGTAATCGAGCAGTTGCCCAAAGGATCCGGAGACGCACAGCAGCACCGTCCACGCTGCCTGCAGGGCCAGTCCAGCCACGGGTGTTCGATACTTTGGATGTAGCCTGCCGACCACTTTGAAAAACAGCCCGTCCCGGCTCATTGCATAGTACACACGCGCTCCGGCCAGCGTCATGCCGTTGGCGCAGCCAAAGCCCGAAATCAGGATCGCCGCCGCCATCATCCCCGTCCCCAGTCCTGGAAAAATTGCCTCCAGCACTGCCGTGCCCACGCGGTCATCGGTGGCGAACTGAATGCCCCGCGCCATCACCGTCGCTCCGTGCGGGTTCCCTTTCAGCGGCAGAACCATCAGGTAGGCAAGCGAGATCAGGAAATATACCGTCAGCACCGATCCGGTACCCAGCAACAGCGACAGCGGCAGGTTCCGTTGCGGATTTTTCACCTCGCCCGCGGTGAACGTCACGTTGTTCCACGCATCCGCTGAGAACAGCGATCCCACCTGTACCACCGCCAGCACAACCACCACGGAGACCATCACCGTTGCGCCGTTCGTGCCCGTCATCACTGCATGCAACTGTGTCCATCCACCGCTTCGCCACAGCCCGAGCAGACCCGCGCCAAAGTTTGCATGGATTGCCTCTGCATGCCGTCCCACGGTAAATCCCACGGCGATCATCGCAGCCAGCGACAATACCTTCGCCGTCGTAAAGATGTTCTGCACCAGCGCGCCCAGCCGGACTCCGAAGACATTCACCACCGCCAGCAGCACCACCAACAGCAGTCCTGCTAGATTCGCCGTGTTCACGCCGATCTCCATATTGCCCAGCGCCACCGGGCCGATCCGAACCACAGGCACATGCGCGATGTGCCACAGCCAGTGTTCGCTCGAAATGCTCGGGAAAAACACGCCCAGGAACTTGCCAAATCCCACGCACACCGCGGCGATCGTCCCTGTCTGGATCACCAGAAACAGCGTCCATCCATAAAGAAATCCCCACAAAGGTCCCAGCGCCTCGCGCAGATAGACATACTGCCCGCCGGCCGTCGGCATCATCGCAGCCAGTTCCCCGTAGCACAGCGCGCAGATGATGGTCATCACCGCCGTCACCACCCACGCAGCCAGAAACAGTGCAGGCGTCTGCGTGGTCCGCGCAATCTCCGCATCCACCAGAAAAATCCCCGACCCGATCATTGATCCGGCCACAATTGCCGTCGAGCTGAACAGCCCGAGCGTCTGAGCCAGGCGCACTTCGCCGGTTTTATCGCCTGCCACTACTCTGGTTTTCGTCACTTCATTCCGTTGTAACGGAACAGCAATGCTTTTGTCTTCTGTTTTTATGCAGCCTTTGAATTCTTCCGCATCAGCTTTTGTCGCCGACATGGGCACCAGCACAATCCCCGGCTGGCGCAGAGGCGACTTACCGCCGATTTTCTTTCGCATGCCCGCCATAGCGACCCGGATTTTTGCCACGACGATCCTGCTACAATTCCGTTGCGGCCGGCACTGGAAGTTTTCGCCGCCGTATACCTGGAGGCACCTACGTCATGAGCGGCGCATCGGTCGAGCAATCCGCATCATCCGAATCCGCACACAGGTTGGCCATCGCCACGCTCAATGACATTTTTCTGTGCCTTGCGCGCTCCGGCCGCGAAGGAGTCATGCAATGGGAAGATGTCTTCGGTGTCTGGCACTCGCTCTCCGCGGCCCAGGTTTACGGGCATGTTCGTACCATCGGCCGCGCTCTGCAATCCTGGGGTATCCAGCGTGGAGACCGCGTCGCTATCCTCAGTGAAAACCGCTGGGAGTGGGCCGTCGCCGACTTCGCTATTCTTGCCATAGGCGCCATCGTCGTACCCATTTACCCCACGCTTACCGCCGAACAAACCGCCGCTCAGCTTGCCGACTCCGGCAGCCGGGTTCTGTTCACCTCCACCTTCGCGCATGCACGCTCCATTGCCGCCGTTCTGCAGACCACTGCCATCGAACGCATCGTGCTTTTCGACGCGGTTGATGCACACGCCGATGATCTTCTGCGCGACTGGACCGGTTTCGCTACATTGCTGGATTCCGATGATACGATACGCGACGCCGCCTGGGATGCGGCCTTTGACGCCGAAGTTTCTCTCGCCAAGCCTGAAGAGCTTGCCACGCTTGTCTACACCAGCGGTACGACCGGAGAATCCAAAGGCGCCATGCTCACCCATGGCAACATCGTGGCCAATGTGCTCGCCGCTCTGCCGCGCATTCAGACGCCAGCCAGTCCGCGTTGCATCAGCTACCTGCCACTGCCACACATCTTCGAGCGCATGTTTGATTACCTGCTTGTCTATTGCGGTTGTCAGGTTGCCTACTGCTCCCAGATGGACAAGCTGCCCGCGATGATGTTGCGTTTCCGTCCTACGGAGTTCATTGGCGTTCCCCGCGTCTATGAAAAAATCCGCGCCGGCATCGAACAAAAATCCTCCGCCTCGCCACTCAAGGCACGTATCTTCCGCTGGGCTCTGAGCGTCGGCGCGCGACATCGCGAAGCCGTTCTTGCCGGAAAAACTCCCACCGCCATCGACTGGCGGCTGGCCGACCGTCTCGTCTTCGGTAAAGTTCGCGCAGCCTTCGGCGGATGCGTGAACAATTTTGTCTCCGGCGGTGCGCCGCTTGGCACAGAGACGGGCTACTGGTTCGCTTCGGTCGGCATCGCCATTCACGAGGGTTACGGCCTCACCGAAACATCGCCTGTCATCTCGGTCAACTATTCCGGCGCATGCCGCATGGGAACCGTAGGCAAGCCGCTGGAGAATGTTGAATGTCGGCTGGCTGCGGATGGCGAATTGCTCGTCCGCGGCCCGTCCGTCTTTAAGGGTTATTGGAACAAGCCCGAGGCCACCCGGGAGTGCTTCGACGCCGACGGCTGGTTTGCCACAGGAGACATCGCTTCCATCGACGCCGACGGCTACATCTCCATCACCGATCGCAAGAAAGAACTGCTCAAAACCTCGGGCGGCAAACTCATCGCGCCGCAGCCCATCGAAACCAGACTCAAGTCCGATCCGCTCGTCGCCAATGCCGCGCTCCTCGGCGACAAGCACAAATACCTCGTCGCCCTGCTCAGTCCCAACTTTGCCGCGCTCTGCGCCTGGGCCGCAGGGCAGGGAATCGATACTTCAGATCGCGCCAGTCTGGTCGCGCATCCTCGCGTCGTAGCCAACTACGAGCGGATTGTCGCCGAGGCTAACCATTCTTTGGCCAGCTTTGAATCCGTCAAACGTTTCCTCATCGTTCCCGACGAGTGGTCGCAGGAGACCGGCGAACTCACACCCAGCCTCAAGCTCAAGCGGCGCGTCATCAGCGCACGTTATGCGGAGCAGATTGCCCGCCTTTATTCCGACGAGGCCACTTCACACGCCGGATAGGGTGCCCGATTCTGCGCCGCACCGAGCCTCCGCGCCGCCACAGCCGCTGCAAACCCTGAAAGAACGGCGCGCCCCAGGTGCCAATCATCAGCAGCGATCCAAAGAGCACCACTGCGTCAATGCTCAGTCGCCCTGCATGCGCCCAGTAAACATCCTCCAGATTCAGCCACAGCGCAAACTCGTCCAGCGTCAGGGCCGCGCCTACTCCATAGGCGATGGACAGAATTCGGCTCATCAGGATGCCCGTTGGTGTATGCGCGCGGCCCAGGTCCATCAGCCATCCGTAACCCACCAGCAGCAGGATCAGAATCCCCCAGACCAGATGGTGAATGTGACGCCCCCCGACCATCACCCACGCGAACGGGCCGGTGCCCACCATCACCAGATGCACCAGTAACCGCACTCCGGCAAAAGTCACGAAAAAAGCAACCGACGCCAGAAACATCCGACGCCTCTGCCGGTCCGGAATCGACGCACGCAGCAAGTATCCCAGCCGCGTCAACTGCAACAGCAGCACCAGCACCACCGCTACCGCGATGGCGAAGATCAGCAGCAGATAGGCTCCCGTGTGCGGCATCTCTTCCATTCAACCACTCCTATCGCATCTCTGTCCTTGCCTTCGCATCACGGGCTGCTATTCTGATGAGTTATCTTGCTGCCCCGCGCTGCGCATCCGGGTCTGAGTCTCTGCCCCGGTTCCTGGATCAGGCTCCTGGATCCGACTCAGGAATCAGGCTCTTCATTACAGAAAGGAATCCATCGTCTTGGCAGGTCTTCTCGAAGCCATCGAAATTAAACGCAAAATGCTCTTTGAGCACGAAGGGGTCCCCTACACATGTCTCGATGTTGAGGCCTCCACGCCCACTGCACGCGGAGGCCAGACACTCGTCCGCCTCAAGATGCGCAACCTGCTCACCCGGGGTGTCTTCGACAAGACATTCAAGGCCGGTGAAAAGTTCCGCGAACCCGATCTAATCACCGTCGATGCATCTTATCTTTACAGCGACGGCGACGGCGCGTACTTTCTAGATCAGGAGAGCTTTGAGACCCTCCAGCTAACGACGGAGATGATGGGTGATGCGCTGCGGTTTTTGCTGGAAGGCGCGCTCGTGCGGCTGCATAAATTCAACGGCAACCCCATTGGCCTCGATCTCCCGCAGCAGGTCGAACTCACTGTCGAGTACACCGAACCGGGCGTGCGCGGCGACACCGCCAGCGGAGCCGTCACCAAACCAGCAACTCTCGAAACCGGCCTTGAAATTCGTGTCCCGTTCTTCATCAAACCCGGCGAAAAAATTAAGGTCTATACCGAAACCCGCGAGTTTGCCGGACGCGCCTGATCTCCCGTCGCCGACGGATTTCCGGCGGCTCAACCTGGAACGTTCGCGCCCTGCGCGCGGCTGCAACCCTATATTGTGAAGGAGACTGGATACGATGCGAGTAGCTTTACTGACAGGCGGCGGAGACTGCCCCGGACTGAACGCCGTCATCTACGCGGCCGTCCGCAAGGGCATTAACACCTATGGCGATGAGTTTGTCGGCTTCCTCAACGGATGGCGTGGAGTTCTGGACAACCAGTGGATTCCCCTTACTCTGGAAAAAATCGACGGTATCCAGCTTCAGGGCGGTACCATCCTTCACTCCTCGCGCACCAACGTCAAGAAGATTCCCGGCGGCATCGATAAGGTCAGGGAAGTCCTCCAGGCGAACAAGATCGACGCGCTTATTGCCCTCGGAGGCGACGACACTCAGTCTGTCACTCTTGCGCTCACGGAGGCCGGTATCCCCGGCGTCGGCGTCCCCAAGACGATCGATAATGACATCAACGGCACCGACGCCACTTTTGGCTACGACACCGCCGTATCCATCGCCACCGAGGCCGTTGATCGTATTCGCACCACTGCAGACTCCCACAATCGCGTCGTCGTCATTGAGGTGATGGGCCGCGACGCAGGCTGGATCGCCTACGCCGCAGGCGTCGCCGGCGGGGCCGACGTCGTTCTCGTGCCGGAAAAAGAGATCGACATCGACCACGTGACGAAGCTGCTCAAGTACAACTACGACCGGGACAAGCACTACGGCCTGGTGGTGGTGGCCGAGGGCTGCCATCTTCCGGCGGTTGGCCAGGTGCTCGGCTCGGGCGAGGTGGACTCGTTCGGTCACGCGCGTTTGTCCGGCATCGGGGAAGCGCTGGCCAAGCTGATCGAAGAGAAGACTGGCTTCGAAACGCGCTCGGTCAACCTGGGCCACACCCAGCGCGGCGGCTCGCCGACGGCCTACGACCGCATCCTGGGCCAGCGCTACGGACTGCACGCGATCGACATGGTCCACCAGCAGAAGTGGGGCCGCATTGCTGTTCTGCGTGGCACCGATATTACGGACATCACGATCAAAGAGGCCGTCGCCACCAACCGACGCCTCGATCAGCGCTTCTTCGATGTCATCCGGGATCTGGAAGCAAAAGTGTAGCCTTTTCCCTTAACTGCAACTGTCAGCCCCGGCGGAGTCCTACTGCCGGGGCTTTTGGTTTTCGCACCATAACCGGCAACCCACAACCGATTGCGCACTGTCCGAACATTCCCGCAATCCCCGGTAGTATGGACCTCGGAGCGACAATTTCCTTTCGGCGCTTTCACCTACAACTTCCGCAAAATTCCCGGAAAAACCCTTGAATCTCCGCTCGAACAAGGCTATACCGGTAATACAGCCGCATGGCCTACCACTTCTGGATGGCATCTTCGGCTGTATCGGATTCACTTCCGGGGAGATCCCACCATGCGCCTGGCAGAAAAACGCAACCTGCTCGTTCCTGAGATTCGTGAGGTCATGGACATTCGCCAGGCCTCCGATTACCTGGGCATCTCACCCGATACCCTCTACAAGTACGCCTCCGAAGGCTTTATCCCTGCGTTCAAGCTCGGCAATCGCTGGCGTTTCAAGCGTTCGCGCCTTGACGAGTGGATGGATCATCAGTCCAGCCGCAACGCAGCAGATGCTATGCTCGCCCCTGAGACTGACGGCAAAAAGCCAGTCAAGTCCGTCCACTGAATCCATTGACCACTGACGGAGTAGCAGGTTTCTGCTGTGTATTCGTTCATATGCACGTGGTTGCTACCGGGATACTTTCTCGTGATCTGCACCAGCGCCGTGCAGCCTGCGGTGCTGCTTCAACCAGCTCAGGTATTTCGTGAAATACTCTTCCGGATTTCGGTCGCCATCGTACCACCTCAAGTGGTATACCTGATCGAGTGATGAATCGCCGCCTCACATCCCTGCGCCGTCGCCTGCGCGACTCAGGATTCCCGGCCATCCTTGTCACGCATCTTCCAGATATTCGCTGGCTCTCCGGCTTCACTGGTTCCAGTGCCGCGCTCCTCGTCACTGCTTCCTCGGCTATGCTCTTCACGGACGGTCGCTACCGCGCACAGGGCGCTCAGGAGCTTGCCGCATCGGGCATCCAGTCTCAGATCGTCGATTCCGCGTCGGCTCGCGCCGCTGTCCTGCGGGCTTCGGAGCAGACAGGCATCGTTCGTCTGGCCTTTGACCCTGAGCAGACTTCAGTGGCGGAGCTGGACCGTCTGCGCGCGGCTCTGCCGACTCGTCAGCGCCGTTCGTTTTTGTCGCCTATCCCGGAGCCACTTGTCTCCTGTCTGCGCCTGCGCAAGGATGCCGGAGAGGTTGAAATCATGGCTCGTGCTGCGGCGCTCGGCTGCTCGCTCTTCGATCACATCCTCGGTTTCATCCGTCCCGGCCTCACGGAGCTTGCCGTCGCTGCCGAACTGGAGTACCAGGCGCGTCTACGCGGGGCCGAGGGCATGTCCTTTGAGACTATCGTCGCCTCCGGGCCGCGTTCCGCCATGCCTCACGGAAGGGCCAGCTCCGCTCGACTGCCGCGGCGTGGATTTCTCACCCTCGACTTCGGTGTTATTCTCAATGGTTACTGCTCCGATATGACGCGTACCGTCTGTCTGGGCAGGCCAACGACGCGGGAGCGTAGGGTTTACGAAACCGTTCTCGCCGCGCAACAGGCAGGTGTGGCACGCGTCCGCGCCGGTGTTTCCTGCGAAGCGGTCGATGAAGCAGCGCGGAGCATCCTTCGCGCTGCCGACATGGCGGAGGCGTTTTCTCACTCCACCGGCCATGGCGTAGGATTACAGATTCACGAAGCGCCGCGCATCGCTGTGCGGCAGAAAGCGAAACTCGAATCCGGCATGGTCGTCACCATTGAGCCAGGCGCATATTTTCCCGGTGAGTTCGGTGTCCGCATCGAAGACACCGTAGTTGTCCAGCGTGGAGGCTGCCGCAATCTCACCGCTGCCTCACCCACAGCGCTCATCCAGTTGTAGACACACAGAAAAACCACACTCTCCGCAACAGGAGCAGGAAGCACGCAATGGAATCCACCAAAATCGAAAACCTGAAAGAATTGATCGCTTTCCTCAAGGAAAACGACGTCGCCGAATTCGATCTCGACCGCGAGGACGTGAAAATCCGCCTCAAGTTTGCCTCCGCTGTTGTTCAGCCTGTTACCCAGCCATCCGCTGGGCTGGACATGGCCGCCCTCGCGCGGCTAATGACGATGAGCTCTGCGCCAGCCGCCAACGTCGCTGCGCCAGCTGCTGCGCCACCGTCTGCTCCTGTCGCAACAGTTCCCGCGGCCCCGGCTGAGGAGCAGCATCACATCGTCAAGTCCCCCATCGTTGGCACCTTCTATGCTTCGCCCGCGCCCGGCTCGCCCGCCTTCGTCGCCGTCGGCGACCGCATTACACAGGGTCAGATCATCTGCATTGTTGAGGCCATGAAGCTCATGAATGAGATTGAATCCGACGCTGCCGGAGAAATCGTCAAGTGTCTCGTCACCAACGGTCAGCCGGTCGAATACGGCCAGCCGCTCTTCGCCATCCGGACGGTTTAGCGTGCCCATGATTCGCAAAGTTCTCATCGCCAATCGCGGAGAAATCGCTCTCCGCGTCATCAGCGCCTGCCGCGAGATGGGCATTCGCACCGTCGCCGTTTACTCGGAAGCCGATCGCCACTCCCTTCATGTCCGATTCGCTGACGAGGCGATCTGCATCGGTCCTCCGCGTCCTGGTGACAGCTACCTCAACGTGCCCGCCGTCATCTCCGCCGCGGAGATCGCAAATGTCGATGCCATCCATCCCGGCTACGGCCTGCTCAGCGAAAACGCTAACTTCGCCGAGGTCTGCCGCGCCTCCAACATCAAGTTCATCGGACCTCCGCCGGAGGTAACCCGCCTGATGGGCGAAAAGGAAAAAGCGCGCCAGGCGATGAAAAAGGCCAAAGTGCCTATCTTGCCCGGCTCCGACGGCGTCATCGACTCCGCCGAAGATGCGCTTCGCTGGGCATCTAAGGTCGGTTACCCGGTCATCCTCAAGGCCAAAGCCGGCGGGGGCGGTCGCGGTATGCGAATCGTCCGTTCCGCAGAGGAGCTGCCCAATCTCTACCACGCCGCTTCCACTGAGGCTGCCAACGCCTTCGGAAACGGCGAAATGTATATGGAGAAGTTCATCGAGCGCCCGCGCCATATCGAATTCCAGGTGCTCGCCGATGAGCACGGCAACGTCGAGGTTCTGCATGAGCGTGAATGCTCGATTCAGCGACGCCACCAGAAGCTCATCGAGGAAGCGCCGAGCCTCCAGGTAACCCCGAAGATACGCGCCGAAATCTCCGCCACTCTCCGGCGCTGCCTCCGCGACATCGGCTACCAGAACGCCGGCACTATTGAATTCCTGATGGATGAGGACGGCTCCATCTACTTCATTGAGATGAACACCCGCATCCAGGTGGAGCATCCGGTTACCGAGGCCATCACCGGCATCGATCTCGTCAAGGCGCAGCTCCGCATCGCCTCCGGCGAGCGTCTCGACCAGATTCTTCCGGCTGAAATTCCCATGCGCGGCCACGCTATCGAGTGCCGCATCAACGCCGAACATCCGGTCAAATTCACCCCCAGCGCGGGCAAGATCACCGCCTTCAATACGCCCGGCGGCAACGGGGTCCGCGTCGATACTGCGCAGTACGCCGAAGGCGTCGTCCCACCCTACTACGACTCACTCATCGCCAAGCTAATCGTGCATGGGAACGACCGTACAGAGGCTATCGCCCGCATGGAGCGCGCACTGGGCATGTTTGTCGTCGAGGGTATTGACACGTCCATCCCACTGCATCTGGAGATCTTTGCCGACGAGGACTTTCGCGTCGGCAACTTCGATACCAAGTTCATGGAGCGCTTCCTCGCCCGCCGCAATCCGTAATCCGGTTGCGGCGCGGTTCTCCAGCGCGCTTTTTCATCGCCTTTTATTCGCCTTTTTGCCGTTCTTTGTGCTAGCCTTTTCCTGCAAGCCCAAACCGGAAAACCCCTGCAAGGAGCTACATCATGGACGCCCACAAAGAACTCATCGCCGAATTCGACCGCGAGTCCGCCATCACGCGCAAAATGCTCGCCGCCATCCCGGCCGACGCCGATTTCACCTTCCAATCCCATCCCAAATCCATGACTCTCGGGCGCATCGCCGGCCACACCGTGGAGATCTTCGCCGAGTGGCCCGTTGCCACGCTCACTCTCGACGTTCTCGATATGAAGTCGGGCGGCTTCGCCCCCTATTCTGCCACCAGCACCGCCACGCTGCTGGAAAAGTACGACACCGAACTCGTCAAAGCCAAAGCGGTCCTTGCCGCCTTCGATCCCGCCCACTGGATGGACACCTGGAAGCTCACCATGGGCGATCAGGTTCTCGTGCAAGGCTCCAAGTGGGAGATCTTCCGCACCTGGGTCCTCAGCCACGGCATCCATCATCGCGCCCAGCTTGGCGCCGATCTTCGCCTCATCGGAGCAAAAATCCCCGGCACCTACGGTCCCTCCGCCGATGAGAAGCCCGGCGCATGAAAGCATGACCATCCCCAGGCTCTATCCCATTCTCGACGCGGGTGTCTTTCCGACTGATCCAGATGCCCGCGCCACATTTCTGACGCAACTGGGCAGGGAACTGGCGGACTCCGGTCTGACCCTGCTCGAATACCGCAACAAATCCGCAACGGATGCAGAGGTCTTTGCCGATGCCCGGCTTCTGCGCGCTGTTCTGCCTGTCGGTCGGGTACGCCTGGTTATGGGCGATCGCGTGGATATTGCGCTTGCAGCCGACTTCGATGGCGTCCACGTAGATGACGGCGACCTGCCGCCCTCTGCCGCTCGCCTGCTGCTGGAGTCAGCGCTTGGATCGAGGGCCATCGTTGGCACCTCCGCCAGCACAGAAGCCGCCCTCGCTGCGGCGCTCCGCCAGCCCGTCGATTACATCGCCTTCGGTCCTATCTACTGGAATGGTCCGCCGCCTATTCAAGGCTCCGGGCTATCTTGGTTGGCAGGAGGTTTAGCATGGAAATTTCGACGATTGGAATCGATCTGAGCAAGACCAGCTTTCACGTAATTGGACTCAACG
>JAKAXU010000044.1 GCA_021816455.1 Acidobacteriota bacterium
CTCAACTGGTCACGTAGACTCAGCAAAGACTACGAACTCCGTCATACTTCAGCCGAAACCATGATCCACATCGCCTTCGCTCATCTGCTCCTGAGACGATCCACTTAGTTTCTGGACAGATTCTTAGTGCCAAGCGCGCGCCGCTCATGCAAAAATCCGCGGAACGGAGCAATCCCGGTTCCCGGACCGATCATGATCATCGGCGCATCCGGCTGCGGCAGGCGGAACTTTCGGTTTGGCTGGACGTAGACGGGCAGCCGGTCGTCCACCTGGACGCGATCGGCCAGCAGCGTGGAGCAGACTCCGCCACGTTCGCGATTGTGCGCCGTATAGCGCACTACCGCGACAGTGGCATGTACCTGGCCGACGTGTGCCGCAGGACTCGACGCAATCGAATACAGACACGGCGTGAGCTTCGGCAGAATGCGCGCCAACTCCTCGGCGTCGCTGACCACTCCGGGACACTCGAGGAGCAAATCCACGCGTCTTCAGTGCCTTTGCCAGCTTCCTCGCAAGCCCTTCGGCGGTTCCCGACTGCGACGCGTAGAGAACGGCCACGCGCTCGGCGGTCCTGGCAGCGCCCGCACTTGTCTCGCGCTCGCTGAACATCCCCGCCAGCAGCCCGTTCAGCCAGGCGCGCTGCTCCGGTGTGAAGGGTGCATCTTCGGGCACAAACGGCATACTCCTGGTCATCGTGTCTCCTCCTGCGCGCAAAACGCTCTCAGCTCTTGCATCGTGTGACGTCGGCAGAAATCGACGAAGCTTTCGCTTTCGTCGCTCTCGCCCTCTCCGCGCTGCTCCACATAGGCTGCGAGCAGACGCTATATCCGCTGCGGTAGTTCGTCAAAGGCAATCGCCGGAATCAGCTCGCGCGCCAGACCTCGCTGCTGGTCGGCACCGCCGCCGATCAGCACCTGATAGCCCTCAGCGCCGTTCACCTTCGTGCCCAGCAGCCCGATGTCTCCCACGTAGTGCTGGGCGCAGGAATGCGTGCATCCGGTCACGTGCAGATTTACCGCATGCAGCATCGGAAAGCGCTCATCAAGATGCGCCGCCAGAGCCACTGCGTGCGCCTTGGTGTCAGTCGCCGCGTACCGGCGCCGCGATTGCCCGTGCAGGCCACCGTCCCGCGCATCACCGCGCCCGCCAACCACTTCAGCCCGGCAGAGTCCAGAGCGGCGAGCACAGCCTCCATCCGCTCCGTCGCAATATTCGGAATCAGAGCAGATTTTGCCACACGGTCAGACGGATTTCACCCGTCCCGAAGTGTTCTGCAACCTCGGCCACGGCGCGCATCTGCTCCATTGGCAGTCGACCCACCGGAACGGCCACGCCCACATAGCTCAGTCCAGGTTGTTTCTGCGCGTACACGCCAAGATGACCGGCGCGATCGATCGTCGTGCGAGGCTCACTCAGGCCACGCTGACTCCCACCGGCGGGCAGGCGCTGAGCTTCACCTGGAGTTATGACAGTTTTGGGAACCGGATTTCGCAGCAGGAGAGTTATACTTCCGGTGCGCTGCTGGCTACGGAGGTGAACAGTTACAACGGTGCCAACCAGATCGCCCGCACGAATGCGCGCGGCATTACCTGGGCGCCGAGCTATGATGGGGCAGGCAACATGCTCTCTGACGGTGCAAACACGTATCTTTACGACGCCGAGGGCAGGGTATGCGCGGTGCTGAACAAGGCCATGCCGAGCATGCCGCTGATGACCGGCTATCTCTACGACGCAGAGGGAAATCGCGTGGCCAAGGGTACAATCACCACCATGAGTTGCGACCCGACCACGAACGGCTTCCAGTTCACCGAGAATTACGTGCTCGGGCCGAGTGGCGAAGAGTTGACGATGCTCGATGGAACGAACACCTGGCTGCGAACCAATGTCTACGTTGGCGGCAGGCTGATGGCCACGTACGATCAGGCGGGGCTGCACTTTCATCTGACCGGCCCGCTGGGTACGCGGCGCGTGCAGTTGAGCGGCAACCTGACCAGCTCCGACCAGACGCTGCCGCTCGGCCAGGCGGAACTCGACTGCCAGAGCCTGCCCTTCGGCGACCAGCAAAGCTGCACCCCGGCACCCAACGCTCCACCCTCCTCCGACGACGCCACCCCGCTCCACTTCACCGGCAAAGAACGGGACGCCGAATCAAGCCGCTTTGAGCGGCTCACATAATCAAGCCCCCGGCTTTGCCGGGGGTATTGACTCGCCACACCAGACCACGCGCCATGCCACACGCCACGCACGCCGCCGCTCCGGAAGCAGTCTCCGAATGAGGGACAGCTTTTCGGTAGCGGCTGGCCCGAATGCTCATCGACCGGGATCTCCGCTATCGTTCAGCCTGCCCCTGCGAGTAGATTGTTGGACAGGGGTGAAATGGATGAAGGCTTTGCTTCTGGATGCTCCTGGCTCGCTGGTCATCGACAACCTGGAACAGCCCTCGCCCGGAGTGGGCGAACTACTGATTCGCGTCGCGGCCTGCGGTATCTGCGGCAGCGACGTGCATGGATACGACGGCTCGTCCGGACGCAGGATTCCGCCGCTGGTGATGGGCCATGAAGCGGCCGGAGTCGTAGCTGGAGCCGGACCGGGCGGGACGCGCTTCGCAGTCGGCGACCGCGTCACCTTCGACTCGACCGTCTTCTGCGGTGCGTGTTTCTTCTGCGCGCGTGGACAGATCAATCTCTGCGATCGCCGCGAAGTGGTGGGAGTCTCGTGCCAGGAGTTTCGCCGTCACGGTGCCTTCGCCGAGTATGTGGTGGTTCCGGAGCGTATCGTTCACGCATTGCCGACAGCGATGGATTTCGCCGAGGCTGCCATGCTGGAGGCGGTCGCCGTCGCACTCCATGCCGTGCACCTGACAGAGATCGACGCCGATGCAACGGTGCTGGTGATTGGGGCCGGGATGATCGGACTGCTGATTGCGCAGTCTCTGACGGCAACCGGCTGTAAGCGCGTACTGGTGGCGGATGTGGATGAGACGCGGCTTGCACTGGCGCGCGAGATGGGCGCAACAGAGACGCTGCTGGCCTCCGGCGCGGAACTGGTGAAGGCGGTGCATGCGGCAACCGCAGGAGTTGGCGCCGATGCTGTCCTGGAGGCGGTCGGCCGCGATGAGACTGTCTCCGCGGCCATCGGCGCGGTGAAAAAGGGCGGCACCGTCACCCTTGTCGGTAACATCACCCCGACAGTGACGCTGCCGTTGCAGAAGGTCGTTTCCAGGCAGATTCGTTTGCAGGGATCGTGCGCTTCCAGCGGAGAATATCCGGAAGCAATTGCACTGGTCTCCGCCGGCCACATTCGCGTGAAACCGCTGATCTCTGCCGTCGCTCCGCTCGAGGACGGCGCGCAGTGGTTCACGAGGCTGCACGCTCGCGAGCCGAACCTGATGAAGATTGTGCTCGACCCAAGAATGTCTTCGGGCCTCGAAGCGGAACTGCGGATCAATTCGCACTCTGATTCACAGACCCACTCCGGCGGATCGGAGGTGCGGTCATGAGCGAAGCTCCGGCGGAAAATCTTTTCGACCTCAGTGGCCAGACGGCACTTGTCACCGGTGCCAGCCGCGGCCTGGGACAGTATTTAGCGCGTGCTTTGGCGCGTGCCGGTGCGGACCTGATCCTGACCAGTCGCAGCAACGCGGACATCGCACCATTTGCCGAGGAGATACGCGCGATGGGCCGCAGCGTCCACACGCTTGATCTGGATGTTCGCGAGCGCGAGAGCATCGAGGATTTCGGGGCCGCGGTCCACGATTTCTCTCCCCAGGTCCACATCCTGGTGAACAACGCCGGTTGCAATGTGCGCAAGCCCGCGCTGGAAGTAACGTGGGAGGACTGGAACCTCGTGCTGGATACCAACCTGCGCGGCAGTTTTTTTGTAGCCCAGCAGATTGCGCGCGGCATGGCGCGGCACGGCTACGGACGCATCGTGAATATCGGTTCTGTGACCAGCGTTGCAGGCTACGCTGGTATCGGTCCCTACTGTGCCAGTCGGGGCGGCATTCGCCAGCTCACGATGAGCCTGGCCGACGACTGGGGCCACTACGGCATCACCGTCAACTGCCTTGCGCCGGGGTGGTTTCGCACGGCACAGAATCAGATCCTCTACGACGATCCGGAGTGGGTCGAATATCTGACGGATCGTATTCCGCTGAAGCGTCCCGGTCAACCCAACGACCTGGACGGAGCCGTTGTTTTTCTGGCCTCCGAGGCCAGTCGATACGTCACCGGGCAGATGCTGCTCGTCGATGGCGGCATCTCCACCGGCGCTGTTCGCGCCACGCGACGCGCATCCGCAGCTCCGGGAGCCCAACAATGAATGCCAAAGATATCACGAGGCTGTTTCTCCTCTGCGCCATCGCCGCCTGCAGTGTCACCGGCGCACAGACTGCGAGGCCGCAGCCGCCGGTGCGCGACCCACACACGCCCGGATATGTGCACGCCGTCGAATTGCCGGATGGCGTAGTTCCGCCTGCCGACCGCAACGGGAACTTCATCCTTGGCCCCACGCATCCACCGGCTCCGGAGCTGCATCCTGCAGCGGATGTGCCAAGAGGGAGGGTCTGCGAGTTTACGATGCGCTCGACGGAGAGCACATTCTACCCGGGCATCGCGCAGGATGCGGGCACCTTCAATCGTATCGATCCGCAGCATCCGGATCGGATGCTGGTTACGGCTCATGCGGCGCCGTATGTGCGCACAGTGGTGGTGTATGTGCCGGCGGGATATCTGGCAGGGATCCAAGCGCCGCTGCTGGTGGGCGAGGATGGTCCGGACAGGAGGATGTTTCCGGTGCTGGATGCGCTGATTGCGGAGAAGCGGATTCCGGCGTTGGTCTTCGTATCGATTGGGAATGGCGGCGGCGATGCGCAGGGGAGCGAACGCGGGCTGGAGTATGACACGATGTCGGGCCGGTACGCGGAGTTTGTCCAGACCGAGGTTTTGCCCGCGGCGGAGGCGCATTGTCAAGTGCAGTTCACGAGCGATCCCGACGGACGCGCGACGATGGGCGCCAGCTCGGGCGGGTCGGCGGCGCTGGCCATGGCCTGGTTTCATCCGGAGTGGTATCACCGTGTGCTGACATATTCGGGAACCTTTGTGAACCAGCAGTGGCCCTGGAATCCGCAGTCGCCGCACGGAGCCTGGGAGTTCCATGAGCACTGGATCGCCGATGCACCGCGCAAGCCGCTGCGCCTGTGGCTGGAGGTGGGCGATCGCGACCTCCTCAACCCCAATGCCTTGCACGACGGGATGCACGACTGGGTGGTGGCCAACGAACGCATGGCGCGGGTGCTTGCCGCCAAAGGCTACCCGTACCAGTTTGTTTTCGCGCGCAATGCGGGTCACGTCGAGCGGGCCGTGCTCGAGCAGACGCTGCCCGAGGCGCTCACCTGGCTGTGGCGCGGTTACGCACCGATGGCGGTGGGTGGTGCCGGTGGCAAAGTCAGTGGCCGCGTCCCGTCCTCGGCAAACATTGGCTCAATGCGCCCCAGCAGCAGCAGATAGGCCAGGATGCCGACGACGAGGTAGATTGCCGCGGCTCCAAAGGCCCAGCGAAACGAATGGGTGATCTCGACCACGTAGCCGGTGAGAACGGGAGCCACAATCGCCGAAATCTGATTGGAGAAATTCAGAATTCCGCTCACCGAGCCAACGCTTGAACGCGGAGTGATCAGCGAAGGAACGGACCACCCGATGGGAGCCGCTGCTGAAAGCCCGCCGATCGAAAGGCTGATCCATGCCAGGGCCATCAGCGGTGTTCGCGCTCCGGCCGCGCCGAAGATACCCAGTCCGCAAGCCATCCCGCAGAGGAGCACGGTCTGGCGCACGCGGCTTGCATCGTATCCGCTACGGATCAGGAAGTCCGTCAGCCATCCGCCGACCGACAACTCGCAGACCGTGGCGAAGAGCCACGGTACACCGGTGTATAGAAAAGAATGCAGCAGATCGACGTGCAGCGCCGTCGAAAGATAGCTAGGGAGCCACGTCAGAAGCAGATAAAACACGTAGTTGTACGACCCAAAGCCGAGCGCAACGCCAAGCACCTTGCGCTGGCGCGCGAGGGTCATCAGCGGCAGCGGGTGAGCCACCACGGCCTGCGTCACTTCCGGTTCGCCGCCCGCGATATGCGCGCGTTCCTCGGCGGTCAGATGCGGATCGTCCTCCGGGTCGCGGTAGACGCGCCAGAAATACCAGAGATACAGCAGGCTGATCGCTCCCGTCAGCGCAAAGCTCCATCGCCAGCCGACAGCCAGCAGCACTATGCCCAGCACGGGAACTCCGAGGGCCGAGGCGAACTTTGCAGCGGAATCGAAGATAGCTGTCGCTGAGCTGCGTTCAGCGCGCGGGAACCAGCGCCCGACGGCTTTCGCATTAGCCGGGAAGGTGGGCGCTTCTCCCACACCCAGCAGCAGACGTGCGCTGAAAAATGCCGGAATGCTCCGGCTCAGTCCCGACGCAAACGAGGCAAGACTCCACAGAAAGATGCTCACGCGTCCGGTACGCGTCACCCCGAAGCGATCCAGAATCACTCCGATTGGTAGTTGAAACGAAGCGTAGGTCCAGTTGTAAGCGCCCAGCAGATAGCCGAACATCACTGCGTCAATGCCAAAATCGCGATGCAGCGCGGCTTGAGAGAGGGAGAGGCTGACGCGATCGAAGTAGTTGACCAGCACGCCGATACCCAGCAGCCAGGCGATGCGCCAGCGACGCCGGTAAGCGGAACCTGTGGGGAGGGGAATGAATTTTTCCTGAACAGGCATCAAAGGTTCGACTTCGTCGTTTCGCGTCGGTTCCACACGGGCCGAGGCGGGGTTACACCATCCTACAGGAGCGCGCCCACCTGGCGCAGCCCGTGCACAAGGCGCTCGATCACAAAAACAAAACGATTGACCGCGCGAGTTTTTCGGTGGTATGAAGAATCCTGCGCCAGAATGCCTGCTCCTGACTTCTGTGCATAACGGAAATTTTCCGCCACGAGGTACTCGATGCCGATCCGCCAGAATCTGCGATTGCCACGCTTCACCGCGCTGTTCCTTGTCCTGGCGCCGCTGCTGCTGAGTTGCGGTGCCGGCGGAGGTTCCAAAGGTGCGACTCTGCCCATTGTTGCGCAGGCCCAGCCGCCCGCGATCTCGGCAGCAGCGGCATTGAACGGCGCGCAGGTAGTCACGCTCAGCAGCACGATGCCCGGTGCTGCGATCTACTACACCCTGGACGGAACGACCCCGACGACTGCTTCCACCGTCTACGAGGCTCCATTTTTGATCACCTCCACTCTGACCGTGAAGGCCGTTGCCACCGCCAGCGGCTTCGATATCAGCCAGCCAGCCAGCCAGAGCTTTACGATCAACGTGGCCTCGGGGACACTTGTCTGGAGCGATGAGTTCACCAACTCCGGCAGTGCGAACCTGCAACCGAATCCAGCAACGTGGACGTATGATACGGGTAACAGTGGCTGGGGCAACCATGAACTGGAAGACTACTGCGCCTGGGGATCGAATGTATCTCCGTGTAGTGCCGCCACTCCCAATGCCTACGTCGGAACCGACAGCGCGTTGCACATCGTCGCGCAGCAGCCGACGAGCGGAACCTACACCTCGGCGCGCATGAAGTCTCAGGGGTTGTTCAGCTTCCAGTACGGACGCGTCGAAGCCCGAATCCAGGTGCCGGAGCAGCAGGGTCTGTGGCCGGCATTCTGGATGCTGGGCAACAACGTGGCTACCGTGAACTGGCCTGCCTGCGGCGAAATGGATATTACCGAACGCGTGGATGCGCCGACGACGCCGGATTACAACAAAGGCTCGGTGCATGGAACGGGCTTCACAGGCACGAATATTGGAACAAACTACAACTTTCCTTCCGGCGTCACCGCATCCTCCTGGCACACCTACGGCATGATCTGGAAGCCCGGGTCGGTCGCTTACTATGTCGATGACCCCTCCAATCCCTATGCGACCTTCACCCCGGCGAGCATCGCTTCCTTGCCCGGTTCTGCCTGGCCGTTTGATTCAGGGCCATCGTTCCTGATTCTGAATCTGGCCGTGGGCGGAGACTGGCCTGGCGCACCCACCGCCTCCACCGCGTTTCCGGCGCAGATCGTCGTCGATTTCATCCGGATCTACGCGAACTGAAGCAATCGACCGCGACCGGTTTCCCGATCCGAGAACGGATTTGTGCCCGAAGCGACTTTCCGTTTGTCGATGCGGTCCTGTTGCTGCTAGACTTTGCGCAAAGTTTTCGGAAGAGATCGTTTTACGGTAGCATACGTTGACTGCAAAGAGGATTCGAAAGAAACGAGGCGCGAGTTCATGGCGCAAAGCAAGAATTTCCCACGCAATAGCCCGGTGGCAAAGGGCGAATCTGCCCCGGTCACGCTGAAGGTGTTGGCTTCCAAACTCAATCTGGATCCGGCCACAGTTTCCGTCGTCCTCAACAACGTTCCGGGGCGTTCGATTCCGGAGAGGACGCGGGAGCGCATCCGCTCCATGGCACGCGAACTGAACTATCATCCCAGTTACATCGCCCGTTCGCTGCGCAATCGGCGAACGATGATGGTTGGCATTCTGACACCGGTCCTCTCTGAGGGCTACCACTCGGAGGTGATGAACGGAATTTTCCGGGAGCTTATCGAACAGGATTATTTCAACTTCATCGCGACGCATCGTCATCGCATGGAACTGGTGGCGAAGTATCCGGGCATGATGCAGAGCCGCGGAGCCGAAGGGATTCTGGCCATCGATACGCATCTGGTCGGGCCGCTTCCAGTGCCCGTGGTCTCGATCGCAGGCCACATCACGATTCCAGGCGTGACGAATGTCATGCTTGACCACAATGCTGCCGCGCAGCTGACGTTGCGCCACCTGTACGACCTGGGGCACCGAAGCATCGCCTTCATGCACGGACATCCGGATAGCACGGACTCCGATTCGCGCTGGGAAGCGCTGCAAAGCGCCGCCCAGGAGTTGGGCATCGCGATCGATCCCAAGCTGACGATTCACATCGACGAGGACCGGACCACCCCTGAGCTGGGCTATCCGGTCGTCGAGCGGCTTCTACAGCAGAATCAAAAATTTACCGCGATGGTCTGCTTCAACGACGTCGCCGCCATCGGTGTCATACGCGCCCTGCACGATGCGCAGATTCGAGTCCCGCAGGATGTCTCGATCATTGGCTTCGACGACGTTCCTTACTCCGCATTTCACTCCCCACGTCTGACCACCATTCGCCAGCCGCTGGCGGAGATGGGTGCGCAGGCCGCACGGCTGCTCATCGCACAAATGAACGGGCAATCCGAGCCGCAGAGTGAGGTCATGGTTACCCCGGAACTGATCGTGCGCGAATCCACCGGGCCGGTTGCTTCGGAGCGGTCGAAGTAACCGCCAATGCGTGACTCCGGTCAACCACCTGAGACAGAACCCTCCGCCCGCCTGGAGGTAACGCTACTGTACGGCATCTTTGCCGCAACCGGCATCGGGATGGCGTTGCCTGGAGCGGTGCTGCCGGCGCTCATGCGCCAGTGGGCGCTTCGCGACAGCGGCGCCGGGTTGCTGCTTTTCCTCGCATGGATGGGTTCCTCGACCGGAGCGCTGGCCGCAGGGCGCCATCGCCGGGCGGTCGTCTCCACCGGTTGCGCGGCGGTCGCACTTTCGTTGACCTCCATCGCCTTCGGGCCTGCTTCGCTGCGCTTTGCCGGGATGGTCCTCTACGGACTAGGGCTGGGAGGAGCGATGACCGCGACCAGTCTGATGCAGGCCGCGCGGCATCCGCGCGACTGCGCGAGGGAGATGAACCGGCTTAATATGATCTGGGCGGTCGGCGCAGTCAGCTGCCCGTCACTGGCGGCGCATTCGCTGCGCGTTGCCAGTGTCCGCTATATCTGCGCAACCCTCGCGGCCACTTTCTTGCTGCTCTCTGCAATGCTTGCGCTCACCGCGCTCCGCAGCCCGCATCCGTTGCCTGCGCCGCTGGCTGTGACGCCACTGCAGAAACGCATCGGAAATCCGCTCCTGCTCTGGCCGATTCCACTGCTGCTCCTTGCCTTTCTGCCCACCGGCATCGAAAGCACCATGGGAGGATGGGTGGCAGAGTACGCGCGTCGCGAACATCGGAGCATCGCCACAGCAGTTCTTGCCGGAAGCCTCTTCTGGGGCGGAGTGCTGACCAGCCGCGCGCTCGGTGCCACACGTTTTCTCCGCTGGCGCACTGAGCGCGGACTCCTGTTGCAGAGCGCCTGGACGATTCTCTTCGGCGTTCTTCTGCTGGTTGTCCTGCCGGACCGTACGGGCATTCTCTTCGGCAACGCGCTGGTCGGCTTCGGGCTTGGTCCAGTCTATCCGCTTGCGCTTGCCCTGGCGCTGCGCCATCGGGAGCATCCGAGCATCTTCTGGATCGCCGGTCTCGGCTCAGCTTCGCTGCCCTGGTTGACCGGCTTGGCTTCGACGGCCACCGGATCGTTGCGCCTTGGCCTGTTGGTGCCGCTTGCAGCAACGCTTTTGTTGCTGTGCAGCGGGCTGCTGGCGCGAACGGACTTACCTGCGGCGGTTCAGGAGACAAGGCGTTTATGATAGCGTTTACATGGCTGGCCGTTCTCCGGCAGCCACTTCGCAGACAGGATTCCAAGCAATGAGCGCACCCACACTTCTTGTTCTTGCCGCAGGCATGGGCAGCCGCTACGGCGGACTCAAGCAGATCGACCCGATCGGCCCGCACGGCGAAGCTATCCTCGACTACTCTGTCTTCGACGCCATGCGCGCCGGCTTTGGCCGCGTTGTCTTTCTCATTCGTCACTCGATCGAAGATGCCTTTCGCGCCACCGTCGGAGCGCGCTATCACGGACGGGTTCCCATCGATTACGCCTTTCAGGAGCTGGAAGATCTGCCCGTCGGTTTTGCTGTTCCGGAGGGTCGCACCAAACCCTGGGGGACGACGCAGGCCGTACTCTGCGCAGCAGGCGCCATCGACGGCCAGTTTGCCGTCATCAATGCCGACGATTTCTACGGAGCGGCTAGTTACCGCGCTCTCGCCGCCCATCTGCAATCCGGCACTTCCGACTTTGCCATGGTTGGCTTCGTGCTGCGCAAAACGCTCTCGGCCTTCGGCTCGGTTGCGCGCGGCATCTGTTCGGTGAGCGAAGACGGAATGCTGCGTACAGTGGTCGAGCATACAAAGATTGAGCCGGAGGGGGATCGGGCGAAGAGCACCCAGCCGGATGGTTCCCTTCTGCCACTCACCGGCGAGGAGCTGGTTTCGATGAATATGTGGGGCTTCACACCCGCACTGTTTCCCGCTTTGCGCGCGGACTTCGATCGCTTTCTGCGACAATCCGGCCAGGATTTGAAGGCCGAGTGCTATCTTCCGAACTCGGTCAACACGCTGGTGGGCAGCGGAGAGGCGCGTGTGCGTGTGCTCTCGTCGCCGGATGCCTGGTTTGGGGTCACCTACCGCGAGGATCGCGAGAGCGTCGTTGCGCGCATCGCGGAACTGGTCCGGTCGGGTGCGTACCCGGAACAACTCTGGGCGTGAACAGGCACCCCACGAGCGATACGCCGAAGGGCCACCGTCAATAGACGCGGATGCGAATGCCCGAACTGATGCCGAACGAACTCATGTTGCCGAAGGTGAACTGCGGCCAGTCCTGATACTCGACATCCGCCACGCGGAAGGAGATGCGCCGGTTCAGGTGGAAATCCACGCCGCCGCCTGGCGCAACCACGAAGTAGCTGCCGTACGCATAGCCGTATGGAAACCAAAATTTGCCGCCGCCGAGCAGCACTTTGACGTAGGGCTGAAAGCGGTGGAAGTCGTGGAAGCCGTAGCGCGGGCCGATCAGGTAGGTGGACAGATGCACATTGGCCGTTTGATGCCAGAGCAGGTTGCGATACTCGGCCTCAACGCCGGGACGGCCCTTCGGCTCGGCATCCACAAACGCGCCGAAGCCAGCCAGTTGGCGCGGTCCGTATCCGACGGAGTAGTACGACGCCATGCCGCCGACAGTGACCACAAGGCCGCCGACATCGGCTGACTGCTTTACCTGCGCCTGAGCGCCGAGGCTGGCGACCGCCAGGCAGAGGAGAATCATCATCCAGTTGTGCCGCATCATTTCTCCGATTCTACTGGGTGACAGTGATGGTCAGGTTGGCGTAGTGTGTCTGGTTGCTTTGCGTCCCGACGCCTGTTACCTGAACCGTGTAGGAGCCTGGCGCGGTAGTGGTTTGACTGAATCCTCCGCAACCGGTGATGGCGAATCCGCCCAGCGTCACTACGGCCAGAACGGCGAGTACGATCCAGCGTTGGGCGCGCCGCCGCATCCGCCACAGCAGCAGGCCCAAAACTCCCATGCAGGGCAGGCTCAGCCCGGCGAGCATCGGCGATGCAGGACCGGTCGACTTTCTCAACGCCGCCGTCGCGCCGCCGCTCAGCGGATTGTTGGTATCAATTGTCAGTTGTGTACTCACTTGTCCACCCGCAGCAAGTTTCAGCGAGTTGCTGGCGAAATGACAGTTCATCGCCGTCGGCAGATTGGAACATCCGAGGTCGATCGTATCCGTGCCATTGTTCACTGAAGCGATATTGACCGTGATGGTTTTGTTCTGGCTACTCGCAAGTGAGATCGAGGGTGGGTTAAGGGTCATGCTGAAAGTGGAAGGAGCGGTCGAAAGCGACGCGGATGCCGAGGTGGATGGGCTGTGAATCGCGTCCCCGCTGTACTGGGCAACGATGTTGTATGTCCCGGTCGGAAGATTGGGAGACAACGTGGCTACGCCGGTCGAGTCCAGTCCGCTGGAACCAATTGCCGTTGTCCCGTTGAGGAACTGCACGGTGCCGGTCGGGGTCGGACCACTGACGCCGACTACCGTCGCCACCAGCACTGCCTGCTGTGCTCCAGTACCCGTCATTGTCACGCCCAGCGCCGTCGAGGTGGGGATCGGCTGAATGACTTCGTTCAGTGCAGTCGAACTGCTGCCGGAGTCGTTGCTGTCGCCGGCATAGGTCGCGCTGATGGCATGAGTGCCGACGCTCAGCGTGGAAAGCGAAATCGCCGCCGCACCAGTTGCATCCAGATTTGCTGTAGCAACACTCTTTCCGTCTGCAATCAGCGTTACCGGACCCGAAGGAATTCCTCCGTTGCCTGTGACTTTGATGGTGAAGAGAACCTGCGCCAGAACCAGCGCCGGATTTGGGGAAGCAGTGACGGCAACCTGGGTTGTTGCGAGCTGCACTGTCAGTGGGAATGTTCCGGAAATACTGGAGCCGTCATTGGTTGAACCTCCGTATGAGGCCACGATCGAGTGCTGTCCTGCGGTCAGATGTACTGTGATCGTTGCTGCTCCGCTGCTGTTGAGGATCGCCGTTCCCAGAGATGCTCCGCCATCGGTGAAGCTTATCGTGCCGGTTGGAATGGTGCTTCCTTGAAGTGCCTTCACCGTTGCCGTCAGAGCGATGCCAAGACCGGCGATCCCGGGATTTGGCTGGGCGCTGACGGTCGTCGCCGTCTGCACGGGGGAGACGTTTTGGATGTGGACCGGAGAGGTGCTTGCGCCATCGCCGGAGCTACCCAGGTACTGGGCCGTGATAGAGTGTTGCCCGGCAGAGAGAGTAGCCGTGGTAAACGATGCCGTTGCGGTTGAGCCGCTCAGTTGTGCGCTGCCGATCTGCGCGCCTCCATCCAGGAAGTTCACTGTGCCGGTCGGCGTCACGCTGCCGCTCGGTGTCACGGTAGCTACAAAGGTGACCGCAACGCCGTATCCGGATGGATTCGGGGACGAGGTGACAGAGGTGGTGGACGGTGCCTCTACGCTTTGTGTCAGCGTGTTGGAGGTGCTGCTCAGGATGTACTTTGCCGCGTCTCCGTCGTAGGCCGCAGTAATGCTGTGCTGCCCGTTGCTCAGCGTCGAGATCGTCAAGGTGGCCACTCCGCTGGCGTTGAGCGTTGCAGTGCCGATCACTGTGCTGCCATCCAGAAAGTTCACCGAGCCATCCGGCACGAGGCCTCCGCCATTCGGAGCCGTCACGACGGCGGTAAAGGTGACCGCCGCTCCCACGCTGGAAGGATTGGTACTCGAACTCAAGGTTGTTGCAGTCGCTTCGTTGACGGTTTCGGAGACGGGAGGTGCCGAAGTGCTAGCAAAATGTTGGCTGTCGCCGCTGTAGCTGGCGGTCAGGGAATGCAACCCAACTGCCAGATTGTTCACCGAATAGGAGGCCAGTCCGGAAGAGTTAAGCGGAAGGCCGGAGACCAGGGTGTGACTCCCATCGCTGAAGCTGATTGTCCCGGTCAGAGCGCCTGTACCGGAGCCTGTGGTCACGCTCGCCTGCAGGATGATCGACTGCCCGAAGTCGGCAGGATTTGGGGTCGCCGTCAGAGTCGTGGTCGTCGAGTTCACTGCCGTTGCGTCGCCGGTGATCTCGATCAGAAGCGGGGAATTGTCCGAGTTTGCAGTTGTCGTAATTGTCGCCGTCAGCGGATTGCCGGAGATGTTTGGAGCAAACTGCGCGCCTAGGATGCAGTCGCTGTTCAGGGCAAGCTGAGGGGAGCCGACGTTACAGGTGGTCACCGTGGAATCGATCGCCGAGTTGGAATCGGGCGTGATCGCCGTCAGGTCCAGCGCGCCGGTGCCGTCGTTCTCCAGGGTCTGCAACTGCGTCGCGGATTTGTCGCCCTGGCGCACCGAGGTCGTCAGCTTAAAAGTTGCCAGATTCACCTGAACACGACGAATCCGCTGATCGAAGTAGTCGGCGATGAGCAGGTTGCCGTCCGGATCAATCTCCAGTCCATACGGACCGTAGAGTCCAGCCGCGTACGCACTGCCATTGTCGCCGGAGTAGCCCCCAATGCCGTTGCCAGCTACGGTCGCGATGTTCCCGGTTGTCGCGGAGACTTTGCGAATGCGATTGTTCTGGGTGTCGGCAATGTAGAGATTGCCGACTGGATCGAATGTAACGCCGGAGGGAGAGTAAAGATTGGCCTGGATCGCCGGCCCGCCGTCGCCGGCAAAGCCCTGCGTGCCGTTGCCGGCGAAAGTCGAGATCACCTGTGTCCCGGCATTGACGACGCGCACGCGATTGTTGCCAGAGTCGGGAATGTACATGTTCCCTGTGCTGTCAAACGCCACTGCGAAAGGATAATTCAATCCTGCCTGGGTCGCAGGCCCGCCATCTCCGCCATAACTTCCTGCGCCGTTGCTCTGGGTGGTGCCGTTACCGGCAATGGTTGAGATAACGCCCGCCGTGGTAACTTCACGAATTTTGTGATTGTAAGTGTCGGCGATGTACAGATTGCCCGCGGTATCCACGCTGACGCCGAGCGGGTTATCGAGTGTGGCAGAGGTCGCTTGCCCGCCATCGCCGCTTGAACCGGCTGTCCCGTTTCCAGCCACCGTCGTGATGACTCCGGTCGCAAGCACAATGCGCCGAATCACATTATTGCCCGTATCTGCAATGTACAGATCGCCTGCGCCATCCAGCGCGACGCTCGACGGTGTATTCAGCGTGGCATTCACGGCAAGTCCGCCATCGCCGGTGTAGCTCGGATTGCCATTGCCTGCAATGGTCGTAATCGTTGCATTGGAAGCGAACACCTCGCGCACGCGGTTGTGTGCGCTGTCCGCGATGTAGAGATTGCCTGCACCGTCCAAAACTTCGCTTTGCGGCAGGTCGAGATTGGCCCGGGTTGCTAAATTGCCGTCCAGTACCGTGGTCCAACTGCCATCGCCTGCAATCGTCTGCATCGTGCCGGGCAGAAACACACCCAGCCCGCCGGTTCCGCTGCCAGTCAGGAATGTCGCGCCGAGGCGGTTTCCGTTGCTGTCCATCAGCACCACCGCACCAGGCCGATTGCCCGGCGCCGCAGGTGTAAAGGTGACTGGAACCGTGCAGGTATTGCCCACGGACAGATTCGCTCCACTGCACGTTCCGCTATCGGAGGCCGCGTAATCCAGACCGCTTTGTCCGAGCGTCAGGACGTCCACCGTGCTCACGCTTCCCGCCGTCTGTGCCGTAACAGTAACCGTCTGGCTGGACGAAGCGGTTCCTACAGCGATTGTCCCGAAGTTCGTCTGCGCCAATGCTGGCTTCCCGGAGAGTCCCAGCATCAGAAGTGGCAAAGCCAGTATGGCTGCGTATCCCTCCTTGCGCCAGGGGCCTGACGAAGCGATTGCAGCACGTCTCCGCAGGAACAGGCGGCGAAGAAGGCTACTTCTCTGCACGATGGCAGGAGTGCTGGAGCGCAACGCGCCGGATCGGGAGTCGATCGCACACGCGTAGCCCTGGCAGGTGGAAGCCTGCTGTGTCGTGGGAAGGAATCGACAGGAAACGTACAAGGTATGTACCTCTTCAATGCCTCGACGAGGAGGGGGATGCACGACAAAGTAACAAACGGTAATGAATGTGACCGATGGTTTGTGGTGAAATGTTACCATTGGGTATACCAAAAGTCATCGGCTAAACCGTGCCGGGTATGAGAGATTTTTAGTTTGGTACGGTAAAGGTATGTCTTCCACCGCCCAGAGTGCCGCAATCGACCCTTTTGTCAGTGACCTGCCTGCTCTGGCGGTGGATCTGGTGCAACGCGCTCTGCGCGCCGGTGCCAGCGACGCCGTGGCGGGCATCTCCGAAGGAGATGAATTTTCCGTTACGGTTCGCATGGGCGAGGTGGAGACGCTGGAGGAGTCCGGATCGCGCAGCCTTGGTCTGCGGGTTTTTCTTGGGCAATCCTCCGCTTCGGCGTCCACCAGCGATCTCACTCCGGATGGTCTCGACCGGCTGATCGCAAGCGCCATGGCGCTGGTGCGCATCACCGAGCCCGATCCCTGCGCAGGACTGGCCGAAGCCGCGGAGATGGGTGCCTTCGGCGGCGACCTTCGGCTCTACTTCGACGATGTGTATGCGCTGCCGGTTGCCGAACGCATCGCCCTGGCCCGCCGCGCCGAAGATGCCGCTCTTGCCGCCGATCCACGCATTCGCAACTCCGCCGGAGGCTCCTTCAGCGCGGCCACGGCACGGAGGATTCTCACCAACTCACGGGGTTTTCTGGGCGACTATCGCTCCAGCCACTGCGGTCTCTCCGTCGTCCCCATCGCCATGGACGAGCAGGGCGCCATGCAACGCGAAAGCTGGTGGTCCAGCGTGCGCCGGTTGAGCGATCTGGAATCGCCGGAGGCCATTGGACGCGAAGCCGCGCGGCGCGCACTGCGCATGCTGGGGGCGCGTCGCGTCGCCACGCAGCAGGTTCCCATCGTCTTTGCGCCGGAGGCGGCGCGGACTCTGCTCGGACACCTCTTTGAAGCCGCCAGCGGAGATGCCATCTGGCGCTCGGCCTCGTTCCTCAACGGTCATCTCGGAGAAGTCATCGCAGCACCGGAACTGACCGTTCTCGACGATCACACGCTGCTGCTGCCGAACGGAGTGGGTGGCTTCGGTTCGCGTCCGTTCGACGGAGACGCTCTGCCCACGCGTGCGACCACGCTCGTGGAAAACGGCGTGCTACGCACCTGGCTGCTGAACACCTACGCTGCGCGCAAACTCGGCATGCGTTCGACCGGCAATGCCTCCGGAGGGGGCATCGGCGCGGGTAATTTATACATCCTGCCCGGCAGCCCTTCTCCGGAGCAGATTCTGCGCTCGATCCCGCGTGGTTTCTACGTCACCAGCCTCTTGGGTTTTGGCGCGAACCTCGTCACCGGAGATTACTCGCGCGGCGCATCCGGATTGTGGATCGAGGGCGGGGAACTGACGCATGCCGTGGAAGAGGTGACCATCGCCGGCAATCTTCGCGAGATGTTTCGCCGGATCGCCGCCATCGGGAATGATCTGGAGTTTCGAGGCTCGGTCGCCTCACCCACACTCTGCATCGAAGGCATGACTGTCGCGGGTGCCTGATGAACTTGCTGCTGCCACACTCGCTGCCGTTCTCCACTGCCGAAGCCGACGCTCTGCTGAGCGCTCTGCCTATGCGGCAGATGGCCGTCTTTGCACTTGTGGGTGAAGTCGGCACTGAGCCCTATATCGGCGTGGCGGCCGATCTGCGCCGTCGCCTCTCACGTCTGCTGATTCCTGACCCGGCACACCCGCGTCGTCTGCAGCTTGCCTCGCGCGTGCGTTCCGTCGCCTGGCGCGAAGCCGGTTCGGCGCTCGAAGCCCAGGCGGTCCAGTTTCATCTGCTTGCACAGATGTTCGGCGAGCGCGCACTTGAACGCATGCATCTGCGTCCGCCTGCGTTTGTACGCTTTCACGGGGGGAATCCCTATCCACGCCTCAGCGTCACCACGCGCGTGGTGCGTGAGCAGCAGAGCTGGTTGTTTGGTCCTTTTGCCTCGCGCACGGCTGCTGAGCGCTATAGCGAAGATGTGCTCAAACTCTTTCTCCTGCGCCGCTGCGAAGAGAATCTTGCGCCCCACCCGTCTCATCCGGGATGCATCTACGGCGAGATGAAGAAGTGTCTCGCGCCCTGTTTTTGCGGATGTACCGATGCTCGCTATCGGGAGGAGGCAGAAGCGGTGGAGGCATTTCTGGCCACGCGCGGAGACAGTCGCCTTCGCGTGCTTCACGCCGCACGGGATGCGGCTTCTGCGAAGCTGGAATTTGAGCGCGCCGCCGCGTTGCATGCGGAGGCAAAACAGGCCGAAGCCGTAAGCACGCTTGCGCCGGAACTGGTCCGTCCGCTTGCCACTCTGCGAGCCTGCCTGCTACTGCCGGCTGCGCAACCCGACGCGGTCGCCATTTTTCTCTTCGCTGCGGGCGCGCTCCACGGCCCGGAGCTGTTTTCGACGCTTGGCATGCGCATCCAGAACGAAGCTTCCGTATCCACTTCGCTCTTTGCCCAGCCCATGCTGCCGGTGCCTCTCCCGCTGTCGTCAGCACCATCTGCAGAGACGCAGTTGCAGCCTGTCGTGCAGCAGGCGACCGTGGTGCATGATACGCTCCAGGAGCGTCTCGACAGCGTGCTTGCGCAACTGGAATCACGCGCCGCCTTCGCCACGGAGGCGCTGCGTCGGCAGGGTGACCTCAGCCTGCTCACGCGCTGGTACTATCGGCCAGCGCAGAAGCGCGGGGGCGAGATTTTCTTTGCCCAGGGGCACGACTCCATGCAATGGCCGGGGAAGGCGATTCTGCGTGGCATCGGCCGCATTGCCGCCTCGCAGATCGCAGAGCGTTCAGCCGCAATGGCCGGGAGCGGAGACTCCTCCGCCGATCGTCGTGAGCAGGATTAGATCAGCTTCGTCTTGCCCGCCGCAGACAGCTCCTTCACGATCTTGCCCACGTCCTGAGATTGTGAGCGCCGCGCGACCAGGATCGCATCCTCGGTCTCGACGATCACCAGATCGCTTACGCCCACCAGCGCCACGTGCTTGCGCGGGCTGAAGATGTAGTTGTTCTCCGCCTCGATCGTCAGCACGCCCGAGCACTCTGCAACGTTGCCATTCTCGTCGCCGCGCAGCCGCGTGTCACGCTGGAACTCATAGAGCGACTCCCAGGACCCGAGATCGTTCCAGCCAAACTCGGAGGGCAGGCAGAAAAGCCCCGACAGATGTTGTCCTTTGGCCGAGCGCGGCTCCAAAATCGCGTAATCGACTGAGATGTTTTCGCACTTCGGATAGAGCGCGGCGAAGACCTGCCCGAATTGCGGCGTTCCCCAGGCCGCTGCAATCTCCTCCAGCAGCGGAGCCATCTCCGGAAGATGCTCGCGCACCGCGTTGGCCAGCGTTCGCGCCGACCACAGAAACATGCCGGAGTTCCAAAAATAATTTCCGGCAGCCAGGAACTCTTCGGCCCGATGTGCGCTTGGTTTTTCCGTGAATCGACGCACATGCAGCGCGCCATCGCTCTCGGCTCCATGCACGGAGTCTCCCGTTTCGATGTAGCCGTAGCCGGTCTCCGCTCGCGAAGGCTCAATGCCCAGCACCACCATCACGTCGCCAGCGGCAGCCAGACGGATGCCCTGTTCGATGCGCTTCAGAAACCGCGGCTCGTCGCCAATAACGTGATCGGACGGAAAGACGCCGATCACCGCGCGGGGATTGTCACACTCAATCAGGAAAGCGGCCAATCCGCAGGCCGGAGCTGTATTGCGCGCCACAGGCTCCTCGACAATCTGCTTCGACGGCACGCCTTCAAGCTGAGACTGAATTTCGGCGGAAAGCAGCTCGTTGGTGATGATCCAGATCGCCTCCGGAGCAGCAAGCGGAGCCAGCCGCTCCACCGTCTGTTGCAGCATGGATCGCTCGCCATCGAGTGCCAGCACCTGCTTGGCGTGTGCGCGTCGGGAGCGCGGCCAGAAGCGCGTACCGCTTCCACCGGCCAGGATCACGGGTCGGAAATCTGGTGGGATCATCATGGAAAGGCTATCTTAGCCTGCTCCGTCAGCGGTTGCAAAGCGCAGCGCGCCAGCGCGCAGTTTTCCGGCGGGTTTTCAGCCCAGTTTGGCCAGGAATTCTTTGATACGCCGCACGCCCTCGTCGATCGTCTCGCGCGTCACCGGATAGGAGAAACGAAGGTGGTGCGGAGTTCCAAACGCCTCGCCCGGCACCGCGACCACATGGCCTTCGTGCAGCAGGCGCGTCGCCAGTTCCGTCGCCGAGCGGATGCCGTTTCCACCAATGTAATGCGAGAAATTCGGATAGACATAGAAGGCGCCGCCAGGCGTCGTGCAGGTGACATGCGGAATCGTACGTACCTGCCCCAGGATGTAATCCCGCAGCTGCATAAACTCCGCGCGAAACTCCTCCACGCACTGCTGCGAACCTGCCAGAGCCGCAATCGCTCCTTTCTGCACAAAGCTCGTCGCATTGGAGGTGGACTGCGACTGGAGCTTCGAGAGATTCGCGATCACCGACTTCGGTCCCAGCGCATAGCCGGCGCGCCAGCCCGTCATCGAGTACGTCTTGGACAGCGAGCCGAGAACGATCAGATGGTCCTTTGCCCAGGTGAAGCTGCCGCCGGAGACCGGTTGACCTTCGTAGTTCAGATACACATAGCACTCATCGAGCAGCAGATAGATTCCGCGTTCGTGCGCCAGCCGCACAATCCGCTCCAGATCTTCACCCGTCACCACGCTTCCGGCCGGATTCGACGGCGAGTTCAGAATGATCGCCTTCGTTCGCGGCGTAATTGCCGCCTCGATCGCATCGGCCGTGATCCGGAAACCTTCGGACTCTTCGGTCTCCAGAAAGACCACCTTGCCCCCGGCGTACTGGATGATGTCCTTGAAGCTTACCCAGTAGGGAACCGGCAGAATCACCTCGTCGGCGTGGTCCACCAGCACCTGGATCGCATTGAACAGGGCCAGTTTGCCTCCGGCAGTAAAGATCGCTTCATCGATGCCATATTCGGACCCGAAATCGGAGGCGTGGCGCTCGACGATCGCCCGACGCACGTCGGCAATGCCGGGTACGACGGTGTAGCGCGTGAAGTTGGCCTGAATGGCTTCAATGGCCGCATCCTTGATGTGCTGCGGAGTGGGGAAATGCGGCTCGCCGGCGCCAAAGTCGATCAGGTGTGCGCCCTGGTTGCGGAGCTTGGTGGCTTCGGCGGCCACAGCCATCGTGGCGGAGACTTCAATACGGCCGATGCGGTCGGCAAAAGTTTTGGTGGGAGCGGTCACGGGCATAGTGTCTTTAGTGTACCGATTTCGCCGAATCCGGACCAGTTTCCTGCTCAGATTTTGCTTGGCGCGGGGGTATCATACTCCGCCTGTCCCCAGTGTTTTCGCTGCCTTTCGCTGCCTTCCAGCAACCTCCGCAAAGTGCCGAAAAAGGCCTGTATTACATTTGTAAGACATGTAAAACAAATGCTTTACGCACGTATTACGGCTGTCTTACATGTCTTGCAATGGTCCGGCAATTGTCTTACATATGTGGGAAACAGCGGGAGTTCCCAGCCTCTGGTTGCCAGTCTGTCTTAGCTCGACTTCTGCTTGGCCTGCTGCCGCAGACGCTTCAGCACATTGGCCGGCACCAAGCCCGTGATGTCTCCCCCAAAGCTGAAGACCTCCTTGACCATCCGCGAGCTGACAAACGAGTAGCGCCCAGCAGGCTGCAAAAAGACGGTCTCGACCTCCGGAGCCAGACGACGATTCATCAGCGCCATCTGGAACTCATACTCGTAGTCGCTGATCGCCCGAATGCCGCGCAGCACGGCCGTCGCCTGCTTCTGGCGGGCAAAGTCCACCATCAGTCCGTCGAAGGTCTCCACCGCCACGTTCGGCAGATGACGCGTCGCCTCGCGCATCATCTCCACCCGCTCCATCACGGTGAAGAGCGGGTTTTTGATCGGGTTGTTCAGGATTGCAACCGTTAGGTGCTCAAAGAGCTTGCCGCCGCGCGCAATCAGGTCCAGATGCCCGTTGGTCGGCGGGTCAAAGGTTCCGGGATAGATGGCCTCGACGCCCACGGGTACGCTCTCCTGCTCGGAAACATTGTAGCAACGCGGGCGATGGATTACGGTTCGGCTTGTCTTACATTTTGAGGCGATGCAGGGGCTGCGGACTGGCTTGTCTTACAGGCCCCGGCAGGCCGTGTAAGACGGTCTTCGCGGCACACATTCATCGACACGGGGTTGGAGTACCCGGCTATCCTCGTTTCCAGGACCAACCATCCCAGAACAGGTTAACGGGCTCCGCCTTCAGGTGGGGCAGATCAGACCATTGAAAGGGCCAATTCAGAGTAGCGGAATCCGAAATCAATGGTTCCGCGTTCAGCTCGGTTCTGCAATTGCATTTCTCCTCTTGGCGCAGGGATATAATTCGATGGTTATCCAAGTCGCGGTGCAGAATCCTATAACTGATGTGCATGCGCCTCGGGGATATGCAGCACCAGCACTACGCGACTTCTCCCCGCGATACAGGAAGGTGCCAATGTCAAAGCTCACCGTGAATACCGAAAAGAAATTTGAAGGCCTGCTCGAAGCTGCCCCGGATGCGATCATCGTGGTCAACCAGGAAGGAGAGATCGTCCTGGTTAACGCACAGGCGGAGGCGTTGTTCGGGTACGGGCGCGAGGAGATGCTAGGCAGGGCCATAGAGATGCTATTGCCGGAGCGTTTTCGGGGTGGGCATCCGGCGCACCGAGCGAATTTCTTTGCGAATCGACGAACGAGGCCAATGGGTGCTGGCCTTGAGTTGTACTGCTTGCACAGGGATGGGCACGAGATTCCCGTTGAAATCAGCCTTGGTTCTTTTGAGACAGAGGACGGCGTGCTTGTTTCCAGCGCTATCCGCGACATTACCGAGCGCATGCGGATGGAAAGCGCCCTCAAGCAGAGCGAAGCCAAGTTCAAGACCCTGTTTGAAACGGCGAACGACGCCATTTTCATTCTGAGCGGGGGAACAATCCTGGACTGCAACTTGCAAGCAGTGGCTCTTTTCCGATGCACAAAAGATGACCTCGTTGGCCACTCTCCTATCGAGTTATCACCGCTCAAGCAACCCGATGGACGGCTTTCCTCTGAGAAGGCGGCGGAGAAAATACAAGTTGCGATGAGCGGTATTTCTCAGATTTTTGAGTGGACGCATATCCGTCATGACGGAACCACCTTTGAGGCGGAATTCAGCTTGAATCGGGTCATAACTTCTGAGACAGGGTATTTGCTACAGGCTATCGCTCGTGACATTACCGAGCGCAAGCGGATGGAAAGCGCCCTCCAACAGAGCGAAGTCAAGTTCAAGGCCCTGTTTGAAACGGCGAACGATGCCATTCTCATCCGGGAGGGAGAAACATTCTCGGACTGCAACGCGCGAGCTGAGACTCTTTTCCGATGCGGAAAAAACGATATTGTTGGCCACTCTCCTCTTGATTTTTCACCGCTGAGGCAGCCCGATGGGCGGCTATCCTCTGAAGTATTAGCGGAGATCAAGATGGAGGATACAAAGGGTGGTTTATCCCCGATCTTCGAGTGGACGTATGTTCGTCGAGACGGAACCACCTTTGACGCGGAAGTCAGTCTGAATCGGAGCATGGCTTCCGGGGTATGGCATACACAAGCTATCATTCGCGACATTACAGAGCGCAAAAAGGCAGAAGAATCACTGAAGCTCTTCCGGCTTTTGATCGATCAATCCAATGATGCCATCGAGGTTGTCGATCTGGACACCCTGCGCCTTCTCGATGTGAATGCGAAGGCATGTTCAGCTCTGGACTACACGCGCGAAGAACTCCTATCCATGCATGTTTACGATTTTGATCCCGCTATCAACGAACCTGAGCGTGCAAAAGTGTTAGCCTGCATATCTCACACGCCGCGTGTTAAAGGGTAGAGTCTGCGGGCAAAAAAATAGCTGGAAGGGCCGTCATTTCTGTGGCATAACTACGTTGACGAAGCGTGTTATGGCTGCGGAAAGGGCG
>JAKAXU010000045.1 GCA_021816455.1 Acidobacteriota bacterium
GCCCTTTCCGCAGCCATAACACGCTTCGTCAACGTAGTTATGCCACAGAAATGACGGCCCTTCCAGCTATTTTTTTGCCCGCAGACTCTACCCTTTAACACGCGGCGTGTGAGATATGCAGGCTAGCCTGCCCGCCTATCGCGCATTCTTGTAAATCATCTCCAGCAACTCGTCATACATCGCCCTCCGCTCCTCCGCCGAACCGTTCCGGATGGCGTGACTCGCGCAATGCTCAAGATGGTTTCGCATCAGCGACCGCGCCACCGCTCGCAGCGCCTCCTGAGCCGAGGAAACCTGCGTCAGAATATCCACGCAATACCGATCCTCCTCCACCATCCTCTGAATCCCGCGCAACTGACCTTCAATACGGCTCAGCCGACGCAGATTTGAAGCCTTGATCTCCGCATCCACTCCCACCGCTTTGCGTCCCGCCGCGGGCGCTTCACACACCAGCGCCGACGACGATTCTGCGCGCTTTATCCTCGTCATCTCACTCCCTCTCAACTCAGCTTCAGTCGACTCAGCCGCAAACTGTTCGTCACCACGCTCACCGAACTGAAGGCCATTACCGCGCTTGCCAGCACCGGGCTGAGCAGCACACCCCACACCGGATACAGCACACCCGCTGCCAGCGGAATCGTTACCACGTTGTAACCGAAGGCCCAGAACAGATTCTGTCGCATCACACGCATCGTCTCGCGCGATAACCGAATCGCGTCTCGAACTCCCATCAGGTCGCTGCGCATCACCGTGACGTCGCCTGCTTCCATCGCCACATCCGACCCGCTCGCCATCGTAATCCCAACCTCGGCGAGCGCTAGAGCAGGAGCATCATTGACCCCATCGCCCACCATCGCCACCACTCGGCCTTCGGACTGTAATCTCCGAATCACTTCCAGCTTGCCATCAGGCATCACACCGGCGATCACCTCCGTCACGCCGAGTTCGCGCGCAATCGCGCCCGCCGTCCGCTCGTTGTCTCCGGTCAACATGACCACGCGCAGCCCGGCGCGCTGCAAGGCCTCTACCGCAGCCGCCGAGGTAGGCTTGATCGTATCCGCCACGACGATCACCCCGGCCAGCCTGCCATCGATGGCCACCCACAGCGGCGTCCGTCCTCGCTCCGCCTCCTCTTTCGCGGTTTCTGCCAGCGCCCCCACCGCGACCCCATTCTCCTCCAGCAACGCCGCACTTCCCACCGCCATCCGTCTGCCCGCCACCACCCCCGTCACACCGCGCCCTGGAATCGATGTAAACTCTTCTGCCAGCGCGATCGGCTCGCCGCTTTGCATCGCCGCGCGCACAATCGCTTCGCCCAGTGGATGCTCGCTCGCCCGTTCCAGCGCAGCAGCCATTCCGACTACCCAGTCACGCGCCCAACCACTCTCCCGGTCCAGCAAGACATCCGTCACCTGCGGCCGCCCCACCGTAATCGTCCCCGTCTTGTCCAGCACTACAGTGTCGATCTTCTCCAGTCGCTGCAGTGCTTCGCCGCCTTTGATCAGCAATCCCGCCGACGCGCCCCGGCCCGTCGCCACCATCACCGCCGTCGGCACTGCCAATCCCATCGCACACGGGCACGCAATCACCAGCACCGCCACAGCCGCTGCAAACCCCTGCATTACTCCGTCTGCCCGCGCAAACCACGCCCACATCGCAAATGTCGCTATCGCCAGCACCAGTACCGTCGGCACAAAAACCGCACTCACCCGATCAGCAAGCTCCTGGATCGGCGCGCGCGTTCCCTGCGCCTCGCGCAACAGGCGCACAATATGCGCCAGTGTGCTCTCGCTTCCCAGCGAACTCGCTCGATATCGCAGCGCCCCCCGCTGGTTCAGCGTGCCACCGATGACCCGATCTCCCTTCGTCTTCTCCACCGGCAGCGATTCTCCCGTCAGCATCGACTCATCCACGCCGCTGCTTCCCGAAACAACCTCCCCATCGGTCGGAATCCGCTCCCCGGGCCGCACCAGAATCACGTCGCCGTGTCCAATCGCCTCCACCGGCAGATCAATCTCCACTCCCTCGCGCTCCACGCGCGCTGTCTTCGGCTGCAACTGCGTCAGCTTCCGCAGCGCCATCGCCGTCCGGCCCTTCGCGCCGCTCTCCAACGTATTACCCGTCAGCACCAGCCCCAGAATCAGCAATCCCGCGTCGTAATAGACCGTCGGCGTCACGCCGTGACGCACAAAATACTCCGGCCCAGCCGTAGCCGCCGCCGAATACAAAAACGCTGCTCCTGTGCCCAGCGCCACCAGCGTATTCATATCCGCCGTCCCGTGCCGCAGCGCTGACCACGCCTTCTCATAAAATCGTCGTCCGGCCCAGCCCGCGATCCACACCGTCAGCACAAGCAGCGACCATCGAATCGCTCCGCCGCTCACCGCAAAGAGCCACGGAGCTGCCCGATGCAGCCCCGGATCGAGCACTCGCATCGACCACGCCAGAAACGGATCCTTCACCGCTTTCAGTCCCGCACCATCCATCCCTCCCGCGCTCATCAGAGGAACCGAGGCGATCATCGCGACCACGCCCGCCAGCACGCTCGCCGCGGCCTTCCCACGCAGACTCCGGTACTCCCGAAGCTGCTCCTCGTCGTTCCTCTCCTGTTCCTCCAACGCCGACTCCGCAACGACCGGCATCTCCGCCCCATAGCCCGTCCTGCGGATCGTCTCCACCAGCCTCGTCACCGACGCTACGCTCGGATCGAAGCGAACCGTCGCATTCTGCAGCATCAGGTTCACCGTCGCCTCTTCGACGCCAGCCTCTGCGGCCAGCGTGCGCTGCACAAACGACTGGCATGCCGCGCAGGTCATCCCTGTCACCGGAATAGTAACCCGCTCTGCGTGCTCCGTCCGGTCCGGTTTCCGCGCACCCACCGACGCTTTCGGCCTCGTCCCGATCGACATGGCTTCCACTCCTCGCCTTTCCTCTGGCGCACCGATGCAGCGCGCGTCGTACCCGTATTTCAGATCTTCACCCGCGCCGGAAACCCAATCCGCTCCACCGCCTTCGCAATCTGCTCCGCACCAACCACGCGCGGATCGAACTGTACACTCGCTAAACCAACCTCCACTAAGTCGACTCGCACCCCATCGATTCCCTCCAGCGCCTGCGTCACCCTTCGCACACACGCCCCGCAATGCATCCCTTCAATCTCCAGCCGAATCGTCTCCATACGCACACTTCCTTTCTGTCAGTATAGATGCCCATGCCCCCTAAGGGTATGCAAAATTTTAGCGACCTGCACTTTTCCACCTCCCCTCAGCGCAGCACGCGCACGTTATACCGCTGTGCTCCCGCCGTCGTCGTCGCTGCCACACACAATTCCACCTCCACCTCGTCTGGCCCTGTCACCGCGCACTCCGGCATCACTCCCGCCGGATTCCCGCCCGCTCCGCCCATCACGCAAGCCATCAACGCTGTCGCACCCGGCACCTTCAGCCTGCCCAGCGTCGTGCACCCCAACGCCAGCCGTCCACCACCGATCGCCCCCGTCGTCGCCGCCAGATTTCCTCCTGCAGCGCTGCTCACCGTCGTCCTCGCTCCCGACGCCAGAATCCCCTGCGGACCGAATCCTGCCGCCTGTTGCGCTCCGCTCCCCGCTCCCACAATCAGCAGTTCCCACGGCTCTCGCGCCGTCCCCGCTCCATATGGCATCGCCGTCGCCGTCGGGTTATTCAGCGTCACGCTGCACTTGCCGGAACCCATCGCCAGCGCCGTCACAATCACTCCCGGCACGCCCCACGTCTGGCTCCCCATCGAGATTACCGACACCTGGTCCTGCATCGTCGGCGCAGCGCTTCGAATCCCACTCGCATCCGGACATGGCAGATCGCTCAGCGTCACCGAGCTGTTGGCAGCCACCACCCCCGCCGACGGAAGATAGAAGCTGTCAATCACCAGGTGTCCCACCGGAATGTAGCTCTGCATCCGCACAATCGTCGCCCTCGCCCGTGCCTGCCTGCCTCCGGCCGACGGCGTATCCAGCGTCACCATTGGCTCGCTCAGATACCCCAGTCCTGGTTGCGCCAGATACAGCCGCGTCACTTTGCCCGACGCATCCGTCACACCATAACAACTCGCTTCGAACGGCGTCTGCGTCCCTCCGATCGTCACCTCTTGATTCGTCGATGGCGCAATCCTGCATCCTACATGCGCATAGCTTCCGTAGCCGGAACCGCCATCGACGATCTCCAACTCCGTCACCTGTCCGTTCTGTACCTCGGCTGAATCCACAGCCAGTCCATTCGCCTTCACGTACGACTGTCCCGGCTGCTTTCCAGTCTGCGCATCCAACTCCAGAATCGACGGATAATTCCGCGGCTGGAACTGATCGTGCACAAACACAGCCCATTCATCGAGAGACATCTGGCTCGTGTACCGGTTCCCTTCAAATTCCGCAAACTCCGAATCCGCATTCAGTCTCTGCCCGGCACCCAGCCACGTGAGCTGAGGACGAAACTCGCGGCCACGATTCCCAGGCACCGCCTCCGGCTCCGACAACTCCGGCGTCGCTGCGCTGTGCGCCAGGTGCGTGATGCCGCTGGTTGGCAGCATCGGAGGCGGCGTCTGCCATGGATACGTCAACACCGCCTCATACGGTGCCACTACTCCCTGATCCCGGATTTCCATCTGCGAATCCGTAAGAATCACTCCCAGCGGCTTCTTCGCAAACGGTTCGTACGGATTCGGGCACTCCGCCGAACCGTAGATTGCCCCGCCCTCGCACTCTCCACTGCCTTCAAATCCCATCGTCTCCACAATCCCGGCATTGATATGCGGCCCGGCCACCAGCCCATAGCTCAGGTTATGTTTCGCCTGCAGATTCTTCACCACCGGATTGTTCGTCGGCCTTCCATACCGCGTATAGATCGCCACCGGGATCCCGAAGATCCCGCGCCACAGATCGTCCGGTTCCTGCTGTGCCGCCTCATCCTGATCCGTCATCCGCACCACTCCGCCCGGCGGTTCATAACACTCCAGCGCGTTGTGTATCCCCTGATCCTCCAGATGAAAGAAGTTCCGGTCAAACCAGCAATCTAGTGCTTTTTGGTTGGTCGGCGTCGCGTAGCCCTGGAAGAAATTCATATTCGTGATATGCATCCCGTCGGCAATGTTCAACGAGTTGGCGATCTCGCCACCCTCCAGTCCAAAGGCCGGCGAACGCGTGCCCCACTGCCCGCCCACCACTACTCCAGCTCGCCCAGCGCACACGCAGTTGTAGTTGATGTTGTGCATGATCACAAACTGCGCCTGTTCGCCCTGCACCGCAATTGCTGTCTGAAAACTATCGTTTTCAAAGTCCATGAACGCGCCCACATTTCCCACTCCGATAAACGCGTTCATAAACGTCAGATTCCGGATGATGTCATTGCCGCCATGCACATTGGCAAAGGTCGCAATGTAGGGGAAATCGTTGCCATAGCTTGCCGCTCCCGCTGCCGGGCCTACATATCCGCCCGTCACCGATGCTCCGTTGCCTTCGATCGTCACATTGTTCGGCAACTCTACCCCATAGCCGATCCGCGCCGGCGTCTCGGGCGCAAGATACCGGCACGGTACCCCGCCGCATGTCGGCCCCACATACACCCGAAACGCCTCTGGATAGCCCGTTCCGCCCGCCGCCTCCGCGCCCGACACATACTCGCCTTCGTTGTGCGCGCACCGCTCCGGCACACACGCGCTCAGCTCCGGATGAATCGCTACTCCGCTTCCGTTCGTTCCTGCCGAGGGCACAATCGGCGTCGCACCGGCGCGCAGCGCATAGCCGCCGCTCACCACCGAACAGCCCCGCACCACACCTCCGCTCGCCCGGCACTCCAGCTCCGCCGCCACCGGTACGGACCCATCGTCGAACGCGCCCCAGTAAAAGCCTCCTATCGATCCCACAAAATACGACTTGCCGGCCGTAAACGAAACTTTCGGGTTCGACCCCGGCGAACTCCCCGCCAGCCAGCTCGCCGCATCCATTGCTGCCTGGATCGCCCTCCGATCATCCGACACTCCGTCGCCCTTCGCGCCATAGTCATCCACGCGAATCGTCTCCGGCAACCTGGTCGCGTGCGCCTCCGGAACGGCGATCCCCACGGCGCGTGCTCCGGGCATCGCGGCAGCCATCCTTCCTGCCACCTCCGACCCACCCGCCGTCGGCCCGTCCACCGTCAACACCGCCGGACAAATCTGCCCATAGGAGATCGTCTGTGGCCAGCCCGCGCTCCCCTTCACTGTGTACGATCGAATCTCCCCGTCGATCGGCGCATCGGCAACTACCGTCGCCGTCGCCCCCGCCGGCACATTCCGCAGCGCCACCCGCGGCGCGCTCATATAGCCGGCGCCATAACCAAGCGCCACCACCTCCAGCGTCCCGTCTGGATGCACAAAACAGGCCGCCGTCGCTGACTCCCCATGCGATTCGGCCAGTACCTGCGAAGACTGGGCCTGCGCGGCCCAACTCTGGACTCCGGCCAGCAACATCGCTCCCGCCAGCAGACCCACGCCCGCTAGCTGCCACCCGTTTCCTGGCTTCCCGCTCTCGCTTCGCATGCGCGCCTCGCAATCTGGTCTCACGCCCGCGTCACCGAATTGCCGACGGCGTTCGTGCTTCCAGTATCGCCCTTCGCATGGACCGCTTCCGCAAGCTTCCTCTTCCAGGAACTCGCCAGACTATGCTCACGTATTTCCGGGACGAAACACCAGGGAACCGGGGCGTAGTGTCTTCGGAAGCTGGGAAACAGCCTCAAGAGATCAAAATGACAAGCAGCAACCCGCAGCTTCAACGATTAACCGCGCCAAAATCAAGAAAGCCACCGCCGGTCGTCTGGTCCATGCAGAATCATCCGATACTCCTTTCCGCCAAATAATCCTGCGGATTCAAATTGGCCGCCATCCGGAAACGGACACCGGCTGTTCGTCTTGACCCTCCCATACCGTATAGTGTTCTTGCACCCAATCCCGCATCGCGTTTCGTCGCATCTTTGCGGCGGCGTATGCACGATGGAGCGCACCCGGGGCAGCCCCGCGCGTAATGCCTCCCGGAGAGAACGGATTCTGATTCAGAAGGGAAGAACCAGCACCCCATGTCCACTGAGCCTGACGCACCTGCAACCCAGTCCCAACCCAGCTATCTCGGCCCGTTCATCACCGTCACCGCGCTGTTCTTCATCTTCGGCTTCATCACCAACCTGAACATGGCGCTGGTTCCTCACCTGCGCTCCATCTTCAGCCTGCCTTACGTCTTCGCCATGCTCGTTGAGTCGGCCTTTTTTCTGGCTTATTTTGTCTTCTCTTCGCCGACCTCGAAGTTAATCGAAACCATCGGCTACAAGCGCACGATGATTACCTCGCTGTTCATTCAGGTTGTCGGATGTCTGCTCTTTGTGCCAGCAGCAAAGATGGTCAGTTTCCCGCTCTTTTTGACAGCGGTATTTGTGGTGGGCGCGGGAGTTACAGCGCTGCAGACATCGGTCAATCCCTACGTCGCCATCCTCGGCCCGGAGCACAGCGCGCCTGTCCGACTCACTCTGGCTCAGGCGCTCAATTCGCTCGGCGGTACCATCGCGCCGCTCGTCGCCGGCGCCTACATTCTCACCGATCCCTCTAAAATGACCACCCCTGCAGCCATCGCCAACACCGTCCGCGGGCCGTACCTCGCCATCGCCGGCAGCCTGCTCATTCTCGGTTTTGCCGTCATGTTCCTGCATCTGCCCGCCATCCAGCAGACCCAGGCCTTCCGACCCGCCAAATCCGGAGACCCCATCCTCGCGCGCAGCATTTGGAGCTATCCTCACACCGTCTTCGGCGCCATCGGCATCTTCCTTTACGTCGGCGTCGAAGTTGGCCTCGCCTCCATCGCCGTCAACTACTTCCATCAGCAGGGCGTTCCAAGCGAAAAAACGGCGTCTTTCCTCGTCTCGCTCTACTGGTTCGGCGCACTCATCGGTCGCCTGCTTGGCTCCTGGGTGCTCACTCGCATCCGATCCGGCAAGCTCCTCGGCGTCTTCGGCATTCTCGGCGCGGCCATGGTCCTCACCTCCATGTTCACCTCCGGGCAGGTCGCCATCTGGACCCTCGTCCTCTGCGGCTTCTTCAACTCCATCATGTTTCCCAACATCTTTGCTCTCGGTATCGCCGGACTCGGCCCGCTCACCAGCAAAGGCTCCGGCCTCATCATGACCGCGGTCGTTGGCGGAGCCATCATCCCGGCTCTCATCGGATGGGTCGCCGATCGCTCCGGCATCCAACACTCCTTCGTCATTCCGGCCTTCTGCTATCTCTTCATCGCTTGGTACGGTCTCGTCGGCTCCCGTCCACGCCGTACCCTAACCTCCTGACCATCCACTAAGGAACTCCTGAATCCGTGATCTCCGACGAACCTGTGACTCCCGATCCCGAAGCTTCCCGCTCGCTTCCCACCTCGGCGGAGGCTACCATCGATCTCCAGCAGCAGGTTGCGCGCCTTCAGGCCCTGCTCGAGGTCTCGCGCCAGGTCCACTCCACCACCTCCGAGGAAGCCGTCCTTCGCGCCGTCCTCCGCATCGTCGTCCTTGAACTCGAAATGGCCGGCGCCGCTTTCCTGGCCGCTGCCAGCGACCCGATCACCTTCGGCGAAGTTCCCGAATCGCTCACCGTAACGGCGTCCGACTCCATCCCCACCGACTGCGCCTTCCCACTTCGAGATCACGACGATCATCCCCTCACCACCCTCGTCGTCTTCCCGCCTGACCTTCGTACACTCACCTTCTACGAGCTGGATTTCATCCATGGACTCACCCTGCAGGCCACAGTCGCCATCGAAAACGCCCGCAACTTCGAGCGCAATCTCCAGTGGGCGCGCGTCCAGAAAGACCTCGATGCAGCACGCGACATCCAGCGTGCGCTCATCCCGCGCGACCTGCCCGATCTGCCCGGATTCTCGCTCGCCGTCCGCTCTGAAACCTGCTACGAGGTTGGCGGCGACTATGTCGATATCCTCGCCCATCCCAACGGAGATATCCTGCTCGCCGTCGCCGATGTCGCCGGCAAAGGTCTGGCCTCCGCGCTCATGGCCTCCAGCTTTCGCTCTGCCTTTCGCGCCATGGCCTCTAGCGGCATTCCCCTTGAAGCACTCGCACGCCAGGCCAACCAGCACCACTGGCAGGAGGGTGAGGAAGCGCGCCGACGCTACGTCACCGCCATCCTCGCCCGCCTCGATCCAGCACGCGCCGAGATTGAGATGCTCAACGCCGGTCACAATCCCGGCTTCATCCTCACCCCCGACGGAGTCACTCACAGGATCGGCGCCTCCGGCACGCCGCTTGGCTTGCTCCCGGACATGACCTACTCCAGCCAGACCCTCCCCTTCCCGCCCGGCAGTCGGCTTCTGCTTTACACCGATGGACTTACCGAGGTCTTCCGCGGCGAGGAAGAGTTCGGAGAAGACCGCCTCCTGAGCGAATTTTCCAGCAGTCAAACCACAAACTCCAGTGTTATTCTCGATACACTGTGGACCAGCCTTGGCGACTTCGCAGCAGGCTCGCCACAGGCCGATGACATGACGGCTCTGGCTATCATCCATCTGCTGCAGAACTGACGGACCGGCCACCGTTCCGTACCCGCCGGAGTCATCCGGCAGCGCTCCAAGGGGTTCGAATGGAAGCTTTGTCATCCAGCACCGTCGAGGTCAAGCTCCCCTCTCGACTGGGCTTTGAAAAGGTCGCCATGAGCACCGCCGCCTCCGTCGCCAAACTCATGGGCTTCGAAGACGACCGCATCGAAGACCTCAAGACCGCTATCGCAGAGGCCTGCATCAACGCCATCGAGCACGGCAACCGCCTCAACGAAAACCTCACCGTCGGCATCATCCTCTCCGCCAGCAAAGACGCCCTCGAGGTCAAGGTCATCGACGACGGCAGTGGTCTCCGCGCACAGCCCCCCAAACCCAATATCGACCGCAAGATGCACGGCGAGGAAGACCCCCGCGGCATGGGTATGTTTCTCATCCAGGCCCTCGTCGATGAGGCCGAGTGGGTCTCCGACAAACGCGGCAGCAGCTACGTCCGCCTCGTCATCCGTCTCCATAAACACTGATTCCGCCATCGCCCAGCGATTCGGCAGTCTGGATTCACCGCTTTCACCGCAAGGGAGAACACACAGTGCAGACCGAAACCCGTTCCCGCATCGACCAGCTCACCTCGCCCGCCGGCCATCCGGTTTCCGTCATCCGTTTCGAAGGCGACATCTCCAGCACCTCCCGCGACGCCGTCGTCGGCGCCTACCAGACCCTTCCCAAAGACAAGGTCCACATCGTCCTCCTCGACTTCACCAAAGTCGACTACATCAACTCCAGCGGCATCGCCCTCGTCATCCAGATCATGATCGAAGCTTCCAACTCTGGCCAAAAAGTCCACGCCTTCGGCCTCTCGGCTCACTTCCAGAAGGTCTTCACCATGGTCGGCATCACTAAGTACGCTCACCTCTTCCCAGACCAGCAGACGGCCCTCACCGCGCTCTGAACCTGGCGTTATACCCCGCATTTCGCCAGACGAAAGCACAACGGGCCAACACCCTCTCGGAATGACATAGCCTCCGAAGACGCTACGCCCGTTGAAGTACCTCGGATTACCTCTCTTCGTCGGATGCCTCTCCGGGTCGCGCTGTTGGCTTGCGTTCTTCGTTGAACCGGGCGCTCTGATCAACGTCGCGTCCACGATGGTTCCGGCGCGGATCTCCTTCATCCCCAGAGATTTTCAGGAACATTGGGTCGCAAAACGGCGGAATGGTTGGTAACCGTTGTGGCAGCCCTGTTGGCGTCAAGGAGATTCGCATTTTACAGGATAAGGAGGGAGTGGAGGATCGACGATTGCAATCGAAAGAGATGGAAAGTTCTTGCTGGTGGTAGGAAGGTGCGTTAGAGTAGCTTCAACCATTCGTAAAAAGGTGACAAAATGCATGGGATTATGACCCATGCATGAAGTGCTCGCAGGGAGTCCTGTGAATAGGTCAGGCAAAGGAAAACATCCCGCGGGGTGGCGCTGTGCGTCATCTCAAACACTACAAAATACTTGAAAGCCATCAACACGTGGCTTTTCATTTGCGGGCAACCGCTGATTCCGGAGGAGTTAGGATGCACAGATTTTGGAAATGGACAACGATCGCGGTTCTGGCGTTTAGCGTCATGCTGGGGGCAGGCCTGAAGGCGACAGCGCAGTCAACGGGCACACTGCAAGGCACGGTGACCGACGCAACCGGCGCGGCAGTGGCCGGAGCACAGGTGGTGGCGACAGAGACTCATACGGGCGTCAGCCGCACGGTGACTTCGGACAGCGTGGGTGCGTACGCGTTGCCGGCACTGAATCCCGGTACATATCGGTTGGTGGTGAGCGCGCCGGGAATGCAACCGACAACACTGGAGAATATCGTGCTGGCGGTGGACTCAACCGAGCGCATTGATGCGAAGCTGGGCGTAGCAGCGACGGCGCAGACGGTGGAGGTGACCGGCGCGGCGGAGCAGATGAATACCTCAACGATGACGGTGGGGCAGGTGATCAGCGAACGGACAGTACAGCAGATTCCACTGAATGGACGACATTTCCTGGATATGGGCCTGCTGATTCCGGGATCGGTGACGGCTCCACAGAGCGGATTTCTGACAGCCCCGTTGCAGGGGCTGGGCGCGGCGTCGTTCGATACGGCAGGCAATCGCGAAGACACCGTGAACTTCATGATCAACGGCATCAACCTGAACGATATGGTGCAGAACCAGATCACGTTTCAGCCTTCGATTGCGACGGTAAGCGAGTTCAAGGTGGACAATTCAAGCCTGAGTGCGGAATATGGGCGAAACTCGGGCGCAGTGGTGAACGTAGCGACGCGGTCGGGGACGAACGAGTTTCACGGCGAAGCGTTTGACTATATCCGCAACAACGACGTGGATGCGCGCAACTACTTCAACCCGCATCCGGTGCCGATGTCCACCTTCAAGCGCAACAATCCTGGCGCCGATCTCGGCGGACCGGTGATTCTTCCACATCTGTACAACGGAAAGGATCGGACCTTCTTTTTTGTAAGTTATGAAGGGCTGCTGCAGAGCCAGGGACTGACGATCAACAGCGGCGTGCCGACCAATACGGAACGATCCAGCGTGACGGACCCTATTGTGCAGAAGCTTCTTACTCTGATTCCGCAGGCGAATGACCCGACGGGAACGCGCTTTCTGGGATCGGCCAGTTCTCCGGTGACAGTTGAGCAGTATACCGGCGACCTGCTGCACAACATCGGAAAGAACGACCAGTTGCACGCCTACTACGCCTGGCAACAGGATAAGCGCAACGAACCGACGCTGCCGGGAGAGACAATTCCGAACTTTGGCGATCACCGGACGGCGCACCGTCAGATCGGAACTCTGGTGGAAACCCACGAGTTTGGATCGAATGTGGTGAACGAAGCACGGCTGGGATTCAACCGCATCGCGATCAGCTTTGCTCCGAACTTTGTGGCAAACCCCACGAGCTACGGAATCAACAATGGCGTGAACGTGAGTATCGGGCTGCCCCAGATTGCGGTGAGCAACATCGGACTAAACTTCGGCGGACCAGCGGGCGAGCCACAGGGCCGATTTGACACAACCGAGGTGCTGTCGGACAACCTGAGCTGGCTGAAAGGCAAGAACACCTTCAACTTCGGTGGCGAGTTCCGCAGGTTTGTCAACGACAACTTCAATCGGGATACGAGCACCTTCGTCTTCAGCACCGTGAACAGCTTCCTGGCCGACCAGGCAATCGAATTCGTGGTGACTCCACAGAATGTGGTGAGCCGCATCTTTGAGAACTCGCTGGGCGCTTACGGACAGGATGTCTATCGCGTAAACGCGCGACTGTCGTTGCAGTTCGGCCTGCGTTTCGACTGGGATGGAACGCCGACCGAGGGCGCGAATCGGTTTGTGGACTTCAACGCTTCGACGATGCAGTTGCAGCGCGTGGGTACGCCAGGATTCAGTAGTGTTTATAACCAGAACTACAGCTGGAATCCGAGAGCCGGATTCATCTGGGATGTGACCGGCGCGGGACAGACGGTGCTGCGCGGCGGGTTCACGATGCAGAATGATGAGCCGGTGACAAATCTGGTGAGCGGACTGGCAAGTAATCCTCCGTTTGCTACGCCGGTGCTGTATACCTCGAACGCGACGACGCCGTATGTGACCTTTGCCAATGCGTACTCGGCTGCAAGCGGGTTACCGACCCTTTCGCCCACGAACGTGGCGCGAAACTTCAGCGATGCCTATGTGGAGTCTTACAACTTGAACCTGCAGCAGCAGTTGCCGTGGGGACTCGTCTCACAGATTGCGTATGTGGGATCGCATGGAGTACATCTGCGGCTTGCGCTGAACCAGAACCAGCCGATCAACGGAGTGCGGCCGTATGCGGCGCTCTCGGCGCAGAGTCCATATGACCCGTCGAAGGGCCTGGGCAATATTACAGAGTACGACAGCATTGGCAGCTCGCACTACAACGCGCTGTGGGCGACACTGACGCGGCGTTTCGCCAACGGGCTGGACTTCAACACCTCATACACGTGGTCCAAATCGATGGACCTGAACTCGCTGAGCACGCAGGGAGTCATCCTGCAGAACAGCTACAATCCGGCCAACAACTACGGTCTGTCAGATTTCGACGTGCGCAATCGGTGGGTTTTCAGCAGCGTCTATGCGATCCCGTATGGACATAACCGCCTGACTCGGGGATGGGAGACGTCGGTGATTGCGCAACTGCAGAGCGGCAATCCTCTGACGGTCGTCACCACCTCATCGCTGAACGGAACGTTTGGGACGGTGCGTCCAGATTTACTGGGATCGGTGCAGACGGAGCATCTGCAACTGGCAAGCGGAGCGGTGCAGTATCTGCCACAATCGCTGTGCTATACGCCGACGGCCGGCTGCATTTTTTCCAGCGATGGGCAGCACTTCGGCAACGAAGCGAGAAACTCGATTATCGGGCCCGGATTCGAAGATGTGGACTTCTCCCTACAGAAGGATACAAAGCTGTTTAAGAATGCGACGTTCGAGATTCGCGCGGATGCTTTCAACATCATGAACCACCCGAACTTCGGACAGCCGCTGGCGATGATGTCGATCGGCAAAGGCACGATTACGGCAGGCAACTTCGGTCAGATTGTGAATACACGCTTCCCGGTGGGCGATGTGGGATCATCTCGACAGTTGCAACTGGCAGGAAGAATCCTGTTCTAAAGAGATCCGAACCGAAAAGCATCAAGTGAACGAGGCGTGCGTCAGAGAACCTGCTTCGCGCCTCGTGGTTTTTCTACCTTGCGCTGTGTTGAAATTTCAGCTGCTACATCTATTCATAGATTGTTTTCCGAACGAATCCATGCCTCTCCAGTTCCAGAACAGAACGGGAGCCAGCACAAGCATTTCGGCTCCAATCCACGTTGAATAACAGGCCACTGCAGTCACAGCAGCGATATTGTTCAGATCGGCTTGCGCACACAGGATTGCACCAAACACTGAAGTAATTGCACCAAGAACGGTAAGAATCTTTGCGGTTGTGGGGAAAACACATACCTTATATGCCATATCCAGATGCCATGTGCCCCAGAATAGTCCAAGAAATGAGGCCAGGACCATAATGAAAGACAATGAAATAAGATTCGCGCTGAAGCCCCAGACGACAGCAAACAAAGCAAACATGAGCGCGCAATTTAAAAGCAATAGCTTCAGAAAGCGTTTCGATTTCTTCTGCAATGTCGACCGAACACTCACAAACAAAGTCTCGGCAAGTGCGACAAACACCAGAGACAGAGAAACGATGTAAGCCCATTTTTCTTTTCTCGGGTCAGTCATAAGCTCTGCAAGCAGGCTCAGTCCGCCTCCGAGAGATAACAACGCAATTCCGTGAGCGATAATAAATCGAAAACATTTCGAATGGTCATTTTTCATTTCAGAAATCTCCGATACCTGACGAATACGATCCCGTGACAAAGATCATTGCACGATTGTTGACTACTCCACGAGCTGCAGATTGACATGAATTCGCACAGAGTTCACAAGGATCGTACTCTGGTCAGCCAGATCTTGACTGGTGATTTTGTTTGCAACAAGAGAACGCACAGAATCGAGAGGAAGCAGATAATCGATGGTTTCAGCTTTAGCTTTTCCCGGACCGTCGTTCTCTATCACGGTGAAGTGGAACAGACTGAAGTATGCGCCACTGGGAATCTGAGTCAATAACGACTTAAGCTCCGGTGCAATAACCAGGTCGAGACCCTGCGCGGCCATCCTGTAGATAGAGACCGTGTTTTGTGCATAAGAAAGTGGATTGAGCAATGTGATATGTAGTGCAACTTGATCACCATATTCCTCAAAAGACGGTGGTGCATCTGCATCTAGGTTTATTTTTCCCTTATCTCCAGCCAATAAAGCATCCAGTTGCTTCTTGAATTGGCTCTGCTCGCTCTCCGCATTCATGATGGTTGCGGCTACCATACTTTCTTTACCAGTGGCAGTGGCAGCAGCAGGCGGCGAGGACACAGGAAGCGGGGGGCGAGGCGATATTGTCGTGGATGTCTCACCGACCTGACTCTGAGCATAGCGTAAACGCGCGGGCACAGATCGCTCCAGCGCCTCTACCGGAAGTGGATTTCTCTGCGATAATGCCAAGCCAAATGCTTTTCCGTTGAGATATATATCGGATTGATTGAGAATGTCTTGTCTCTCAACTGCATTGTTGGTCTGGCAATATGCACGCGCATCTTTCCAGCTAAAGACAGCTGTGATTACTTCACGCCCTTCAAAGTCATAAGCTGTCTCATGATCTCTGGTGTTATATATGATTTCAATCCCAATTCCATCACCCGGAGCCTTTTCTGGAAAATCCTGAATCACCAGTTGCATAATGGGAACGATGACTTGTTGTAATGTTTTGGCTGCTCGCTCATTCTCCGTTAGGGATGATGCACTGTAGGCAGCTTCGTAAACCCCCGCTACCTTGATTAATTCTAGATCGTTGAAATATACAAACTCGATCCCGCTTGCATCGATATTGCTATCGTGTCCGCGTTTGACATTGGCATATCCAGATAGCCGAAATGGAAAGATGAAGTGTTGGGCCTGTATAGAGTGCTGTAATGATTCGAGTTGAGGAAGATATTGTGCCTCATCCATCTTCAGTCTTGGATTAAGGATCTGAGCAGGTTTAACCTGTGCAGCCAAAGACGTTACGAAGATAAGTGTCACGCATGATGAGAGCACTCCGCGAAATACTGCCATTGACACGACAATCCTCATTTCGAATGATTTACGGAAAGGCCACTACCACTGACCGCATTTCCAGGATATGCCGGATTAGCAATCACACGAATATACGCCAGCAAGTCGTAAATTTCGTCCATGCTTAGCGTTTCTCCGTAAGGTGGCATCATCGCTGAGCGCCCTACCCTGCGACCACCTTCTGCGATGATTCGTATAATTTCTATATCTTTCATCTTATTTAGAGCCTCTCCATCGTTCATCAAATGCGGTATTGGTGTGAGATTGGAGCGGTTGGATGGTCCTGAGGGAGTTGAGTCTGCATGGCACCATACGCACTGTTGATAAAAGATACGTTTGCCCTGTTCCTGCTCGTAATTGAGTGGCAATAAGTTTTGCGAATTGCTCCAGTCTGGTTCCATGCCGTAGGAACCGTACGAGAGATACTCCTTTGATACGCGATGTACGATAGGCTTGGCTACCATGCCCTGTCCTTGCGACCAACACCAACAGGCCTGACTTGCTTTACTGTTTTTTACGGCAAACGACAGAACAAGGCTCCCAATCAATACAGAAACATAAATGACAGGTATCTTCACTGCTGGCCTCCTGCAGTACTTCCCGCAGCTTCAGGTGTTTGCTTTAGAGAAGATAAGTAAGCAGTAAGGTTCTGAATATCATCTTCTGTGAAACTATGCTTCGGTTCAATTGTTCCAGGAAGCAAGGCCTGTGGGTTTCGCAACCAGGATTCAATCCATCCAGGAGTCAGCCAATTTCCTGCATTATTCAAACTCGGCCCAACATACCCTCCCGAGGAGCCTATAGTATGGCACGATTGACACTTATACTTATCCGAAAATAACTGTTTTCCGATAGCTACTCGATCCTGCGTCGAGCTACTGGTCGGTACTGTAGTACCATCCTTTACATTTGAACTTCTTAGCTGCTGTAGGATGTAGTCTGCAATCACAGTAGCATCCTGCTGTGGCATGTTGAATTCAGGCATGCGAACAGTGAGTGTAGGGCGTATTGTTTGTGGTTTCATCAGAAACTGGATAAGCCACTCTCGTTGAGCACGGCTTCCTTCATAGGAGAGATCGGGCGCTAGTGTTCCTCCGTGACCGCGGAAAGAATGGCAATCCGAACATTTGTAACGATCGTACATTTCCCGGAACGGACCTTCGGGTTCAAACTTTGCGTCAACTTTGGGGACAACCACGGATTTTCCCATATTTTTTCCTGGTGCAGGACCAACCATACTCAGAAGCGCGGTTGTCACATCTTCATCCTCAGACTTGGTCATTGGGAATGCAGGCATATGAGTGTCTGGTGTAACTGAGGACGGATTGGTAATCTTAGCCTCGATGGTCGTAATCATGAACTGCGGAATACGCGATACCATTACATCTATCTGATCACCGGCTCGATGTACAAAATGCACTGGGAGACCGGTATTTTTCGAGATATTGGATTTCACTTCGGTCGGAAGAGGGGTCATCCCAAGATAAGATAAATCCGGACCAAAATTTTCTCTTGCGGTTACACCTGATATTACGTGGCACTCCGCACACCCTTTATTTACGAAAAGAGTTTTACCAAGATCAATCTCCGCCTCTGTCGGCGCGCCAAGTTGGGGAACGTCCTTATACAAATCCGGGTCGGTAAGTCGTTTCGTAATGTACTGCGTCACTACGTATATGTCTTTATCAGACCACTGAAACCGCGGCATACGAGTATGCGCCAGATATCCCTGGGGGTTCTGTAGCCATGCCATGAGCCACTCCGGTTTTACCTTACTACCGACCTTTGTCAGTTCCGGACCAATATCTCCTCCTATTAGAGTTGTCTCACCACCCCTGTCGACCGACAGCGCATGGCAGGTGACACAGAACATTTGATTAAAACGAATTTCTCCCTGGTCTGCGGCATCTCCTTCTTTTGCCACTTGAGCAACCACGCTCCGATTCAGCGGATAGTATTTCAACGGCGTAGCTTTTTGCACGCTTAGATATGCTGAGAGTGCGCGTAGTTCGAGTTCGCTGAGCGAGAATTTTGGCATTCTTGGGTTAGTTGCTACCCCATCAACCAGCACATTTCCGTCAGAATCTGTGATGGTACGAGGTTCTTTTAACCACTTATATATCCATTCACGGCTTACTTTTGTTCCTACACTGCTCAGGTCTGGTCCGAGCATCTTCGGACGTTCGATATCCTGAAGCCTATGGCATCCTATGCAGTTATACTGCGCTATCAGCTTTCTTCCACGATTCAGCCGTGGAGTTTGTGGCAAGTCTTCGCGATGGCAGGCGCCACAACTAGCCTGGACGAACTGAGCAGGAAGGAGAGGCTCTTTCCAGGCATATTTCTGCGGTGTATACCCATATACAAATGTTTCGTGAAGCCACAGAAAGTCTGTTTTCTTCTGCCAGTATATAAATGCAACTAAAAAGGCTGCAATAACTGCGGATGAGTAGGCTATTATTCTGATTGCTTTTCGGGTTTGTTTCGACGACATGCCTGCTCCTGAATGTTATGCACCTATCGCAGCCCAAATACACACTTCCACGAACATGTGGCCAGAGATACTTTTCTGACTGTTTCTCCGGCCCGGAGACTCAATCCATCCACGCACGGAAATAGCCGCGCTCTAATCGGCAGCTGATTTTACATTCCGTGCTGTTCAACGCAATGCAGAATTTATCTCTTTACGGTCAGGTTTACGTTTGCTCCTGATGCGCCGACGGTAACTGCTTGCGTAATAGGCTTTGCCTCTTCACTCCAGGTCTTAAGAGTGTACTGGCCCGCAGGCACATTCTTTATGTCAAAAGCACCTTCTTTGTCGGTCAGCGCAAAGTATGGCGTAGGCACAACGATAATGTACCCAGACATCTCCGGATGTACATTGCAAAGTAACGGAACATCGCCTAGGTCATTAAAAGTAAATGGCTTGGATTGCCCTTGAGGCCAGGTTCCCATATTGTGCGCAAGTTTACGATTGTGGTTAATCGCCGGCCAGTAGACGTTGTGGCCGACAGGATCTTCATTCTTAAAGTCGACGGTGCTTCCTTTCAGAGCAATCATTACGTGTGGCGCAAACGCGAGATGTACCTGGTCCATCGTGAGATGTTGAGCAGGTGGTTGGAATGTTTTGCCTGGAATCGTATCCACGTAGACGGCAATATTTTCTGCTGAACGCAAACCCTGAGCTGTGACCTTACCTTTGATATCTGCAGCTCGAGAGTACGTTGCCGACGCGCTGAGCGCCAGAGCACAAATAAGAGAAAGCAAAGATTTTTTTGATACTGACATATTTTCTCCTGAGGAAGCAATTTGGTTATGCGGGTTAGTCTCCTGTTTCTTAGCGACTAGAAAGCGAAGTCAATCCCGGATTGAAGTTTGTTGTCACGGTAGTAATTTCCAGTACCTGGTATCGGCTGCTGATAGCTATGCGAATATTCAGTTTCAATCTTGATATTTGGCCTGACCAGAATCTGCAGGCCCGGGCTGTATATATTTCTCGTGTCATTTCTGGAGACGCCATTTATACGGTCGGTGGGCGAGTTTACGCCGTCATAGCGCATTAGGCCAATAAGCCAAGGATAAAACCAGTATTCCGCCTCAATAAATCCGCCAGAGAACGTTACAGGGTTTGCCCACACCAAGCCGGTACTATTTGCATTGAGGGCGCGATTGGCGTCGTGTCCATGCTCCATCAGGCCCCAAAGCTCGAAGTCGCCGCGGAATCTATAATCAAATGCTCCACCGGCGCGATAGAAAGGCTCTTTGATCGTTTGAAGATTTGGGTAAAGCGTACCACCCTGGTTCAATTCGTTATCACCGAAATATCCAAAGGCATTGAACTTAATCCACGTATGGTCATGAATACCAGTTGGTCCGGAGGCCTGAATTTGCTTTCGTACGGCGGGATTTCGCTCGAGATTGAAGCCTTGCCAAAGATTGATATATACATCCTTAGCATTCCGTCCCGTGAGTGGAGCGGAGGTGCCGTAATTAGAATTGGTCCCATCCAGCAGAGCCACCGACCACCAAGTATAGCCTTTATGCGGGTAACCGCCTAGTTCTACGCCACGCTGAGGCGCTGAAAATACAAACTGATTGTCTGTAGTTCCTGCTAGTGGCCCCTTTCCGCTCGGGTTCACTACAGCCGTTTCGTCATAAATAGCGTAGTCACTTAAGTTGATTGTTCGTGCCTGAGTAAAAGGGAGATCGATTTCAAATTGACCATAGCGAATATTCAGGTCATTCTTGGGAACATGCAGGTAATAGCCAATAAAGTTGTTCGCCTTAATATAAGCATCTCCCAAGCCGCCATTTGCTCCAGAACCAGCTGCTGACAAGTCATCATCTATCCAGAACTCGAACGAAGGACCAAGACTGCTCGCGGCTATGATGGTAAAGGTATTTGGCTGAAAGAGGTCTGTTTGCGGAACATAACCAACAGCTTGCGTCACTGCAGCTGGTTGTGGACTGTTATAAATAAAATGTCCCGAATATCGAAAAGCGATCGGCAATATCGGCAATTCCCCGGGGTAAATCGAGTGAGGAAACGCCTCTTTTTGAGCCTGAGCCCCGAGCATGAGCGGGGGTTCCTTCAGGAAGTCGGCGTCGTCTTCCGGGAATTTAAAGCCGTTGATTTTAAAAGCAAGCCCAAAGTCATTCAATTCGGGCCAATTATTATGGCAAGTCGCACAGGCTGTGTGGTATTTGCGTGCAAATGCAGGAATGGCGTGGGCCTCCGGCGCGACAAAAGCTGCCAGGAGCAGCGCCACGAAGAAGGCATAGCAATATGCACGTGCACACCTAGCAAGGGTGTTCATAAAAACTCCTGTTTGTTTCTTGAATTGCCTTTGAAACATTTGCCCGGAGCGACCTCAAATCATCCGTCAGAGCGAATACTACACTTCCAGCTCAACTGCAAAGTGTGTTCTACGTCACGGAATGAGGTGATGGACTGCGGACCCTTCCATTCACCGGTTATTACCGTTTGCCTGTTTTCTCACGAAAAACAGTGCATTCCAGAAGATATGACAGTGGCGCCTATGAGGGCCGACGAAGAGGGGTAGGTAGGTTCGGAAAATTTGGATAGGAGCAATAAGTAGAGGCTCCTTACGGCGCAAGTTTAAATCCGCAGGGCTTTCCCCACAATTTCTCATCCTTTCCAGATGAGTGCAAGTTCCAGTTGTGCATCCGGCGGTGATTTTACCTTGGCTGGAAGGCGCTACCGGACAGAAGCCGCTGGATTCCGTCAGCCAAGGCATAAAAGCGGAAGGGCAGAATGCCGAAGAATCGCTGCGAGACGACCAGCAGCTTCTCGGTGCGGATACGCAGCTTCATTTTCTGGCCAAGAAAGGTGGCGGCAAAATAGGCGGCGGTCACCAGAACGACCAAGTTCTTCATTCTCCGATACTTCATCCCCCGGATGTCTTCCAGATTATAACTCCGTTTGACGAAGCGGAAAGTCTCCTCAATTTTCCATTTCGTCCAATAGATTCGTGCCGCCCACCACACACTTTCCGAATCCCGCGCTCACAGTTTGAGGTTGGTGATGAGCAGGATCCGCTGCTCGCCGAAGTCTGCACCACCACCAGCCAGAGCGGTTTATCGCGGCATCAGACGGAAAGACTCGGCGCCATAATGCAGTTCGTAGGTCTTTTCTCATCCCTTGTCTATCTTCACCATGCGCGCCTGGGGAATCTGAATTTCCCCGGCCACAACTGTCGCCATTCAATTTTCTTCAAGCGTGAGGGGCATTCGATGCAGACACACACCACAAACCGGCGAAGGAAGCGCGTTTACAAAAGCCTGCACAAGCCCCTCACGTATCTGGGCGTGGAGCGGACACTGTTCTACTTCGTCTGCGTCGGGGGCCGTTGGCGCGTTCACGCGAACAGCAGCATCACGATGAACCTCTATGCGCAGGCGGTGACGGGCATCAAGCGCAGCGCGCAGAGCAAGGTTGCCAGGCTAGTGTTTGAGCCGAAAAAGGGGAATTCGGAATGAGCACCGTCTTATTGGACGTTATTGGACGGCAATCAAATTGGAGATTTTCTTGTAAGTCTTTTGTTTTGTTGGCGTCCCCGACGGGATTTGAACCCGTGTTATCGCCGTGAAAGGGCGGTGTCCTGGGCCAGGCTAGACGACGGGGACGCAGTGCAGGCGGGAATGCGCAGAGGCGCACTCTCACAGGCTAACAACTTGCAGTGAGCCTGTCAAAGTCTACTCTTGTCCAACTCGAGATGAGCCTGAAGGGAGCGGGGTTGGCAGGGCAAACGCATCTTAATTTCCGAGCAGATGCAGCAGGTAGTCATTGTCCCATCCGGCTTTAAGTCTTTTTCCATGGATACCGCGTTTTGAGGTTTTGTTTTGTTTGAGCAAGTTGAGTGCGATGCGGTTGAGTACGGAGAAGTTCCGCGCCGCATAGCCGACGCGTTTGCGGTCGAGGTCTTCGCCGAAGCCCACATCCAGCACCCAGTGCAGCTTGTGGTGAGTAGGCCGGGGGAATTTCACACCCAGCCTCTCTCGGAACGGTGCGGGAGCCTCTCAACTCACACCGCTCCCATCAAGCGAACGCACCCACCGTCCCGTTTTGCCAGTGTACAAACAGATGGGGCTGTTTCTCTGCTATTTGTTCCAAGCTCGCGGAAGTCGTGTGCTGGCATTCACCTTTCAAATGCAGTCCATCCAAGATGGGCGGATGCCAGCTCAAAATTGCAACGATTGCAGCACCGGGAGGAAACTACAAACGTGACTTCGCTCCGGCCTATTTCGAGGGGCATGTTCATACTCATCCTGTTCCTGTTCATGCAGGGATGTGGGTCGCAAAGCAGCCAGACCGTCTGTAACTCCAACTGTGGAGGTACGCCGGGATCTGAGTTCCTGTACGGTGTACCTGCCAGTTCTCTGCTGAATACCTTCGTTACGACTGCAATCAATCTCACCACGGGGGGATTCAGTTCGGTATCCATCACAACCCCTCCGATTCTGAGCAGCAACGGCATAGTTGTCATGGATGCTCGCTTCCTGTATGTTTCCGTAGGCACGCAGATCTTTGGCTACTCTATCAACCCAGCCACAGGTGGAATCACGCCGCTCTCTGGATCGCCCGTTGGTCTTGCAGCAGGACGCGCCCCTCAGGGTCTGGCCGCTACGCCCAACAGCTATCTCCTCTATGCGGCTGACGCCGCTGGCGGAATCGATGCTTTTCATGTGGACAGCTCGACCGGCGTTTTATCGGCTATTTCCGGCTCTCCTTTTGGTTCAGGGAAGGATTATCAGGTCACGGTCGATTCTTCGGGCAGATTTCTTTATGCTACTGACTCCGTTGACGGGGAAATTCTCGCCTTCACCATCGGCTCCTCAGGAGCGCTGACGCCAATTTCTGGATCTCCGTTTGCCCTCCCCGGTCAAGCGGCCAGCAAGCCATATGGCATTTTGGATACTGGCAGCTTTCTGTACACGGCGCTCGGCTCCTTCAATCAGATTGCGGCGTTCTCTGTCAATTCGACCACAGGCGCTCTATTGATCCGGCCCGGTAATACTGTTACGCGGCATAGGCGACGATGGGGTCTTTGAAGAAGGCTTTGATTCTTTCTGGATTGTTTTCGATTGCCGACATGTGTTCCGTTGCAGCCTTCTTTAACTT
>JAKAXU010000088.1 GCA_021816455.1 Acidobacteriota bacterium
AAGCTGGTCCCAAGATAGCGGCCATTTTCTCCATCATGGAGAGCTGCCGCAAACTCGGCGTGCCCATTCGCCAGTACCTGGCCGACGTGCTTCCCGGCCTCGCCGACCGCTCCATCCAATCACTGGCCGAACTCACCCCGGCCGCCTACGCCGCAAAACTGGCAAAGTAGCCTACCTGCGCAAACCCCGGACACGTCAACCATGCTGTTGGTCGGAGGCGTACGATCAATCGTGTCCAGGTGCTCCCTTTCAGTTCACGCAGGATGCGAAGGCAGACACGCTCAGAACCAAGCAGCTTGAGGTGACCTTTTCACTCGATCGGGGCAATCTTTCCTTTCGCTCGATTGCCGGAGAAAGCTTGCTACGCGAAGGAAACAGCCTTCCGCGCACCTATGAACCGGTACAGGTCAACGGCGAAGACACATTCCGCGTGACGGACCGTTTCTCTCCGATTCCAACCGAGGCGTTCTACGGGCTTGGACAGCACCAAAGCGGCATGTTCAACTACCGCGGTTCAACCGTAGAGTTAGGCCAGAACAACACCGACGTGGCGATTCCGCTGCTGGTCTCAAGCCGTGGCTACGCGCTGATGTGGAATACAGCCGCCCTTACTTATGTCGACAATCGCTTCCCGACGGAACTCGCCTTCTGCGCTATCGCTGGACATTCTGTTGACTACTACTTCCTCTATGGCCCGGAGATGGATACCATCATCCACGAGTATCGGACCATGACCGGGCATACGCCGCTGCTACCCAAATGGGCCTACGGTTTCTTCCAATCCAAGGACCGCTACACATCCCTCGATGAGATCAAGAACATCGCACAACGTTATCGGGATGAGCACATTCCTCTGGACGCGATCGTGCAGGACTGGTTCTGGTGGAAAAAGGAAGGCGATCCCGAGTTCAACGCCAACTACCACGATGTTCCCGGCGATCTGGCTACCCTCCACAAAGAGAATGTTCATGCCATGATCTCCGTTTGGGGTCTACTCGATCCCGCGTCCGAAACATACAAGACGCTCGAAGCAAAACACCTCATGATTCCCGGAGCACACGTGTACGATCCCAGCAGTCCGGAAGCACGGGATATTTACTGGGATCGTCTGCCCGGGAAACTGTTTGCGCAGGGATGGGACGCATTCTGGCTCGATAGCGCCGAGCCGGAGGAGTACTGGCCCCACATGGGCGATGCCATCCTGCGCAACAAACAACTTGCCATCGGCAACGGAGCGGAGTACACCAACGTCTTTCCACTGCTGCACACTCTTGGTGTGCAGGACCACTGGAAGAAAACAAACGCAAGCAAACGCGTCTTTCTACTCACGCGCTCCGCATTTCTCGGCCAGCAGCGCGTCGGTGCCACGGTGTGGTCAGGCGATGTCTTTACCAGTTACTGGGCACTTTCTCACCAGGTACCCGCCGGACTCAATTTCGCGCTCAGTGGATATCCGTATTGGACGACCGACATCGGTGGCTACTGGCCTGCCTTCCCCGGCGTCATCGAACAGCCCGCCTACCAGGAACTCTATGCCCGCTGGTTTGAGTTCGGCACATTCTGTCCTGTCTTTCGTACGCACGGCCATCGACCGAACAACGAGTTGTGGACATATGGCAAGGTTGAGCCTGTGCTGATTCGTTTCGACAAGCTTCGCTATCGGCTCATGCCCTATATCTACTCGCTTGCCTGGAAGGTTACCAGCCAGGATTACACCATCCAGCGCCCCCTGGTCATGGACTGGCGGACCGACGAAAAGACGTGGAATATCGGTGATGAATTCATGTTCGGTCCTGCTCTTCTCGTCAATCCTGTACTCAGATCCAACGCTACGCATCGCACCGTCTATCTTCCCGCATCACCGAAGTGGTACGACTTCTGGACCGGAAACACAACCACGGGTGGCCAGGAGGTTGAAGCGGATGCTCCGCTGGATCGCATTCCTCTCTATGTGCGCGCAGGATCCATTCTTCCCATGGGACCGGAGATTGAATATGCTGCGCAGAACCCCGGCGGTCCAGTAGAACTCCGCATTTATCGCGACGCCGACGGAACATTCGATCTCTATGAAGATACAGGCGACGGATACGACTATGAGAAAGGGCAGCATACCGTGATTCCCATGCGTTGGGATGACCGTGCTGGAGTTCTCACCGTTGGCACCCGCGAAGGTTCCTATCCCGGGATGGTTGACAAGCGGATGTTTCGAATCGTCCTCGTCTCAAGCGGCCATGGAACTGGTGGCGACGTGACAGACAAAGCGGATAAGGAGATTCAGTATGACGGGAGGAAAGTTAGCGTGAGCTTTCGATGATGCAAAGTGCCCGCTCGGTCTGGAAGCGCTGGACGAAGTCGTGGCCATCGCCTGAACGCTTTGCTTCTCGCCCCATGGGGGCCAGAAGCAAAACAACCCCAACCCAACAACCTTCCCGCGCAAAAAGGAAGATCGAAAGTGCGAAAAACCCTGGACACTACCTGAATACTACCGAAAACGCGCAACCGCTTGATTTTCTATGTTCTGTGGCTTAAATCTCAGTGGATAAAGTAGTTGCGGAATGCTTGTGGCGGAGAGGGAGGGATTCGAGTGCATTATCCTGTAACGTATTCATAGTAATGATTTAGTGTTGAACCATATTGTAATGGTCATACGATGGCCATACAATTGGCGATATGGATGATCGTACGGCAACACTCATTGTGCGATACAAGGCGGCCGATGGAACGTGGAAGCGGGCTTCGGTGGCGCGTAGCGGAAACGGCAGAGTTAAGTCTGGCTATGCATTGATTGATGGCAAGCCAGTCCAGGTTGAGCAGTTCCAATACCAAGTCCGTTACTACCTTGGCCGCAAGGTCCTGTATAAATCTGCTGGGACAAATGCCACAGATGCAGAGCTCATCCGGCGACAGATGAAAGAGCGAACCACTGCGATCGTCGTAGCTCAAAAGGCTGGTCTCGAAGTGATTCCTCCCACTGAAAGAAAGCGGCTTCGGGAGTCCGCAAGTGAGTACATCGGCCGGGCCGAGAGCGGCAACCGCTTGGAAGCAGCCGCCCAGGCGCGCAATGTTGCGGATGAGTTCATTTCTTTAATGGCTCGGCGCAGGAAGAGCTTCATCGACGAGATCAGGGCTGATGATGTTTACGCCTTCCAGAACGCTCTGCGGGACCATGGCTGCGCAGATCGGACAGTGGCCAACAAGCATGCGCGGCTGAAGTCATGGCTCAAGTTTGCCGGAGCAGCAGCCGAAGCGACCGACAAAAGCCTCACTCCTGCCTACGAAGAGAAGGTTCCGAACATCTACAGCCGGGAACAAATTACGAAACTCCTTCAAGCTGCGAACTCGTACAAGCGGTTGATGGTCCTGCTGGCCTACCAATGCGGGCTTCGTGAGTCGGAAATCGCGTACCTTTGCTTCTACGATATTGACTTTGACCGAAAGTTTCTGAAGGTGCAAGGGAAGAAGTTCACCGACATCTACCCGAAGGCAGAGGCCGAGCGAAGAATTGCGATTCTGCGCCGACGAGCGGAACTGTCTGGCAAAAAGGTTGATCTGGTATGGGCTTTCCGGGTGAAGGACAAAGAGCAGCGTGAGATTCCCGTCATGAACGACGTGCTCGATGCTATTCGTGCGCGTCGCGAAGCCAATCCTGGGGAGATTCTCATCCTTGGGACTAGCAAGCGTCAACCAAACACGAAACTTCTCAAGGGACTCAAGGTGCTTGCCAGAAAGGCTGGCTTGAACTGCGGACGGTGCGAGGGGTGCCGTAGCAAGAGCCGGGATTGCCGAGAGTACACGCTTCACCGCTTTCGCCGCACCTACATGACCACGCTGCTTCGCAATTCAGTTGACATTAAGACCGTGCAAAGTCTGGTTGGCCACGCCGACCTCGAATCGACAATGCGCTACCTCCGTCAAGCCGAAGGCGAAGAACTCTACGCCAAAGTGAACGCGGTCGCATGGTAAGCAGTCGTTGCAGACCCGACGCGTTTCTCTCATTCACGTCGGCAATTCGCTGAGGCTATCGGTGGGGATACACGTGAGCGTTTCGCTCTCTTGTAATGGTTACCGCTAAAGCCATGCTTCCAGTAAGACAACCGATTGTTACGCAAAAAGCCCACGGCAAAAGACTTCCGCGAGTTGTCGGACAGCGGAAGGCGCTGGACATGGTTGTAGAAGATATTCATCGCACGACCGATACTCGGACATCACGGCTGCCTGAAGGAAGCACAGAAGTCTCGTAATAAAATGACACAGAAGCTGAGACAACCTGCATGCCGACCCCAAAAGATATCGACCCGATTAAACGTCGGCGCATGCGCCACGCGGAACGCAAGCTGAAAGAAGCGCGACGACAACTGGCTCGGACCGAGCGCAGCATCTCGTATTGGTCAAGGGTGGTCACCGAGCTGAAGCATGAAAGGACGCGGGCTATCCAGCCGCCGCTTTGGCCGGAGGAATGATTCAAGAGCCAGAGCGTGACGTGTCGTTGCGACACGATTGCCCAATAATCCGCTCCAGTAGCCAATTACAGGACGAGTAGTCTGTCAAATCACATTCCTTGCATTCCTGACAGAAATCCCGTTGACCGCTATCCATATCCGCTGGATTTGCGACGCGAGTGCATGAAAACGGAAGTAGTTCGAAACGCCACGGCAGGACTGCAGATTGCAACAGAACTATCCAGCTTCACGCTCGGCGGCAAAAGGATGTTCTTGACGTTTGCATCAGTCTCAAGCGTGGCGCTGGGCAAAAAAATACAAAAAATGTAAAAAAAGTCTCTGCATGGCGTTCTCGTTTTTTGCGATTCAGATTAAGCTCCTCCGCATGGAGCTCAATACGGCAGCAAAAAACAACGTTTGGCCGGTGGATACTCACCCGCTGGGCTGTGTCGATTCTCTCCTCCGCACCCAGCGAATGATCAGTGCAGGCAAGCTAAGCGACATTATCGGCATATCTGATAAGCAGCTATATGCTATCGCAGACCGAGGTGAGATCCCTCACTACCGCATCGGTCGCTCGCTGAGGTTTGACCCGGCGGAGGTTGCGCTTTGGCTACGCGAGCGAAGCTGCGGGAGGCGCCCGTGAATCTGAAAAATCCAAAAAAAAGCACAGATCCTCGCCAAATCGGATTGTTTGATTGTGCGGTGATGGAGGTGCCGGAGCGTGACACATACAGTGCGCAATGACCTTGCCCCCGGAAAACGTCCCTCATATAGCGCTCTGAGAAGATAGCGAAGGAGCGAAGATGGAGCGATTACCGAGGAAGGCATACACGTACGAGTTCAAGCAGGAGGCGGTACGTCTTGTGGA
>JAKAXU010000046.1 GCA_021816455.1 Acidobacteriota bacterium
AGACCTCCACCCAAGCGCCAAACCCAGACTGAAGACTACTCCGAGACCGAATGACCACCCTTCTGCCCTATCAGACCACCGAGCTGTCGGATGAAATCGATCCGTGTGAGAAATCGCGGCTAGTCGCAATCCGACCGCTGTATCGGCAATTGTCAAAATTGCTGCCCGAAGCTGGATCCTGGCCAGGTTTGGGGATTGACGACCTCAGTTTGCATAAGGTCAACAGAGAAATGCCTAGAACACAAACAACTGCTGCGCCCAACCAAGGCTCGCTCCAAAGAAGCCCAGGCCATCCCCCTCAAGACACTGCTTAGTTCAGACTCTGCTTGGGCATATGATAGAAAATAAGCAAACACTTGTAATCAATATACTTATATCAAATAACAGTACTTTTCAGCACTGCAGAAGCACCATCCAGAATCCCACGGAATTGCTGGCGAAAATATACCGTTTCTCGTATACGCGCGGTCGGCTTTTGCCGTCAGACTCAGTGCGGCAGTTGCGTGGTATCCCAGCCACCGCCCAGCGCAGCAATCAACTGTACGCTGTCAGTGAACTCGGCCGTTTCCAGTGTTGCCAGCGCGCGCTGGTTCTGGATCAGCGCATTCTCTGCGATCAGCACCTGCAGCTCGCTTACCACGCCTCCGTTGTATTCCTGCTGGGTGATCCGCAGCGCAGTCTCCGCGCTCGCCACCGCAGCACGCTGCGCCACATCCTCCTGCTCCAGAATGCGCAGGTTCGACAGATCGTCCTCGACCTCGTTGAATGCCAGGAAGACCACTTCTTTGTAGTTGTTCGCCGCCGCTTCGAAGTTGTCGCGCGCCTGCTTCGTGTAAGCGTGGCGCAGCCCGCCGTCTACCAGCAGCTCGGCCGCCGATGCACCCAGCGTCCACAGCGAGCTTGGCCCCTGAATCCAGGTTCCACCGTGCGTGCTCTCAAAGCCACCCATTCCGCCCAGCGTAATCGATGGGTAGAAGGCACTGATGGCAATGCCAATCTGGGCATTCGCCGCCGCCGCTTCCCTTTCCGCAATCGCGATATCCGGCCTGCGCTCCAGGAGTTGCGACGGCACTCCCAGCGGAATCTGCGGCAGCTTCAGATCTAACGGCTCGGGAGCAAGGCTGAAGTTCGGAATCTTGTAATAGGCAATCGTCCCGACGATGTGCTCCAATTGCGCCCGCACCACGCCCAAGTCAATCAGTTGCGCGCGCGTGCTCTCCAATTGCGTCTGCGCCAATGCCACATCAGCTTCCGTATCGACGCCTTTTTCCAGAAGCTGCTGTGTCAGCTTCAGTTGCGCATCCAGTTCGTCCACGTCGGACTGCAGAAGCTGCTGCTCCATATCCAGCCCGCGCATCTCGAGGTAGGACGAAGCCATCTGCGCTTCCAGACTCAATTCGATATTCGCCTTCTCGGCTGCCGTCGCCTGTGCCTGCGCGCGCGCCGCCTCCACACTGCGTCGAATCTGGCCCCAGAAGTCCGGCACCCAGCTTGCCTGGCCTACAAGCTGAAGATCGTTGAACGAGGATGAGCCTCCCGCGCCATTGAAAAACGGACGATGCAGGGACAACTGGTTATGCGTGAACGATGGTCCGGCGGAAACCGTCGGCGAGAAGGCCGATTGCGCCACGCGCACCTGCTCCCGCGCTGCCATATAAATATCCAATGCCTGCCGCACGGCCAGGTTGTTGGTCGCAATCCGTTCCTCCAGCCGGTTCAGTTGCGGATCGCCGAAGACCTCCCACCATTTGCCGCGCAGCATTCCGTCCGACGGCGATGCCGGCTTCCATCCTCCACCCTGTGGAGCAGGCGGAGGCATAATCACCGTCGCCGCGCCCGTCTCTTTATAGAGCGGAGTCGGCGTATAAGATGGCCGCTGGTAATTCGGCCCGACCGGCTTACAGCCCGCCATCATCGCCAGCATCGTCACCACCACGGCTATCTTCGTGGAGGCATCCGACGGCTTCAGCATCAGAAGCCTCCCTGCGCGGCCGTAACCTCGGCCGGTGTCAGCACACGCACTTTTTCGCCGTCCACCAGCGAATCCGGCGGATCCTGAATAACCAGGTCATCCTTCTTCAGGCCGGTATTGATCTGCACCGTGCGACCATCGTCCTGGCCCATCGTCACCTTCACCAGATGCGCCACTCCGTCGCGCTCCGTCGCCACCTGCAATCCAGCGCTGCGGAAGATCAGCGCAGAAACCGGCAGCACAAACACATCGCCCACCGGAGCCACTTTGAAATGCGCCTGGGCCAGCGTTCCGGCCAGCAGTTCGCCTTTCGGATTGGCCACGTCCACTTCGACCAGCAACGTGCGCGTCGCCGGATCGATTGCCTGCGCAGTTCGCACCACCTTGCCGGTAAAGATTTCTCCAGGATGCTCCGGGAATGTCAGACCCACCGATTCGCCCATCTTCGCCGAGCCGGAGTATACCTGCGGCACACTTACGTACACACGCAGCGTATCCACCGCCTGCATGTGAAACAATTCATTGCCCGCCCCCACGTTGATGAGCTGGCCGATATCCACATTGCGCGCAGTCACCACGCCGTTGAACGGCGCATATATTTTCTCGAACGAGGTCAGCTCCTTCAGGCGCTGCACATTGGCCTGCGCCGAGGCCACCTGCGCTGCCGTGGACTGAGCCTGATAGGTGAAGATGTCGGTATTCTGCTGCGATACGGCATGGCTTGCAATCAGGCTGTTGTAGCGATCGCTTTGAATCTTCGCGTTCTTCGCATTGGCTTCGGCGGTTTTCAGATCAGCTTCAGCCTGCACAAGCTCCTGGTCTACCTCAGGAGTGGCAATCACAGCCAGCAGAGCGCCTTTCTTCACATGCGCCCCAATGTCGTAGTACCAGTGCATCAGGTAGCCGGGCGTCCTCGAGTAGATCGGCGAGTCCGTATACGCCGTCACATTGCCTGGCAGCACCAGGTCCACGATCGGTTTGCCTGGAACCGGAGGCGCGGCAATGACCGCCGGCATGGCCAACTCCACCGTCTTGCGCTCCAGAGCGGACTGGGCGTGAATGCGCGGCAGAATGCCCAGGACAGCCAGCACAATCATCGTCAGAACAATACAGAGCAGACCTACAACAGCCTGTCCTGTACTGATCGGTTTGCGCTCCGGCGCATGATCCGTATGCCCGGTGTGAGCCTGCACCGATTCAGTGTGATTTGCGGACGAAGGATTGGAATGGGTGTTCATAGTGACTCCGGAAACTGTTCGAAGGCGATTCCCTGATCGTTTGCGCTGGTTCGCTGTCTACGGCGCTCCAGCCAGCCATGAAGCGCGGCAAAGAACGTGGGGACAAACAGCAGTGTGGCCACCGTGGCCACTAACAGACCTCCGATGACGGCCCGGCCCAGCGGCGCGTTCTGTTCGCCGCCATCGCCTAGTCCAAGCGCCATCGGAACCATGCCGATGATCATCGCCAGTGCGGTCATCAGCACCGGACGGAAACGCACAAAACCGGCATTCAGAGCGGCTCGACGCGCGTCGCCCACCAGCGCATCCAACTGTTCGCGCGCGAAGCTGACCACCAGAATAGAGTTAGCCGTCGCCACGCCCATGCACATGATCGTTCCCGTCAGCGCGGGTACGCTCACGTGCGTATGCGTCAGAAAGAGGAACCAGACGATTCCGGCAATCGCCGCCGGCAGCGCGCTGATAATCAGAAACGGATCGAGCCACGACTGGAAGTTAACCACAATCAGTAGGTAGACCAGCAGAATCGAGAATCCAAGCCCGGAGAGCAAGCCGATGTAAGAGTGCTGCATCGTCTCGCTTTGTCCGCGCAGGAAAACCTGAGTGCCGCGCGGAGCCAGTTTCCTGTCGCGCGCCACGATCTCCTCGATGTGTCGCGTCACGCTGCCCAGGTCCGTCCCTTCGATGTTGGTATAGATGTCGAGCACCGGCTGCACATCGTAATGGCTTTGCGTCGCAAGCTCAGTACCCGGATCGATCGAAGCCAGATTCCCCAGAATCTGCGCGGAGGCCATGCTTCCCGGAGCGGCCGTCGATGCAGCACCTGCGCTCAGGCCTGTAACGCCAGGAGCACCGGCCGGCGACTGGCCCGGCGAAGCCAGATGTGACGTCGAGCCTTGGGAGACCGTAATCGGGATGCTTTGCAACTCCGGGATCGTCTCCAGATCGTACTGCGGCGACTGTACTGCAATGTTGTAAGAGACTCCGTTGCTCGGATCGAGGTAGAAGTTTGGCGTCGTCTGGAAGCTTCCGCTCAGAGCCACCAGCACGCTTGCAATCACGTCCTGCTCTTTCAGCCCCACCAGAGAGCTGCGCGTGCGATCCACGTTCACCGTCAGATCCGGCTCATTGAACGGCTGCTGGATGCGCGCATCCACGGTTCCCGGAACATATTGAATCTCGCTCAGCAATTGATCCGCGAAGATTCGATTGGCATGCAGATTCGGCCCGATCACCTGCACGTCGATCGGCGAGCCGAGGCCGAAGTTGAGAATCTGAGTCACGATATCCGTCGGCAGAGAATAGAACATAACGCCGGGAAACTCCAGCCGCAACTTCTCACGCAGGATGTTCACATAGTCATTGGCCGAATGGTGCTTGGGCTTGAGCTGTATATAGATATCCGCGTCGGCGGTTCCCACCGGCTCGGATGTCGTATAGGTGAGCGCGTAACTGGAATAAGGCAAGCCAATGTTGTCGATGATCGTACTGACCTCGTCGGCGGGAATTTCACGCCGGATCGCCTGATCCACGCGGTCGCACAGCGCCGCCGTCTCTTCAATACGGAGGCCTGTGTGCGCACGGAGGTGAATCTTGATGGCCCCCGAATCGCTGGTCGGGAAAAAGTCCTGCCCCAGCCAGGGAATCAGCCCGAGCGATGCGATGCAGAGCAGCGGGAAGCAGACGAGAAAGATGAGCGCATGATCCACGCAGAAGGTCAGAATACTCAGATAACCGAGGCGCAGACGCTCAAAACCGGACTCAAAGAACCGCTGAAAGATCATGAATGGGTTGCGGCTCGCCAGCCTGCGAGCCACTGCAGCGTCGTCATGCTCCTTCAATAGATATTTGGCCATCGTTGGCACGATCGTGCGCGAAAGCAGGTAACTGGCCAGCATGGCGAAGACCACAGCCTCGGCCAGTGGCACAAACAGGTAGCGCGAGACGCCGGAGAGGAAAAACATGGGGACGAAAACGATGCAGATTGAGAGCGTGGAAACAAAAGCCGGAACAGCAATCTGCGCCGCGCCGTCCAGAATAGCCTGCTCGATCTCCTTGCCTTCTTCCAAATTGCGGTTAATGTTTTCAATCTCGACCGTGGCATCGTCGACCAGAATGCCGACGGCCAGCGCCATGCCTCCCAGGGTCATGATGTTGATCGTCTCGCCCAGCATGGACAGAACGATCAGCGAGGTGAGAATCGAAAGCGGGATAGAGACGGCGATAATCAGGGTCGAGCGCCAGCTTTCCAGAAAGATCAGAATCATGATGGCCGTCAGGCAGGCGGCAATCAGCGCCTCGCGCACCACCCCGCTGATGGCCGCGCGAACGAAGATCGACTGATCCGAAAGCGGCGTAATTCGCATCTGACGCGGCAATTGTGTACGGATGATCGGCAGCTTCGCCATCACATCCTCAATGATCTTGAGCGTAGATGCCGAGCCGGTCTTCATAATCAGCATCAGCGCGGCGCGCTGCCCATCGACGCGAACGATGTTGGTTTGAGGCGGAAATCCGTCGCGCACGTGAGAGACATCGTGCATGTAAACGACGGTTCCGTTCACGGATTTGATCGGCAGATCATTCAGTTCCTGAATGGTCAGCGGCGCGGCATTCGACTCTACGGCATACTCCAGCTTGTGAATCTTGACGGTGCCTGCCGGGGCGATGATGTTCTGCGCACTTACCGCGTTCACCACATCCGCCGGCGAGACGCCGCGAGCCTGCATCGCGTGCGTATCCAGATCGACCTGTACCTGGCGTTGCTTGCCTCCATAAGGATAGGGAATCGAAGCGCCCTCAACTGTTGCCAGTTGGGTACGGATGAAATTGGTTCCCAGATCGAAAAGCTGCTGTTCGGTGAGACCCTGGCCAGAGAGTCCAAGCTGCAGTACGGGAACCGTGGATGCATTGTATTGAATGATGAACGGAGGCACGGTGCCGGGCGGGAGCGAGCGCAACTGTGTTTCACAGATCGCGGTCACTTCGGCCACAGCTGCGCCGATATCAATGTGAGGGTGAAAAAAAATTTTGATCACGGCAATCCCGTCCAGCGACTGGGACTCGATGTGATCGATGTCGTTGACAGTTGTAGTGATGCCGCGCTCGTTGTTGTAGACGATGCGGGTCGCCATCTGCTCGGCAGACAGACCGGTGAACTGCCAGACGACGCTGACAACGGGGACATTGATATTAGGAAAGATGTCCGTGGGCATTGTCAGAATGCTGACAACGCCGAGAATCAGGAGCAGAAATGAGAAGACGACAAAGGTATACGGTCGCCGTAATGCAAGCCGGACAATCCACATGTTTCAGGGCGCTCCCGATCAGTGTCTGCGACGCAGGTATGCGGTGCCTTTATATTACAGGCTGGCGAAACGTTCGCGGGCAAAAGGCGGCTGTTCTTGGCTGCGCGCTGCACTCTGAACAATCGATTCATCTGCTGAAGGAAAGGATGCAGAAAGCCTCGGGGAAAGTGCGCAGAGCGACCACGCGGCGAAGAAGCGTAGGTCCGGGTCGGTGTTTCCGATCCGCATTTGCCTTTTGATTCGCTCTCCATTACATTCGTGGAAACGGGCCACATGAAAAGCATCCTCGATTCAATCGTCGCCACACCGGTGGGAGCCTTTGCGGTGCTCACCTTTGCTGCGCTGCTTGAAGCGCTCGGCGATTCCTTCTTCCAATCCGGACTTTACCGCTCCTCCGGAGCGACCCGCGCGCTGTATCTGATCCTCGGCACAGCGGTTCTGGCTCTTTACGGATTGACGGTGAATACGCCACCGTGGGATTTCGGCAAACTACTAGGTCTTTATGTAGTGCTGTTTTTCGTCATGGCGCAGATCCTGACCAAAGTACGCTTCCACCAGTCGCCGACGATGCCCATCTACGTCGGAGGCATGTTGATTGTGCTCGGCGGACTGGTCATCGCCTTCTGGAAACCCTGAACCTTTCGCGTCGGACTAACCTCAGGCGCTCGGCAACGGATACGGTCGCCCTCTGTACATTCCCATCGCCTCCACACCAAGCACGCGAATGACGATCGCGCTGGCGTTGTCGGAGCCGTCGTGCGTCACCGCGTAACGCACCAGTTCGTCGGCCACCACATCGATCTCCTTCTCCTGAGAGACGATCCGCGCCAGCATTTCGTTCGACACCCCGCCATGCACGCCATCGCTGCACAGTACCAGTACGTCGCCCCTCTGCACGGGAACCGATTGCGTATCGACCGTGACGAAGAGTTCCGGTCCCAGCGAACGGGTCAACACGTGCCGCCGGTCGGATTGTTCTCCCTCGGCAGTTGTGATCAGCCCCAATTTGCGCTGCTCCTCGACCCAGGTGTGATCGCGCGTAAGGGCCGACGCCCTGCCCTTGCGCACCAGATAGCAACGCGAATCGCCCACATGCGCAATGACGGCCTGATCATGGCGCAGCGCGCAGGCCACCACGGTCGTCGCCATGTGCCGACCCCGGCGCCCAGGCTGCAAGCCCTCGTCGTGCACGGCGGCATTGGCGTACTGCACGATGCGGGTCAGCAGGCTGGTGAGCGATGCTCCCTCGGGCGAAGTGCGGAACTCGTCCACCACCACGGAAACAGCTTTAGCCGACGCCACTTCGCCCAGGTCCATCCCGCCCACTCCGTCGGCAAGCACGAAGATCCAGCCACGCGATCGCGACTCATGGCCTGATCGTGGAACAAACGCATCGAGCGCGTCTTCGTTGGTCGTGCGCACCCTGCCGGGATCGCTTGCCTGTCCGAACTCCAGATCCAACATGACTGACCTCTGAGGCAATCCGCCGCCGCTGGACCGCAGAAATCCGACTGCCGAAGCGGTCGCAATTCCGAAGCTGGCACGCAAACGGCGAAACGTGGCGTTGCGTCCGCCCAGGGCCGGAACCGCAACGCCACTCTCAGCTTGATGCTACACGGTGTCTGGCCCAGGATCTCTACCCGGGGCTCCGCTCCGAGAGCAGAATCTGTTTGCCTTTCGCGCGGGAGGACTTCACAAAGTAGAAGGCTCCGTACAAACCCCAGAGACCAGCGATGCAGAGTGCGCCCAGTGGCTCCTTGGATGTACCGTAACCCATCACCGGGCCGACCAGGTAGAAAGACATGCACCCGAGGTTGGCGATCAGTCCGAAGACGGGAATCAGCACATGCTTCACAACGCTGTGGTCCGGACGCTTGTGGAAGGCCACAATGCAGAGCGCGCAGCTCAACGCGTAGAGAATGAAGGTGCCGAAGTTCGAGGTCAGCGTCACCAGCAAAAGCGAATTCGGCATCGCTGCCAGCGTGGCATGCGAAAGGTAGCCAAAACTGGAGAACAACCCGTGCGGTAACGCCTGGATCGTCGCGTCAGTGGGCGCGGCTGCGTCGCCAAAGCAGAACATGACCGCGATCACACCGATTGCGGCCGTAATTCCTGCAAGCGTCCAGACGGCCCGATGCGGCGTCAGCGTCTTACTGTGCAGCATGCCGAAGTGCTCCGGAGCCTCCTTGTCGCGGCCCATCGCATAGGTGACACGCGCGCCCGTATTCATGCAGGCAAGTGTCGTTCCGATCAGCGCCAGAAAGACCGTGACCGCCTCGGCCAGCATGAAGTATTTGCCACGTCCCTGGCCCAGCAGGGCATCACCAACCATGATCATCATGTCGCCCACTGGAGCCGCTGAACCGACCGCGCTCTGCATCGAGTAGCCAGAGTTCAGGAAGTAGTTTGCAGCAAAGTATTCAATCAGATAACAGAGCAGACCCTGAATCAGCAGCGACGCAATAACCGCGATGGGAATGTCACGCTTGGCGTTGCGCGATTCGGCGCCCATCGCCGTGACCGACTCGAAACCGACCAGGATCAAAATCGCCACCGTGGCCTGGATCATGACCCAGTTGAAGTTGTGCACCGAGACCACGGAAGCCGCTGTCGGGTGGGTCATGAACAGTTTGCCGGTGGAGTCGGTCGTCGGGTATTGCACGTGGAACGGAACGGGCTTGCCGGCAGCATCCAGTTCAGGCTGCGGCACATTGTTCGCATCGCGAACAATGGTGCCATCCGGCTTCGTGGCAAACTCGTAGCTATAGGTCGCAAGCGTCATCGAGTCGTATTGCAATGCCGGAGAACCGGCCGGGTGATGGACGCGATAGCCCAGCGCAAGCACACTGAACAGCAGTAGAGCCGAGATCTGCACCACGTTGATTGCCAGGTTCACGGCCGTCGATGCGTTGGCTCCGCGTTGTGCGATCCACGCCACTGCAAAGGAAAAGACGATCGCCACAGATGCCATGAATAACGGGCCTGGATTGGCCCCGCTCATGAAGCCGGGAAAGAGAAATCCTACGATGTAGCCAACGAAGATCCCCGTCGTGCCGACCATCACTCCCGGATAAACCCAGTAGTAGAGATGCGACCCCCAGCCGACGATGAATTTGGCGACACGTGCATACTTGAAGGCCCCTTCTCGCGAGAGCAGCGCCTGCTCGGCGTAGTAATAGCTGGAGCCGGTTCCCGGATAAAGTTTCGAAATTTCCGCGTAGGATAAGGCCGTGGCAAGGCACAGCACCAGTGCCATCACGATGCCCATCCACATGGACGGTGCCGTCGCGCCGGTGGTTGCCTGAATGAAAAACGTCAGCCAGAGGAAGGCTCCTGGAGCGATCAACGCCATGGCGTTGCTGGTCAGGCCTGTTAACCCGAGTGTGGCCTGCATCTGTGGAGCAGCGTTCTTCTCGTTGGTCATATCCTTCTCCTGTTCAATCGTGGTTGGAACTACACTGGTTGAGTCATATCGGGGAAAGAATGGTACATCCGGCAACGTGGCCACAGTAAGCCGTTGCTAAAACATGAAGCCCGCTTCCACAAGGCCGCGAACCTGGTGTGCGTCACTACCCGTCGAGCCAAACCCACTGCCGACGGCCATCGTCGTTGCTCCGACCGCCGACAACTCCGCGCGGGCAAAGAATGCCTTGTCCTGATACGTGGGGGTCAGTGTAACCGACCACGCACCGCTGCCGACGCCATACAAAAGATTGGCCGACCCATCGCCTGCGCCGCCCGTCGAGCCGATGTACTCTCCACGTGCAGCCAGGGTGAATCGGGGTGTCAGCGTAGCAGTTCCAAGAACCGCTGCGCCATAGGTCGATGTGGCCCGAGTCACGCCCGCGGTCGAGCCTGCCGGCACGTGCGTGAACTGGAAGTACGGTTGCAGCAGCCACTTCTTTGCTGTGTGTGTGTAGATTACATCGTAAATTGAGCTGTTGTTCTGAAAAAGTGGCGTGGCGATGCTGGAATATCCGGTGTGCCCGGCGTTGCCACCGGCGACAAACTCGACCGCGTTGGCTGCGCTGGCCGTATAGGTCACCATGCCCGTCAGCCAGTTATATCGATTCGAGTAGAAGCCGTCGTTCCAAGCCAGCGAGCTGCTCAGCTTGCCTTTGCTGTAGTTCAACTGTACACCGCGGTTGACCGCATTTTCCTGGTTCCACAACAGCCCTCGCTCGATGTTCATGTTTTCGAAGGTGAAGGTGTACTCGGCACCGATCAGCGTCGGCAGCTTGCCTGCCTGCAGTGAGAAACTCCCCTTCGGTGCAATCTTCACATACCCCTGCGGAAGCGCTCCGAAGAAGCTGGATACCGTATCCCGCGTGGTCAGAAACGGCGTCCCCAGCGCAGGAATGTTGTAAGCTCCGGCCTGCACGAAAAACTGCACAAGGCCATCGGTTTTCTGCAGGAAAATCTGCGCGTTGGAGACGTCGGCGTCCTGTTGACTGTCCGTGCTGGGATGGTCCTGGCCATAGCTGTAGCCGCTCAGCACGCCCGTCACCTGAAGCTTCCCGATGAAGTTCCCCGCATCGATCGTCTTCGGCGCAGCCGTACTCAGCGGACCGGACATGCTGGGCATGGCCAGTGGCGATGGCGCTGAAGTCAATGCGGGCGCTGATGCAGGCGCTGGCGTCGGCGCGGATGACGATGGTGCCTGTGCCGCTGCGTAGGTTGTGAGAGAAATAAGTGCCGACATCACGACCCCAAGAACAACGATTCCACTTCTTAATTGCATGCTTTTGATTACCCGCTCCCGTATATATTTGCTTCCGTGACAACCTCAAAGCTTATCGGACAAGTATCCCGACAGTACTCCCGACCGGATGCCAGACAGCGGCATTGCTTATCTTTCGTTCCTACCGTCCGTTTCGGGATGAATCCAGTAACACCCGTTTGCTATCAAGAAGTCATAAGGAATGGCTAATTTTTCGATTTTTTTGCCATGTGCGGCGATTGAAACCCGCCTCCGACCCACGGCGGGGTTCCTTTTCTATTTTCCCCGCTCACAATTTCGCAAACCTGATATGCTTGCCTTGAACCAAATACAGCAGCATTTATCGCGTCATTTTCCAGCGATGTTGCCGGGCTTGAGGCTGTCCAACATGACGCCGCAATGTTTTGCTACAGAATTTCTTGCAGCTGGATCTGAAAAATAAATATTTTTCCTGCGCCGCGAGCGAAACGAACGTGGTGCAGACGAAGGTCAGATGCAGTTTTCTAACGATACAAATCTGAGATATCAGGAGGTGTCTGGAGCTGCAATACCGTTTCAGCACTCCACATCGAGAGCCGCCGGTGAGCATTCCGTCTCCTCATCGCGAGAGGTGAGTGAGAGCAACGATATTCGCTTGGCTTCCGACGATCGCGATCGGCTGCTCGAACTGCTCCACCGGACCACCCTGCTCGACCTGCGGGACGAACCTGGACCGATGCTTGCTCATCTCCTTCGCTGGATATTTTCTCTCGAATCGGTTGCCGTCTATGATGCCGACCTGCAGCGTATTGACCAGTCCGGTCGGCCATTCGACGATGTGGAGAATCTGCTCCCGGGCATCTGCATCTTCGCCGCGCATAGTGACGATCCGGAGACCGGTCTCATCCGACGCGCGCTCATCCTGCGCGATCTGACCATCGGCGCATTGCTGCTGCGCGGTGAAATGTCGGCTCCCGTCGCCGACGCGGTCGCTGCCCTTGTCGCCACGACCTTCGACCGCTTTCACGCTATCGCCCGCGAGAGCCGATCGGCCAGTGAGCGCCGGATCGAGCAGTTGCGCGCCACCGTCCTCGACAGTCTGGCACATTCCTACAAAACGCCTCTTACCGCCATCCGCGCAGCCAGCAGCGGACTGAGCGAAATGGGCGGACTGAGCAGCGCCCAGGCCGAACTGGTCTCGTTGATCGAAGAACAGGCCGATCAGCTCAGCCATCTGACAACCCGGCTGCTGAAGACCGCGCGTCTGGATGCGGACGATATCATTCCCCGCATGGAGAATCTCGCCCTGCTGCCGTGGATCGACGATCTGCTGGCCGCAACGAACGCGCAACAGGGTACTGTGCGCATCCGCCTCCGCGTCTCCGGTGAGGTCAAATCTCTTCGATGCGACCGCGGCTTGTTGAGCGCGCTGCTCACGCAGTATCTGGACAATGCGCTCCGGTATAGCGCGCCGAAGACTCCGATTACGCTCTGCATCATCGGCAGCGAAGAAGCGGTCGAGTTCTCGGTCCACAATACAGGTCAACCGATTCCGATCGAGGAGTGTGAGCGCATCTTCGAACGATACAGCCGCTGTCGCGAGACGGCTCAGGATATGCCCGAGACGATTCCCGGAACGGGCATCGGACTGTCCATAGCCCGGCGCGCAGCGGAAGCACATGGCGGCCGGGTCTGGGTGCAAAGTGACGCATCCTCCGGCACCACGTTTTTTGCTTCGATTCCCCTCCAGCGAGACTTTACCGCATGAGTACATCCACACCCGTTATCCGGCTTCTCCTGGTGGACGATGAGCCTGCAATCCGGCGGGCGATCCGCACGCCTCTCACCGAACTGGGTTTTTCCATCACCGAGGCTTCACGCGGTGAAGACGCCCTGCATCTTGTCCAGTCTCAAACCTTCGATGTCGTGCTGCTCGACCTGAACATGCCCGGAATCGGCGGCATGAAGACGCTGAAGCGCCTGCGTGCTCAAGCGCCCCGACTGCCCATTTTGATGCTCACCGTGCGGGATAACGAAGAGGATAAGGTGCTGGCGCTGGAATCCGGTGCCGACGACTACATCACAAAGCCATTCAGCATCCGCGAATGCATCGCACGTCTGCGCTCGTCTGTGCGCCGCGCGCAAACCCCGGAACGTAGCGAGGACGCTCCGCTGCTCATCGGCGAAATATGCCTGCTGCCGGCACGCCACAGCGTTACCCGCGCCGGACAGCCAATCCATCTGACGCGCAAGGAGTACGATATCCTCAAATACCTCATGCTCCATGCCGGACGCTCGGTCACCTACAGCAGGCTGCTGGCCGCCGTCTGGGGTGCGGAGTATCGCGAGGAAGTTCATTACCTGCGCACCTTTGTCCACCAGCTACGCAGAAAAATCGAGCTGGACCCCGCCCGGCCACGCTACCTGCTCAACGATCCTTACGTCGGCTACCGTTTCGCTGAATTTCCAGAGGAAGACGGAACGGGGCCCGACGCCTTCGACGCGCCCGATCCGACGCGCCCCCACGTCAGCAGCTAGTCAGGGCGTTTTCGCTCATCGTCTATACAAACTGGCAATGGTGAGTGTGGCTTTCCCTTAAGGAAAAGCCACGCCGAGAGCGTCTTCATTGTAAGCAGTATGAGCGAAAACGCTCTGACTAGCGTTCTGAATTTCGGTGTGCCGGATAACGACACATGCGCAGGGAAAGGATCGCATGCCCCCAAGCCGAAGGTCTGCTCTCAGAAATGAGAGAATGGCCCAACCTGCGCATACGCGTCAATCTCCACCTTCTCCTGTGCATCGGCCCGAAACGCAATCCGGCACCATTCCTCCCACGCATTGCTCCATGGTCAACGCAATTCCACAAGAGCCAGGCCCATCGAAGGCAAGGTCAGCGCGAACTGGTGATTGCGAATTGGCTGCACCTCCGGAGGACCAATCTCTGAGGCCCTTTGCAAAGACTTAATCTGATTGTGCGTCGGATATTTCGGGCTTCCCATTTTTTTCCAGGCATCGAGTGTGTCGCCATGCGAAGCATCCACGCGGCGAATAGTCGCATGAGCATGTCCTGAAATCCCCTTCAGGTCGAAGGAGATCGATTTTTCGGCACCGCTTGCACCCGGCTCGACAAGATTCCATGCCGCAATCACGATGGTTCCATCCTTGCGGCGCGTGACCAGGACGTCCCTACTGGAAGCAGAAAGGCGTTCGCTGCCAAGTTTATGCAGCAACGCGAATGCATCGAAAGCCGACTTAGGGATGCCATCTTCAGCGACCAAACCAAATCCACCGTAGAACGGCGTCTTCACCACACCCTGCTCTTCAAATACATCGGAGAAGGTCCAGTACGACATCATGCTCACCTTGCCGTCGCATTTGCTGATGGTGTCGGCTATCCATGGCCCCATGTAGATGGAATCTGTGATTTTCTGCTGATTCCTATACGAGGCATTGAACTCGCTCCAGATCAGTGGAATGTCCGGCCGTGCCGACTTTGCGATTTCCTGATGTACCTTATCGACGGCCAGGCAGACCATCTGATGTGGCGCTACAGGTCGGTCGTCGTGGAAGACATTCTTGCTCTTGTCGTCGCCATAAACGTGGGTCGAAACGAAGTCGAGCGGAACACTATTCTTTGTCGCGTGCTCAATCATGTCTCCAACCCAGGCAGCTTGCGCCGTCGCAGGTCCACCGACGCGAATGCGCGGGCTGACCGCCTTCAGCGCGCGGGCAGTGTGGTCATATAACTCGAAATACGTCAATTGCGCCGGCCGACCGCTCCAGAAGCCGATGTTTGGCTCGTTCCATACCTCGAAGTACCATTGCGAGACCTCTTCAATGCCATAACGATCGATCAAATGTTGCGCAAAGGCCGTCATCAGCGCGTCCCACTTTGAATAGTCACTCGGCGGAGAAATGATGGGCTTGTACCAGAAGCCCTGGTAGTCGAGCCGTGAGGCCAGCTTCTTCGGCATAAAACTGATCTCTACATACGGACGAATGTGATTGGCCAGCAGACCATCGTAAATCTGATCCACATAGGACCAGTTGTAGACGGGTTTTCCCTGTGCATCCTCTCCATAGACGCCGTTTTCGTCGTCGAAGATTGCGTGAAAGCGAACATAGCGAAAGTCTGTGACCTTTTCCACGCGCTGCAGGTCGTCTCGATAGCTCTGGCGAAGGGCGAGGTTCGCGCGTCCGGAGCCGAACATCTGCTCCCAGAAATGCGGGAACGGCGTGGCCTGCGCATGTGCGTCAATAGTGACGACTTCCTGCGCTTCGGCTACGCGTCCGCCAGGGCTGAGTGCGATGGCGAGTGCGCCAATCACAGATGCGGCAATGAAATATGGCTTGCGTTGTAGCATGCGAATCGACTCCGTTGATGGGATGAAAATATGTGTAGCAATAGTTGAGGGGTGCACCGTCTGCACCCCTCGTAGAAAAGTGTATCCATGCAAGTTAGAAGCTGAAGCGCGCCTGCAACTGCACTGTCCTGCTGCCCAATGCGGCATTGCCATTGAACGGCAGGCCAAAGTGTGAATTGACCTGGGTGATGGTGCCGTCCGGCGCTACCGAACCGATGGTGTCATCGATATTCCCACCGTTTATGTTCGTCTCGTTGAACAGGTTATAAGCGTCGGCGCGAACTTCAAAGACCGCATTGTCGCCCAGTACCCGCATCTTCGGCAGTCCGAACGCCTTGGTCAAGCTGGCGTCCACGTCCATATATCCCGGCCCGTTCAAACTGTTGCGGTGAATTCCAGGCGTAGGCGCGGGAGCCACCGCCGGGAAGGTCGGTCCTTGCACATATTTTGGCGGCGCGAAATATTTCGTGGCATTGCCGCCATAGTTCGTGTTCTGTGCTCCCATAAAGACGCTGTTGTTGGTCTTCTTTCCAGCGCCCCCAAGATAGGCCGCAGGCCGCAACGCTCCATAGCCGCTGCCCTGGTAATAAGGACCGGTGGTGTTGTAGACCGGGTTGAAGGGGAAGCCACTGTGAGCGTTGAAGATGCCGCCCAGCGACCAGCCGCCCAGCGCTTTCTCCATCAAGCTGTTTCCGTGGAAGAACACCGGCTGCCACAGGCCGAAGAGCTTGAACGCGTTCGTCACGTTGTAGTCCGAACGTCCGTAGGCCTGATGCACATCGAACGGATAGGGATCTTCTTCATACGGCCCGGATCCCTCGTCCATCGCCTTGGCCCAGGTGTACTGCGCTTCGAGACTGAAGTCATACGCGAGATTATGCTTCAGCGTGCCGGTCATGGCGTTATAGTTGCTGTTCGCGGTGTTGGAATAGTAATCAAGGAAATTCACCTTGGGGTTCAACGCGACACCGTTGGCCAACGCAATCACGTTGAAGTTCGACTGCGTCAACAGGTGGCGCGACTGGCTTCCCAGATAACCAAGAGTGGCCACGGTCTGGAAAGGCAGTTGATACTCCACTTGCATCGAGTAGTGATAGGTGACGATTGTCTTCGGATTGGCCTGAAACCCAGTCACAAAAATCGGTTGTGAGCCGGTCGGCAGGTTGTTCGCGCCAAACGTCGTAACGGTCGCCGGGTTGGGAGCGTAGCCGAAGAGAGAATTCACGTTCGACGCCATCTCGTAGAGGATACCGGTACCCGAACAAGAGGGGTTCGATGTGTACGGATAGGGGCAGGTGAAGTTTGCCTGGACCGCATTCGGTGGGTTGCCGTTTCCATTAGCCAGAATGGCAATCTCATCCTGGTTGTAATTGATGCCGAAACCGCCGCGAAGGACAGCTCTGCCGCTGGACTCCTTGGGTTGCCAGACAAAGCCAACCTGCGGACCCCAGTTGCTCTTCTGCGGCGTAAATAGATTGCCGCCCACGCGCACGTTCAGACCCGAAAGCGAGTTCGCGCCCGACCCGAACTGCAACACATCCAGGTTGTTCTCCTTGGAAGACATCGCCCCGAAGTACGACCAGCGTAAGCCGGCATTGATGGTCAGGTTAGGCCGGATCTTGTAATCGTCCTGCACGAAGGCGCCCCAGAGGTCGACACGGTCGTCCTGGCGATTGGCAAAGGGAACGCCGGTGGAGTGGTTGAACTGTCCGTTCTCGAAGTACGGAGCATCGTTGGCAAAGTCCCAAAGGTTATCAAAATTATAGGATGGGCGCGCCGCGTAGACAGGGTTGTTGAGGTAGTAAAGACGGGTGAGATCGCCGCCAACCTTGATGTTCTGGCTGCCCAATGTTTTTGTGAGGACGTCGTTGTAGTCGTACGTCCACTGGTCGAAGTTGCTGGGCCCCGGCGCTCCGAAGAACTGCGGATTCGCGCCGCCGATGGCGTTAATATTGTCCCGGGGCAGGCCGAAAGGTTCCTGCGGATTGGATGTGACTTCATTCCAGCGCCATCCGGCTGCGTTGGCGCGCGCCTGGTTCAACAGGGTCGGCGAGAACACATGGTTCCATATCCCCGAAAACGCATCGTTGATCTGCGAGTGGTGCCAAAGGTTAGCGGGACGCGTGGGGCCATAGTAGAAGGTGCTGGTTACTGGCACCCAGTAAATCGTGAACGTCACATGATCCTTTTGGGTTGCGTACGCATCCAGGCGGCCATTGTATTGGATTTGCGACGTACTGCTTGGATCCACTGTATTGAAGAGCGCGAGGTCGGCCACCTGATCCAGGCCACCGCCCACGCCGGGGCTCCCGGAATTACCGCCGTAGGTCGGATCCTGCTTACCGATCCCGTTCGTCAGGGGCGATCCCACGTCTAGGCCTCCGGGTGTCGTATTGCAGTTCTGGCCTTCGGTCAGTCCCACCTGGGCGCAGGTCTGGGCAATCATGCTGTTGCTGGCCACTCCTTCTCCCGGATACGCCAGATACTTTGACGCAATGCTGCCGCTGGTTGCGGCTTTGGAGTTGAAAGCAGAGGTCGTATACCATCCTTGTCCCGTCGTAATGGCCGTTTCCGGACTGGTTTCGTAATTAAAGAATCCAAAAACCTTGTTCCTCCAGAAGGGACCGCCGATGCTGCCGCCATAGTTGTTCGTGCGCTCTTCGTCCAGGTTCACACCCTTTTGCGCAGGCGTGGTGGAGGCAGTTACTCCTGGAACGTAGCCATTCCATCTCTGGTAGGCGTTCAGTCCGGGTCGCGATGCTTTGAAGAACATGCTGCCGTGCAGATTGTTCGTTCCTGCCTTGGTGGTAACCTCGATATTCGAGCCGCTGAAGCGGCCGTTCTCCGCGTCATAGCTGTTGGAAACGATCGTGACATCCTGCACGGAATCCTCACTGGGGGTAATCACCGTCGTGCCACCCCACACCGCGCTCACCGTGCTGATGCCATCCACGGAGATGCCGTTGGTCTCGTATTGACCGCCGAGGGTCTGGATTTGGGGGCCGTTCTCCGTCTGGAAAATTCCGGATGCAGCGTTGCTCGATCCGCCTGGACCCTCATTTCCGGGCAGATTGTGGGTGCCGCCACCACTTCCCTGCGAACCGTCACCAAAGACGCCAGGAGCCAGTTGCGCCAGTTGGAAAACGTCGCGGTTGAAGGAAGGCAGATGCTGAATCTTGTTGCTATCGACGGTACCGCTGAGTGTCGCCGTTTCCGTGTCCAGCAGCGCCGCCTGGGAGCCATTGACCGTCACCGTTTGCGTCGCTTGTCCCACGGCAAGCTGCACATTCACCGAGTTACCCTGCTCTGGCAGAATCTGGACATTGCTGAGCGTCTTACTATTGAACCCGGCAGCCGTCACAGTCAGCGTAAACTGGTCCGGAGGCAGCGCATTAAATGTATAAACGCCGGCCTTCGTAGTTGTGGCTGTCATGGTGTGATTGGTCGCGGTGTCGGTCAGGGTGACCGTCGCACCCGGAACAACGGCTCCCGAAGGATCCGTCACCACGCCCTGAATCGAGGCTTTGAACTGGGCATTTGCAACTGTGGATAATGAACAGGCAACCGCGAGCATCACAAGCCCGCGGATGAAAAGCGTCCAGGCAGACCAGCCCGGTGCACTCTTCAATCTACACGTGGAACTGATATTGCTTTGCATCAAACCACCCCCATGAAATTTAGCTTCGTCTTCACGAACGAATCGTTGGAGCCCCACCCTGAAGCGAAGGAGAAGGCCCCGGCTGCGCGTAGCTGGCTTCATTTGCGCAATCGGTTGCGCAGCGAAAAGAATGCTTACACTTGACAGTAGTAATTGTCAAGAAGAAAATTAGGGGGTTCTATTAGCCTGCGCATCGACAGAAATGTCAGCCCCGACGAATTCAAACAGGAAGCGCCGATGAACACTCCGCCAGCAGAAGCAATCGACCCAATCACGCGTATTTGCAGAATCTCAAAGCAGATCGTTCACGCTTTCCGACTTCAGTTCCTCTTGGTAGGCGCTCTGGCTTTTACGCAGATCGCACACGCCGATCAGAACTACTCGCAACAGATGTTTTTTGAAAACAGCCTGTCTCCCGGCAGTTATTTCTACAGTTCGGGCAAGGCTTCTGCTCCCAGCACGCTGACTTTGGTCAATGGCAAGCTGCCCATAGAGACGGACACTTTTATCAGCGGGCCAAATGCGCTGGAGTTGCAATGGGACTCAGCTCCGCAAGGGGGATGGGAGGCCACTCTGCATCTCTACCAATGGCGGGACCGATTCGTTGATTTCCCCGGGCAAAACCTGTACTTGTGGCTTTATGCCCCAGATGGCATCCAATCAAAAGATCTACCTGAGATCGTCCTGCAGGACACGGAGCATAATTTTACCCAGCCGCTTGAGTTATCCGGGTTCTCCCCTAACTTGAAAGCCGGTCAATGGACCAGAGTTCGCATTCCACTGCATCGGTTCGTCACGGCATCTTTACACCCTTTCCACCCGCATCGGACTAACACCCTGATCTTTGTGCAGGGAGCCGGGGACCATACCATACATACACTTTTTATCGATGACATCCGGATCGAAGACGACGCTTCTACGACGCAGCCTGAGCTGCCTACAGTGCAGGGGGTCCACGCAGCAGGATACGAGCGGCACATCGACATCTCCTGGAGACCGATTCGAGATCCGAACTTCGATCAATATGTCATCTATCGTTCCATGCAGGGAGGACCATTTCAACCGATCGGCGTGCAAAGGCCCGGAGTGAATCGATACGCGGATTTTCTGGGTGACCCACACATCACCGCCTCCTACAAAGTTTCCGTGCGGACGTCGTCGCTCCGTGAATCTCCTTTGTCCGCAGCCGCCACCGCAAGCACGCATCCCATGACGGACGATGAGCTTTTGACCATGGTGCAGAAAGCATCCTTCCGCTACTACTGGGAAGGCGCGGAACCACACTCCGGAATGACGCGGGAAAGTATGCCTGGAGACGACGACATAATCGCCACCGGCGCCAGCGGTTTCGGCATTATGGCGCTGATCGTCGGCGTGGACCGCGGCTTTATTACCCGTCAACAAGGAATTGATCGTCTTCTCTTGATTACAAGTTTTTTGCAGAAGGCGGACCGCTATCATGGCGCATGGCCGCACTTTTTAAGTGGTAACACAGGACATCGACTGCCCGTCTTCGGCATGTTCGACAATGGCGCCGACCTGGTCGAAACCTCTTTTCTGATGGAAGGTTTGATGGCTGCACGCCAATATTTCAAGGGAAACAGCGCATCGGAGAAAGAACTCTATGCGCGGATCACGAATCTTTGGCAAGGTGTGGATTGGGAATGGTTTCGCGCCACCCCCAAGAGAGACGCACTCTACTGGCACTGGTCGCCGGAATACTCCTTCTACATTGCTAACCGGCTTACCGGCTGGAATGAGGTCATGGTAACTTATCTGTTGGCCATCGCCTCGCCTACGCATGGCGTGCCGGCAAGTCTGTACTACACCGGGTGGGCTGGCGGAGGTATCCATAATCCTTACGCGGACCGCAGAACTTACGATGGGATACCACTGTACGTTGGCACAGGAACCGGAGGCCCGCTTTTCTTTACAGACTATTCCTTCATGGGATTTGATCCTCGTGACAAACGTGATAAATACGCTGACTACTTTGAGAACAATCGCAATCAGGCTTTAATTAATCAAGCGTATTGCATACAAAATCCGAATCATCGGAAAGGATTCGGCGCCAATACATGGGGCTTGACCGCTGTAGATGGGCCGAAAGGATATGTACCATATGAGCCGACTCTGCACTTAGACGACGGCACCGTTGCACCCACAGGGGCTATCAGCGCCTTTGTTTATACGCCGGATGCTTCGCTACTGGCACTCAAACATTTCTACCGTGACCTGGGCGCGCAAGTATGGAGTATTTATGGGTTCCGCGACGCCTTCAATCTGCAGCAGAACTGGTACTCCGGAATCTATATGGGCCTCAACCAGGCACCAATGGTGGTCATGATCGAGAACCGTCGTACTGGACTGGTCTGGCGAAACTTCATGGCCAATCCTGAGATCACCTCCGCGCTGACGCGCATTGGTTTTCGAACTGACAGTTCGCAAGCGCTGAGTGGGAAGGAACAGAATGATTCAGTTCCCGGTGCGAAGGCGCACTGAAAACTCAGGCGGATGCAACAGCGAAACGCAATGACTTTACCCGCGGCAGAATCATCGCTCTTGGGGAGCTTAACTTCCGGTGAGCGCTCCAGCCACAACGATTCTGTCGCGCCCTTCCTCCTTAGCGCGGTAAAGAGCTTTATCTGCCGCATGCACCAATTCTTCAGCTGTCGCGCCGTTGTCGGGAAATGCCGACACGCCGATGGAAACAGTGACTCTTCCCAGAACCTGACCCGCGTGGCGTACCGTCAACTGCTTGAGATCTTCGCGCAGGAGTTCCGCGCGCTTGAAAGCGGCATCGATGGTTGCACCGGCCAGAACGATAAGAAACTCCTCCCCGCCATAACGGCATGCGACATCCTGCCCGCGCGTCCCCTGACTCAAAAAATCGCCGAATCCACGCAGAAGCAAGTCCCCTGCCTGATGGCCAAAGGTATCGTTGAACAATTTGAAGTGATCGAGGTCGAGCATAAGCACCGCCACACCCTCCTTGTTGCGGCTTGCACGACGCACCTCTCGCTCCAGCGACTCCTCCATGAAGCGGCGGTTGAAAAGTCCCGTCAGGGAATCACGAATAGATTGGTTGCGAAGTACCTCTCGAAGTCTCAGATTCGCCAGTGCCAGGGAAATGCGCTCACCAACGGCACTGGCTTGGCTTGCGAATGCCTCTGCTTGATCCTCGGAGGATCGGAGAGAAATATCCAGAGATTGAGGGGGACGCTCCACACAAAGCACTCCGAGCGTCTCCCCGTGAGCCGCCAGTGGAACGCAGAGGTAGCCGCCCTCAGGACACCCACTCAGATGCGCACACCGCAAGGGTGAGGTTGAATTGTTCACCTGGTGAATCTTGCCGCGCCGCAGCGCCCAGCAGTTCTCTGGAGCAAAGGTTTTTTCGGTGGCGAGAGTGTCGCCCCAGGTGGCCATGGCCTCCACCATGTTTCGAGACGGGGTCGTCACGCACAAGGCTCCTGCGGGGGACGATAGAGTCGTTGGAAGGGTGTTCCCGATAATCTGGTAGGCCTCTTCTGCGCTGTGACAGGATTGCAGGATATCGACAAGTTCCGTGAGCCTGATGGCCTCCTGAGCGTGTTTCTTTGATTCCTCCAAGGCAATGCTCAACTTGGCATTTGTCTCTGCGAGGGCGCTTTCCATCTGCTTGCGCTCGGTGATGTCGCGAACTGCGCAGACCACATAGTCGCGGTCAAGGTGGACGAGTTTCATGCTCACCTCCACCGGGAAGGTTGAACCGTCCTTCCGCCGATGTGTGGTCTGGATGATCGCGAATCCTGAGTGTCTCAGACCCTCTAACCGCGATTTCTCACACGGATCGATTTCATCCGACAGCTCGGTGGTCTGATAGGGCAGAAGGGTGGTCATTCGGTCTCGGAGTAGTCTTCAGTCTGGGTTTGGCGCTTGGGTGGAGGTCTTTTC
>JAKAXU010000047.1:0-280 GCA_021816455.1 Acidobacteriota bacterium
CTCGTTGTCATTCCCGCAGGGAATCTGCTTCTGCCTTTGCCTTTGCTTTCCTCGTTGTCATTCCCGCAGGGAATCTGCTTCTGCCTTTGCCTTTGCTTTCCTCGTTGTCATTCCCGCAGGGAATCTGCTTTTGCCTTTGCCTTTGCTTTTCTCGTTGTCATTCCCGCAGGGAATCTGCTTCTGCCTTTGCCTTTGCTTTCCTCGTTGTCATTCCCGCAGGGAATCTGCTTCTGCCTTTGCCTTTGCTTTCCTCGTTGTCATTCCCGCAGGGAATCTGCTT
>JAKAXU010000047.1:290-22781 GCA_021816455.1 Acidobacteriota bacterium
GTTGTCATTCCCGCAGGGAATCTGCTTCTGCCTTTGCCTTTGCTTTCCTCGTTGTCATTCCCGCAGGGAATCTGCTTCTGCCTTTGCCTTTGCTTTCCTCGTTGTCATTCCCGCAGGGAATCTGCTTCTGCCTTTGCCTTTGCTTTCCTCGTTGTCATTCCCGCAGGGAATCTGCTTTTGCCTTTGCCTTTGCTTTTCTCGTTGTCATTCCCGCAGGGAATCTGCTTCTGCCTTTGCCTTTGCTTTCCTCGTTGTCATTCCCGCAGGGAATCTGCTTCTGCCTTTGCCTTTGCTTTCCTCGTTGTCATTCCCGCAGGGAATCTGCTTTTGCCATTGTCTTTGCTTTCCTTGGTTGTCATTCCCGCAGGGAATCTGCTTTTGCCATTGTCTTTGCTTTCCTTGGTTGTCATTCCCGCAGGGAATCTGCTGCACAGTTTCCAGTCGGGATTCTCTCTCCTCGCCTCATCGCCCATGCAGAGTTGGCGGTAATTGCGACTCAGGAATCTTTTCGGCAATACTTTCGCTTGCAGAAAAACAAATACACCCCCCTAGAATGGGTAACCGATCCAGTAGCATTCCAGTAAGGAGACAAACTCAACATAAACACCTGGTAAACCATTCATTATAAAATATATAAGGATGATTCCGGTGCATCGGCCCTCGCTTCCTGACTGCCCCACACTCTCGGCAAAAGCGAACACATGCTACCTCCCAATCGACGCGGAATGCAGCATCTGTTGTCGCAACATCTCTTCCCGGCCAACTCGTCAGCGAAGCGCATTATGCTGAGCTTGACAACTCCTTTCATCTCACCTGTCGCCGACTTGACGCTTCCCTGCGCGCGCCCAGGACTGCTATCCTCACACTGCATCGGAATTTCCAATCAGAAAACCGATTTATACGCAGATCGTTCGAGGTGAGCTATGTGGTTTCTCGGAATGGATATCGGTACCGGCGGCACACGCGCCGTCCTCATCGATGAACAAGGCTCGATCGTCAGTTCCGCTTCCGCCGAACACGCTCCCTTTCGCACGCCTCAGCCGGGATGGGCCGAGCAGGATCCCGAGGACTGGTGGCGCGCTGCTGTTGAGGCGATTCGCGGCGCTCTGGCCGCCGCGCCCGAGCCTTCGCAGCCCATCGTCGGCATCGGACTCACCGGACAGATGCACGGAGCCGTGCTGCTGGACGACTCGGGCCAAGTCCTGCGCCCGTCTCTCATCTGGTGCGACACCCGTACGCAGCCACAGTGCGACTGGCTGCACGCCGAGATCGGCTACGAACGCCTCATCGAACTGACCTGCAATCCTGCGCTGCCCAACTTCACCCTCACCAAGCTGTTGTGGGTCAAGGAGCACGAACCAGATATCTTCGCCCGCACCGCCCACATTCTCTGCCCCAAGGATTACGTCCGCTTCCGCCTGACCGGCTCCTTTGCCATCGACGTGCAGGAGGCCAGCGGCACGCTGCTGCTTGACGTGACGCATCGCCGCTGGTCCACGCAGGTAGCCGCAGCAGCCGGAATCCCCGAGCCTTGGCTTCCGGAGGTCTTTGAATCCACCGACGTCTGCGCCTTCATCTCCGGCGTGGCGGCCAGTGAAACCGGCCTCGCTGCGGGCACTCCGGTTGTTGCAGGAGCAGGCGATCAGGGTGCGGGAGCTGTCGGCATGGGCATCCTTGCGCCCGGCTCCGTCTCGGCCACCATCGGGACCTCCGGTGTCGTCTTTGCCGCCACTGCCAACCCGGTCAAAGATCCCAAGGGCCGCCTGCACACCTTCTGCCATGCCGTTCCCGGTCGCTGGCACGTCATGGGCGTCACCCAGTCTGCCGGACTCAGCTTCCGCTGGCTGCGTGAAACCTTCTTTGCCGGGCAAGAGTATGACGCGCTTACCGCAGCGGCCAGCGCCATCGCGCCCGGCAGCGACGGCCTGCTCTGGGCGCCTTATCTGCTGGGTGAGCGCACTCCGCACCTTGATCCGGAGGTCCGCGCATCCTTCGCCGGGATTCACTCCGGCCATGGCGCCGCGCACTTTACGCGCGCCGTCCTCGAGGGCGTCGCTTACTCGCTTCAGGACACATTCACGCTCTTCGCCGAACTGAGCATTCCGGTTTCGGCGATCCGGCTGGGCGGCGGCGGCGCACGCGGCCCTCTTTGGCGCAGAATTCAGGCCGCTGTTTATGGCCAACCGATCGAGATTCTGACTGCCGAAGAGGGCGGAGCCTTCGGCTCTGCTCTGATGGCCGGCGTCGGAGTCGGGCACTGGGCCACGCTGGACGACGCCTGCCGCGCGTCCATCACTGTCGCCGAACGCATCGCGCCCGACCCTGCATGGATCAAAGTCTACAAGGCCGGATATCAAAGATGGCAAAAGCTTTATCCGGCTCTGGCAGCTCTGCGCTGAGCCTGAACTTGCATCACAACCTGGGACTACACCTAGTACGCGCCTGTTTTTCTTGTGACGGCGGGAATCGTCTTCCACAGCAGTTCAAAGTCCTTGCGCAGGCTCCAGTGAATGCAGTACAAGCTGTCCAGATGCACCCGTCGCGCAAAATTCACATCGCTGCGACCGGAGACCTGCCACAGTCCTGTCATCCCCGGCAGCATCAGCGTGTAGTACTGCATGTGCGCGCCGTAAATTGCACTCTCCGCCTCCACGATCGGCCGCGGACCCACCAGCGACATCTCTCCGCGGAAAACATTGATTAACTGCGGCAGTTCGTCAAGACTCCATTTGCGCAGAAAACGCCCCACCGGCGTGACGCGGGGATTGCCGATATGTTTCAGAAACGTTCGCATCTGCAACATATGTTCGTGGCTTCCGGTCTGAATGTTACAGATCGAGTCGGCCTCGTGAACATACATGGATCGGAACTTGAAAATCCGGAATGGTGTGCCAAATCGTCCGATACGTTCTTCCCTGTAAAAGACCGATCCCGGAGAAGTCAGTCGGACCAGCAGCGCAAGCACCAGTCCAAACGGCGCGAGCAGAAGAAGTAGCAGGCTGGAAAAAAACAGATCGAAGGCGCGCTTGCTGAATCTGTAGTGGACCGACATCGAGTTGCGCGCTGCCCGTCTCGACTGTGCGGATGTAAAAAGCCAATTCTTCGGCCGGGGTGTCAACTCGACGGAGACTGGATATGCAAAATGAGTATCGATCGGAGTAAGCGAAGCCATGGGGGAATTCACACTGTTCTCCTGATTTCAATCGCATCATCGAGCTTTTCCGCTCAATGAGCAAACCACTGGTCTCTTCCGATCAGAACTATCCGAATGCGTCGATCACAATGGTTCGATTCGGGTCTGATCGCAAGCAACTTCCTTAGCACTCAAGATACCGAATAAACGGCACAAAAAACGATCCAGTATACGATGATCCTGAAGGAGTAGTTCTCTATTGATTTTCGCATCCTTGAGTGAACTTTGACACGATTTCTGTGCTGCTGCAACAAAAAAAACACTGAATGAAAGAGCGTATACTGCCGACTCACCTGTCGCGATACATCTCTCAGTATTCAGTCAGACACCGAAATCGAAAATCGGTTGCGTCTTGTAAATGTTTACTCAACCGCAGGAGAAAATTTCTGCTTCCCGTCTCTTGAAATCCCTCTCGCAGGCACGCACTCCAGCCGTGCAGTACGGCGGTCCAGTCATGTACTTAACGTATGGAGGGTAGAAAGCGCCTCAGCAGTTTGGTGAAGCACCCAGGAAACATTCAGAATGGTGGACCCGGTGGGAATCGAACCCACAACCTGTCGATTAAGAGTCGAATGCTCTGCCAGTTGAGCTACAGGTCCACAGAAGAAAATCGGCGGCTCGGATTCCTGCGAATCGTGCCTTTCACCCGCATCAGAATACCACAAAGCCACTTCAGAAGCTAAACTGCAGACCCCCGAAGAACGCACGCTGCGCCTGCGCAAAATAGAGCCGCGAGCCATCCGTCGTCACAAACGGCTGATAGCCCTGCGCCAGCAGATTCTGCACATCGACCAGCACCGCCACGCGACCGTCCACTCCATCGTGCTGGCCCTCGATCGGCTGCCGCAGATACAAATTCAGATACGGCTCACTTGCACCGACCGCGTACGGCGCAACCTCGGTCACCGTCTCTTCAGGCTGCCACCGATAGCTGGCCCTCCAGTGCGTCCCGGTCCGGTCCATCTCGCCGGAGAGCGCCAGAGAGTACATCTGGGCGTGCCGCGCATGCGCCCCGTGCAGGATTGTCACGATGTCCATGGGTACCGTGACAGCGGGCATCACCATCGCATCGCCGCTGGCATAACTCAGCCGCACATGGTTGCCGGCCGGCAGGTTGCTCTCCACCTGCGCCACCACACCGGTGGTCGAGTAACCCTGGCCCGCGCCGCGCAAAATCGCGCTGCCTGCATCCACCATCATCCACTGGCCCATACCGCCTGCGCCGGTCAGCCGTCCGCCAGCCTCCAGCGTCGGGTTCGCGATGCTGTCGCCATAGACAACCACCATCATCCGCGCCGGCCCTGCCGTCGTCTGCCAGCCCAATTCCTGGTGTAATCCCCGCTCGATGGCAGCCTGTCCATTCGTGTCGTTCACGGCGGGCAGCCACGCTTCCGGCTCGATTGCGCTTACATCCGGATCTTCTGGCCGGGCCGTCGCCAGCCTGTACTCCAGTTCCCCGGCGCCGCGATGCAGTTGCACTGCGGCAAACGGCATCGCCGCCACGACCGAACTGCCGTTGCCCAGCCGCAGAAAAATCTGATCCGACCCAGCCTCCGCATCCAGACTCTGCAACAGTTGCATCGTCTCCCAGCCGCGGACGGTAATCTGCTGTAACCCGGACTCACCCGCCATCCCCACCATCGGGTCGCTTCGCATCGCCGCCACAGTATTTATCGAACGCGAGCCGAGCTGCGCCACGCCCAGTTCCTGCCGAAAGCCGAGCATCGTCTCCACCCAGCCCGCATCGGAGGCACCATCCGGCGCTCCTGCCCGCGCGCTCATCACCGCCGTCCGGTTGGCGCGCAGTTGGTCTTCCGCGGCCATGCTCAACTCTCCACCGCTCTGCGCAAAACGCCCGCGAGCCGCCCCCGCAGCCATTCGCATGCGCAGCCGATGCTGAGCCGCCGCAGTTGTCTCCGACGATCCGTTCGTCACCAGTTCCGGCGTGCCATCCTCCTGCCATCGCAGCAGAGGACGACTTTCGGCCGAGCGCAGAGTCCACGCCCAGTCATCGTCGCTGGTTGGCCGCACCCTCTTCGGTGCCGGCGTCCACTGCATCAGGTCATAGATCGTGCGCACCGTCACATTCACGATCGTCGCCGAGCGAATACGAAGATTTTCCTTCAGTGTGGGCAGATAGCTGGCCGCCACCGTGCGCACCGCATAGCGCCCAGGTATCAGCCTCTGGAAGCTGTAGTATCCGCGGCTGTTGGTGAATGCCCGCGCCACCAGCGTCGCATCCGGCCCCAACAGTTCCACCCGCGCACCCATCTGCGGCTGACCATCGACATTCAACACCTCTCCGGCAACCGATGCAGGCGCGTGGCGCATGGCCCGCGCCTGCAAAGGAGCACACGCGAGAGCCGCGGCAACGGCAGAGCAAACTACGAATTGGGGAACAGTACGCTTCACTTCTTCGGTTTCGACGAACGCGTCCTGATGCTCCAAATGGGTCATGCAACTGCATGCGGCCGAAAGGGTACTTCGCCCGATCGTTCCGCCGGGGGAGACTGTTACTGGACGATAAAGGGAACGCTTCTCGTGATCTGCTGCTTCGAGATCGCGTCATTCACCAGTATCGTCATCTTATACTTGCCAGGCTGCAACCCGGCAAGCGGAACTGTCCGTTCCATCGTGAGTTGATCGCTGTGCGCGCTCATGTCCTTGGACTGCTCACTGGTGGCCAACAGAACCTTGTCCGTGGCGCCATCCTGAATCTCGTAGGTCACGGTCGCTTCATTGCTCTTTGTCTTGTCGTTGATCCCCAGGTTGTACACCTGCATCCAGCAGTTCAGCCGCTGATCCCGCGTGAAGGTCACCGGATCCACCGGATTCTGACTCACCCGCGGGCGAATAAACGTGTTGCCAATGATGAAGTTCCCCGTTCCGATCGTCTGTGTCGGCACCTGCTCCATCTTGTCGGCCAGAATCATCGACGAAGTCGCCAGTTTCTCGTCGTCGAACTTCGGCACCACCAGGCTGCGCGCGTAGATGCCGATATGATCCTTGTTGTTCACGTCCTTGATCGCGATATCCAGGCGATACGCGCCCGGCCGCAGCGGCAGAGCCTTCCAGTAAACCGAGCTGCGCTGCATCGTAGTGCCCAGCAACTCCTGCGGCTGTGTAATTTCAACCGTATCCTCAAAGGTCTGCACCGCTCGATCCGTGATCGTCGAAACGCGCCCTTCAATTTCAACCACGCCGTGCGACACTCCATCCTTGGTCGTGAAGGTCACATCCTTGTTCTTGATCTGGACCGTGATAGGCACCAGCATCGTATCTGCCGTCACGCGCACATAGTCGGTACGGACATCGAACGGAAAAATTGGCCCGGTCAGCACCTTGTGCTCGGAGATGAACGCATCCAGATCTTTGAACTTGATCGGCGGCGGAGCAAACAGCTTGGCCGCCATCTCGATGCGATCAAACTCCTTCGACTGGTTGCCCTGTCCCATCGGACCGTTGCCCAGATTCTCCAGTCCTCCCTTGAATCGATCCGCCTTCTTGGCCTGACCCATCTCTTCGTAAAGCGTCAGACCCGCACCGGGTACATGCAGCAGCGCGTCTTTCTCGGATCGGTCCAGAGTAAAGTGAAAGTCGCCGCACTGGCAGGTATCGACAAATTCGATATCGATGTTGTCGCCCACGCCTTGCAGGTAGCGATAATGCCAGACCTCGAAGGGGTAGGTCTCCGTCTCGCCGCCGCCTTCCGACATCGGCCGCTGATAGCTGCCGCCGGAGGGATGAGAGTCAATCGAGTCCGGCTTGCCCCAGGTGATATAGATGCGCCCGCGGTCCGTCTTCCAGCCCGGCTTGCCTGCGGCAAAATGCTCATTGGCATAGGCGATACGCCGGTAATGCTCTTCGCGAAACTCATTGTCCTGCGAATCCGGATTCGGATTGCGCCGTTGCCAGAACTGTTCGATGAAGGCGTCGCGCTCTTCGTCGTTGCCCAGGCTCTTGAAGGCTTTGGCTTCTTCATCCGTAATGATGTAGGCCACGTCCTGCGTCAGCCATGTCTTGTAAGCGCCGCTGAGCTCGTTTCGTTCCTGCTTCAGCTTGCGAAACTTTTCTTTGTCGGAGAGTGGGCGGTCGATTGGATTCGCCTTTGAATCGCTGGCTGCCGCGTCGGGCGGAGTGTTCTCCGCCGCCTGCTGCGTGGCGCCGCTCTGCAGCAGCGCTTCCAGGCCATGAACGCGCAGCATCTGCCCCTGTGCCGCAAGCCCGGTCGTCAGCGCCAGTCCAACAAGGCCCAATCGCAGCGCCAGCGCCTTCTGTGTACGCATATTGAAACCCGACTTCCGAACGATACTGCTGTAATTCATGCCCATGTCGCCTGCATCTCCTGCAATCTCTCATTGTAGGGCCGAGAGCCTTGCGGGACAAGGACGTTCTGCGCGGTTAGACCCTGCCCAAACAAAAATGTCATCCCGCTTCTCCCTGCCTATGGGAACCCTCCAATCCGGTATTGCGTACACTGGAGCAGGAGATTCCAGAGCAGTTCCCAGCGCTTATGAAGAAAATTATCGGAATTGTGCTCGCAGTTCTTGCGATTGCCGGGGTTGTCACTTTCATGGTCATCAAAGCCGAATCCGGCTACACCAAAGTGATGACGGCCAAAGTCGTTCGCCAGGATCTCTCCACTATCATCAGCGGAACCGGCCAGATCAAGCCCAAGACTTACGTCAACGTCGGTGCCACCGCCTTTGGCCGCATCGTCGAGTTGAATGTGAAGGAAGGCGATCACGTCAAAAAGGGCCAGGTACTTGCCCGCGTGGAAAACATACAGCCCGAGGCCAACGTGGATGCCCAGAAGGCCGCCATCGCTTCCGCCCGGACCGATGTCGCGTCCTTCATCGCCGCAGAGAAGACCGCTCAGGCCAACGTCGAGCACGCTCAAGCCGACCTCGAACAGAAGACGCTCGACTGGAAGCGCGCCCAAAGTCTCTTTCAGCAGCAGTTGATCGCCAAACAGGATTTCGATGCCAAACAAGCTGCCTATGACCTGGCCGTGGCCACACTCGACCAGTCCAAAGCCGCCCTCGCGCAATCGAAAGCGCAAACGGATTCCGCGCGCGCCAAGGTCACCAATAACATCGCCACTCTGCGCTTCAACCAGGACGCTCTGAACAAGACCGTCTCCATCGCTCCCTTCGACGGCATTGTCACCAACCTTCCCGTCCGCATGGGCGAAACCGTCGTCGTCGGCATCCAGAATGCAGAAGGCTCCACATTGATGACCCTGGCCGACATGAGCGTCATCACCGCCGAGGTCAAGGTGGATGAGACCGATATCGTCAACGTCGCGCTGGGCCAGCCCGTTCAGGTCACCGTAGACGCCCTGCCCAACCGCACCTTCACCGGCGAGGTCACACTCGTCGGCGACCAGGCTCTGCTTCGCTCCACCGGCGTAGCCACCTCGCAGAGCACCACCGGCACCGAGGAGGCCAAGGACTTCAAAGTCATCGTCACCCTCGATCCCGGCCAGCCCAACCTCAACGAACTGCGTCCCGGCTTCTCCACCACTGCCAAGATCACCACCGCGCACAAGACCAATATCCTCACCCTTCCCATTCAGGCTCTGGTCAACCGTGCCCCCGGCAAACTCGATGCCAGCGGCAAGCCCATCCCTGACGCACCCGGAGCAAAAGCTCCCGCTCCCATTCAGGGCGTCTTCGTCGTCAAAAACTTCAACGGCAAACCGCGCGCCGTCTTTACCCCGGTCACCACCGGCATCACCGGAGCCACAGACATGGAGGTCGTCAGCGGCCTCGGCGAAGGAGAAGAGATCGTCACCGGGCCGTTCACCACACTGCGCACCCTCAAGAACGGAGCCTTGCTCAAACGCGACAACGCCAAACTCACGCCAGGCTCCTGATCCCGCTTTCGGCGGAACAATCCCGGAGTCGGCTGCGTACCGAACTGCATCACACCTTTTGTTACTAAGGATTCTTCACTGCATGGACGACCGCACAACCACCGCGACCTTCGCACCCGCCGCTCCCGCCGAGTCCGCACGCGACATCATCGTCGTCAAGGACCTCTGGAAGACCTATGACATGGGATCCGAGCAGCAGGTCAGTGCTCTGCGCGGCATCTCTCTGCGCATCCGCGTCAATGAATATGTCGCCATCATGGGTCCATCCGGCTCCGGCAAATCCACGTTCATGAACCTGATCGGCTGCCTCGACACTCCCTCCAAGGGCGAATACTGGCTCAACGATCAACTCGTCAGCGAACTGGACGACGATCAGCTGGCTCGCATCCGCAACAAGGAGATCGGCTTCGTCTTCCAGACCTTCAATCTGCTGGCACGCGCCTCGGCGCTGCACAATGTCGAGCTGCCGCTCATCTACAACGGCACACCCGCTGCCGAACGCATCGAACGCGCCAAGGAAGCTCTGCGCTCCGTCAATCTCGATTCCCGCATGCACCACAAGCCCAACGAGCTTTCCGGCGGACAGCGTCAGCGCGTGGCCATCGCGCGCGCGCTCGTCAACCGCCCATCCATCATCCTCGCCGACGAGCCGACCGGCAACCTCGACTCCAAAACCGGCATTGAGATCATGGCTCTCTTCGACGAGTTGCAGGCACGCGGAAATACCATCGTCCTCGTAACCCATGAGCCGGATATCGCCGGTTACGCCCATCGCGTCGTCCACATCCGCGACGGCGAAATCGCCTCCGACGAACGCTCCAAACGCTTCCACGTTTAACCCGCAGCGAATTCTCCGCTCCACATCCGGTCCATCAAGAGCCGCCACTCCGGCGGCTCTTCGCCTTTCACGGGAGAGATTTTTTACCGCAGCGTTCTCCTCGCGCTCAACTTCCGTTCTTCTCTGCCGATACACCTTGCAGGCACCTTCTGGTTTCGGCTCCGCTGCTCGCGGTCACCGAACCGGATTGTGCTCTGCGGCAACCGGACGTAAACCATGCTCAAACCCGTCGCTTCCATTCCGTCTTCCTCCTCGCATTCGTTCGCCGTCGGTTATCGCATGGAGACAGCGCAGCAGCCGTCGCGCATGACCATCGCCGCCGCGTCCGTACCGGAGTTCATCGCTATCGGATCCACTCTCCGACGCCTTCTGCTTCAGCTCCAGGCCGCCGGTCCCATCATTCCCCTGGCTGGCTTTGAAGGGGAACCCGGCTCCGGAAAGCATCTGCTCGCTCTCACCCTCCACCATCGATCTTCCGCCTCCGCGCTTCCGTTTCGCCGCGCCGACGCCGCTCAATGGCTGGCCTCCGACCCTGAGCCGACCAGCCTGCGCGGCACGCTCTATCTGGAACGCGCAGATCAGCTCTCACCCTCCGGCCAGTCTCTGCTGCTCCAGCTCCTCAAGTCCCTTGAAGACGCGCCTGTTGCCGACTTCCAGCTTCTCATCGCCTCGCATGCATCGCTCCGCCAGCTTGCCGGCCAAAGCATCTATCTCGCCGATCTCGCCTTTCGCCTCAGCGCCGTCCGCTTTCAGCTTCCACCGCTGCGCGACCATCGCGAAGATATCTCCGCCATCGCCCAGTCCCTGATCGCGCGCATCTGCCAGCGTTACCACCGCGCTCCTGCCACGCTTGCTCCGGGAGCCTTGCCGCGTCTGCTCCAGCACTCCTGGCCAGGCAACGTCCGCGAACTCGCCAGCCAGCTTGAGTCCGCCATCCTGGCCTCCAGCGACGGCGTCCTCACCCCTGACCGCTTCGATCTGCCATCGCGCGCACCGGCTACGCCAGCCTTCAGTCACGCCGCACCGCTCATGGACGACTACTCCGCGGACCTCTCGCTCGACGCCGTCATCCTTCGTCACATCCAGCGCACTCTGGACCTCCATCGCGGCAACAAGCTCCGCGCCGCACGACAGCTTGGCATCAGCCGGTCAACGCTCTATCGCCTGCTGGCCGGCAAATCCGCTCTCGGCAACTGAAAAGAGATGCGATCTCTGCGGCACAGCTCTCCGGAGTTCCTCTCGGATCGATCGCCCATTCTCAGAACCGGTTTTCATCCGCTCAAGCCATCCTGCAAAATTCTTTGACTTCGCCTTGTTACCTTCCCCGCCCAGACGTACTCTTAACAGCAGGCGCACTGGCTTCCCCATCGCCGCGCCGCAATCTTTACACTCTGAGGTTCTCCATGCTGCTGCGCAAACCCTCTCCGCTCGACGGATCGGACATTCCCTCCAGCGAAATCACCCCGCGTGCCGACTACCAGCGCTTCCTGCAGGAACGAAAGACTCAGGACCGCCGCAGCTTTCTCGGCGCAGCAGCAGCCACAGGTGCGGCGGTCCTGGGCGCTGGCCGCCTGGCTTCGCTCGTCAACCCCGGACAAAGCGTCTTCGCCGCCGGCAAGCTGCAAACCGTCCCCAGTCCGCTTTCCACCCACGGCGAGCAACTCACCAGCTACCACGACCTCACCACCTTCAACAATTTCTACGAGTTCGGCGTCGACAAAAGTGCTCCCGCCCGCAACGCCGGTGGACTGCCCACTCGTCCCTGGTCCATCCACGTCTCTGGCCTCGTCCAGAAGGAAAAGACCATCGACATCGACTCCATCCTCAAGCTGCACGCGCTTGAGGACCGTACCTACCGTCATCGCTGCGTCGAGGGCTGGAGCATGGTCATTCCCTGGGTCGGCTACTCGTTCTCTGAATTCATCCAGCAGTGCCAGCCTCTCAGCACCGCGAAATACGTCCAGTTCTACAGCTATTTTGACAAGAAGGTCGATAAATGGTGGGCAGAAAGCTCCATCGACTGGCCTTACTCCGAAGGGCTGCGCATGGACGAGGCCATGAACCCGCTCACACTGCTCACTGTCGGTCTCTACGGCGACGTCCTGCCCAACCAGAACGGCGCTCCCGTGCGCATCGTTCTCCCCTGGAAATACGGCTTCAAATCCGCCAAATCCATCGTCGCCGTGCGCTTTGTCTCCAAGCAGCCGCCCACTACCTGGAACGACATGGCTCCCAACGAATACGGCTTTTACTCCAACGTCAATCCGAATGTCGATCACCCGCGCTGGAGCCAGAAAACCGAACGCCGCATCGGACTTCCCTTTTACGCCCAGCGTCGCGATACCCTCATGTACAACGGCTACGGAGATTTCGTCGCCTCCATGTATCAGGGCATGGACCTTCGCAAATACTTCTGATTCCTCAAGCACTCACCCTTATGAAGAGATCCACTCTGGTTCTGCTCAAAACTCTCGTCTGGGCAGCCTGCCTCATCCCTGCGGCCCGGCTTGCTTATGGCGCGATCACCAACCATCTCGGTGCCGATCCGACACGCACCATCACCTTCATGGCCGGCCTCGCCGCGCTGCGCCTGCTGGTGATCTCGCTCGCCATCACGCCCGTCCGCCAGCTTTTCCCGCGCCTCAGCTGGCTCATCCGTTTCCGACGCCTGCTTGGCTTGTTCGCGTTCTTCTACGCCTCGCTGCACCTCTTCGCCTACGTCGGGCTTTACTCTTACTTCGATCCACACACCATGATCGCTGACATCCTCAAGCGACGCTTCATTACCGTCGGCATTGCCGCCTGGCTGCTGCTCGTCCCGCTCGCCGTCACCTCCACCACCGGCTGGATTCGCCGCCTCAGCGGCAGGCGCTGGAACCAGCTTCACAAGCTGGTCTATCTCAGCGTCTGCCTCGGCATCCTGCATTACTGGTGGCAGGTCAAGACCGGCGTGCTCACTCCGCTCGGCATCACAATCATCATGGCTGCCCTGTTCATCGCCCGCCCGCTGCTGAATTGGCGCAAACGCAACAAACTCGCTGCCAGCACCGTCTGACGAACCTCACTCGACCGCCAGCACTGCCCGCACCGGGGCAAACGTCCGTCGATGCTCGCGCGTCGCCCCCAGCCGCTTCAATGCGGCCAGATGTTCTGCTGTTCCATATCCCTTGTGTCGCGCCAGTCCGTAGCCGGGAAACTCCGCTTCCATGCGCCGCAACAGCGCATCCCGGTGCACCTTCGCCACCACGCTGGCCGCGGCAATCGACACGCTGCGCGCATCGCCACCGACCACCGTCCGCTGTTCGCATCGCAGCCCGTCGGCGACCATCGGGCAGTTCCCATCCAGCAGCGCAAAATCTGCTGCCGGACGCAGCGCTTCCACCGCCTGCCGCATTGCAAGCCGCGTCGCCTCGCGGATGTTCACCCGATCAATCGTCGCTGCGTCCACCTCGGCCACAGCCCAGGCCAACGCCACCGCGCAAATTTCCGCAGCCAGACGCTCGCGTGTCGCTTCCTTCAGTTGTTTGGAATCGTTCAGTCCGCGCAGACGCTTCGTCTCTTCTGCGCACTCCACCGGCAGGATCACCGCCGCAGCCACCACCGGTCCGAAAAGCGGTCCGCGGCCCACCTCATCCACGCCGGCCACGCTTCGCGCTCCCTCGGCCCAGGCAGCGCGCTCCAGCTCCCACCCGCACATCCCCCGCATCTTCATCTCACGGCAGTATACAAATTCTTCCTCAGACGCGAAAAAGCCCCGGCCGCGCCTGTTGCGCACGACCGAGGCTTCACTTTCAAGCCGAAGTTACGCCTGCTCGCGGGCCACTTCGCGCATACGTGCCGCCTTGCCCCGCAGTCCGCGCATATAGAAAAGCTTCGCGCGGCGCACACGGTAGCTGCGCACCTTCTCCACCTTGTCCACCACCTTCGAGTTGAACGGGAAGATTCGCTCCACGCCCTGCCCAAAGCTGATCTTGCGCACCGTGAAGCTGCCCTGTGGGCCATGGTTCACCGCAATCACCAGTCCCTCGAAGGCCTGCAAACGCTCTTTGTCGCCTTCCTTGATCTTCACCTGCACGCGAATCTGGTCACCGGCCTTGAATTCCGGCAAATCGGTACGCTTCAGCTTGTCCGCCAAGCGCTGCATTACTGGATGAATCGACATCGTTCGTTCCCTTTATCGCCTGTCCGCGCACTCTGCTCCGCAAAGACCTCAGTCTTTGCCCGCATTCCCTCGGCTCTCAGGCGGAATCTGCGTTCCTCTTGCCTCAAACGCTCAGAACCTTCAGTCTACCAGACAACTTCATTCGGCACCACTGCTCGTTGCTCAGTGCGCCATCTCCTTCCCCACCTGCTCGGCTGCCGTCGCCTCCAGAATCCACGCGCTCGCCGCGCTGATCGTATACTCGTCCTCAAACCACAGCATCCCGAAGTCGTCGATGCACTCCGGAAAATCCGGCTTGATCACGATATATCCAGGAATCATTCCGCCCGGAATAAACGTGTTGTCCGCGCGATTGTTCCCGTATGCTTTCAGCTTTGAGACCGTCCCGATCGCCGAAATATACGACGTGCTCGAATCCGGATGCGTCCCCAGCAGATAGTTGGCCGCGCGCAGCGTATACTCCGGCCCCACGATCTGTGGAAATGCCTTGTGCAGGAAGTACATCTGGGCGCCCATCGCCGCCACCTGCTGCGACCCTCCCCACGTTCCCAGGCTTGGCGGCACTCCAAACGGCGTCTCGGCCATCCGCGCGTCGAACTCCGTCTTGTACGCCTTCACCTGTGCTTCAAACTCCTGCCTGAAATCGGCGTCCATATAGGGCAGCGCGAAGACCGCCATCCACCCGCCAAAGCCGAAGTTCTTCTCCACGCTCGGATACAGCTCCAGAAAACGCTTCTTGTACTCTGCGCCGCCATCGGTCGCCTGCATCAGCTCCAGCGATGCCCGCCACTCGCCCATCGCCGCCATCCCCGGCGGCCCAAACGGACGCGACGTGTTCGCCGTTGGATGCGCCTGCTCCTGCTGCCATAGCTCTTCTGCCGCATCCAGACACTGCTTCGCCAGCGGGTCGTCCCAACCCTTCAGCGTCATCGACGCCTCGGCCAGCGCCGACGCCGCGCCATACTGCAAAAACGGCAGTTTCGTCGTATAAGCCCAACGGTCATCCGGCTTCCCCGAGTAATCGCCCTTCACCTCATTCGGTCCCAGCTTGTCCGAATATATCCGGCCATCCGTCTTCGACGCCGCATCGCCCAGGTGCGTATACTCCCGCAGATTCGGCTCGATGATTCCCATAAACGGGTGTCCCACCGCATGAATCTGCGCCAGTATCTGCAATACCCCGTGCCGCACCTGCTCGACCGCATCCGGCACTCCATCCGGCCGGTGCATCTCCACCGTCCGCGCCGTCTCATCCACCGCCAGTTCGTCCCACTTCAGCCCAAAGCTCCGATACGCCAGCGACAGGTTCTCGATCACCGAGTACTGGCTCGGCGCAATGTTGTCATAGTCGCCCGCGTCGAACCATCCCCCCACATTCAGCCCCGGAATGTGCTCGCCCGCCTTGTACGGCGAATCCGTCGTCGGACCCATGCGGTATCCGTCGAAGTGCTGCTCATTTGGCGGAGCCTGGCGCGCGTCGTCCATATCCGATACGCCATGCCACAGCCGATACGCATCCCGCACCGAGACGTGATCCATCTCCACCGCCAGAAATCCATCCAGCGTCGTCTGCCACGACCGGTCATAGACATCCTGCGCGATCGGGAACATCGCTGTCCGCGCCCCCGCATACTCGATCACATATAACCCCGGCTGCTTCACCGCGGAAAAATCAAACTTCGCATACTGATAGCGCAGCCAAGGCGTGGGCAACGTGATAGGGCCTTCAAACACCTGACGATAGCTCCCATCCGCCTCCTGCCGGAGCACCTTCGCCGTCTTCGGAGCGTCAAAGTTCGGATCCAGCTCGATCACGGCCACCTTCGACTGCTCCGGCAGATACCCCGCCTGGCTGTGCGCCACCATCGGCAGACGCGTCCACTCCGCCATGTAATTCGGCCGGATGTGCCAGACAATCGCCCCTTCCGTCTTCCCTGCAGGAATCAGGCTGCGCAAGACAAACCACCCGTTCTGTGCGCGATCCCGCCCGTCATAGAGCGCCACCGGAGCCGTCTCCGACCGCACACTCACCCGATACAGCGGATCCTCCGGCGCCAGCGTAATGCTCTTCCCACTCACAATCGAGTACGGCTCCGTATATCCCTTCGCGCGATCCCATTCTTCCTGATACGGCAGCTTTAGCGGATCGCCCGCCGCGCGCGGAACCACATGCATCCGATCCTCCGGACTGCGCGGAATCACCCCAAAATGCGTATCGTCCACCGCGTAACTCTTGTCCATATACACCGACGGCAGAAACTCCAGATTGAACCCCGCGCGACCCACCAGCGTCTGCGGCAGCGGCTTGGCCAGATTCACGCTCACCCGCACTCCGCCCGGCTCAGCCGTCACCTCCAGCGTGTAATCCACTCCATAGCTCGGGAAGCCCAGCTCCGCCGTCAGCCGATTCGCCGCCGCGTCCGCATGCACTCCCTTCAGCTTCGCCACCAGATCCCACTGCTCCGGCGTCGGCATCAGCCGCACATCTCCGTTCGTAGCCACGCGACGCCCATGCAGAATCAGCTCCATCGCCGTATTCTTCTGGTCCACAAACACCGGATGATACGTGCTCTTGTAGAGAAACACGCTGAATCCGCGCGCATTCAGATACCCGGTGTTGGTCACCGTCATCTGCATCTCCACCCCGGCTGTCTGCGCCGCAAATGCACGCACAGGCAAAGCCTCCATCGCAAACGCCACCAGCACGCAAACCAGGAACTGCGGCAAAATCGCCCGCCAACGGAAAAATCGTGCGCAAAAGTCCATCGCTGTCATCGTTACAACCTTGTCTATGAATCTCGCTCGCAACATCCCCGCCTTCGAACCAACCCACAGCCTTGCGTTCGAATCGTGCCGCAGCGCCGTTTCCGAGCCTGAATCATACTACTCCGGTAACAGAAAAAGGCAAGAGAAAATCGCTTTTCTTTGAAACATCTCCCAGGCAACCCGCGTAGATCGCGGATTGCCCGGAGATGAATCGCTCGCGCCGGATGGCTATACATGCAGTGCCGACAGCAGTGGGATGGTCAGTGGCCATTCCATCAAAATCCAGAAGGGAGAACACCCGAATCGCTCTTCGAAAAGTAAGATGAGACCGTATCCACCAGCCATGAGGAGACTCTATGCCTGAGAAGAAGACAATCCCGAAGACCGCCAGACTCGTTGCGAAAAAAGACGACGACACTGCCGCGGTGCTCGCGAATATCGCAGCTATGCCGGAAACAGATCGCGCACTCGCCGAGCGACTCCACGCCATCCTCTCCGTTGCCGCGCCCCTTCTTGCGCCGCGGCTATGGTATGGAATGCCCGCCTACGCCAAAGACGACAAAATCATCTGCTTCTTCCAGAGTGCGCAGAAATTCAAAACCCGATACGCAACCTTCGGATTCATGCACGCGGCCAACCTCGACGATGGTGCCATGTGGCCGACCGCCTTCGCGTTGCAAGCAATCTCTCCCGCCGAAGAAAAAGCCATCGTCGCACTTGTGAAAAAAGCACTCAGCTGAATGCACACCGGCGAAGTCGCAGCCACCACAAGATGAGGACTGCGAGTGCAGGTGGGGTACCGGCCAGATCAGGAGTGGCCCCACCCTTTGCGCGACCTTGGGCGCAAAGAGTGGGAAACCACAACTCCCCCATCTCCAGCCTCCCACGGAAAAACATATAAATCACACAAAACATTTACTTTACGCAGAAACTCGCCACCCTCAGAATTTTTTATTTCAAAATATGAGTGTTTTACGCGCACATTTTCTGAATCTTTTATGGTATATTTTCTTCAGATAGCTTGTACGGCTCCTCCGATCACCGGAGATCCACGCAATACAAGAGAATTTCAGGAGGATTTCATCATGACCATCACTCGTTGGTACCCCATTCGTGAAGTCGCCGCGCTGCAGAATCGCGTCAACTCCCTGCTCCAGGAGATCGCCGGAGACGACCGCGAGCCGGTCACCGCGGCCAGCTTCGTGCCTGCCGTCGATGTCTATGAAGACGCTGAAAAGGTCGTCCTCAAGCTGGAGATCCCTGGCATCCGCGAGGAAGACGTGGACATTCGCGTCGAAAACCAGACCCTTTCCGTCCGCGGCGAGCGCAAGTTCGAGGAAGAGGAAAAGCAGGAGAACTTCCATCGTATCGAGCGCCACTACGGCAGCTTCTTCCGCTCCTTCAGTCTGCCCAACACCGTCGATACCGACGCGGTTGCAGCCACCTACAACGCAGGCATCCTGCGCCTGGAGCTGAAAAAGAAAGCCTCCGCCCAGCCCAAGCAGATTCGAATCGGCACAGCGGCCTGATCGCGGATACCGTTGCGAACCTTTGGGCCAGCCGCCTGCGCTGGCCCTTTGCGTTTCCCGATGCCGAGGTGCATCCTAACCCAACAGCAGAAATTTTCGCGCGGCCCGCGCGCCGCAGATGAGGCAAGACGACTATGGCCATTCGCTGGGACAAACTCACACAAAAAAGTCAGGAGGCCATGCAACAGGCGGCCGCTCAGGCCGCCGAGCTTGGCAACCCCGAGGTGCAACCCGTACATCTGCTGCTCTCGCTCATCGCCGACCGCGACGGCATCATTCCGCCCATCCTCGACCGCATCGGGGTTCCGCGCGAGCGCCTGGAGAGCGAGCTGCACGCCATCGAGTCCCGACTGCCGCGCGTGGCTGGCGACGGCAACCAGCCCGGCCTGGCCCGTTCACTGAACAAAGCCGTCGAGCAGGCCTTTCGCGAAGCCGCCAATTTCAAGGACGAGTACATCTCCACCGAGCATCTGCTCCTCGGCCTGGCCCAGCAAAAGGGCGATCCCGCCATCGATCTGCTCACCGGCATGGGCGCTGCGCACGACGCCATTCTGCGCGCCCTGGCCGCGGTGCGCGGTGCCCAGCGCGTCACCGACCAGAACCCCGAAGGCAAGTTCCAGGCTCTCGAAAAATACGCCAAAGACCTCACCGAACTCGCCCGCCGCGGCAAGCTCGACCCCGTCATCGGACGCGACGAGGAGATTCGCCGCGTCATCCAGGTCCTCAGCCGCCGCACCAAAAACAATCCAGTGCTCATCGGCGAGCCGGGCGTCGGCAAAACCGCCATCGTCGAGGGCCTGGCGCGCCGGGTCATCTCCGGCGACGTGCCGGAGATGCTGCGCGAAAAGCGCGTCATCTCGCTCGATCTCGGCTCCATGCTTGCCGGAGCCAAATTCCGCGGCGAATTCGAAGACCGCCTCAAGGCCGTCCTGCGCGAGATCGAGGAGTCCAACGGACAGATCATCCTCTTCATCGACGAGCTGCACACCCTGGTCGGAGCCGGGGCCGCCGAAGGCGCCATCGACGCCAGCAACATGCTCAAACCGGCCCTTGCACGCGGCGAACTGCGCGCCATCGGTGCCACCACACTCAACGAATATCGCAAATACATCGAGAAGGACGCCGCGCTTGAACGACGCTTCCAGATCGTCTTCGTCGGCGAGCCGAACGTCGAGGACACCGTCGCCATTCTGCGCGGTCTGCGCGAGCGCTACGAGGCTCATCACAATGTCCGCATCAAGGACTCCGCCATCGTAGCCGCCGCCACCCTCTCGCATCGCTACATCTCCGATCGTTTCCTGCCCGACAAAGCCATCGATCTCGTCGATGAAGCCGCAGCCTCGCTGGCCATTCAGATTGGCTCGGTGCCCACCGAGGTCGATGAGCTGGAGCGCGAGGTCACCGGTCTGGAGATCGAGCGCGCCGCTCTCAAACGCGAGACCGACCCCAACAGCCGCCAGCGGCTGGAGGTCGTCGAGCACGAGCTGGCCCAGCTGAAGGAAAAAGTCTCCGGCCTCCGCGCCCGCTGGGTCCAGGAGCGCGAAGCCATCACCCGCATCAGCGACCTCAAAAAGCAGATGGAGGCGCTGCGATTCGAGGCCGAGGAGCAGACCCGCAAAGGCCAGCTCGAACGCGCCGCTCAGATTCAGTACGGCGACCTGCCCCGCCTCGACGCCGAACTCAAACGTCTCAACGACGCGCAGCAGGGTGCCGACGGCTCCCGTCGCCTGCTCAAAGAGGAGGTCGATGAAGAAGACATCGCGAAGATTGTCAGCAAATGGACCGGCATCCCCGTCTCCAAAATGCTCGAAGGCGAAGTGAAAAAACTCGTGCAGATGGAAGACCGCCTGCGCGAGCGCGTCGTCGGACAGGACGCAGCGCTCACCATCGTCGCCAACGCCATTCGCCGTTCCCGCGCCGGGCTGAGCGATCCGCGCCGTCCCATCGGCAGCTTCCTCTTTCTCGGTCCCACCGGCGTCGGCAAAACCGAAACCGCGCGCGCTCTGGCCGAGTTCCTCTTCGACGACGAACAGGCCATGGTGCGCATCGACATGAGCGAATACATGGAAAAACACGCCGTCGCTCGGCTCATCGGCGCGCCTCCCGGCTACGTCGGATACGACGAAGGCGGACAGCTCACTGAGGCCGTGCGGCGACGTCCCTACTCCGTTGTCCTCTTCGACGAAATCGAAAAAGCTCATCCCGACGTCTTCAACGTCCTGCTTCAGGTCATGGACGACGGACGACTTACCGACTCCAAAGGTCGCACCGTCGATTTCCGCAACACCGTGCTCATCATGACCTCCAACCTCGGCGCGGCTTTCCTGCACGCCGACGCGCTCGTCGCCGAACACGACTTCGACCAGGCGCGCGAACAGGTACTTCGCCTCGTCCGCGAGCACTTCCGGCCCGAGTTCCTCAACCGCATCGATGACATCGTCGTCTACCGCCCGCTCGGCGCTGCCCAGTTGAGCCGCATCCTCGAACTGCGTCTTGACGAGCTGCGCCACCTGCTGGCTGCGCGCGCCATCTCGCTGGAACTCACCGAGCAGGCTCGACAGCTCATTCTCATCAGCGGCTCCGATGCCGCCTACGGCGCGCGTCCGCTCAAACGCGCGCTGCAGCGCATGATCCAGGATCCGCTCGCCATCAAGATACTCAACGGCGAAGTCGAACACGGCCAGCACGTCCGCATCGACGTCAGCCGCAACTCCAGCGAGCTGACCTTTGAGCCGATGCGTCCGGAGGCCATGGCCTGAAGCGCGGCGGTTTCGCCGCGCTTTCTCCGCGCTTCCCATGCTGCCGGACGGCATTTCCCCCGTCCGGCAGCATCGCAGTTACCTTCGCAGAGATACCTCAGTCCGTCAGCAGCAGCAGCTCCGCCTTCACCAGCAGTTCCGTCAGCCGATCCAGCGCCTCGGGAACCCTTCGGGCCAGCACCCGCACGCTCAGCCCCATCAGCTCGGCAGCCTCCGCATACGTGTACTCCTGCAGTATGACGCGCTCCAGCAGCAAGCGATCCACCCGGTTCATCCGCACCAGACATCGTTCAATGTCCAACACAAAAATCACCGCGTCTTCAAACGTCTTCACTCGCCGGCTCGACACCCATCCCCGACCCACCGACTCCTTTAGCAGGGCCGGCGAGCGTCCCACCTGCATCGACGCATACAGGTATCGCCGCAGCATCCTCTCCGTGTGCTTCCGATAGAAAGCCCACATCGCGATCGTCTCTTCGGCAATTCTCGCCGACTCTTCCGCCGCGCGCGTCCTTCCCACCGACGCCACGGGCTTGCGTTGTTTCACCAGCGTTGGCGCAGCATAGCGCGACAACGGTCTTTCGCTTGCCAGCAGCGGCAGCAGCAGCACCTGCGAAACCGCACTCATCGCGCACCTCCCGCAGACTCGGCCACGGCAAGCAGCGTGGGCAATGCCAGTTTTCGCGGGCGTCCTCGTCGCACTCGCGTTTGTGGAAGTGGAAAATCACGCAGGCGTTCCGTGCATCCTGCGCAATAGACTCTGCAATTTTCAGTTTGTGTTCTATACCACAGGCAACCGCATCCTTCGCATACTTTGAGTTGCACGCGCAAATCCATGACTTGGTCTCCAAACTTCGAGAAACACCTGCTCGCAGCGCGCGAAAATCGTCGCTCTCGCAGGTAAAAGGAAAGTGCCGAAACCGTGCAGGCCTCTTCTGTCCTGCTGGGGGATGGTACGGCGCCTTCGGCCAAAAAAGGTCATGCTCATGGCGCACAGATACTGGAAACTCGCCCTCTGCCCCGATCGACGCATCGTGGCCGACGCGCCCCCACGGAGACGGGATACAGGCGCATCGCAGCCAGGTCGCATCGACTCCAAATGGGTCGATTGCGCCGTTAGCGTTTGCATAAGCATGCATGACTGCATGGGCCTGGATCCCCGTCTCCTGCAGAGTTTGAGAAAGTGTGACAACCCTACGGGTCTTCCTCCTTCGCGTCAATCAAAATTGTTAGAAAGTGGATGCGCTCCCTCCACTCCGTTGGACAAAAGCGAAAAAATGGGGCGATGATCCGAGAATAGCTTTTCTTTCAGAAATGCTCGGCCGCTCGGGGTCATTGCTGACAGTGAATTTTCCACATGAACTTT